>NZ_JBVIBD010000017.1:0-58400 GCF_055573595.1 Streptomyces sp. NPDC030165 | reverse complement strand
ACCCACCCCCCCTTCCCCGCACCAGCACAAGGGAACGGCCCCCCCCCCCCCCCCCCCCCCCCCCCCCCCCCCCCCCCCCCCCCCCCCCCCCCCGGGCCGTCGTGGCACCGGGCGGGCGACAGCGAACCACCCCTGGTCAAAAGGGAGTCGCTGCCGCCCGGTTCTACGGTATGGACTGGGCCGCATTCGGGACGCGATATCCGGCCTCATCGCCGTGCCCGGAAATGCGGCGTTCTCTATGACCGGTAAGCCCGACGACAGCACCCGACGATGGCGCACAGACACCTCCACGCACGGTGTCCACAGGCGCGCGCACCACCGTCGCACCAGCCGCCTAGCTCTGTGGCAGATCCTTGACGAACACGATCCCGTCGTATCCGGCCAGGTGCGCCGGGTCGAGTGGGGCGTAGCCGAAGTAGGGGGAGATCCGTAGGGCGGGCCGTGTGACACCGAGGACGCTGGCCAGTCGGCGAGCGTCGACGATGTAGTCGTCTTCCGGAAGGGCGTACAGGAATCCCTCCACGGTGTCCGCCGGCGGGGTGTCCACATCGTGGTGCCGAATCGTACCGACGGCCGTGGCCAGGAAGGCGTACTCCTCGCCCAGATGGGCGCTCACGATCGAGCCGGCGCTCCACCATTCCAGCGGCAGGTCACCCAACCGCATCGAGCTCTTGTCCCGTTGGAGGTGGCTGTTGTGCGCGTGAATCAGCGCCGGGCCCCGTTCGGCGAGGGCGAGGAGGTTGTCGGCCATCATCTGATCCCGTATGCCCATCAGTTGCGTCATGCGGCCCGGTGACGTGTCGGCCATCCAGAAGTGGTACCGCAGCAGCCCGGTGGCGGTGCGCCCGTACAGGCGCGCCCGGTCCCAGTCCTCCCGTGAGGTCGCCGCGATCAGGTGCGGCGTCTGCGCGTTCAGCAGCGCCACCAGGTCGTCGGCGAGCAGCCGCAGCTGCTTGGCCTCGGCCGTCCGCCCCACCGACTGGGTCGGGTCCATCATCGCGGCGGGATTGGTCCACCGGTCGTCGGCGCCGAGGAGGTGGTCGAGCGCTTCCGACGTGCAGGGGAGCAGGTCCGGGTCCACCCGGGCCGCGAGGTAGGCGTGGAGCGCGGTGAGGGCCTGGTGGGGGGCGGCGGCGCCGGTGATCTCCAGTGGGCCGTCGAAACCGGCGAAGCGGACGTGCTCGGCCGGGGGGCGGCCGTCGTTGTGGTCGCGCATCCAGCGTACGAGTTCACGGTTGGCCGCTGACGCGCCGAACCCGTGGCTGAAGCCGCGCTCCATGACCTCATCGAGCGTGCCCGTGCCCGAGGTGACGTAGTCGTCCACCACCAGGCCCATCATGCAGTCGCTCTCGATCGTGATCGTCCGGTAGCCCTCCTGCTCGACGAGCTGCCGGAAGAGTCCGTTGCGCAGTTCGAGCAACGCGTCCTCCCCGTGGGTGGGCTCGCCAAGGGCGAGCAGCCGTGGCCGGGCCGGAAGGAGCTCCATGACCGCGCAGGCTTCGACGGCATGAGCGATGTCCTTGGTGTCGATTTCCATACCTTCAACGCTATCGTTGAACCTTCGGTTGAAACTTTTCCGCGATATTGGCAGGACAATGGGGAAGAACCTTAAAAACGGGGAACGGCTCAGGCCGATCGACCTGGCGCGCGGACACGGTCTGTCCACACAGGCCGTCAGGAACTACGAGGAGGCCGGCATCCTCCCGGCCGCCGACCGGACACCCCACGGCTACCGCACCTACACCCCGCTGCACGCCCGGGCCCTCCGCGCGTTCCTCGCCCTCGTGCCCGGCCACGGCCACCGGACGGCGGCCTCGATCCTGCGGGCGGTGAACCAGGGCGAGGCCGACGAAGCGTTCCGCCTCATCGACGCGAGCCACGCCCAGCTCCTCGAAGACCGGAGCACCCTCAGGGCCGTCGAAAGCGCCATCCGCGGCCTGGCGCTCGCCCCGGCGCCCGAGGCTGACACGGAGCCGGTACCCGACACGGCGTCAGAGGCCGGCCTTGTGTTCATCGGTCCACTGGCCGCGAAGCTGGGCATCCGGCCCGCGACACTGCGCAAATGGGAAAACGCCGGACTGGTACGCCCGCGCCGCGACCAGCTGACCGGATACCGGGTCTACGACGAGACCGCCGTACGCGACGCCCGCCTGGTCCACCAGCTCAGGCGAGGCGGCTACCTACTGGACCAGATCGCCCCAGTGATCACCCAGGTACGGTCGGCAGGCGGCCTGGAGCCACTGGAGGCCGCCCTACGCGACTGGCACACCCGCCTGTCCGCCCGCGGACGCGCGATGCTGGCCGGGGCAGCCGAACTGGAGACATACCTCCGCGAACGCGAATGAGCCACTGACGCGGCGTCGACCGGCTCATGGACGAGACAGGCCGGCCACGCAGCCGGCTTCGCGGATGTGTGAGATCGGACAGGCGAACTCGCCGGCGCGCGCTCAGCAAGTCTTCTCGTACCGGGGGCCTATGAGTGATTGAAGCAAGTGACGCTGCCGCGCCTGACGCTGCGCGGGGAAACATCGCTGATCGTGGCAGTGCTGGTGAGCACTTTGCCGCCCGGTGCACCAGGCCGGCGACCACTCAACTCCCGGCGTGTGCTGACGTATCGGCGCCATCGGTACCGCCGGAGACCGTGCGCAGGTCGACGTCCCATTCCAGTTGGGAATTCAGGGTGTCTTCGCCAGGGCGTTGCGGTGACGGTGCCGAGCCGGTGCGTGACGGTGTGCGGGTGCCGCGTGAGATCTGTCCGCTGACGGTGATGTTGTGTTCCACGCGGGGGCGACGGAATGTCTCGTAGAGGGTGAGCGCGCTTTCCGTGTCGGGTGCGTCCCGTAGGGATTTGGCGAGGATGACGGCGTCTTCCAGGGCCATGGATGCTCCTTGGCCCGTCGCTGGTGACGCCGCGTGCGCGGCGTCACCGATGATCAGTGTCCGTCCGGAGCGCCAGGGGGTGCCGGGGGGCAATTCGGTGGCGTTCGTGGCCATGATGCTGTCCGTGGAGGCCGCGACGATGTCCGCTGCGGGTGTGGCGTCCTCGCGTAGCAGCTCGATGAGTTGTTCACGCCAGCGGGCGGTGTCGGGGTGCGCGAGTTCCTTGCCGGGAATGGCTTCGGCGGCGACGCGGGCGAACCAGTACGTTTCCCTGTCCGGCGAGACCGCGTAACCGAAGGACGCTTTGCTGCCTCGGACCATGGTGATGTGGCCGGTGCCGTCCGTCACTTGGGCGCCGCGGGTGTATCCGTAGAAGACGCGCTGCCCCGCGTATACGGGTTCTGTGTCGGGGGCGATCGCTCGGCGAATGGCCGAATTCAGGCCGTCCGCACCGACGAGCAGATCACCGGTGGCGATGCTGCCGTCCGCGAAACGCGC
The DNA here is from genome assembly GCF_055573595.1 of Streptomyces sp. NPDC030165. Classification (NCBI taxonomy): domain Bacteria; kingdom Bacillati; phylum Actinomycetota; class Actinomycetes; order Kitasatosporales; family Streptomycetaceae; genus Streptomyces; species Streptomyces sp. NPDC030165. The sequence goes on along the minus strand of NZ_JBVIBD010000017.1, from coordinate 55,022 downwards.
GGTCACCTGGTCCGGGCCGTTCTCGAAGGATGCCAGTCGGGACCCGTGCGAAATCCTGATGCCCCGGCGGGCGGCCTCGGTCTGCAGGGCGGCGTTCAACTCGCCGCGGCGCAGACACCGATACCGCAGGAGAGCGTCGTCGGCCTCTCCCATCGGTGCGTGCGCCACTTCAGCGCCTTGGTCGTCGAGGAGGCGCAGTGAGCGCAGCGGAAAGCCGAGGGCGGTGACCGCGTCCGAAGCGCCGAGTTGCGCCAGGGCGCGCATACCGTTGCCGGCCAAGGTCAGGAATGCCCCGATGTCCTCGGCCGTGTCGGGGTGCGCCTCGTGCACGGTGACGTCGAATCCCGCCTTGTGCAGGGCCAGCGCGGTCGCTGTGCCGGCGATCCCGCCACCGATGACCAGTATGCGTTTCACGTTCCGCTCCGCTCCGCTGTGCGGGTTCTGTTCTGCGCCCCTCGACAAGTCGCGCTCCGCCACCTTACGAGGCAGGGAGCAGTTGTTCCGCACAGCCCTCCGTCGATGTGGCAGACGGAGAGCTGTACGTGCGTTCAGGCGGCGGCCGAGCGGCAGTCCCGCCCCGCCTTGCCGCCTGCCGGGCGGGTGCGCCCCGTCAGTTGGTGCGGCGCCGACGCGTGACCAGTACGGCCGCTCCGCCCGCGACAACGGCAGCTCCGCCGATCAGGGCCACGGTGGGCAGCGCATCGGAGGAGCCGGTCTGCGCGAGGCTGCCGGTCGCGTGGGAGGAGGAGGTCTGGGCGGACACCTGTGCGACATTCGACGAGGTGCCGGCGCGGGACGCGGACGGTGCGGCCGTCGGCGTCGGGGAGCCGGTGGGCCGGGTGGCGGTCGGGGCGGGGGTCGGCTTGGTGGGCTTGGGCTTCGTGCCCCCTCCCGTCGCCGGCCCCGGCTTCGTCGCGCTGGGGGTGGGCTTGGCCGCCGGGTCCACGATGGTGATCGCGTTCTGCCCGGTGGGGCCGGCCGTGCAGGGCACCACCTTGCCGTCGGGGAAGCGGTAGTGATCCACAAATGACGTCTCTACGCTGACATCGCCCCAGGTCATGTGCTTGGGCAGGTCCGCAGTGGCGCGCAGGCGCAGCTCGTAGGTCACCGACTTCCCGGCCTTCACGACACCGTTGGTCACGAAGGCGCCGGACGCGCTGGTGTCCACCGGGGTCCACTTACCGGTCTGGGCGGATTTGTACTCGAACTGTATGAACCGGCCCACCACCGGGTCCTCGTCCTCCACCTGTCGCCAGGCGTACACGCGGACGCTGAGCGTCGACACGTCCTTGGCGCTGATGTTGGTCACCGTCGCACGGAACGGCCGCCAGTCCCCGCCCCGCACGACCGGGCCGTCGGCGTCGGTCTGTACGAGTCTGATGGACTTCTGCTCGTAATCGCCGTACGTGGTGGAGACGTCGGAGCAGTTGTACAGCTTCTCCCCGGTGCCTTCGGTGGCGTAAGCGGCGGGAGCTGCCAGCAGGGCCGCCGGTACGACAGCGGCCACGGTGGCGGCCGCGGCCACGGTTCGGCGAAGCTTCATCAGGTTCCTCTTCCGTAAGGGCGCGCGATGGCGCCGAGTAACGTTCATGAGACGCCTGAGCTGCGCAAAGGGTTGTGTTCCTGAGCCAACTACTTCGGCGGACGTCGCCGGGCGGTCAGCGGAAGGCACTCGGCGTCCGCCCCGATGTGACGCAGGGACGCAGAGATGCGGTGACGGAGGAGGTCCCGTACGGTCCGGTCGGTGCAGCGGGCCGGGACTGGGCGATGATCCGGGCGGCGGTCTCTGCGTGGCCGGGCCGCGGTCGGTCCAATCCCTTCCGTCCCTGTTCCAAGGCCCGTGCACGCGGGGGGAGTTGAGTGGAGCAGAAACGTTGACCTTGCATGGCCATGCCACATAGCATCACGCAGAGTCTGTCGGCTGAGAGGAGTCAAGATGACACCGAGTCACGCAACCGGCACCATCGCTGAACCGACCTCCTACGAATCGCTGGTCGAGGACGCCCTGCGGGAACTTTCCGCGGCCGAGTCGGAAGAGGTCCTCGAACCGGTCGGGAGTGGCGACGAAGGCCCCCTCATGGCGTGGTTCATAGCCACCTGATTGTTCCGATGAGGCCCTTGGGAGTTCCAGCCGCATCAGCATTCCCGCGGCTGGAACTCCCATTCGGCTGGAACTCTCATTGACGCGACCAAGGCCAGGGGAGCAAGTCTTGACCGTTGTGCAGACCAGTCTCAGCCGCGAACTGCGGGATGGAGTCGACGCACTCCTCGACCGGTACGTCGGCATCTCCGACCGTGACCACTGCGTCGTCGCCTTCTCCCCGGACAGCCGGGAGGCGGCCGCCTGGCTGGTGGCCGGTCTGAAGCAGCGAAAGCTCGGCACGCAGGTCGTCGGCATGCGGCCACTCGTCGATTACGAGTTCGCCGGACGCTTGAATTCCGCCGTACCGGACGCCGGCTCCTTCACGGGCCGGCTCGTCATCTTCACCCTTGAGCGAGACACCATGTCTCACTTCTCGCCCCTCCTCGAAGTGCTGCAACGGTTCGGCGGCGACCGGTGCATGGTGGTACGTATCATCAGCGCGTCGCGAGAGTTCTTCGAGCAGGCCCTCAACCTCGGACCGGACGAACTCAGCGCCCGCAATGCCGCGCTGCTGACGCGACTGACCGAGGCGCGCAGTGTCAGGGTCCGCAGCCGAGGCGGTACCGATCTCCGTATCCGTCTCGATTCCGGCCGATTCGACTGGATCAGCAATCGCGGCGTATGGCGGCCGGGCGGCTTCACCATTCTCCCGGCGGGGGAGATCGCGACGTATCCCGCCAGGATCGACGGCCGCCTGGTGGCGGACGGAGCGCTCAATTGCAACGTCATCACCCGGATCGATACCCGGCTGGCGGCTCACCCGCTGACGGTCGACATCACAAACGGGCGCGCCACCGGCTTTTCGGGCGGCGACGACGATGTCCGTGAGCTGGTGGAACTGTGTTTCAAGCAGCCGCACGGCACCCGGGTGGGCGAGCTGGGGTTCGGTACGAATTCGGGTATCGACCGGTTCATCCCGGCCAACTCGCACATCAATGAACGCCGAGTCGGAGTTCACATCGGATTCGGACAGCACAACCAGGACCGTTCCGTGGTCGGCTACGAGGAGAAAGTGCACCTCGATCTCATCACCGACGGCGCGGAACTCTTCCTCGACGACGCGTCCGACCCCATCGATCTGGACAACCTTCAGCTGACCGGTGACGAGCACCCCGAGCTGGTGAGGGACGAGGACATCACGGGCGACTGCTGCGGGTACGGCTACGGACAGTTGACAGATCCTGAGTCCGGGGCCGACTCCAGGGCTGGGTCCGAGGACGATTCGGCGTCCACGGCCACGATCGGCTGAGCATGCCCGACCGTAAGACACGGTTCACCGGGCGCCTGGACAGCAGCGCCATGGGACTGCGCGATTTCCGGTTCCTCTGGGCCGGGCAAGCGGTCAGTGCCGTGGGGGACCAGCTTTTCACCATAGCCGTGTCGCTCCGGGTGATCGAGGTCGGCGGTGACGCCGGCGATGTCGGGCTGGTGATCGGCGGCCGGATGCTCGCCATGGTCCTGTTCGCGCTCCTCGGCGGAGTCTGGGCGGACCGCGTGCCCCGGCGACGGGCGATGATGCTCGCCGACGGATTCCGGCTGGCGGCCCTCACGGTGGTCGTGCTGGGCGCGTTCGACACGGCGACACTGTCGCTCGCCGTGATGACCTTCCTGGTGGGCAGCGGTGAGGCGTTCTTCCGCCCCGCGTACGGCGGTCTGGTGCCCTCACTTGTCCCCCAAGAGCGGCTGCTCAGCGCCAACGTGTGGCGCAGCGGCATGGAGAGCGCGGCAGCCGTCGTGGGGCCGGCGCTCGGCGGGCTGCTGGTGGCCACCGCCGGGACCCGGGCGGCTTTCGTCATCAACGCGGCCTCGTTCGCGGTCAGCCTGGTATGTGTCCTCGCGGTCGCCGAACCGCCCAGGGAACGGCCGGCATCCCGCTCCTCCGTCATTCAGGAGACCCGGGAAGGGCTGTCGGCGGTACGCGGCGTCCGCTGGGCGTCGGCCATTCTCGCCATGACCGCGCTGCAGACCATGTTCGTCGTCGCGCCTCATATGGTCCTTCTGCCGGTCATCACGCAGGAGAAGTTTTCCGGGCCCTCTGCTTACGGCCTGGTGCTCGCCATGTTCAGCCTCAGCGGGCTCATCGGCACGATCGTCATCGGGCGGATCAAGCTGAGGCACCCCGGGACGAGTGCGATGGTGTTCAACGCGCTCTTCACCACCGTTCCACTCGTACTGCTCACGCCCTTCTCACTGGGATGGGTGGTGGGCGGATACATCATCGCGGGACTCGCGATGATGCCCTTCAACGCCCTCCTGCACACGGCACTGCAACGCCAGTTCTCCCCGTCGATTCTCGGCCGGGTCAGCTCGGTCGACTGGCTGTGCAGCCTCGCCCTGCTGCCGCTCGGCCTCGCGTGCGCCGGGCCGCTGGCGGACGCACTGGGCCGCACGACCGTACTGGCCGTCGCCGCGGTCGTACAGCTCGCCGCCTCACTGCTGGTGCTGACGGTGCCCGGAGTACGCGATTTCCATCAGGAGGAACAGCCGGATGCCGAACAATCGGAGGTTTTAGATGGCGGTGGAAAAGCTCCTCGATGATCCGTCCAAGCTGGTTTCCATCCGGGACAAGGAGCCATACGTCAGTCGGAACATGGGCGAGCTGGACCACGTATTCTCGACGGACCTCGCACAGCAGCTCCTTTTCGACCGTGGACTGCGTACCCCTTACATCAGACTGTGGCGCAGGGGGGAGGACATCGGAGTCCGGAACGCCGCCAAGGCCGGAGAAGGCGGATCCAGCGAGCGCCGGGTACTTTCCGGGCTCGCCGATCCGCGGTACGTCGTGTCCCAGATACGGGCGGGCGCGACCCTCGTTTTCCAGGCGATGTCCACGTACTGCCCCGAGGTGGAATCGTTCTGCTCGGACCTGGCCGAAGACATCGGCTGTCCGGTCGCCGCCAACGCCTTTCTGTCCCCTGCGCACGCACGTGGTGCCGAGGTGCACTACGACCTGTCCAGCATCTTCATCCGGCAGCTGGCCGGCTCCAAGACCTGGCGACTGTACGAACCGCCGAAGCAGTGGCCGGTCAAGCGGTCGAAGCCGGGCGTCACACCGCAGACCCCGCTGTGTCTCGAAGTCACCCTCGGGGCCGGCGACTGCCTCTACCTGCCGCGTGGCTTTTACCACGAGGGGACCACGGGAGACCTCGGCTCCGTTCACATCGCGTTCTCCGACGGAGTGGAGGACACCTGGGCCCAGATCCTGCACGACGTGCTGGACCTGGCAGCCGAGCGGAGCGCATCCCTGCGGGACCGTCTGCCCGGTAAGTCCGAGGCGTTGAACGGCCAGGCGAGGGAAATCTGGCAAGCGGTCCGGAAGGACCTGTTCCACACACTGGACAATATCGGCGATGAGGTGATATCCGCCTTGATCGTGCGGCGCCTCCAGGCCCGTGAGGAACAGCTCACGAAAGCGGAAGCGGAAGCTGGCACGCTTGCCAGGATTCTGGCGGTGGACGCTCCGTCCGGTGACGGTGACGCCTGATGAGCACCGGACGGGAGGAAGCAAGACGGGTCGGCATCACCACGACCGGCACCATGAGCTTGGTCCGGAGCTACCGACGGGATGTCTTCCGGCGCCTCGAACCCCACCTCCCGGCGGAGCGGGCCCCCTCCTGTCTGCACCCCGGCCTGGTCTGGGAGGCAACACAGCCGTCCGGCGGAATCGGTGCAGCCGATACTTCCGGGGCCACGGCCGATCCCGCACGTATCGCAGAGCTGGCCAGAATTCTGGCCACGGCCGGCCTCATGCCCCCACTTGAACACGTCACACTTGACGAGTCGGCGCGCCCCGCCTGGTGCCGGTGGGGCGCGAAGCAACTCCTGACGGACATCCAGCGGACAAGCGGCACGGGTGGCGCCGATTTCGGCACACCGGACATGACAGAGGGAATCGCGCACCTGGAATCCGCCCGGGAAACCCTGCGCAGAGTATGGCCGGAGGCCGCCCTGGAATCGGATCTACTGATCCGCGTCATTGTGTACGTGCGAGGCGGCGCATTCCGTTCGGCCACCCTCCGCCAGACCTTCGGGGCCATCTACCTCGGCGCCACCAGCGTCGAAAATCCCGCCGCCGCTTTCGAAGCGATTCTGCACGAAACCGGCCACCACGCCCTCTATCTGCGCAACCACTTCGAGACGTACGTGACGAACGGCGACGTCATGGTGAGCCACCCGCTGCGCCCCGATCCACGCCCCGTCGCCGGCGCCGTGCACGCCGCCCACGTCCTGGCCCGTATGGCGTACGGACTCACCCGCTGGGCAGCGGAGCCCGACGCGCCACCTGAGGTCACCGAACGGCGCGACGGTGCTCTGCAACGTCTCAGGGGAACCATCGAGGCACTGGAGCCGGTCGCCGAATGGACGGACGGAGGCCGCCTGTACTTCGACGACCTCCTCAGGTGGGAGAAGGAACTGACGGCTGGGCATCCTGGCTGACGGCTGGCCGGCCTTCCACGTGACGCGCGGAGGGGTTTCACGGGGGTGGAATGCGCGACGCTCAACCGGAGACGGCGAAGATGCCGATGAAGAAGACGATGTACAACAGCAGGGCTGCTCCCACTACGGCCGCCACAAGAAAGACCAGCTTCATCACCTTCTCTGCCGCCTGGCGGTCATGGCGGGTGGTGTCGTGGGGGCACTCCTTGTGTTCTGTCACGGAACCAGCTTGCTGATCGCGGGTGCCGACAGACCATCCGTACTCGTACTCATGTGGGTGGGGAAAGAACGCGGCGCGACGGGCTGTCCTGGGCGCTGCAATGGATCAGAACGTGCCGGTAGGTGCGGTCGCCCCGATCGGCACCACACGACTCACCCGGGCGTCACCGTTCCGGGACAGGCAGCAGCCCGTCGGCGGCCTGCCTACCGTCCCTTCGCCGGCGGCTCCGTCGCCTCGAACTGCTCGAACAGCACCTCGTAACCATCCGGGTCCAGCCCCATGAACACCCGCGCCCACCCGGCCTCCTCGGGTTCGAGTGTCACGGTGAGCCCCTCCCGCTGCCACAGCGCGTACGTGCCCTCCAGGTCACGCGTCGGTATGGCCAGTACGAAGCCGAGCCCCAACGGGCCCGCCTTGACCGCCCGTTCGCGCTCCGTGTCGTGATACCCGTGCGCGTTCAGGTCCGACAGGATCAACCACGTATGCCCGTACGTGAGGTACCGCAGGTGCGGCTGTTCCTGGTTGGGCAACTCCCGGAACCCCAGCCGCAGGTACAAGTCACCGGAGGCCCTCAGGTCGCGGACCCGTAAGCCGACCTTGAGCTGCTTGCTCCCCATCATGAGCTGCTCTCCCTCCTGAAGCCCGGCGCGCGCAACGGCCCGCCCGTCAAGGCATCAAAAGTGTGCGCGGCGGGCGGGCTCCGGCTCAACTCAGCGGCGCAGTACGACTTCCCGCCCCATGTGCGTCAGCTTCTCGGGATTGCGTACGGCGTAGAGGCCGGTGATGAGCCCGTGGTCGACGCGTGCCGTCACGACGGTGTCGATCTCGCCGCCGAGCCGGATGATCAGTGCCGGGCCGGCGTTGACCTGGGCCGGCCGCAGTGACACCGACGCCTGCTTGCGCAGCCCGCCGGCCAGCAGCCGGGCCACCTTGTCGGCCCCGACGACGGGCCGCAGGACGGCCTGCTTGACTCCGCCGCCGTCCCCCAGGAGGACGACGTCCGGCGCGAGGATGTCGACCAGGCTCTGCACGTCGCCCGTTTCGACGGCCCGTCGGAACGCGTCGAGCGCGTCGCGGGTCTCACTCGGGGAAACGATCCCGCGCGGCCGGCGCGACGCGACGTGTGCCCGTGCCCGGTGCGCGATCTGACGGATCGCGGCCGGGCTCTTGTCGACGGCTTCGGCGATCTCGTCGTACCCGAAGTCGAACACCTCACGCAGCACGAACACCGCCCGCTCGGTCGGTGTGAGTGTCTCCAGCACCAGCAGCATCGCCGTCGACACACTGTCCGCCAGCTCGACGTCCTCCGCCACATCCGGCGTGGTGAGCAGCGGCTCGGGCAGCCAGGAGCCGACGTAGGACTCCTTGCGGCGGCCGAGCGTACGCAGTCGGCTCAGAGCCTGTCGGGTGGCGATCCGAACCAGGTACGCACGCTGGTCCCGCACCGTGCCGAGATCGACCCCCACCCAGCGCAGCCACGCCTCCTGGAGGATGTCCTCCGCGTCGGCGGCCGAGCCGAGCATCTCGTAGGCGACGGTGAACAGCAGGTTGCGATGGGCGACGAACACCTCGGTGGCGGGATCCGTGCGTCCACCGCCGGCGAGCTGCCCTGTCGTGTCCGCCGTGCGCTCGCTGTGCTCGCTCTTCACCGGGTACTCCTGCCTCTTCGCTTTCGACGGTGCTACGCGCACAAGACGCCGGCCCCCGCCGTTTTGTGACAGCCGCGCACGGTGGCGTGCGTCACACGGCCGCCCTGTCACAGGGAGCGGGGCGCCGGCGTCTTGTGTTCGTTCAGCGCACACCACGAGATCGGCGCACACCACGGGATTCCAGTGCGCGCCACGCGATCCGTGCACACCACTGGGTCTGTGCACACTACGAGTGAGGACGAAATCATGGACGCCCGATTCAACCTGTTCGAGAACGAGCTCGGCTCCAAGTTCGCCAAGCGGTTCGCCAACACCGGCCTGGTCATCCAGCAGTCGTCGCTGCCGAAGTCCACGCAGGAACTGATGGCACTGCGCGCCAGCCAGATCAACGGCTGCGGCTGGTGCATCGACATGCACACCAAGGAGGCCGCGGCCTCCGGTGAGACCGCGGTCCGGCTCAACCTGGTTGCCGCCTGGCGCGAGTCCACCGTGTTCACCGAGGCCGAGCAGGCCGCGCTGGCGCTCGTCGAGGAAGGCACCCGGATCGCCGACGCCCAGCAGGGCGTCTCCGACGAGACCTGGGCCCAGGTCCGCAAGCACTACGACGACGACCAGACCGCCGCGCTGGTCTGCCTGGTCGCCCTGATCAACGCGGCCAACCGGCTCGCCGTGATCACCCACCAGCGCGGAGGTTCGTACGAGCCCGGCATGCTCGCCGCCGCGGTCAACTGATCGGCGTACCGACGCGAGGAGGCCCGGCCCGGGCCGTACGGGGGTACGTCCGGGCCGGTCCGCCCACCGGGAGACGATGAGCTGCGTACACGCGTTCAACAAGGAAGAGGACCGACAGGCCCGTACCCCTGCGGCTCCCAGCACAGCAGATCACCGCACGAGCCCCGCCAGAACGTCCGGTGCGGGTGCGGTCCGGCAGGAACCGGACACTGGTTCTCCGTGGGGTGGTGCGCTGTCATACGGGAGCACGCTGACATGCCGGGGCAGGGGCCAGCCGGGGTCCCACGCCGGTGCGGACCAGGGCGCGCTCAACCGTCTGACTGGCCACCGTCAGTTCCAGGCTTCCCTGGGCGGCATGCACAGCGCCCCGTATGCCCAGAAGGGTGTAGAGGCTGGCGTTGTCGCACCAGGTGATGCCGGAGAGATCGAGCCGCAGCAGCCGCTGGCCGGATCTCAGGTGGGCGACGGTGGCATCGCACACCAGGCGCACCGTACGCACGTCGAGTTCGCCGACGAGCCCCAGTTCCGTGGCGCCGCCGGGAGCATCGCTACGGGTGCGAACGGTCAGCCGGGGATCGGGCGGCTCGACCAGCGGAAGCCGGAACAGAGCGGGCATGAAGGGCGGGCTGCTGCGCATCGGGCCCTCCAGAAGGCCGGCGGACGGGCTCGCGACAGCCCTTTGAACGCCGACCAGACTTCCCGGCACACCCTGCACCACGCAGGGCGCATTGGTGCCACCGTAACGGTCACGGCCCGGGCACGGAAGCAGAGCTGGTGAAAGGGCCTCGGGAGGTGCAGCAGCCGGACTTCAGTGCGGCTCACGGGTGTTCCAGGCCCTCGGGTTTCCTCGCCACGCGTTCGGTGGTCAGCGCCCAGCCGGCACTCGCGACCGTGGGGTCCGGGCCGGCGCACCAGGCCAGGCGCAGCTCTTCGGAGTGCGGGCTCTTCTTCACCACGTAATTCACGAGCCAGTCGTGCACCTTGGGCGTGCGGGCCTCGCGCACCATGGTGTCCAGTTGTTCGCGGCTGAAGGCCTTCGGACGACAGATCAGGATCGCCAGCAGCTTCGCCGCGGTGTCGCCGGGCTCCCACAGGTGACACGCGAGTTCCTGCTGCGTTTCGAGGCGCTTCGCGAGCGCGCGCAGCTTGCCGAGATGCACACCGTGATCGTCACCGTGTTTCTCGTTCACCTCGCGTGCCTTCGGCCCGCGAGTTCGGCCCGTTCGGCCATCACCTCGGCCGCCACCGTCTCGGCCACCTCGGCCTCCTGTCCGTCACGTGAGGATGTCAGCCTATGACGGGGGTCGGCCCAGTTCGGTAGCTGGACGGGTCTGCGTGGTGTGGCGCAGGCGGGGCGCCCCGGTACGCCGGTCGTGGCCGTTGCCCTCGTACGTCTCGGGAGGTGAGAGCGCTGCCGGGTGGCCGTCCGGGGAGGGGGCGTCGAACAGGCCTCGGGTGCCGGTCAGGGCCAGGACCTGGTCGATGGCGTGGTTGACGGTACGGATGGTGACGGTCTTGTTCTGCTGAAGTGCCCGGGTACGCAGGCGCAGCAGTGAGCCCAGGCCGGCGCAGTCGCAGAAGTGCACGGCGTCGAGATGCAGGTCGAGGCCGTGGACGGAGTGGCCGAGGGCCGCGTGCAGGCCCGGTTCGACGTGCCGGCCGGTGTCCAGGTCGAGTTCTCCTCGGAGCGTGGCGCGCGTGCGGTCGCCGTCGGGAGTGACTTCGAGGGCCAGCAGGCACGGTACGGGGGTCGAGGGCGGCTCCGTGGTGCGGCGGCCTTTGGCGCGTTCGGTGTCTTGCTCGATGCAGGGGGGTGCGCAGCGCGCAGGCTCCGGCATGGCCTTCCTCTTCCTTGTCGGCTCACCTGCCTCCGCAACCAGGCTCGCCCCTGGGCTCATTACACGTCAACCGATACGTGAAGGGTGGTACGTGCTTCTGGGTGCGTGAATTGCCGGTCAGTACAACCAGCGCACGCATGGTCTGGATCATGGCCGCCGTCTGCGCCCCTGGGGCGACCGACACCGTCCGTCACTGTTCATCTCCGATGGCGCACCTCCCCTTTCGAACCCCGGGCCCAACCCGGTGAGCAGAGGAAGGCGGTGCGCGGTTGCCGTGGCGTGGCCGGGCGCGACCGAGCGGTGTGGCGGGTGACGTTCCGGGAGAAGGAGACCGTATGACCCGATCCGACCGAGCACCCGAAGTCCGCACCGCGTCCGGCGCCGTCCGGGGCCGGTGGCAGGACGGCGTGGCCGTCTTCCGGGGCATCCCGTATGCCCGGCCGCCCGTCGGTGACCTGCACCTGGCCGCGCCCGTGCCCGCGCTGCCCTGGGACGGCGTACGCGATGCCGGTGCCTTCGGGCCGGCGCCACCGCAGTCCCTCGCGGTCGGGTACGGCACCGGGCGGCAGAGCGTGGAAGGCGCTGACGACTGGCTGACCGTCAATGTCTTCAGTCCCGATCCCGGCGGGGCGGGGCTGGCGGTCCTGGTCTGGATCTATGGCGGCATGTGCATGATTGGCTCGTCCGACGGGTCCGGATACGACGGTACGGGCCTGGCGCGGCGGGACACCGTCCTGGTGACGTTCAACCACCGGGTGGGCGCGGAGGGATACGGGCAGTTCGAGGGTGCGCCGCCCAACCGGGCCCTGCTGGACCAGGTCGCCGCGCTGGAGTGGGTCCGGGACAACATCGCGGCCTTCGGCGGCGACCCGGGCCGGGTGACCGTCTTCGGTGAGTCCGCGGGCGCGGGCGCGGTGGCGTCGCTGATGGTGATGCCCCGCGCGGCCGGGCTCTTCCACCGGGCCGTGGTGCAGAGCGTGCCGGGCACCTTCTTCAGCGTGCCGCTGGCCGCGGACATCGGTACCGCTGTCGCCGCCGAACTGGGGGCGGCTCCCACGCGCGCGAGTCTGGCGCCGGTGACGCCCGACGCCCTGCGGGACGCGGCGGACTCCGTACTGAACACGATGACGGAGCGCGAGACGCGGTGGGGGCGGGCAGCCCGGGCCCGGATGCCGTTCGCGCCCGTGATCGACGGCGACGTACTGCCGCGAACTCCCTGGGAGGCACTGCGTGCGGGGCATAGCGCCGGCATCGACCTCGTCGTGGGACACACCCGGGACGAATGCCGCGGGTTCACCGCGCTCTCGGGGCGGCTCGGAAAGGTCACCGAGGAGGAAGCCGCCGCCACCCTCGAGTGGTGCGCGCCCAGTACCGTGGGGGCGCGCGCCTACCGAACCGGCTACCCGGACGCGAACCCCACCGACCTCCAGGACCTGGTGCTGTCCGACTGGCTGTTCCGTATGCCCAGCCTCCACCTGGCCGAGGCCCACGCCGCCGGCGGCGGCACCGCGTACCTGTACGAGCTGGCCTGGCCGAGCCCGGCGATGGGCGGCGCGCTCGGCGCCTGCCACGGGCTCGACGTCCCGCTGGTCTTCGGCGCCTTCGGGAGCGAAATCGCGGAAATGCTCCTGGGGAAGGAGCCTTCCGTCGAGGCCAGAGCGCTCTCGGAGTCGATGATGGCGGCCTGGACCGCCTTCGCCGGAACCGGTTCGCCTGGCTGGGCCCCGTACGGGTCCGGGGAACGGCTCGCCCGTGTGTTCGCCGCGGACACCGCCACGGTGCCGTACCCGGAGGAGGTGTCACGTCTGATCTGGGCGGACTGGGGATTTGCCGCGCTGGAGCTCGCGGACGGCGAGTGACGGGGGCGGCCACGGGGCGACCGCCGTGCTGCCGGAAGCGGCCTCCCCGCCCGATCGGTGCGCTCACCCCGTCCAGCGGCCGCTGAGGAAGGTTAGGGCGAAGACGGTGCTCAGCGGCGCGATCATGCAGAGGTACGCGGTCTTGAACCGGGGGCTGCGCAGGCTCCATCCGGCCATGGCGACCCACAGGGGCCACCACAGGAGGGCGGCGCGCGGGATGGAGACGTACCAGTACGAGGTGCCCAGAGCGCACAGGCTGAGGGCGACGTAGACCGCCTCGGGCCAGCGGCGCTTGCGTGCCAGGACGACGAGCAGCGCCAAGCCGACGAGCATGACGACGAGTTCGGCCTGGAACATGAAGGCGTAGCCGGTGCTCTGGGCCTGGTCGAAAGCGTTGTGCCAGGTGTTGGCCCAGGCTTCCCAAGGGGTGTGGAAGGTGCGGTACCAGCCGCGTTCCTGCGCGCTCTTCCACGCCATCCAGTCGCCGGTGCGGGTCTGGAGGTACCAGCTGAAAAGGGCGGGAGGCAGCGCGGGAAGGGCCAGCCAGGGCAGCGCGCGCCAGTTGCGGGTGTCGCGGAGGCTGAGGAAGAAGTGGGTGGCCAGGGCCGCGGCGAGGAAGAGGCCGCTGACGCGTACGGCGGTGGCCGCGGCGGTCAGTGCCATGGCCAGGGGCCAGTTGTGGCGTCGGGCCGCGAGCCAGGAGGGCAGGGCCAGGGCCAGGAAGAGGGCCTCGGTGTAGCCGACGGCCAGGAAGACGGCGCACGGGGAGAGCAGGAAGAACAGGACGGTACGCCGTCCCGCCGCGCTGCCGTGCAGGTGGTGCCGGGTGATGCGGGCCAGGGCCAGGACGGCGACGGCTCCGGAGACGAAGGAGATCGACAGTCCGGCGAGGGCCCAGTCCGGTACGACGACGTGGACGGCGCGCAGCACGAGGGGGAAGCCGGGGAAGAAGGCTTCCCGGTTGTCCCAGTCGGGCAGCCACGGTCCGGCCTGGCCGGGGAAGTATCCCTGCTGCGCGATGTGCAGGAAGTGGTCCCAGTCCCAGCGCTGGAACGGTGCGAGAGGCGGGCCGGGGTCGTGGGTGGCGGGGTCGGCGGGGAACAGCCACCGGGCGCAGTAGGCCGTGAGCCAGATGCCTATTCGGGTCGACAGGTACAGCCACAGGATGTCCCGGTCCGCCGGACCGAGGCGCCAGGTCGTACGGCCGGGCAGTCTCCGGCGCACACGGCCGGTCCGTACGGCGGGTTCCGGGGGGTGCGGGCTGTGCCGGGGCGTTGCCGGGAGGTGGGGGTGCTCGCGCGCGGAGACGGACGAAACGGGCATAACGGCTTCCTTGGGGGTATGGGCAGGCAGGGCGGACCACCCGGCGACGGCCCGCCGGGTCGCGGAAGGACGAGTCGGCTCAGGGCGGTGAGGTGGCCGTGCCTTGCGTGGAGTCCGGGGGAGAGGCGTCGACCGTGTTCTCCGGAGCGGGCGGGGCGGTGGAGCGCAGCGCCGTGGGTGTGGAGGTGGAGGTGGGCGTGGGCGGGGCGGTGGAACGGGGCGCGGTAGGGGTGGGAGACAGCTGCCGGTCCGGGGACGGCCGGCCGGGCGGGGGTGTGCCGGCCGGGCCCACAGGGGCCGGGGTACGGGAGAGCAGCGCGGCAGTGGTCACGGCGCCGCCCCCGAGGGCCAGGCACGCCGCCGTCGCCAGCGCGGCGATACGCCGCCGGCGCGCCCGCCGCCCGCGCGCGGAGATCTCGGCCGCCGGTGCGGCCGTGGCGCCGTCGCGGCCGGCGTCGGCCGCTTGCTGGAACAGGGACCGCAGCGGGTCCTGGGGCTCAGACACCGGGCGCCTCCTCGATGCGCGGGTCGTGCAGACGGTCAGCGAGCGCCTTGCGGCCACGGCTCAGGTGGGTCTTGACGGTGCTCGCCGACAGTCCCGTCTCACCCGTGATCTGGTCGACGGTCAGGTCGCACAGGTAGTGCAGGGTGAGCGTGCGGCGCTGCTGGACGGGCAGCTCGCGCAGCGCCTCGACCAGCGCGACCTGCCCAGGATCCGGCCCCTCGACATGGGGCGGGGCGCCGCTGCGCCGCCACGCGTCGGCGCTGCGGCGCAGGCGCCGCCACCGGCTGACCGCCAGCCGCCAGGCGACCGTGCGGACCCACGCCTCCGGCTGCCCGCTCCGGTCGAGCTGCCGGCGCCGGTCCCAGCCCCGGACGAACGCCTCCTGCACCACGTCCTGCGCCTCGTGCAGGTCGCCGAGCATCACGTACAGCTGTCCCGTGAGCCGCGCGACCGTCTGGGCGTAGAACTCTTCGAACTCCTCGACGGTCAACAGCCACTCCCGGATCTCTCGCTTCACCTGCCATACGCCCCCCACGCGGCGTTCGGTCGACATGCAGGACGAAAAAACATCGTGACGCCGGTCACCAGCACATCGGTGCGGCGCGCCTTGCCGGCCACCGGGGTCCCGGCAAGGTCATCACGATGTACGACATCAGCCGGCTCGCCGTGGACATCGAGGCCGACGCGCTGGACGACAGCGCGGGCATCGACCGGCGCATGCGAGACCTGCCGGCCGGCGGTGCAGACCGCGCCGGTGGCCCGGGGCGGCCGCGCACCGGCCACCGCTGCCGGTCGGGCCCGCCCCCGCGTCCGGCAGGACCTCGGCTCTTGCCGGGAGCTACCTGCCGAGGGGGCTTCGCGCTGACGGGCTTCGCACGAGCAGCCGCCCCCCGGAAGCCGAAGCCCGGGGGGCTGCTCGACTGCCTTGGCGCAGACCTACCGGGCGCTTCCCGGCTGCGAACCGGCGGCCGCGCCCTCCGGGGCCGACGCCAGCGGCTCGACACTCCTCCGGTGCCGGAACACGTTGCGCGGATCCCACCGCCACTTGACCTTGCGCAGGCGCGGGTGATTGTCCTCGTGATCGAGAGTCGGCCAGGGGACGCCGGACCCGTTGAACTCCGGGTCGGTCATGCCGGCGTCCGCGTGGTTGATGTAGCAGCCGTCGGTGGCGGTGTCCGGTACGGGCACGCCGCCGGTGCCCGCGAACAGGTCCTGGAAGACGTCCCGGGTCCAGTCAAGGCGCCCGGCTCTGCCTGCCGCACACCGACCGGACCCCTCACATCACGTACGGATCAGTCCGCCCGACGAACGCCGAACCGCCACGACCGGCTCGGTCACGCGTCCGGCGCATGCGGCGGCCGACCGGCCACACAGCGACTGCCGATGCGCCGCCGCATGCGCCGGAAGTGGGTTAGCGATCCGGTGGTTCGACCGTCGGGGACGCTCGGACGGTGTTGCCGGCGTCAGTCGGCCAGCTCCCGGTCCTCGGTGTAGATCACCAGCGTCAGTTCCGGTTGGTCGGCCAGGTGGAACGCGGTGTGGACGAACTCGGCCGCCGCGCGGCCCTGGCGCCGCAGCCGCTTGCGTCCGCTGCGCCGGACCTGCACGTCGTACTGCGGCCACCAGGCACGTACGTGCGCGCTGCCCGCGTTCAGCTCGTCGATCAGCCGCGTGTACCGGGGATCACCCGGGTGGTGCCCGGCCAGCGTCCGCAGCCGGGCGAGCAGGCCGCGCGCCTCCGGCTCCCAGTCGACCACGACGTCGCGGGCCACGGGTTCGAGGAACATCCAGCGGACGAAGTTCGCCGGCCGTCCCGCCGCGGCGGTGAGTTTCGGGAACAGTTCCGCGGCCGCCTGGTTGTGGCTGAGCACGTCGTAGGTGCTGCCGATGATGTAGGCCGGCTGCGGCTGGAGCAGCAGCGGTACGGCCGCCACCTCGGGGGCGAGCGGTTCGGGCTCCCCGGTCCGGGGCGCGGGGGTGTGGCCGGCGAGCCGGAAGAGGTGATCGCGCTCGTGGCGGTCGAGCCGCAGCGCCGAGGCGAGGGCGCCGAGCACCTGCTCCGAGGCGCGGATGTCCCGGCCCTGCTCAAGGTACGTGTACCAGGTCGCGCTGATCCCGGCGAGCAGCGCGAGTTCCTCCCGGCGCAGCCCCGGCGTCCGACGGCGGCCGGTGTGCGGCAGCCCTACCTGGTCAGGGGTGATCCGCTCCCTGCGGCTGCGAAGGAACGCGCCCAGCTCGTCGTGTTGATCCTGCTGCTGCCGCGTGGTGGGAGACATGGTGGGTGGCACCCTCGATTCCAGAATGAACAGGCTCTGTATACCAGGCTGAAGGTAACGCACACTTGATTTCGCGTCAGGGACGGATCTCTCACCTGAGCGCCGACGGGCGCCGTACGGGACATGCCGGCCGCACAGCCTGCCGACGACCCGCCCTTGGCCGCTTCCACGCCATTCCGCCCGTGCGGCACCGAGCTGTCCGCCGGCGGCGGGACGGCTCACGAGACACCGAGGAAGAAGACCACACCCATGGCAGAAACAGCCAAGACACCGACCTGCGACAAGGTCATCGCCGTCACCGGTGCCAGCAGCGGCATAGGACGGGCCACCGCGCTCGCCCTGGCGCGGCGCGGGGCGAAAGTCGTCCTCGGCGCCCGGCGCGGCGACCGCGTCGAGCAGCTCGCCGCCGAGATCCGGGAAACAGGTGGCCGTGCCGTCGGAGTGCCGACCGACGTGCGGCGGCGTACGGACCTCGTCCGCCTCCTCGATGCGGCGGTCACCGAATTCGGCCGGCTCGACGTGCTGGTCAACAACGCCGGCATCGGACCGGTATCCCCTCTGGAGGACCTGCGTGTCGACGAATGGGACGACATGATCGACGTCAACCTGCGCGGTGTGCTGTACGGAATCGCCGCCGCGCTGCCGGTCTTCCGCCGTCAGGGGGCCGGGCACCTCGTCACGGTCGCGTCGACCGCCGCGTACCGCACCGTCCCCGGACAGGCGGTCTACTCCGCGACGAAGACGGCCGTGCGCACGGTCTGCGAAGGCCTGCGACAAGAGGTCGGCGACCTGCGCGTCACCATCGTCTCCCCGGGCTTCGTCCACACCGACTTCGTCAACGCGGTCACCGACCCCGACGCCCGCGCCGCGCTGCTGGCCCGCCGCGACGCGATGGCGCTGGCCCCCACAACGATCGCGGACGCCATCGCCTACGCCGTCGCCCAGCCGGACCAGGTCGACGTCAACGAGATCGTGGTGAGGCCCACCGCCCAGCGGTGACGGCCTGGCCCGATCGGAACAGAACCCGATCCGGTATCAGCTCCGGTACCAGCACCAGGCCACCTTGATCTCGCGCTCGACATTGATGTACTCAGCGCGCTGGAAGGCATCCGCCATCGGGGCGTTGCCGAGGCCCGTGGATACGCGCGGATGCGGCACTCGCGGATGCGGCACTACAGGAGCAGTCCCCGCAGGAGGCGCATTCCAGTCGCCGGCATGACGCACACGGCATGTCCTCGGGCTGCACGCTCGGTACGCTCCGCAGGCTGGGAAAGCAGTCGACGCAGTCCAGGCAGCCACAGTAATCGCACGAGGGGTTGGGCAGATTCATGGCCGCAGTATCCGGGATTCCCGCGCTCCGGACCATGCAGCCGTATCCGCCCTGTCGACAGAGCCGGGCTCAAGCCTGAGCAGGGGAGCCGTCGTCAGGCGCGGCAGCGCAGCATCTCCAGCGGGGGATTGGCGAGGAAGTCCGCCCAGAAGTCCGCACCGAACCTGCGTACACCGGCGCCGGACACCTCCAGTGGGACCCAGGCCACCTCGTCGAACCCGGCTGCCCGCAGGCACTGCTCGTAGACCTCGCGGCGCGGGCAGGTGGAGGTGAACGAGACCGGCGGGTCGAGCAGCGCCGTGGTCCTCACCTGCGGTCCGGTCTCGGCATGCTCGCCGGTCAACTCGGTGAGGAAGCCGTACTTGCGCATGGACGGCCCGTCGAACCGGTAGTCGGGTGACTGGTTGAGCAGGAAGAACTCGGAACCGGGCGCCAGGCTCCGGTGCACGTTGCGGCACATGCGCTCCATGGCGGCGGTGTCCTGCGCGTAGTTGAGCAGCTGGACCGCCGTGGCGACCTCGAACCGCTGCTCCAAGGGCCGCAGGTCACAGACATCGCCCACCTCGTAGCGCACACCCAGCGGCCGGCGCTCCTCCATTTCCCGCGCCACGCGGACCATTTCGCCGGAGATGTCGACTCCGAGCACCTCCGCGGCGCCGCGTCGCTTGAACTCCCGGCTGTAGAAGCCGGTGCCGGAGGCCAGGTCGAGGACCGACTTGCCGCGCACGTCCCCGACCATGGCCAGGAAGCCGGGCACCTCCGCGTAGTGCGCCAGTGGCAGGGCCTTGAAGCCCTCGAACGCCTCACCGATCTCGTCATACTGCTGCACGCTCACCGTGTTGTCCTCCTTGTGCTTCGCCGTGCTGCGTCGCGTTCTGCCTCGGCCGGCCCGTGGCGGGCAGTCTCCCCGTCCGGCGGCGGGCCTTCGTACTGGCAGAAGCCACAAAGATGCGGACGTCGTTCCGGTGTCCCGTACGGGCGGGCGGGTGCGGGCGGACGTCGTACGCCGCCCAGATCGCTCCGGCCGGGTGGCGGTGCCGCAGGGGCAGCCGACCACCCTGGCGCCGCGAACAGGCCGCCCCCACCCGCTAGAACGGCCATTCTGCTACCGTAAGAACGACCGTTCTAGGAACGCTGGTTCCAGCGGAGTCCGCCCGGACCCGGCATGCCCGGGCCGGGCGAGCCGCGCCGGACCGAACCGTGACGCAAGGAGACGAGGCTGTGCGACTGCGACGCTTGGGATGGGCCGGCGCGGAGCTCGAACACGCCGGCCGGACGCTGGTCATCGACCTCATCGAAGACGCCTCGCCGCTGTTCTCGGACGAGAGGTTCCCCGCGGCCTCCCGCCCCGGGGAGACGGCGGCGGCGTTGGTGACGCACCTGCACTCCGACCACGCCGACCCGGTGGCGATCCGTAAGGCGCTCGCCGCCGGTGCGCCCGTGTACCGGCCCGAGCCGGTCACCGGACCGGATGACGACCTCAAATGGACCTGTCAGGCGGAGGGTTCATTCCGTGAGCACGGTGTCGCGACCGAGGTCGTGCGGCCGTGGGAGGAGCGCAGCGTCGGCCCGTTCCGTATCGGCGCGGGACCCTCCGTCGACGAGCTGGGGGATCCGCAGCTGTGCTGGGTCGTCGACTGCGACGGCCTGCGCGTCTTCCATGGCGGAGACACCGTCTTCCATGGCCACTGGTGGTCGATCGCCCGCCGGTTCGGTCCGGTGGACATCGCGTTCGTCCCCATCAACGGTCCGGTGGTCGAACTTCCGCACTTGCAGCCGCCGAGCCCCTTCCATGCCGTCATGCTTCCGGAGGAGGCCGCGGTCGCGGCCCATATCCTGGGCGCCCGCGTCGCCGTTCCCATTCATTACGGCACGCTGCACAAGCCCCCCATCTACGTCGAGACCCCGCAGGCGGTCGAACGTTTCGAGAAGCGCGCGAAGGAGCTGGGCGTCACCTCCTTGGTCACGCCTCCCGGCGAATGGTTCACCCCGTAGACCGCACCGCTACACTAGAACCAGCGTTCTAGCGGAGAAGGAGGCCCGGAGTTGACGGCGGTGGAGTGTGACGAGGGGCGATCGCGCGTGCTGCGGGCCGCGGAAGGGCTCTACTCCGAGTACGGCATCCACGCGGTGCGGATGACCCAGGTCCGGGACCAGGCCGGGGTGTCGCTCGCGCGGCTCTACAAGCTCTACCCCTCCAAGCACCACCTGGTCGCCGCCTATCTGCAGGCGTACGGGCAGCGACTCCGCGCTCAGCTGGCCGAGTCCGTCGAGCAGGCCGCCCCGTCCCCGGCCGGCTCACGGGCACGCCTGCTCGCGGCGTTCGACTGCCTGCAGGAAACCGTCGAGACGCCCGGATTCCGGGGGTGCGCCTTCGTCAACGCCTGGGCCGAGCTCGGCGGGCAGGGCCACGAGCGCCACCCGCTCGTGGCCGAAGCGGTGCAGGAGCACAAGGCCCTGCTCCGTGACTACTTCACCGAGCTCGCCGAGGACTACACCGACGCACGCGGCGTCGGCGAACAGATCCACATACTGGTCGAAGGGGCCATGGTGACCTCCTCCCTCCTGGGGGCGAACGCCGCCCGCCCGGCCCGCGACAGCGCCTTGGCGGTGCTCGCCGCGGCCGGCACCGCACGCGCGAAGTGAGGCGCGGCGTCCTCCGTCCGGCTGCGCCGCCCCGTCGCGTCGGCGCCGTCGCGCGCAGGGGGGCGGTCAGCTGCCCAGAGAGGCGGTGGCGCTGCGCAGAACCGCTACGAGTGCCTCGGGCGCTTCCAGGGGCAGCAGATGGCCGGCGCCAGGGACAGTGCTGAGCTGAGCGTGTGGAATGTACGGCAGCAGGTGCTCCCGGAGTAGCTGCGGCGGTTCCACGGCATCGTTCTCCCCGGCCACCACCGTCACCGGCACGTCGATCGCCTTGGCCGCGTTCGTGATGTCCTCCGCGATGCCCCGCAGGGGCCACTCCCGCCGGGCCTCGGGGCGGGCGGCGACGCTGTCGCGTACGACTGCGGCCCGCAGCGACTCCGGCAGCGTCACGGCGGTCAGTACGTGGTCGAGCGCCTGCCCGACGGCCTCCGGCGAGTCGTACGCGTGAGAGAGCGCCTCCCGGTACTCCGCGGTCACCAGGGCGGGCGGCTCCGGCGGCGCGGGCGCGACCAGGACCAGGCCCGCCAGCCCCGCGGGCCGGCGCGCCGCGACGAGCTGGCTCACCTTTCCGCCCATCGAATGGCCGACGAGCACGAACGGGCCGAGGTCCAAGGCGTCGACCACGCATATGAGGTCATCGGCGAGCTGGTTCAGCGCGTAGGGGCCGGGCAGCCTCTGTGACGCGCCCCAGCCGCGCTGGTCGAAGCGGACCGTGGCCCGTTCGGCCGGAAGCCGTTCGACGACCGTGTCCCAAGTGGCGGCGGAGCCGCCCCAGTAGTGGACGAACACCAGCGCCGGCCCGGTGCGCCCCTTGGAACGGACCTCGATCGTGCCGCCCGCCACCTGCACTGTACTTGTCATTTCCGCCATTCCCGCGCCTTTCTCATTCCCGCGCCTTTTCTCGGCCCCGGTGGGGTGCGCCCGAAGCTACAGTCGTTGGGCAGATGTCTCCCGGTGGAAAGCGACGCGGCCCTTGTGAAAAGCGGACTCACCGCCGTGCGCCAACTGCACTACGTACCGGCCCCCGGGGCGGCATACGGTGTAGAGGTCCTCAGCTTCGCGCGGCTGCGGGAGATGGACGGCGCACGCCGCCGTACCCGGCCGCAGCGGCCGGATTTCCATGTGCTCGCCTTGGTCGCCTCCGGGCGGGGCGAGCACATGGCGGACTTCGAGACGTATGCCGTGCGAGAAGGGAGCGTGGTGTGGATCCGGCCGGGGACGGTGCACCGCTGGAGCGACGTCGACGGCGTTGACGGCCCGCTGATCCTCTTCCGCCCCGGCTTCCTGTCCGACCTGGGCCCGACTCCCGCACAGGACCTCGCCGCACCCGCCTCCTGGCACCTGGAACCGCAGGTGCAACCGCTCGCCCTGCTTGCGGCCGACCACCTGCGGCGCGAGCACGACCTGGCAGTACGGGTACCGCGGCTGGCCTCCCGCCCGCTGTTGGCCCACCTCCTGGCGGCCCTGGTCGCACGCGTGCTGCCCCCTGAGGGCGCCACCGCCCCCGTAGGCGGCGGGAAGCACGGTGATGTCTTCCTCCGCTACCGAGCTGCGGTCGAAGAGCACTTCGGCGAGTGGCACCAGGTCGCGGAGTACGGCGTGGCGTTGGGCTACGACCGGCGGACACTGACCCGGGCTGCCCGCGCCGCCACGGGCGTCGGCGCCAAGGCATTCCTGGACCAGCGCATCCTGCTGGAGGCCAAACGACTGCTCGCCCACACCGACTTGCCGGTGAGCAGGTGCGCTGCCCGCCTGGGGTTCCGGGACGCCGCGAATTTCACCACCTTCTTCCAGCGCGGCACCGGACAGCCGCCGAGCGCGTGGCGCACTGCCACCGCCGACGGGACACGGCCTGTGTGAACCGCGGGACGCGTCCGCGCCGGCTATGGCGGAGCGGTACGCCGCGCGGAACGACCCGTACGGAGAGTGCCGAGGCGGCACAGCGGTGGCCGTGAGCGGCGCTCGCGGGCCGGGGGAGGGGCCGTCACGGACCGGGGCAGGGGCCCGTCACGGACGGGGGGAGGACGTGAGGCGCTCGCGGAGTGTGGCGGCGAATTCCTCGGCCCGCGCCAGCTGGGTGCGGAGCTTTTCCACCTGCTCGGCCGCGTCCCGCTCGTATCCGCGGACCCGCTCCAGCAGGGCTTCCCGTTCGGTGCCGGTCAGTTCCCCGTCGGCATCGAGGCGGTCGGTGGCCGCCAGCAGGTCGCGCATCTGGTCGAGGGTGAAGCCGAGCGGTTTCATGCGGCGGATGACCATCAGGCGGGCGACATCGGCCTCGGTGTAGAGGCGGAAGCCGCCCTGGGAGCGGGCCGAGGGGATGACCAGGCCGGTCTCCTCGTAGTGCCGGATGGTGCGCAGGGACAGCTCGGTCCGTGCGGCGACCTCGCCGATCTGCATGTGCTCGCTGCTCACGCGGGCGCCCGTCCTTTCCGCACCTTCGAGGCCACAGGCGGCCCACGCCGGTCTTCGATCCCTCATCACATCGATCTCTACCCTAACGTCAGGGTAGAGTGGGGGGCGTCGGCATCGGCTGCCTGCCGCATCGCCTCGGCGACGCGGGGCGGCGGCTCCGTGCCCGTCAGCCGGGTCGGGGCCGATGATGTCCCCGGGACGATGCGGACGATGCCCCGGCGAAGACCGTAACCTGTGCAGGAGAGAGCGTGCGCATGTCCATGACGCCCCGCGCCGCTGCCTGCCCGCCGTGACCCTTTCGCCCCAGGGCGTGAGCCGGCACTGCCGAGGGCCGGCTCGCTTCAAGGTGTGAGCCGGCGCTGCCGGGCAATCCGGCTGCGTCCCTGCCCGGACTTCAGGCCCCGCGACCGCAGGGCCCCCGGCGGGGCGCCGACCGGCCGGCCCCTACGCACCCTTCTCCTTCCCCTCGTCCCCCTCCTTCCCCTTCCTCCTCCTTCCGCGCGCCCCGGCCGCCAGGTCTGCGGGGACGTGCCCGAGCACGACAGGTTCCTTGCCCTTGCCTTCCGCTGCCTCCGCACCCTCCCCGGCCGCGTGCCTGCGCGGCCTGAAGCCCGACTGGCTGTCCGACCCGAAGGTCTGGCGTACCGAGATCCTGGGCGGCCTGGTCGTGGCCCTGGCCCTGATCCCCGAGGCGATCTCGTTCTCGGTCATCGCCGGGGTCGACCCGGCGATCGGCCTGTTCGCCTCCTTCACCATGGCCGTGACGATCTCGGTCGTCGGCGGGCGCCGGGCGATGATCTCTGCGGCGACCGGCGCCGTCGCCCTCGTGATCGCCCCCATGAACCGCGAACACGGCCTGGGCCATCTGATCGCCACCGTCATCCTGGCCGGCGTCTTCCAGATCGCCCTGGGCGCTCTCGGCGTGGCCAAGCTGATGCGGTTCGTCCCGCGCTCGGTGATGGTCGGCTTCGTCAACGCGCTGGCCATCCTGGTCTTCATGGCGCAGGTGCCCGAGATGCACGACGTGCCCTGGGCCGTCTACCCGCTGATCGTCGGCGGGCTCGCGCTCATGGTGCTCTTCCCCAAGGTCACCAAGGTGATCCCGGCTCCGCTGGTGTCCATCGGCATCCTCACCGCGATCACGGTCGCCGCCGGGATCGCCGTGCCCACCGTCGGCGACAAGGGGGATCTGCCCTCCTCCCTCCCCGTGCCCGGCCTGCCGGACGTGCCCTTCACCGCGGACACCCTGACCACCATCGCCCCCTACGCGCTCGCCATGGCGCTGGTCGGCCTGATGGAGTCGCTGATGACCGCCAAGCTCGTCGACGACATCACCGACACCCGCTCCTCCAAGACCCGCGAATCGATCGGCCAGGGCATCGCCAACATCGTCACCGGCTTCCTCGGCGGCATGGGCGGCTGCGCCGTGATCGGCCAGACGATGATCAACGTGAAGGTCTCCGGCGCCCGCACCCGCCTGTCCACGTTCCTGGCCGGCTCGTTCCTGATGGTGCTGTGCGTCGTCTTCGGCCCGATCGTCTCCGACATCCCCATGGCCGCCCTGGTCGCCGTCATGGTGATGGTGTCCTGCGCGACGTTCGACTGGCACTCCATCGCGCCGAAGACCCTCAAGCGGATGCCCGCCGGCGAGATCGCCGTCATGCTGATCACCGTCGCGGCCGTGGTCACCACCCACAACCTCGCCGTCGGCGTGGTCGTCGGCTCCGTCACCGCGATGGTCATCTTCGCCAGGCGCGTCGCCCACCTGGCCGAAGTCACCCCGAGTCCCGGTCCCGACGACGGCACGGTCGTGTACGCGGTCACCGGTGAACTCTTCTTCGCCTCCTCCAACGACCTCGTCGGCCAGTTCCGCTACGCCACCGACCCCGACCGCATCGTCATCGACCTCTCCGCCGCCCACATCTGGGACGCCTCTTCGGTCGCCGCCCTCGACGCCATCGAAACCAAGTACAAACAGCGCGGCAAGACCGTCGAAATCACCGGCCTGAACGCCCCGAGCGCCCGCCTCCACGGCAAACTCAGCGGCGAACTCACCGGCCACTGATCGCCCGCTCCGTAAGGCCGCCGCGCAGGAACACGCCCCCCGCGGCGGCCTTTCGTATGGTCCACCACCACCCCTTTCGCCACCGCCACCGCCACCGCCCCCGCTTTCGCCACCGTCACTGATTTCGCCTCCACCGCCGCCATCGCGTCCGTCTCCGCTTCGGCAGTTCCCTGATACTTCCGAGCCCTGAGCGAAAGCACCGGATAAGAGACCACTCGCCGGGTAAGCGGGATCAGACCGGCCGGTCACACAGTGCAGGCCGTACCCATTTCCCGGAGGCGGCCGTTCCCCGGAGGCGACCGCCGAACCGGCACGCTGTGCGAAAGGTGAGACCAGAAGTGACTGTGGGAGCAGACATCGGACGCGTCGTCCCGGACGCCGAAGAAGTGCGGCGTTCGGTGGCTGAACGGTTCCGTACCTGGGTGGAGACCGAAGCCCACGACCTGCCCCTGCCGGGAGCGGGCCGTACCCAGGAGCGCTTCGCCGCCCTGTACGCGCTCGGGCGCACCGACCTGTCGCTGGCCCGCCTGGCGGAGGGCCACGCCGACGCCACGGCCATCCTCCAGGAACTGGGCGCGGCCCCGCCCGGCCCGGGTGAGCGCTGGGGCGTGTGGGCCGCGCAGCCACCGGGTACGGGCCTCCGGGCGCGCCAGGAGGGCGGCCAGTGGCTGCTGGACGGGATCAAGGCGTACTGCTCAGGGGCGCACTCGTGCACCCACGCCCTGGTCACCGCCGACACCCCGCACGGGCGCCGGCTCTTCGCCGTACGCACCGACCACCCCGGATACGCGCCGGTGGAGGGGACCTGGCAGGCCATCGGCATGGCCGGCAGCGACACACCCGACGTGCGGTTCACGGCGGTACCGGCCGGGCCCGTCGGCGCGGTGGGGGCCTACGTGGACCGGCCGGGCTTCCAGCACGGCGGGATCGGGGTCGCCGCCTGCTGGCTCGGCGGGGCACGGGCCGTCGCCGACACCCTCCAGAACGGCGCCCGCACCACGGACCCGCTGACCGCCGCGCACCTGGGCGCGGTGGACGTGGCGCTGCACGCCGCGCACAGCGTGCTGAGGGAGGCGGCGCAGGCCATCGATGCCGACCCGCTCGATACCGAGGGCACCGCCCGGCTGCGCAGTCTGCGCGTCAGGGCGGTAGCAGAGCGCGCCTGCCGCGACGTCCTGGACCGCGTCGGGCGGGCGACCGGTGCCGGACCCCTGTGCCACGACCCGCGTCACGCCCGTAACGCCGCCGACCTGGCGGTCTACATCCGCCAGCACCACGCCGACCGCGACCTCGCCGAGCTCGGCGCCCTGGTGGCGCAGGAAGCCCGGCCGCGGCGATGACCGAGACCTTCGACCGCGAGGCGGCCGCCGAAGCCATCGACGCCCCCGGCACCCCGGAAGAGCACTGGGCCGCCTGGGCCGGCCTGGCACAGCTGCCCGCCGTACGGCCGCCGTCCGGGCCCGTCGTGGTGGTCGCCGCCCACCCCGACGACGAGGTCCTCGGCTTCGGCGGCACGATGGCGCGGCTCACCGGCGCGGTCCGGCTCGTGACCGTCACCGACGGGGAAGGCTCGCACCCGCACCTTCCCGCGGGCCGGATCGCCGCGCTGCGAGCGGCCGAGCTGGAACGCGCCCTCGGCGACCTCGACCTGCGCGATCACCGTACGTACCGGCTGCACATCCCGGACACGGACGTCGGCGCCCACGAGAGGCAGCTGACACGGCAGCTCGGCGCGGTGCTGCGGCAGACCGGCGCCCGGCTGTGCGTCGCACCGTTCACGGGCGACCTGCACGCCGACCACGAGGCGGCCGGGCGGGCCGCGGCGGCCGCCGCCCGGCAGACCGGCACGCCCTGCTGGCACTACCCGGTGTGGATGTGGCACTGGGCCTCGCCCGGCGACCCGCGAGTGCCCTGGTCCACCGCCCGCCGCCTGCCCCTGCCCGCCTGGGCCCAGGCCCGCAAGCAGGCAGCGATCCGCCGGTTCACCAGCCAGATCACCCCCTTCAGCCCCGGCCCCGGGGCCGCCCCCACTCCCGGCCCCGCGTCCGTGATCCTGCCGCCCGCCGAACTCGCCCACCACACCCGCCCCTTCGAGACGGTCTTCATATGAGCACCAGCCAGGCCACACCCCCGTCCTACTTCGACACCATGTACGCCGGCTCCGCCGACCCCTGGCACCTGGCGGACCGGTGGTACGAGCAGCGCAAATACGCCCTGACCGTCGCCGCACTGCCCCGCCGCCGCTACCGCAGGGCCTTCGAGCCGGGCTGTTCCGTCGGCGTGCTGACCCGGCTCCTGGCCGAACGGTGCGACCAAGTGCTGGCCACCGACCGGGTGCCGGCAGCCGTCCAGGCAGCCGCCGCCCGCAACCGCGACCAGGCGCACGTCCAAGTGCGCCCCCTGGCGATTCCGGACCAGTGGCCCGAAGGCACCTTCGACCTCGTCGTTCTCTCCGAGCTGCTGTACTACTTCGACGACGCCACCCTGCACACGGTTGTCTCCCGCACCGTCGACAGCCTCCAGCCCGGCGCGACCTTGATCACCGTGCACTGGAACCACCCGGCCGCAGAGCACTCGCGTACCGGAGCGCAGCTCGCTCCGCTGCTCACCGCCGTACCCGAACTCGCCCCCGTCACCCGGCTCGACGACACCGACTTCGTGCTGCAGACCTTCACCCGACGCCTGCCCGACGGCGGCGCCACCCCCACTCCCGCGGCAGCCGAGGGGCTGGTGTGAACCACCCGCCCGCCCCTCCCACCGCCCTCGTGGTCGCCGTACCCGCCCACAACGAAGCAGCGACCCTGCCCGCCACCCTCCGAGCCCTGCACAACGCCACCCACCATCCCGAGCTGCTCGCACAGAATCTGCCGGTGGTCACCGTCGTCGCCGCCGACGCCTGCTTCGACGACACCGCCTCCCTCGCCCGCAGGTACGGTGCCCACGTCGTCCAGCTCGCCCGGCGCAACGTCGGCGCGGCCCGGGCCGCCGCCGTCGCACACGGCCTCGATCTTCTGGGGCCCGCCGCCGACCGGGCCTGGATCGCCACCACCGACGCCGACACCCTCGTCCCCGCCGACTGGCTGGCCTATCAGACGCAGCAGGCCGGCGCCGGGTGGGACTGCGTCCTGGGCACCATACGCATCGCCCCTCACCCCACCCTCAGCACCACCGTCGCCCGACACCACGACACCCACTACTTCGCCGACCGCCCCGAACACGGTCGCAACTGGAACCATCCCCACGTGCACGGTGCCAACTTCGGCGTGGCGGCCCCTGCCTACCACCGGGCCCACGGCTTCCCCGCCCGCACCCACAGCGAGGACCACGCCCTGGTGACCGCACTGCGGCGCACCGGTGCCCGCATCCTCAGAACCGACCACTGCCCCGTCCTCACCTCCGGACGTACCACCCCTCGCGCTCCTCACGGCTTCGGCACTTACCTGCAGCACCTGGCTCCGACACCGGCTCCGGCGCATCAGCTGTCCCGCCACGGGCTCGGTGAATCGGAGTCCGTAACCTGCGCCAAATGAACGCCCAATGGACGCCCAATGTTGAAACGGTGAGGGGATGTCCGAGGGTGAGCGTCCGAGCGTAGAGAGGCGTTCGACCCGGCACCGCCGGCGCGGTTGAAGTACCTGCAACTGCCGGAGGGCCTGGCCCGGATCCACCCCGCCCCTGTTCCGGCGCCTACCGCCCCCAGCGTGGCCTCCCCGGCCGTGCCGGCCCCGTAGCCCCTGTTCCAGCACCGGCAGCTGAGCCGGAGCCGGCGACGAGCCCGGCCGCGCTGGCGGCGGGGAACGCGCAGCGTCACCAGTCCCAGCGCCGCGCCCGCTCCGCCGCCCGGTCCCAGGCCGACACCGAGCAGCTCATCACGCGTGCGGTGCGCACCGAACTCGACCAGGCCGAGGGTGACGCGGATGCCGCGACGGCCGCGCTGACCCAACGGGCGATCCCTGATGTGATGGCCCTGTTTGGGGGAGTCGGTGCACAACCGGGAGATCGAACGCCCCGACTGGATGCACATCGTTCGCTCCCAGGCCTTCGCCAACCTGTGGAACCGCGCCTACAAGGCCCGCCAGGCCGGGCTGACCGTCATCAGCGTCATGGGCACCGACGAACTGCACGTCACCGGTGACTGGCGCACCGTCTTCACCGAAGGCCGAGGGCTGGGGGAGATGAAGGTCAAGACCGACCGCGACGGCGAACCCGTCCGGTACACCGCCGTCATGCCTGACGGGGTGCGCTGATGGCGGGGCGGTGGATGGAGCTGGGCCGGTATGCGGCCGAGGGCATCGGCGGCGGCGACGCCCTCGGTCACGGCATCGAGCGCATGGTCACCGGCCTGCAGTCCTCCCCCCCACTCCGAGCGCGGTATCGCGGCCCGCCTGCGCTACCTGACCACTTCCGAAGCCGGCTACGCGGCCATGGAACGCGCCGGCATCAACGTCAGTGTCCGCACTCTCTACGCCTGGCTTGCCGAGGAACGCTCCCCCGACACGGCCAACCGCAAGAAGCTGGACGACGCTTACTGGGACTTGCGCCGCCGCAACGTCGCCACCGGCCTCAAACGCCGCCTGATGTCACGCGGCGGGACCCGCATCGAGATCAACCCGGTCGACCGGGCCCGTGTCGAGGCCCGCTACCGACGCGACCTGGCCACCCGCCGCCTGACCGTACGCCCGCGCTACTGGGACGCGGCCGCGGACGCGTGGCCGGCCGACGACGCCGAGTCCCTGACCGGATCTGGGACGACCTGATCCCCGATCTCGGTTCGGACTACGACGCGTACAGCAACGTCTCCTCCCTCGGCTGGGCCGCCTGACCGCCGGCCACCGTTCACTACGTGTCGCGCGAACTGCCGGCTGTGTCCTCTGTGCTCTCCCCTTGCCAAGGCGGACGCGCCGTCACCGCGCCATGCCCACATAGGATTCGAACGCCAGCATCCGGCCCGCACAGACGTCGGATTACTTCGTTCCTGGAGGCGACATGAGCAGCGCCCTTCTCGTGATGGACGTCCAACGGGCCATCGTGGACATCGCCGACGACGGCTCCGGATACCTGCCACGCCTGCGCAGGGCGATCGACGGCGCCCGGGCGGCGGGCATACCCGTGATCTACGTGGTCATCGCGCTACGCCCCGGCTTCCCGGAAGTCGGCACGCGTAACAAGCCGCTCGCCGCCATCGCACGGGCCGGCCTCTACGTCGAGGGCGCCCCCGGCACCGAGATCCACCCCGAGGTCGCGCCTCGTCCGGGCGACGTGGTGGTCACCAAGAGACGGGCGAGCGCGTTCTCGGGCAGCGACCTCGACGTGGTGTTGCGGGCACGCGGTATCGACAGCCTCGTACTCACCGGCATCGCCACCAGCGCTGTGGTGCTGTCCACCCTGTGCCAGGCGAACGACATGGACTTCGGCCTCACCGTCCTCTCCGACGCCTGCCTGGACACCGACCCGGAGGTGCACCGGGTCCTCACCGAGCGCCTCTTCCCGCAGTGGGCGGATGTCCTCCCCGTCGACGACTGGGTCGAGGCGGTCGCACCTCGGTAGCGGGAGACCAGCCGGACGCCCGCACGGGCGGCCGGCTCCGAGTCGCAGAGGCCGAGGAACGAGCTCAGTTCGCCAGGCTGTAGAAGCGGATCGGTGAATTCGGCTTGAATCCGATACGCGGGTATACGGGAGCCCCGGCGGCGGTCGCGTGCAAGGTGGCGCGGGTCAGCCCGGTGGCCCGGGCGCCCTCGTACAGCGCCTTGCGCGTGACCGCCTCGCCGTAACCCCTGCGCTGCCACTGCGGGTCGGTGGCGACGAGTACGACGAAGAGGCGGCCTTCCGCCTCGACCGTAGCGGCGCACGCCACCGGTATGCCGCCTCGCATGCCCAGGTAGGCGTACACCTCGTTCTTCCAGAGCGCGGAACCGGTGAGACCGTCGCGGCCCTCCTCCAACGGGAAGCCGTACGCGCGCGAGTTGAGGTCCGCGTAGGCCTGCAACTGCTCCTCGGTGCTCACGCGCGTGATCGTCAGGTCGGGGTGGGCCGGCTCGGGAACCGGGAGCAGGTCTCCGGCCATGCCCCTACCGGGGAAGGCGTACTGGAAGCCCGCCTGTTCGGCCGCTGCCTGCACCGTGGAGCGAGCCTCGTCGTCGAGAAGGCCCTCGAAGAGCCACAGAAAGCCCGGGTGCTTCTTCGTCCGCATGATGTCCGCCGCCTGGCCCAGACGGTGCCTGAGGGTCTCTGCCCCTGCGCCCACGTCGGTCAAGGTGACGCAGTTCCAGAACGCGAACCGGCAGTCGGCCCAGCGAACGGCGATGCCCGGGAGGTCACGTACATCCGCGCCCGCGTCGCGGTCGAGCACCATGGCACGCCAGGCCACGGCGAGTTGCTGTACCGATTCGACGGACTCCGCGAGACCGGTCACCGTACCCCCTGAAACGTCGAGTTCGCGGGCGCCCCTGAGCAGGTGGTCAACTGCCCGGGCGCCGCCGGGTCAGTGAGGACTCTACTTGCGACGTGCGACATGCGGGTTCTCCGCCGTCAGATGCCGGCTTCGAACCGGTCGGCTGCTGCGGGGGTGTCCGAGCTGGGAACACGGTAGGAGTGGCGCCCGATGCGCCACCACAGGGCGGCCATGACGAGAGCCACTGCCACGGCGACGGGGGTGTAGTTGAAGCTCGTGGCGGTGATCGGGCTGGCCTGCGGCAGCAAGAACAGCACCGTGACCGCGGCCGCCCACACCACCGCCACCCAGCCGATCGGCCGGCTCCAGCGGCCCAGGTGCCAGGGTCCGGGGGTGAACCGGTCGCGGTGGCGCAGCCGCAGCAGCACCGGGATGGCGTACGCCGGGGTGAAACCCACGACGGAGATGGCGGTCACCGCCGAGAATGCCGTGGCGGAATACAGGGACGGCAGTGCGAGGACGAAGGCGACACCGACTGCCAGCCAGACGGCGTCGGCCGGGACGGCGGTGCGGCGGCTGACCTTCCGCCAGCGCGCCGATCCGGGCAGGGCGCCGTCCCGGGCGAAGGCGTAGATTATTCGGCTGGCGGAGGCGGTCACCGTGTAACCGCACAGGAACTGTGCCACGATGACCACCAACAGCAGAACCTTGGCCATGGCCACGCCGAGAGCGTCCAGGAAGATCTGGGCGACGGGTACGCCGGTCGGCCCGGCCAGGGTCGCGGCGTAGTTCTGGACGGCGAACAGCAGCGCCGTCAGCAGGATGCCGCCGGCGATCCAGGACACCGCCACCGAGCGGACGATCCCGCGGGCCGCGGCGGCAGAGGCCCGGCTGGTCTCCTCGCTCAGGTGGGCCGAGGTGTCATAGCCGGCCAGGGCGAAGACCGGGAGCAGCGTACCCAGCAGAATCACGTAAATCGGGGCGCCCCAGCCGGTGTTGTCGGTGAACTCGGAGAACACGAAACCGGCCGGCTGGTGGTGCGCGGGCAGCAGCGTCAGGGCACCGGTGATGACGACGGCGCCCGCCAGGTGCCACCACGCGCTCAGGGACGTCAAGAAGTTCAGCAGCCGGGCGCCGAAGAGGTTCAGGACCGCGTGCAGTGCGAGGACGACCGCGTACAGGGCCAGGAGAGAGCCCGGAGTCGGCGTGTAACCGAACTGCAGGTTCGCCCAGGCGGTGGTGAAGGTCGCGATGCCGTAGTCCTGGGCGGCGATCCCGCCGAGCAGGCCCAGGAGGTTGAGCCAGCCGGTGTACCAGCTCCACCGCTCACCGCCGAGCTGACGCGCCATGTAGTACAGGCCGCCGCTGGTGGGGTAGCGGGAAGTGATCTCCGCCAGGGCCGCCGCCAGGCACAGCACCAGCGGCCCGACGGCGAGCCATCCCCACATGATCACCGCGGGGCCGCCGGAGTTCAGGCCGTAGCCGAACAGCAGCAAGGTCCCCGACATGATGGAGATCGCTGAAAGGGAGGCGGAGAAATTGCCGAAAGCGCCCATGCGGCGGTTCAGTTGCTGGGTGTAGCCCAGCGACTGGAGGGTGCGTGCGTCCTCCGCGCCGTCGTTCAGCGGCCCCGGCCGTCGGCGCCGGGTCCTTGCCGAAGTACGCATCGGGTCTCCACAGGATTCTCCGCCGGCGTACAGCCCGGCCCGTAGAGGCCGTGGTTGCCGTTCTTGGCCGGTAGTGCATGCCTGTCAGGTACTTAAGTGCCGGGCGAGGCGCTTGACCAGAGGGCCCATGGTTGTCCCGGGCGCTCAGACGCGGATTTCGGCCATGTGGCATGCGCTCGGCCGGTCGTTCGCGCAGCGCTTGTGCATGACGGACGGGTCCGTACACCGCCACGGTGTACGGACCCGCTGTTCTCGTCGGTGCCGACCGGTTCTCCGTCAGGCGGGCCAGCCCCACTGCTTGACGCGCTTGTAGCCGCCTCCGGGGCAGTACATGCTGATGCCTCGGCGATCACCCTGCCAAGGGCCCGGCCCGTAGTTGAGCTGGCGGACGTGGGAGCCCTTCTTGCACTGGATGCTCGCCCCGTACCGGGCCGGACCGTGACCGTCGCACCAGACGTTCGCCGAGGTGCGGTTCTTCCAGTTGGTGTGGCACTTGATCTTCAGCGTCGCCCGGGACGGAGCCGCTTCGCTCGCCGCTGCCGGCAGCGCCGGGACGGCGACGGCCGCCGCCGTGACGATGGTCAGCACCGCATGTCGCACACGCATCAGGCATTCCCCCTTGATCGGTACAACCCGCACCCGCAGCCGCCGGGGAGTCGGTTCCCGGCACGGGTGAGGCTTTCGACGGAGAACCTACGGCGGGCGCGGGACGTTGTCGTCCAGCACCGGGTTGACCCTGCGGTACGACGGGCGCGGCAGCCAGCGGGCGGGGTAAACCGTCGGAGTAGTCCGCTGGGTGGGGACAGCCCGGCGGCGGTGGGCTGCCTGGCGGCCGGTGCGGGCGGGGCGAGGCAGGGTAGCGCCGCCGACCGTCGGTGCCGCCGACCGTAGGGGAGCGGGTGCCGTCCGGGGGATGCCCTCGCTGTACGACCGCCCGTAAACGTACGTCTGTCCACATACGTACGAAGGCCCGCGCCATGGGACTGTCCACGCCGGACGACTGCCCGCAGCGCACGACGTCCCGCACCGTACGACCGTCCACGCCATGCAACCGCCCCGCCGCACGACTGGCCGTACGGCAGGGATACATCCCGCGCGTACGTGGCACACATGGCGACGCGTGGAACAAAAGTTCACTGCTCGACTGTGCTCGGCTTGCGTGCCGTCCGGTGAGGCTCCGTTCCGTGGTCCCTGCGGGCGCTGGGCAGCCGGCCGTCGGCTGCACCGCCGAGCGGTTTGCGCGCGTCGCGGGCCACGTGCCGGCGTCACCGACGGCCCGCTCGACGCGAAGGAGAACCGCCGATGGACGCTGACAACCCGCTCAAACACGCCGCGGACAAGGTCACCGGCGCCCTGCGGGGCACGAACGGGCCGGAAGAGGGCATCCCGGGGAAGCCCGGCCCGGAGTCGCCACCGGTGGACGAACCGGTCGAGCCACGCGGCCCGCTGCCGCCCAAACCGGACCAGCGTGGCCCCGAGACGTTCTCGCCGACCGGGCAGGCCACCGGGGTGGACCAGGCCGACGTCGCGCAGCGGGACAACCGCCTGACGACCGCCCAGGGCGCCCGGCTGTACGACACCGACCACTCCCTGAAGGTCGGCCCTCGTGGACCGGTGCTGCTGCAGGACCACCACCTGCGGGAAAAGGTCATGCACTTCGACCACGAGCGCATCCCGGAGCGTGTGGTGCATGCCCGCGGCGCGGCGGCGCACGGCGTGTTCCAGGGGTACGGGTCGGCGACGGGCGTCACCAAGGCGGCGTTCCTCGCCGAGGGCGTGGAGACGCCGGTGTTCGTACGGTTCTCGACGGTCCTCGGCTCCCGGGGCTCGTCCGACACCGTGCGCGACACCCGCGGCTTCGCGACGAAGTTCTACACCTCCGAAGGCGTCTTCGACCTGGTCGGCAACAACATCCCGGTCTTCTTCATCCAGGACGCGATCAAGTTCCCGGACATCATCCACGCCGGCAAACCGCACCCCGACCGGGAGATCCCCCAGGCGCAGAGCGCGCACGACACGTTCTGGGACTTCGTCACCCTGCACACCGAGGCGACCCACCACACGCTGTGGAACATGTCAGACCGCGGCATCCCGCGCTCCTACCGGATGATGGAGGGCTTCGGCGTCCACACCTTCCGGCTGGTCAACGCCGCAGGTGCGACGACCCTGGTGAAGTTCCACTGGAAGCCGAAGCTGGGCGTGCACTCGCTGGTCTGGGAAGAGGCGCAGATCATCAACGGGGTGGACCCCGATTTCCACCGCCGGGACCTCGCCGACGCGATCGAGGCCGGCGCCTTCCCGCAGTGGGAGCTGGCCATCCAGTCCTTCCCCGACACGTCCGATCAGATGTTCGAGGGTATCGATCTGCTGGACCCGACGAACATCGTCCCCGAGGAACTGGCCCCGGTGCAGCCGATCGGCCTGCTGACCCTCAACGCCAACCCTTCGAACTTCTTCGCCGAGACCGAGCAGGTGGCCTTCCACGTCGGCCACCTCGTACCCGGTATCGACGTCACCGACGACCCGCTGCTGGCCGGCCGGCTCTTCTCGTACCTGGACACCCAGATCACCCGGCTGGGCGGGCCGAACTTCCCCCAGCTGCCCATCAACCGTCCCCACGCCCCCGTCAACGACATGCTGCGGGACGGCTTCCACCAGACGGCGGTGCACCGGGGCGTCGCTCCGTACCGGCCCAACTCGCTGGACGGCGGCTGCCCGTTCGTGGCGGGTGCGGACACCGGCGCGTACATCGAGACGCCGGTCGAGGTGCCGGCGGGCAGAAAGGGCAGGCAGGCCCCGGAGTCCTTCGACGACCACTTCAGCCAGCCCCGCCGTTTCTGGCTCAGCATGACGCCGGTGGAGCGCGAGCACATCATCGGCGCGTACACCTTCGAACTCGGCAAGTGCTACGAGCAGGCCGTCAAGGAACGGGGCCTGAAGGTCCTGGCCAACATCGACACCGAGCTGTGCGCACAGGTCGCCGCGGGCCTGGGCCTGCCGACACCCGAACCGACCGGGACGGCCGCCCCGGTGGAGCCCAGCCCCGCGCTGTCCCAGGTCGGCGCCGTCTGGCCGACGGACGGCCGGATCATCGGCATCGTCACCGACGCGGCCGGCGACCTCGACGGCGTCCGCGCGGTACGGCAGACCGTGCTCGACGCGGGCATGGTCCCGCTGGTCATCGCCCCGACCGGCGGGCAGCTCGGTTCCGGCGGCGGCGCCGTCACGGTGCAGCGTACGTACGTCACCGCCCGCTCCGTGGAGTTCGACGCCGTCCTGGTGGCCGGGACACCCGGCATGGGCAAGGACGCCCTCGGCGCCCGGGACGCCAAGGCGGCTGCCGGCCCGGCCGGCGAGCGGGCCGCCGCCACCGACCCGCGGGTCGCACTCCTGGTGGCCGAGGCCTTCCGGCACGGCAAGGCCATCGGCGGCTGGTCAGGCGCCGATGCCGTCCTCACAACGGCCGGCGTCCCGACGGACGCACCCGGCGTCGTGGTCGGTGACAGCGGGCCCGCCACCCTGGAGGGCATTACGCGGCTCTTGGGCAGCCATCGCGTGTGGGAACGATTCGGGACTGCTGTCTGAGGGCCGGATTGAGGCCGGTTGAGATTGTCGGGACCAGTTGTGGGTGGTTGAGGCTGGTGGGAGCTGGTCGAGGCCGGTGAGAGCGGGCTGGTGCGAGGTCACGGACCAGCCGGCAGGGGCACCGCGTACACCCTGCCGGCTCCGTCGAAGAGCGCGGTGGTGCCGAGACCGTCCACGGAGAGGAAATGGGTCCGCCCCACACTGATGACAGGCTCTCGGTGTTCTGGACGGTGGTGATCAGCTCGGTGTGCCCGGTCCCGGACGAAGGCGTCGTACAGGCGGTTGGTGTCGCCCGGCACCAGGTTGGACGCCAGGGAGGTGAAGAGACCGTACCTGCCGTCCGCGCTCAGCCCGCGCGCCCCCGAGGGGACAGGCCGACGTCTCCCTGAGCCCGCCTGATCGGCCGGGGCGAGCCAGAGCCCCTGCCTCCGTCCGCTCCGTGCCTGCCGGGGCCGCGATCGGCGCGGACCTCGCGCAGCGTCGGCTGACCGGGTCGGCGACAGGTCCGGAACGGAGGTCGATCGGCCCTGCTGGGTACCTCAGGAGCTTCCGGTACGCCGTGCGCCGCGCTTCCGGAAGGCGTAGAAGGCGCCGCCCGCCGCGGCGAGCCCGGCACCACCCCCACCCCAGGCGACAGCGCTGCCGCCGACGGAAGTACCGGCCGAGGCGAGCGCTTCCCGCTCGGTCTTCTTCCCGGCGCTCGTACGGCAGCCGTCCGCTTCCTGCCGGCTGTCGGTGGCGATACGCAACCGGGCCCACAGCTCGACCTCGACCTTCTCGGTGATCGCCTTGTGCTGGTACACGGGGTACACGCCGGGCTTGAGACCGCACTTGATCGTCGCGGGCGCTGTCAGCACGGCGCGGGCTCCTCGTAGCACCGGCTTGCCGGTGAAGGCCGGGGAGTGCAGGGTGATCAGCCCGTCGGCCCCCTCGTTGCCGTTGTCGGTCACCGTGATCCGGCTACCGGGCCGGAAGGTGCGGACATCCCACGGCGACTGGGGCCACGTCGTGTCAGCACCCCACTTCTCCTCGGGGTTCACCGGCGGCAGGTGTTTCACCTTGGCGCGACAGGCGCGCAGTGCGACGGCGTCGACCTGCTCCACGCGGACCTTGGCCCAGGGGTCGGGTTTCTGGTTCGGGTCCCCCTTGGGGCCGACGATGCCGACGGGATACACCCCTGGTTTCGTCCCGCAGGCGACGGTGACGGTGGCAGTGGCTACGGGCGTATGCATCCGCAGGGTTCCGAGCCCGGTGAACGCCTTGGACATGACGCGATCGCCGTTGGCGGACCATCCGTAGTTCAGGGTGACCTTCAATGTGTCACCGGGGCGCACGGTCTGAGTGCTGCCGTACGGCAGCGGCCGGGGACCGGTCGCGGAAGCTGCCGAAGCCGGAGCGGCCGCCAGAGCGCACAGCAGGGTGAGTGCCGCGGTGGCTGCCGCATGGTGTCGCTTCATCGCCTGGCCTGTCTCTCTTCCGGCTTCCCGTACCTGTCGGGCGCTGCTGTGGCGTTTACGATATCGCTCCACGAGTCGGACAGATGTGTGGTTCCCGGGGGCTTCGGACCCGTCCGGCTGACAAGAGAAGAACGCCACGTGTTCCGTTCCAGATGGATCCCGGCTCTCGCACTCGGGCTGTGCGCGGGCATGTCCGGCGCAGGCCCAGCCATTGCTCTCACTCACTCCGCCTCGCCAACCGTGCCGGAGAGACGCACGGTCGCTCCGTCGTCCACCGCCACGTCGAGACCTGCGGCACCGGTCGTCACGCGCACGACTGCTGACCAGTCCACGCCCTCCGGGACCTCCACTGCATCACCCACCACATCGGTGCCGACGCCCTCTGAGCCTCCCTCACCGGTTCCGAGCCTGAGCGAGGAAGAGAAGTTCTGGACGGCGGAACGTATGGATCGGGCCATTCCTGTCGACGCCGTGCGAGGTGAGGCCCCTGACGCGACGCTGTCCGCCGCGGCGGCACCAAGGAGGGCCGGCACTTCGACGGCTACCCGATGGTGGGGACATTCTTCTCCAGCGAGTCGGCGGTGGGTCACACGGCCACTTCCTGCACGGGCAGCGTCGTCCGATCCCGTGGCCCGGGACATTGTCCTGACCGCCGGACACTGTGCCCTGGAGGTGAAGTCGAAGTACCGCATATTCGTGCCGCAGTACCGTCACAAGACATCAGCTGCCCAGCAGCCCCACGGCATCTTCCCGGTGACCGAAGCTCGTGGGAAACACCGGCGGATACAACGGCGGTGGCAACGACCAGAACGTCCACTGGGTGACCTGTTCACCGGTCTACGGCAAGGATGCTGTGGATCTGTACAACGACGCCTACGCCCATCGGCCTGCCGACAAGCTCCGCCACGGCTTCCGCAAGCTCCTCGCCGAGCGCGGTGCGGACCTGGCCCACGGCCGCCGGCGACAAGTGCGCTGCTGTGCGTCGCGTTAGCCGTCTGTTAGTGGAACGTGACTCCGGTTTCCGAAGATGATCACCGGAGCAGGCGCGGATGCACTCTTTTCCGCCTGCTCGCCATGCACGTACGCAAGGGAGAGATACATGCGCAAGTTCCAGCGCGCAGCAATGGTCGGTGCCGGACTGCTGGCCTTCTCCGGTCTCGCTGCCGGAGCCGCCCAGGCCGATGTTCCCCGTCCCGCGGGGTTCATGATCGATGATCAGTACAAGGAGCCCAGCTCGGACGAGTGCATGAAGGACGGCCACTCGTGGCCCATCAAGGAGTTCACGTGCGTCGGCCCGCACGCGGACGGTTCGTGGACGCTCACCATCACCAAGCTCTGACGTCCCGGGCCCGCACTGAGTGAGGCCCTGTCCGTTCCGGCTTTTCCGCCGGCCCGCCCACCGGGGAAGCCGGGCGGTGGCCCCTCAGGGGCCGGATCGCGGTGTTCTTGCTGGATGAACGCCGAATGGCGGCTCCCCGCCCCCTCTGTCAGGGGGCGGGGAGCCGCCGTCGTGCTGAGGCATGACAGGCCGGACGCCTGCGGGCCGTCCATACATCACGGGCTTCTCTTCCTGAGGTCAAGGGGCGGCCGAACAAGAGTCCCTGGGCGTGTTGTTCGGATTGCTTCAGGTCGATCCGAAAGGTACGTCCCAGGTGGAGCATTCGTCGCCTCGAACATGTCCGTCGCTGTGTCCCTATGCGTCGGGCCGATGTGCGTTCTCGGTGGGGACGGAATGCGCGAGAAGGCATAGGTATCCCGGTGGTTGGGAAAACTGCTGGTGACCTCCGCGAATCCCTGGGGTGGAGGGCGCGTCCGAGCCGTGGGCCGGTGAACGGCCGGATACGCGACCGTGACTGACTGGAACGCCACGCATTTCCTCCTCGTAACCGACGCTGCCGCCGTCGCTGCCGCGCCGGGAAACGACAAGCCCCGCTGACAGGACCCGCAGGCGGGCCCTGAACCTCCGCAGTAACGCGACTGCCGACGAGCCGAGCATCGCCAGGTGAGAAGAGAAGGAACCAGCATGGCCAAGAAGAAGTCCGACTCCAAGGCCAAGCCGCTCACGGAAGAGGCCGGTGAAACCTTCGCCGGCCGGCAGACCGAGCCGGCCGAAGCGGGTCTGGTGGTGACTACCGCTCGCCAGGCGCCCGCGGCGGTCGCGCGTGAGGAACTCCTCAGGGCCATCGCCCGCGAGGCCACCGCGATCGGCAAGGCCAAACACGGGGGCCGGTCCTGCAAGGCGCTGAAAACCCTCGCCGGCGCGTACGCTCTCGTCGCCGCTGACGAGGCCCACGGCGGTACCGGTGCGTCCGGCGATACCGGCAGCGGCGGCAGGGGATTCTTTCCTTCGCTGCGCACGGTATTCCTGCTCAAGGGGGCAAGTGCCAGAAATGCCAAGTAGTGGGTGATGGGTCGTCATCGGCGGGCGTACTTACGGGGGCCGCCCTCGGCCTGACTGCC
This sequence comes from Streptomyces sp. NPDC030165, assembly GCF_055573595.1. Taxonomy (NCBI): domain Bacteria; kingdom Bacillati; phylum Actinomycetota; class Actinomycetes; order Kitasatosporales; family Streptomycetaceae; genus Streptomyces; species Streptomyces sp. NPDC030165. Next base: position 14,030 of record NZ_JBVIBD010000017.1, on the reverse strand, counting down.
CGGCTGGAAGTTCTTCGGCCGGGTGGCCGGTCCATTCCGGGGCTCCGGGGTCCTGGCCGGTGCATGTGTGAGTGCGGATGCCGCTACGCCGGCCCACCGACGACGGGCAGTGACAGTGGTTGGGCGATTGCTTCGCGGCACGAGGAACTGGGGTGTCCCTGACGTCCGGATCTGGCCCGTTCAGGCCCTTGCGGGCGTGCGCCGCTCGTGATCGCGGTGGGCTGCCAACCCGCCGGGGCGCGTGTTACGTTACGGAACGATCAAGGGGTGTGGCGGGGCGAGGTGTCCGAACACACCTGATACATGCCTGGGTTGAGGCGTATGTGCGCCGAGGACGCCGCGGGTCGGGGGAGTTCGCTGATCAATAGATCGGCTGGGTGACGCGTCCGCCGTGCGGTACGTACCGCGTCGACGGGCCGTCCGCTTCGCGCTTCCTTCGTTTCCGCGGCCGCAGTCCCCGGCCGGGGCGAGCAGGGAGAAGCGAAGATGCGTTGGAACGACGTCTACGTCGATGCGGCAGCGGTGCGGCCGGGGCGCCGGGAGTCCGTACGGCAGGCCGTGGCCGAAGGGCGTTACGACGCCGCGGAGTGCGAGGCCGACGACCTGCTCAGCGTCAGCGTCGTGGACGACACCAGTCACGCGGACATGGCGGTGGAGGCCGCGCGGCTCGCCCTGAGCCGTAGCCGCGTCGCCCATGAGGACTTCACGCTCGTCGCGCACGTCACCAGCTCCGGATTCCAGGGGCTGGACCACTGGTCCCCGGCGGCGTACGTCCAGGCACGTACGGTCGGCGGGCGGGCCTCAGCGCTGCAGCTGCACCAGGCGTCCAACGGTGGCATGGGCGCGATCGACCTGGTCGCGGCGCACGTGGCGGCCCGGCCGGCGCCCGGCGCCGCGCTGATCACCACCAGCGACAAGTACCACCTGCCGATGTTCGACCGGTTCCGTTCGGACAAGGGAGGACCGCGGGGTGACGGTGCCACCGCGCTGGTGCTGACGCGTGGCTCGGGCGTGGCCCGGCTGCTGTCCTCGGTGGTGATCGCCGACACCACCCACGAGGGCGCCTACCGGGGCACACGGCCGTGGGCCACCGTCTCGGGAGAGCACGGGTGGCCGATCGACATGCGCCAGCGCCTCAGGGAGTACCTCAGCACCGGTGCGAACGTGCCGGAGCTGGCCGCTTCCATCGCCGCCGGCCAGCGCGCGGCGATGGAGGAGGCGATGGGCGAAGCGGGCGTCCGGCTCCAGGACGTCGCCCGGTTCGTGTATCCGGTCGCCGGGCGGTCGGTGGTCGACTGGGACGCGGTCAAGCGGGACTTCGGCGTCGACATCGCACAGACGACGTGGGAGTACGGGCGTGAACTCGGCCACCTGGGCGCCGGCGACCAGATCGCCGGACTCGCGCACCTGCTGGAGACCAAGGCCGTCGGGCCGGGTGACAAGGTCGTGCTGTCCGGTCTCGGGCAGGGGTTCACCTTCGGCTGCGCGGTGCTGGAGGTTGTGGCTGAGCCTGAGTGGGCAAAGGGGTAGGAGCGCCGGCGGTCGTACGGGGGCGAAGGCGCTTGCCGGAGTCGTCGGGTGTGAAGGGGCCGGGGCGGGCCCGGACCGGCTCCCTGAGCCCGGACCGGCCCCCGGCCAGGACCCGCTCCGACCCGACCTTGACGGGCCTCGCCCGGGTTCGAAGGGCTCCGTCCCGGCCCAGGCCGGGGCCCGGTCCCGCCGTTCCGGTCACCGGGGAGGCATCCGCAGGGCGCCGTCGAGGCGGATGGTCTCGCCGTTGAGCATCGGGTTCTCCGCGATGTGGGCGACGAGCGAGGCGAATTCCGCGGGGTCGCCGAGCCGTGACGGGTGGGGTACCTGCCGGCCGAGCGCCTCGACGGCGGAGTCGGGGAACACGTCGAACATCGGGGTGTGGAACAGCCCCGGTGCGACGGTCATCACGCGGATTCCCGACGAGGCCAGGTCCCGGGCGATCGGCAGGGTCATGCCCACGATGCCTCCCTTGGAGGCCGCGTAGGCGGCTTGGCCGACCTGCCCGTCGAAGGCGGCGATGGACGCGGTGTTGACGATGACGCCCCGTTCCCCGCCGTCCGCCGCCTCCGTACGGCTCATGGCCGTCGCGGCGAGGCGGGTGACGTTGAAGCTGCCGATCAGGTTGACCTGGACGACCTTGCTGAACGCTTCCAGGGGGAAAGGGCCGTTCTTGCCGGTGGTCTTGAACGCGTTGCCGATGCCGGCGCAGTTCACGGCGATGCGGAGTGTGCCGAGGTCCCCGGCGATCCCGATCGCCGCGGTGACGTCCTCCTCGCTGGTCACGTCCCCGGGGGAGAAGACGACGCGCTCGCCCAGTTCCGCGGCGACGTCCTTGCCGCGTGCCGAACGGCCGAGGATGACCACGCTCGCGCCCCGGTCGCGTAGTTCGCGCACCGTCGCCAGGCCGAGGCCGGACGATCCGCCGGTGACCAGCGCGACGCTTCCTTCGATCCGCACGTGTTGCTCCTGTCGTGTGTGGTGGCGAGGTGGGGTGTGTGGGGTGGTGTGAGGCGTGAGGATGTGCGAGACGGGCCGGGAGGGGGAGTGAGCCGGGGCGGGGTGCTTGGTGTCACGCCGTCACGGGAGCGGGGTGAGCCGGGTGACCGGCGCTCATCCGGTCCCGTCGGGAATCTCCGGCCGCCCGGTTTTTCGGCTCGTACGGTGGGCCGAGGCGTACGCGGATGACCGCACCGCGGTGAATCGGGGACGTGACGGCGAGTGGCCCGGCAGAAGCGGGCGCCGCGGGGCCGAACCGAACGATACGGCGGTCCGTGGTTCCCCGCTTTGTGCGGGCCACCGTCGGGCGACCCGCATTTCGGCGAACACGGTCAGACTTTCCCACACCATGCGTCCACAGAACAGCGCCGGTGGCATTTGTCCGTGTGTGCGTACGGCGCGGAAGGCGTAGAAATCGGGTGATTGCCGTGCCGTCAGAGGCTCACTTCCAGGCAATCCTTGGAGTGTGACGACGGCATCACGCTCTGTGTATTGATCCGTCTATTGATCTTCGATAGCGTGACCGACGGCGGCAGGGACGAGTGCGGATGAGCACCGGTCCCAGCCGCGGCGGTCCAGCGGCGATGTGAGCCGGGGCCCGCCTGCGACGGGGGAGTTGCGGGGGGAGACGCAATGCTTTTCGGTGAGTTATAGCGGTTTGCCGACGGTTCTTCACTGTCGTGCCGCTTTCCCTTTACTTCTGTGGCGTCCAGGGCTTCGCGGTGCCCTGCGCGCGTGATCTCCTTCTCGACGAGGGCGCATAGCCATGCGTGTCTCACAGCGAGTCGGCAGATTCGTTTTGTATGTCCATCCGCGCGCTGAACCATTTCTTCTGCACCCGGAGTTTTCCCATGGCTCCGGCAGTTTTCCCAGGCTGGCCCGGTGTCGGGCCGGTGCCGGGCTCCACCGCCGGTTCCACGCTGTTCTGGATGGATAGAGATGACCGAATCGCCGACGTTCGAAGAGACCTTCACCGTCACCGCCGACAACCCGCTCCTGCACGGGCACGTCGTGTACGGGCGCCACCTCATGCCCGGCGTCGGCTACGTGGACCTCGTGCTCCAGGTCCTCGCCCGGCACGGCCACGCCGTACGCGACGTCGAGCTGCGCAATCTCACCATCCTCGCGCCGCTGGTCGCCGCCCCCGGCGAGCGGGTGCTGACCACCGTGACCGGGCGCCCCGCACCGACGGGAGGCCTGCGGATCGAAGTGCGCAGCCGACGCCCGCAGGACACCGTGGACGTCCTGCACGCGGTCGCCGCAGCGCACCGGCACGACCCGCCGCTGTTCCACGACCGCCTTCCGCTCCCGCTCGGCGCGGTGGAGCGGCGCACCCCGCTGGCCGACCTCCACACCTGGCTCCGGGAGCACGAACTGGTGCACTCCGGCCTGATGAAGGCCTGCGGCGTCGTACACCAGCGCCGCGACGACCGGATCACCGAGCTGGAGCTCGACCCGGCCCACCACGACAGCGCGGACGGTTTCCTCTTCCACCCGGCGCTCTTCGAGGCCGGACTGCTCGGCGGCAGCATGGGGATGCACATGCTGCGCGAAAGCAGCGAGGGCGAGGGCCGCCAGGAGCTCTACCTGCCGCTGGTGTTCGAGTCGTTCCGGGCGGCAGCGCCCCTCGGCAGGCGCTGCTACGTCAGGGTGCCGGCGGCGTCGGCACACCGGGACGACGAACTGATGCGGCTGGCGGTGGAGTTCTACGACGAGACCGGGGCCAAGATCGCCGAGGTGGGCCGGCTCGTGGCCAAACGGGTACGGGCCGAGTCGGCCCTCGATGTCCGCAGTGGACCGGACGCGGGCGGGCCGGGCAGGGGCGGTGGGCTCGGGGACGCGGGCGCGGGCAGGGTTCCGGGTGCGGTGCCGGAGACGGAGCCTGGCCCGGGCATTGCGGCCGGGACGCAGCCCCGGGCCGGTGCTGACGCCGGCACGGCGTCTTCGGCCACCGCACCAGCCATGACCGCCACCCCCACCAGCACCGCGCCGACCACCCCCGCCACCGGCTCCGCCCTCGCGGACCTGCTGCGGGAACTGATCGCGGCGCGCCTGGAGGTCCCCGCGGCGCAGATCGACCTGCACGGCGGCTTCTACGAGCTGGGGCTTGCCTCGGCGGACCTGGTGTCCCTGGTGCCTGACCTGGAGGACAGGCTGGCGGTGCCGCTGTCCCCGACGCTGATGTTCGAGTACCGGTCCATCGCCGATGTCGCGGCGTGGCTCGCGGAGTACGTGGCCGAGCGGCGCGGGACGGCCGTACGCGCTGCCGCGACTCCGGAGGCGGTGGCACGTACCACGGAGGAGGGGCCGTCCGTGGCGACCGTCCGCGCCGCGCTGGCCGACGACGTGTCCGCCGTACTGGAGGTGCCGGTCGCGGAGGTGGACCCGTACGCCGAGTTCGAGGAGTTCGGCTTCGACCGGACCGGCCTCGCTCACCTGGCAGCCCGGCTGAACGACCGGTACGCGACGGCGCTCACCCCCGCTGTCTTCGCCGAGTACCGCACGGTGCAGGCGCTCGCCGCGCACCTGGCCGGCACCGCGCACGAGCAGCCGGCGGACCCCGACACCTCCGCCGCGCGCTCCCCGGAGACCCGCCCGCACCCGATGCTGCACAGCGCCGTACCGGACGACGACGGCACCGCTTACCGAACACGGTTCACCGGCGACGAACCCTTCCTGCGGGACCACCAGGTCCGCGGCGACCGCGTTCTCCCCGCCGTCGTACAGCTGGAGATGGCGCGGGCGGCAGTCGCGAGCACCCTGGACGCGGGGGCCCCGGGACGTGTCCGGCTCGACGACGTGGTGTGGCTGCGCCCGGCGACCTGCGGTCCGGACGGGCTGGACGTGCGCGTGAACGTTCGTGCGCTGCCCGGGTACGGCTGGGAGTACGCGATCCACCGCGTCGGTGACGACGGGGAGCGCACACTGTGCAGCCAAGGACGTGCGAGCCTCCAGGACACCGGCGTACGCGTCCTGCCGCCGCTGGAGGAGTTGCGCGCGTTCTGTGCCGAACGGGTCGTCCCCGCCGCGGACGTGTACGAGCTGTACGCCCGGGTCGGCATGGACTACGGCCCGGCACAGCGGTCCCTGGCCGCCTTGCACATGGGCACGGACGAGGCAGGGCGGGCGCAGGTGCTCGCGGAGCTCCGGCTGCCCGGCGCGGCGGAGCGGCTGGACGACTGTCCGCTGCACCCGAGCGTCATGGACGGTGCTCTGCAGGCCACCATCGGGCTGTGGCTGACGCCGGAAGGGGCGGCCGGCCGGCCGGCGCGCGCTGCCCTGCCGTTCGCCCTGCGCCATGTGGAAGCGCTCGCCGCCACCGGGGAACGGGCGTACGCCTGGGTCCGGCATCAGCAGGGGAGCGATGCCCGGGCGGCCTCCGCACGGCTGGACGTCACCGTGTTCGACGAGCGTGGCCGGCTGTGCGCCGACCTGACCGGACTGAGCACGCGGGCCTTGGCGGACACCCCGGAGACCGCGGACCGTACCCCGCACGCGAGCCCGGCGGCCGCCGCCCCGGCCACGCCGCCACAGAACGCGTCGGCCGCGCCCCGGCCCGCGACCGCCCACCCCGGCGCCGCCACCCCGTCCACCCCCGTCACCGACATCGCGATCGTCGGCATGAGCGGCCGCTACCCCGAAGCGGCGGATCTCGGCGAGTTCTGGCAGAACCTCCGCTCGGGCCGTGACTGCATCCGCGAGGTGCCGGCGGAACGCTGGGACCACCGCCGGTACGCCGACATCGGCGGCTCCTCCACGGGCCGGTGGGGCGGCTTTCTCGACGGCATCGACCGTTTCGACCCGCTGTTCTTCCACATCTCGCACCACGAGGCGGAGTACCTCGACCCCCAGGAGCGGCTGTTCCTCCAATGCGCCCACCACGCGCTGGAGGACGCCGGGTACACCGGCGAACTGCTGGCCCGCGCCGCGGCCGATCCGGACGGTGCCGCCGCCTCCGTCGCGCCGTCGGGCAAGGTGGGCGTCTTCGTCGGCGTGATGTACCAGGACTACCAGCTGTACGGCGCGCAGGCGCAGGAGCGCGGCCGGGCGCTCGCGCTGTCGGGCAGCGCCTCCACCATCGCCAACCGGGTGTCGTACTTCTACGACTTCAACGGCCCCAGCATCGCCGTGGACACCATGTGCTCGTCCTCGCTGACCGCCCTGCACCTGGCCTGCGAGGCCATCAAGAGCGGCCAGTGCGGGACGGCGCTCGTCGGTGGGGTCAACATCAGCTCGCACCCGAACAAGTACGTGCTGCTCAGTCAGCGCCGATTCCTGTCCAGCGACGGGCGCTGCCGCAGCTTCGGTGAGGGCGGCGACGGTTATGTGCCCGGTGAGGGCGTCGGCGCCGTGGTACTCAAGCCGCTGGCGCGGGCGGAGGCCGACGGCGATCACATCCACGGTGTGATCAAGGGAACCGCGCTCAATCACGGCGGCCGGACATCCGGTTACTCGGTGCCTTCGGCGGCGGCACAGGGCGAGGTCATCGCCGAGGCGCTCAGGAGCGCCGGTGTCGATCCGCGGGCACTGAGCTACCTGGAGGCGCACGGCACCGGCACGGCGCTCGGGGACCCGCTGGAGATCGCCGGTCTGACGCGGGCCTTCCAGGGGCGGGGCGCACTTCCGGAGAACTGCCCGGTCGGCTCGGTGAAGTCGAACATCGGGCACTGCGAGAGCGCGGCCGGCATCGCGGGCCTGACCAAGGTGCTCCTCCAGATGCGGCACGGCGAGCTGGTGCCCAGTCTGCACGCGGACACGCTCAACCCGCGCATCGACTTCGACCGCGCCCCTGTGCGGGTGCAGCGGCGCCTGGAACCATGGCACCGGCCCACACTGGAGATCGACGGCGAGCGCCGGACCGTTCCCCGGATCGCGGGGGTGTCCGGTTTCGGCGCGGGGGGTTCCAACGCCCATGTGATCATCGCGGAATACGAGGCCCGGGCCCACGCCGGGATCCCGGACTCGCTCCCGGCCCCGGCCGCGCTGCCGTCTGCCGCGCTTCCGTCCGCCCGGAGCGGTCGCCCCGCGCTGTTCGTGCTCTCCGCGCAGAGCGAGGGCCAGCTCGCGGAACAGGCCCGACGGCTGCTCGTCCGCCTTGCGGAGCTGACCGACGACGTACTGCACGACGTCGCATGGACCCTCCAGGTCGGCCGGATGGCGCTGGAGGAGCGGCTGGCCTTCGCCGCGACCTCGCTCGACGACGCCAGGCAGCGGCTGGAGTCCTTCCTCGCCGACCCGCGACGGCCGGGCGCGTGGGCACGGGGCACGGCCCGCAGGCGCCGGGAGCAGCCGGCCGGCGCGGACGACACCGTGCGGGCGGCCGTGGCGGACTGGACCGGGCGCGGCGTGTACGGCGGGCTCCTGGACCTGTGGGCCGACGGCGCCGCCGTGGAGTGGGAGACGCTGCACCCCGCGGGCCCGCCCGCCCGGCGCATCAGCCTGCCCGGCTACCCCTTCGCCGGTGACCGGTGCTGGATCGACCTCGACGCGGACGACGCGGCCGTGCTGCCGCTCGCACCGTCCCCGGCGCCGGACGAACCGGTCACGGCTGCCCACCGGCCGGGCGGAGTCGGGGAAGAGCCCGACGAACTCATCCTGCTGCGCCCCGTGTGGGTCGGGCAGGAGTCCGCGCACGGTGAGAAGCGGATCCCCGCGGACGGTTTCGCGGAACACCATGTGATGGCCGTCGGGCACCTCACGGCGGAGGATCAGGACGCCCTGCGTGCGGCACTGCCGGACGGCGTTCACCTGCACGTCGCGGTACCGGCCGACGGTTCGCTGGACGCCCGGTACACCGAGGCCGCGGCGCGCCTGTTCACGCTCGTACGCGATGTACTCGAAGGCGGTCCGCGACGGCCCACGCTGCTCCAGGTCGCGGTGGTCGGCGGCACCGGCGTGGACGCCGCCGAGCGGGACCGTCTCGCCTGCTTCGGCGGCCTGGCGGGACTGCTCAAGACGGCCCGCCTGGAGAACCCGCTCCTGCACACGCAGTACGTGGAGTGCCTCGACGGCAGCTCACCGGTCACGGTCGCCGCCCGGCTGATGTCCGAGGCGGAATCCGGCGCCGAACCGGAGGTACGGCACCGAAACGGCCGGCGGCATGTCGGCCGCCTGGAGGAGATCCCCGCGGGCCGGCCCGCCGCCGTGCCGTGGAAGGAGGACGGCGTCTACCTCGTCACCGGAGGCGCCGGAGGTCTCGGCCGGATCGTGGCGCAGGAGATCGCCGCGTCCACCGGACACGCCACCGTGGTGCTGACCGGCCGGTCACCGCTCGACGGCGCGAAGCGGAACGCATTGCAGGCGCTGCGCGCGGCCGGGCTGACCGTGGACTACCAGCGCGCCGACGTGGCCGATCGCGCTTCGGTCGCCCGCGTACTGGCGCACATCGCCGACAACCACGGCCCGCTGACCGGCATCGTGCACAGCGCCGGCATCGTCGATGACAAACTCATCCTCCGCAAGACCTCCGAGGAACTGCGGCGGGTCCTCGCGCCCAAGGTGGCCGGGCTGGTCCATCTCGACGAGCTGAGCCGGGACCAGCCGCTGGACACGTTCGTCTGCTTCTCCTCGATCTCCGGCGCGTTCGGCAGCGCAGGGCAGGCGGACTACGCCGCGGCCAACGCGTTCATGGACGCCTACGCGGCCCACCGCAACCTCCTCGTCGACACGGGCCTGCGCAGCGGCCGGACCGTGTCCGTCAACTGGCCGCTCTGGGACGAGGGCGGCATGGGGGACGAGACGGTCAGGGAGAACCTGCGCGAAGCGGGTCTCGCCACCCTGGACACCGCACGCGGGCTGACGGCCCTGCGCTGTGCCCTGGCCCCGCGCGACAACGACCTCACGGAGGGCAGGCTGCTCGTCGTCGTGGGCGGCCGCGGCACCGTGCTGTCCCGGCTCGGCGCGCACACTTCCGAGCACGGACGCTTCGAGCACGGACGCTTCGAGTACGGAAGCTCCGAGCGCGGAAGCTCGGAGCGAGGAAGCGATGCCGCGTCAGCACCTGCCGCGGTATCCGCCCCCGCATCCGTACCGGTTTCCCGTCCCGGACCGGACCGGGAGCTGGCGGACCGGTCGGTAGGGCACCTGCGCCGGCTGCTGGCGGCGGTCCTGAAGGTGGGGCCCGAGCGCCTGGACGTCGAAACGCCGCTGGACCGGTACGGCATGGACTCCGTTCTTGCGGTGAGCGTGACCGCCCAGCTGGAGGAGACGTTCGGCCCGTTGTCCCGCACCCTGCTCTTCGAGGTGCAGACGGTCCGTGAGCTGGCCGAGCACTTCGCGGCCGAACACCCGCAGGCCCTGCGCACGCTGCTCGGCGAGCCCGCGGAGCGGGCAGCGGCCGAGCCGACCGGATCGACCGGAACGCCCGGAGGTACCGCAAAGGCTGAAGCCCCCGTGCCCCCGCTCGCCCCCGTCACACAGCCCCCGGCCCCGACCGCTTCACCCGCCCCTGCCCCGCCTCGTGCGGCCTCTCGTCCCATGGCCACGGAGCAGGCCGCCGCGCACCGTACCGTCGGGGACATCGCGATCATCGGCGTCAGCGGGCGGTACCCGCAGGCCGACGACCTCGACACGCTCTGGACGCACCTGCGGGACGGCAAGGACTGTGTGACCGAGGTGCCGGCCGACCGCTGGGACACCTCCGGCGCGGGTGCCCGCCAGTGGGGCGGGTTCCTCGACGGTATCGACCGGTTCGACCCGCTGCACTTCGGGATCTCGCCCCGCGACGCCAAGGCGATGGACCCGCAGCAGCGCCTCTTCCTGGAGACCGTCTGGCACCTTCTGGAGCAGAGCGGCGTGACCCAGGACGCCATCGAGCGGCGCTACGGGCGGCGCGTCGGTGTGTACGTCGGGGCGGCCTACCAGATGTACCGGGCGGACGCGTCGGACCCGGCGCTCGCGGCGGTCACCGCGGCGGCGTCGTACAACCTGATCGCCAACGGCGTCTCGTACTTCTTCGGGCTGGAAGGGCCCAGCCTGGCCGTGGACAGCATGTGCACGTCGTCCGCCATGGCCGTGCACCTCGCCTGCGCCGACCTGCGGCGCGGGGAGACCGAACTGGCCGTCGCCGGCGGCGTGAACCTCAACGTCCACCCGGACAAGTACCTGGCCCTGTCCGAGCTGCAGCTGCTCGGCAGCCACCCGGGCAGCCGCAGTTTCCGCGACGGCGACGGCTACCTGCCCGCCGAGGCCGTCGGTGCCGTGCTGCTCAAGCCCCTGGACGCGGCGCTGCGCGACGGCGACACGGTGCACGCCGTCATCAAGGGCACCGCCTCGACGCACAGCGGCCGGGCCAGCGGGTTCATGTCACCGAGCCACCGCACGCAGGTGAAGGTCATGCGGCAGGCGCTGGAGCGGGCAGGCGTCGAACCCGGGTCCGTCGGATACGTCGAGGCCGCGGCCAACGGCTCCCCGCTGGCCGACGCGGTCGAGTTCCGTGCCCTGCGGGAGGTGTTCGGCGGCGTGGCCGGGCCGGTGGCGCTCGGCAGCGTGAAGTCGAACCTGGGGCACCCCGAGGCGGCCTCCGGCATCGCCCAGCTCACCAAGGTCGTCCTGCAGCTGCGGCACGGGCAGCTGGCGCCCCTCGTCGCGGCCGGCAGCCCCAACCCCGACCTGGACCTCGACGGCACGCCCCTGCGGCTGTGCGACCGGCCGACGGCCTGGGAGCCCGGCGGTACGGCCGGCACGGACGGCCGCCCGGTGCCGCGCCGGGCGCTCGTCAACTCGGTGGCGGCCGGCGGGAGCCACGTCAGCCTGGTCATCGAGGAGCCGCCGCAGGCCGCGGCGGCCCCGCCCGACGTCCAGGACACCCGGCCCCAACTGGTGCTGCTGTCCGCCAGGGACTCCGAGCGGCTGCGTACGGCAGTACAGCGCCTGCACGGCTTCCTGGAGCGCGACGACACGACCTCCCTGGCGGACATCGCGTACACCACACAGCTGGGCCGTGAGGCACAACCCGAACGGCTCGCCGTGGTCGCGCGCACCCGGGAGGAACTGCGGGAGGCGCTGGCGTACCAGCTCGCCCAGGACTGCGGATCCGCGGCCCCGGACGGAGCGGTCACCACGGCGGCCGTCCCGGCGCACCGCGGCAACGCCGAGGACAACGCAGGTCCGCTGGGCGCGGTGCTCCACGGGCGCCGGGGCGAGGCGTTCCTCGCCGCGCTCATCGAGGACGGTGACCTGGAACGCCTCGCCGAGCTGTGGGTGTGCGGCGCCAAGGTGCCGTGGCACGGGCTCCACCCGGCGCGCCGGCGCCTGGCGCCGGTCCCGGCCACCGCCTTCGCGGCGGAGAGCCACTGGGCCGGACCCGTACCGGCCGCCCACCCGGCCCCTTCGGGCAGCGACACCACCGCCCCGTCCGGAGCCGTCTCCGGCCTGCCGGGCAGCACCGCGCAGCCCGGGCGAGCACAGACAGACCCCCGGCACACCGGCGCCCGGCACACCGTGGCCGCGGCCTGGGCGGAAGTGCTGGGCGTCGCGGCCGACCAGCTCGACGGGAAGAGCAGCTTCTTCTCCTTCGGCGGCAACTCCCTCCTGGCGGGCCGTCTGATCAATCTGCTGAAGCAGCAGACCGGCGTGGAACTGCCCGTCCGGGCCGTCTTCGACGCTCCCCGGCTCGCCGAGATGGCAGCGGAACTGGAGCGCCGTACACCGGCCGGACCCGCCGGCACGCGGCCGGCGGACGACATCCTCAAGAGCATCGCCCTCGTCGAAAGCATGGACGACGAAGAGCTCGACGCTCTGGTCACCGAGAACTAGGCAAAGGGGACGGATGATGGACACCCTCCATCAGGGCGGCGAGCTGGACCCGGTCCGGAAGTTCCGGTCCATGCCCGCCAAGCGGCAGCGCGCCCTGCTCGCACTGCTCAAGAAGCAGGGCGTCGACGTCTCCGCCTTCGACGTCGTCCCGCGGCTGCCCCGCTCGGCGGACACCCCGCTGCACCTGTCCTTCGCCCAGCGGCGCCTGTGGTTCCTGGCGCAACTGGACGGAACGAGCGCGTACTACAACATCCCCATGGCGGTGCGGCTGCGCGGCCGCCTGGACCGCGACGCGCTGATCCGCGCGCTCGAAGCGGTGGTCCAGCGCCACGAGGTGCTGCGCACCCGCCTGGTGAGCCACGACGGCGTGCCGTACCAGCACATCGGCGACGGCTCGGACTTCACGGTCCGCGAGGAGGACCTGGCGGACCCGGCGCAACTGCCCCTGATCTGCGAACGGGAAGCGGTCGCCCCCTTCGACCTCGAACACGACCCGCTGATCCGGGTCCGGCTGCTGCGCCGGTCCGAGCAGGAGCACGTCCTACTGGTGACGATGCACCACAGCGTGTCCGACGGCTGGTCGGTCGGTGTGTTCTTCCGTGACACGGCCGCGTTCTACGAGGCGTACCGCGAGGGCGGCACGGGCGGTGCAGGCGGCGCCGCGCCGCTGGAACCGCTGCCCGTCCAGTACGCGGACTACGCCGACTGGCAGCGCCAGTGGCTCGGCAACGAGGTGCAGGCACGCCAGGTCGCCTACTGGAAGCGGCAACTCGCCGGCGTCGACCCGCGGCTGAGCCTGCCCACCGACCGCGAGCGTCCTGCGGTCAAGACGTACCAGGGCTCCCACGAGACCTTCACCTGCCCGCCGGAGCTGTTGAAGAGCCTGCGCGGTCTCAGCGAGCGGTACGACGTCACCCTGTACATGACGCTGCTCGCCGCCTACACCGTCGTCCTGCACCGCTACACCCAGCAGACCGACATCGCGGTCGGCACGGTCGTCGCGAACCGCAACCGTATCGAGGTCGAGAATCTCATCGGCCTGTTCGCCAACACCCTCGTGATGCGTACCGACGTCTCGGACGACCCGGCATTCCCCGAACTCCTGGCCCGGGTGAAGAAGACCGCACTGGAGGCGTTCGCCCACCAGGACGTGCCCTTCGAGGCCGTGGTGGAATCCCTCCAGGCGGAACGCAGCCTGGCCCACTCACCTGTATTCCAGACGATGTTCGTTCTCCAGGAGGAGCGCACCGGGCGTGAGTCGAAGCTCGGCGAGGTCGACGTGTCCCTCGTCGACTTCGACTTCGACATCACCAAATTCGACGTCACCCTCGAACTCCGGGAGGCACCCGAAGGCCTGACAGGTGTCATCGAATACAACACCGATCTCTACGACCGGGAAACGATCCAGCGCTTCATAGGCCACTACACCACCCTCCTCACCGCCGTCACCGCCGAACCGGAGACGAAGATCTCCCGACTGAGTTTGCTCGACGCTGCGGAGCGTCGGCGGGTGTTGGTGGAGTGGAATGCGTCCGGTGTGTCCGGGGTGTCGGGGGAGCGGTGTGTGCATGGGTGGTTCGAGGAGGTGGTGGCGGGTTCTCCGGGTGCGGTGGCGGTGGAGTTCGAGGGTGTTTCGTTGACGTATGGGGGGTTGAACGGTCGGGCGAATCGTCTGGCGCGGTTTTTGCGTGGGTTGGGTGTGGGGCCGGGTGTGCTGGTGGGTTTGTGTGTGGCGCGGAGTGAGT
>NZ_JBVIBD010000016.1:228284-236730 GCF_055573595.1 Streptomyces sp. NPDC030165 | reverse complement strand
CACGTGTACAGGAGCGCGGCCAGGGCCGCGACACCGAGCAGGGAGGGACGCGCCCAGCGGGGCTGGTCTTCGGGGGAGCGCCACAACTCCCAGCGACGGCGCACGCGTTGAGGTTCTGGAGCGGGCGGCCCGGGAGGCGCTGTGACGGATGCGGCTGCGGAGGACGGCGTGGAGGCGGAGGATGCGGACATGGCTGAGAGGGCTCCCTGGTCGAGAGACTCGGGCGCGTACGGGACGGAGCCGGCCGGCGGGCACGGCAGCGGCGGGCGGCAGACGTGGCGGGACGTCCGTCACCCGTCCGGGTACGCGTGGTCCGTGCCGATGGTGGTTCCCTGTGACAGGCCGGACAAAGGAGGCGGTTGACCAGACGTTGTCCGGGAGTTGACCGGCCAGCTCAGCGGAGCGGGAGAGCCTTCCTTCCGGACAAAGCGAGGGGCGCCGCCGGGCGGCCGGTCCCTGCGGTACTACGCCGCGCCGCCCTCCGCCGACGGAGTGCCGTCCGGCGCGGGGCGCCGGTCCGGGGCCGGCCGGCGGACGGTGACTTCGGCGACGGCGCCGCCGTCGGGGGCGTTGGAGAAGCGCAGCGTCGTACCGAGGACGCGTGCCTGCCCCACGGCGATCGTCAGCCCGAGGCCGTGTCCGCCGCCCTTCCGGCCGTTCCGGGAGCGGGTGCGGAAGCGCTGCGGTCCCTCGGTGAGCAGTTCGTCGGGATAGCCGTCGCCGTGGTCGCGTACCGTGACGACCGGCCCGTCGACGGTCAGGACCACCGGGGGGCGGCCGTGCTTGTGCGCGTTGGCGACGAGGTTGCCCAGGACGCGCTCCAGCCGCCGCTGGTCGGTCTCGACCCGGCAGTCCCGCACCACCCGGACCTCGGCCTCCAGCCCGGTGGCCCGTACCGCGCGCTCGGCCAGTGGTCCGAGCCGGTGCACGTCGAGGTCGGCGCGTTCCACCTCGGCGTCCAGCCGGGAGATCTCCAGCAGGTCCTCGGTCAGCCGGCGCATGGCCTGGACGCGTTCCTGGACCATCTCGGTGGGCCGCCCGGCGGGCAGCAGCTCGGCGGCCGCGTGCAGGCCGGTGAGCGGGGTGCGCAGCTCGTGGGCGACATCGGCGGTGAAGCGCTGCTCGCTGTGCAGCTTGCTCTGCAGGCTCGCGGCCATCGCGTCGAGCGCGGCGGCCACGGCGGCGGTCTCGTCCCGCGCGTACCCGGGGCACTGCGCCCGGGGGTCGTCCACCCGCGCGTCGAGGTCACCGTCGCTGATACGGCGCGCCACCTGGGCGGTGCGGTGCAGCCGCCGGGTGACGCTCCTGGTGGCGTAGAGGCCGACGACGAGGGTCAGCGTGATGGCGACGGCAGCCGATCCGATGATGGCCTGGTCGAGGCCGCTGATGACGGCCGCCCGCTGGCTGTAGTCCTGGCCGACGGCCAGCGCCTTTCCGTCGGCCGGTGTCACCGCCCACATCGTCGGGCGGCCGTTGTGCTCGCCGAGCTGGGTGCCGCGCCGGCCCTGCCGTGCCATCTCGCGCAGTGCGGGCGGCAGATCCGGCGGGTCCAGCCGCGCGTCGCGGCCGAGCGGCTCACCGGCGACGTACGTCTGGACCACCGAGTCCAGCCGGTCCAGGGCCGCGTTCCGGGCCTGCTCCTCGGACTGCCGGCTGACCAGGACGTGCACCAGTACGCCGAGCACCGTGGCCAGGAAACAGCACATGACCATGATGAACAGGGCGGCCTTCCACCGCAGCGTCGCCGTCCAGGACGGCAGGTGCCGCCACCGGTGCCTGCGCGCCTCCGCCGTACCGGCGCTCACCGTACGGCCTGCGGGCAGGCGGGTGGCGGAGCGGTGGGTACCGGCATCCCTGCGAGCGTCGGCGGCCGGACCCGTCTCTGCCTCGGGAGCGGCCGGGAGCGGGGGAGGTGCACAGTGTTTCCAGTCGGTGGTCACGGGGTCGCGGGACGGAAGGGAACCCTACGTCGAACATGATGTTGGCTCCCCTCCATTGCGGCAATCCGGCGATTGCGTAACGAACGTCCATAAGGGGGTGAACGGTGTTGTTACCGCCCCTGGCCGCCGCAGCGGAGCGCTCCGAGGTTTTTCCCGGAACTCTGCCCCGGGGGGTGTGCCCTCAGTGCTCCGCCCCGGCCGCCGTCGCCGCCTTCACCAGCGTCATGGCGGCGTCGCGGGCGCGCAGGGCCGTGTCCGGGGAGCCGTTGATCGTGGCCGTCGTGATGGCGCCGTCGATCAGCAGCACCAACTGCTCGGTGAGCGCCGCCGGATCGTCGGCGCGCAGCTCCCGTACGAGACCGGCGACGTACGCGTGCACGGCGTCCTTGTGGTCGCGTGCGGCGCGGGCCACGCCCTCCGACGCGGCGCCCAGCTCGCCGAAGGCGTTGATGAAGGCGCAGCCCCGGAAGCCCGGCGTGGTGAACCAGGTGTGCAGCCAGTCGAAGACGGCGGCCGGCGCGTCCTCGGGCGCGGCGGCGTGCTCCTTCACGTAGGCGGCCAGGGCCGCGCGCCAGCGCTTGTCGCGGTGCCGCAGGCAGGTCTCCACCAGCTCGTGCTTGGAGGGGAAGGACTGGTAAAGCCGCTTCAGGGACACGCTGGACGCGGCGCGGATCTCGTCCATGCCCACGGCCTGGATGCCGCGTGCGTAGAACAGCTCCTCGGCGGCGTCGAGCAGCCGTACCCGGGCTTCTTCCTGGTGCACAAGGGTCTCCCGCTGTTGCCGAGAACGATCGTTCTCGTAGAGTAGCGGACGACGCGGAGAACGCCCGTTCTCCGTGTGGTTCCTCCTGCAAGGAGTCCGTCATGACGCCACGTCCCCCGCTCCCGCCGTTCGACCGGGAGAGCGCGCTGAAGAAGGTGCAGGCCGCCGAGGACGCCTGGAACACCCGCGACCCCGAACACGTCGCCCTCGCGTACACCGAGGACTCGGTCTGGCGGAACCGGGACACGTTCCTCGCCGGCCGCGCCGAGATCACGGCCTTCCTCCGCGAGAAGTGGGCGCGCGAGCTCGACTACGCGCTGCGCAAGGAGCTGTGGTCCTTCCACGACGACCGGATCGCGGTGCGGTTCCAGTACGAGTTCCACGACGCCACGGGCCAGTGGTGGCGCAGCTACGGCAACGAGCTGTGGGAGTTCACCGGGGAGGGGCTGATGCGGCGGCGCGAGGCCAGTATCAACGACGTACGGATCAGCGCCCGGGAGCGGCGCATCTTCGGCCCGCGGCCCGCGGAGGAGGACCGGGCCCCGGTCCCCGTCCGGTGACCTGAACCTTCGGGGGGCCCGGCGCCGCGACGCACTCCGCTCCGCCGGGGCAGGCGGAGCGGAGTGCGCGGTGGTCCGGCGCGCCGTTGACGACGACGGGCGCGCCGGGGACCCGCGTCAGGCGACGCTTACTTCACGTTGATCGCGGTCCAGGCGGCCGCGACCGTCTTGTACTCGGTGCTGCTGGCGCCGTACAGGTCGGCAGCGGCCTTCAGGGTGCCGGTGCGGGCGCCCGCGTACTTCGTGGTGGAGGTGAAGTACGTGGTCAGCGCGCGGTACCAGATCTTCTCGGCCTTGCTGCGGCCGATGCCGGTGACCTTCGAGTTGTCGTAGGTCGGGCTGTTGTAGGTCACGCCGTTGATCGTCTTGGTGCCGCTGCCCTCGGACAGCAGGTAGAACCAGTGGTTGGCCGGGCCCGAGGAGTAGTGCACGTCGACGCCGCCCAGCGACGAGGACCAGTAGTCCTTGGACGCGCCGTCCTTGGAGGGCTTGTCCATGTAACGCAGCGGCGTGCCGTCACCGTTGATGTTGATCTTCTCGCCGATGAGGTAGTCGCCCTTGTCGGTGGCGTTGTTGGCGTAGAACTCGGTCGCCGTGCCGAAGATGTCGGACGTCGCCTCGTTCAGACCGCCGGACTCGCCGCTGTAGTTGAGCTTTGCGGTGGCCGCGGTGACGCCGTGGCTCATCTCGTGGGCGGCCACGTCCAGGGAGGTCAGCGGGTTGCTGTTGTTCTGGCCGTCGCCGTACGTCATGCAGAAGCAGGAGTCCTGCCAGAAGGCGTTGACGTAGCTGTTGCCGTAGTGGACGCGGGAGTAGGCGCCCTTGCCGTCGTTGCGGATGCCGTTGCGGCCGAGGACGTTCTTGTAGAAGTCCCAGGTGACCGCCGCGCCGTAATGCGCGTCGACGGCCGCGGTCTGCCGGCCGCCGCCCCACTTGTCGTCGGCGTCGGTGAAGAGCGTGCCGGTGCCGGACGTGCCCTGGCGCAGGTCGTACGTCTTGTGACCGCCGCGGGCACCGTCGGTGAGGTTGTAGGTGCTGCCGCTCTTCGTCGTGGTGAGCGGGACGGTGCCGCTGTACGTGCTGGTGCCCGTACCGGTCTCGATCGTCTCGTCCTGGAAGAGCTTGGCCCCGGTCTTCGCGTCGGTGACGACGTGCAGCTCGCTGGGCGTGCCGTCCTTCTGGACGCCGGTCACCACGGTCTCGTACGCCAGGACGGGCTTGCCGGAGGCGGCCCAGATCACCTTGCGCGGCGCGGCCTTGGTCTCGGCCTTGGTGTTCTTCTCGGCGGCGGAGGCGGACAGCGCGCTCTTCTTGGCGGCGGTGGCCGGCTGGGTGGCGTCCGTGGTGGGCACGGCTATCTTGGCCTGGGTCGCTTTGTCGACCGTACGGGCGCCGTTCGCCTTCTCGTGTACGACCAGGTCCCCGCCGAGGACCGGCAGGCCCTCGTACGTGCGCTCGTAGCGCGTGTGCACCGTGCCGTCCGCGTCCTTGATGACGTCGCGGGCGACGAGCTTCTCCTGGCCGCCGAGGCCGATCTTCCGCGCGGTGCCGGCGGCTTCCGCCTGCGCGCTCTTGATCGCGGTCACGCGCTGCTGGGCGGACAGCGCGACGGCGGAGGCGCCGGTCGCGGCGTCGGGCTGCGCGGTCGCCGACCCGGTCTGGACGGTGACCGCGACCATCGCGGCGGAGGCGACCAGGGCGGCGGCACGGAGGGTGTACTTGCGGGGGGTGGAGGTCATGCGTCTCAACTCAGTCTCCTAGCGCGGGCCGTACGGTTTCGGCCCGAATGAGGGGGAGGGCGGGCCCTGTCGGGCCGCCCGGTGGTGCAGGAGTGAATCGAGAGGAGAGTGCCATCACCCGACTGTGTTTGTCAGGGCTTCAACAAGGATTTCACAGGGGGTTTGACGAAATGCGGTTGTTTGTCGCCGATTTCTGGTCGACGAGGGACCGCTTTTGTGAACAGCTTGTTGCGGGCGGGGCTACGGAACAGCTCATTGCGTACGGGACTGCGGAGCGGATGCCCGGCGGTCCGCGGCCCGATGCGCACCCCGGGCCGCGAGGGGGGCCAGGCCGCGGACTCGTCAGACCCGCCCGGTCCACGTCACCGCCGTACCGCATGCCGGAGGCCCGGCGCCGCCATCGGACGCCGGGCCTCCGTACCGCTACGGGAACGCTGCCTCAGGAGGTGGGCAGCTTCGCCGACCAAGCCGTCACGGACAGCGTGCCGTTGTCCACCTCCTGGTCGAACGGGAGCACATTGTGACCGTTTCCGCCCCTCGGCGAGACCTGCAGGTACTTGGCGTGCGCGGTGTCCGCGCCGGTGTGCGTCCACACCAGGTCGGCGTAGGCGCTCTTGCCCGGCGCGAGCGTCACCGGGCGCACGCCCGGGTCCTTGGCGAAGTACGTGTCGCCGTGCCGCGCCCGGGTCTTGAGCGCCGTGTGCCCGGCGCCCTCCAGCGCCAGGCCCGGGTAGCCGGAGATCGTGCAGGTGCTCTGGCCGACGTTCTCCATCCGCAGGTAGGTGCCCGCGTGGTTCATCCCGGCCTGGTTCCCGCCCGCGTCCGTCGTCGTGACCTTCAGCGTCCCCGGCTGGCACGCTCCGGCACCGGCCGCCCCCGCGTCGGCGGCGGAGGCCACACCCGCACTCGCCCCGGCGGCCAGAGCGGCGGCAGCGGCGACGGCGGCAGCGGTACGCAGACCACGCATGGTCGATCAACTCCCTCTTCCCCGGCATTCCGGGGAACACGATCGTGATGCACCCGCCCGCCTGCCCCGCACCCGGGGACCGACACATGCCGGCCGCGGCGCGAGCCGTTTCCGGGTGGCTGCCCGAGCCGGGGGCGGCGGGCCGGTGCGTTCGTTCCTGATTCCGCACCAGCACCCTGCGGGCAGGCCCTGTCGATCGGCTAACACCCGGCTAACGTCTCGCTACGCCCCTCACGTACGGCGCCGCCGCCTCCGGCACGCCACGGTGACCGCACTCAGCAACGGCCCCCACCACAGCAGTGGCGCGCAGCAGACGCGGAACACCAGGGTGCTCCACCCGGAGCCCGCCGTGGGAAAGCCCGCGGGGAGCGGCCCGCCGCGCAGGGTGATTCCGTACGCCTCCGTGACGGCGGCGTTCCGTCGCGAAGACCGCAGGGGCGGCCGGCATCAGTTCATGGTCGACCCGATGGGGGCGTTCCCGGTGGTCAGGAAGGTCGTCACCGGGAGCGAGCCGTCCGCCCGGCGGGGCCCGTACGCGGTACGGGCATCGGTGGACCGGAACGCGGGCGTCGCCACGCCGCGGTCCCAGTTGTTGCCGGCCGAGACGGCGGAGGAGCCCAGCTTCGCCGGCCTGTCGCCGTTGGCGACGGCCAGGTTCTTCGCCAGGCGGCCCTTGCCCTTGGCGAAGTAGAAGCCCGCCTTCTTGTTGGCGTACGCGGTGTTGCGCTGGAGGACGGTGGCGCCGGGATTGCTGTTCTCGGTGAAGCCGTGCATCGAGTTGTCCCAGGCCGCGTTGTTGGTCACCGTGTGGGCGGCGACGGTACCGCCGCCGCCCAGCTTGAAGCCGTTGCCGTTGCCCTCGAAGGCCGGGTCGTTCCAGCGGTTCCTGCCGTTGCCGTAGGCCCAGGTGTGCTCGATGGTCACCGGACCGGCGAACTTCCAGAGGTCCAGCCCGTCGTCCGCGTTGTTGAACAGCCGCGCCCCCGTGATCCGGTTGCCCTGCCCCGAGCCGAACTTCACGGCAATGCCGTCGGCGTTCTGGCCGTGCGTGGCGGAATCGAAATTGCCGTGGCTGTCCAGGTTCTGTACGAGGTTGTCGTTGGTGCCCTCGCCGCGCAGGGTGAAGCCCGAGTTGCCGTTGTCGGCGGTGACCAGGTTCTTGAAGACGCCGCCGGTGGAGGACGTGGCGACGAAGCCGTGCGCGGGCGACTTCTGGAAGGTGAGGTTCCGGACGGTCCAGTAGTCACCCGATATCCCCGCCAGCCAGGATCCGGCGGGCAGCTTCGAACCGTCGATCCGCACCTTCTCGCCGCCGTACGCGGCGAGGGTGATACGGGCCGCGGGCGTGCCGTCGGCGGAGCTCTTGAGGCTGCTCGTCGGGTGGTACGTACCGCCGCGCACCTGGATGGTGGTGCCGGCCTCGGCGTGTGCGACGGCGTCCTGGAGGGCCGCGGTGGACGAGACGACGACCGTCTGGGAGGCCGCCCCGGCCGTACCGGGGGCGAGCGCCAGCCAGGCGCCACCCGCACCGGCGGTCACGGCGACGGCGGTGGCGATGGTCAGGGTGCGGGTCCTGCGGTGGCGACCGGTGCTGCTGCTCACGGCAGTCGTTCCTTTCGTGGGGGACGGAAGCGGCGGCCGGCCGGGCTCGCTGCCCGGGGCCGCACACGTCCTTGTCACCGCCGCACGCGGAAAGGTTGCCGCGGGGGGCGGGAAAGTTCCGGGGCGCGCGACGGGGCGCGCGACGGGGTGCGGCGCGTCCGGTGCGGTCCAGGGGGTGCGGGCGCGGTCCGCCGTCGCATATTGAGACAGGGGGATTATGCCGGTGAATTCCAGGTGCGGAGGATTTCCGTTCCGGGCTCGAATCCCCGCGTCCGCCGCTCCGAAAATAAATAGCACCGGGGCCGCGTCAAACTCCCTCATTTGGTGACGCCGGAACGTCTTGCCGGTGCTGCCGCCGCGCCAATTTAATTGCTCCAGCAGGTTGTTCATCCCCCACCGCAGGAGACTTCGAATGAAGCGCATTCCCCGCATTCTCGCCGGTCTGGGTATCGCCACGGCGGTCGCTCTCGGTGCGACCACACCCGCCCTCAGTACGACGGGCTTCTTCCTGTACACCACGCCTTCGGGCCAGCAGGAACAGCTCGACAACCCGCGGAGCAATACCTGCCACACGATCGAGGGGAACGGCCGGGCCTACAACGGCACCAACAAGGTGGTCGCCCTCTATGCGACGAGGGACGACTGCGAGGGGACCGCGACCCAGTTCCTGAAGCCGCGACAGCACGGTGCGGACGTGGAGTTCAAGAGCGCGGAATTCATCCGCTGACCGATCGCGTCACGTCGGCCCGGGGGGGGGGGGGGGCCCCCCCCCCCCCCCCCCCCCCGGGGGGGGGGGGGGGGAAGAGAGCGAGTCGACGAAAACACAAAAAAAAACACGAAAACACACCACCCTTCTCCCACAAGAAAAAAGGAGG
>NZ_JBVIBD010000016.1:205846-228274 GCF_055573595.1 Streptomyces sp. NPDC030165 | reverse complement strand
ACGCTTACCACCACAACACCCCCCTCTCCCCCACCCCCCCCCCCCCCCCCCCCCTCTCCCCCCCCCCCCCCCCCCCCCCCCCCCCCCTCCCCCTCCTTTCTCTTTCCCCCCCCCCCCCCCCCCCCCCCCCGCGGTCCGGCACGGACGCCACGAGCCGTACGGGCACGCCGGCCGTGCCCCGGCCGAGGAAAGGAGGCGGTGCCGTGATGCACCGGCGGTGGCACACTCTGGCGGTGGTCGTCGCGTCGTTCCTGCTCACCGTGGTGACAGCACCACCTGCCGCGACGACGACCGGATACTTCGAATACACCGAGCCCGGCCCGGTCCACACGATCAGGGATTTCTCGGCGAACGGCTGCCACACTTATCTGCGGGCCTCAGGGCAGCTGTGGAACATGACCGATGTCACGGCGGAACTGTACACCTCGGTCAACTGCTCAGGGAACTTCTCGCAAAAGGTGCAGCCCAAACGGGAATCGCATGCGACCTTCAACAGTGTTCTGTTCAGGGTGCGCCCGCATTCAGGTTACTTCCGGTACCGCGAAGCTGGGCAGCCGAAAAGGCTGCACAATCCCCGCAGTAATGCCTGTTTCACGCTGCGGAGTGACGGGTTCGTCCACAACGCGACGAACAAGACAGTCCAAATCTGGACCGATGAGGAAGCCTGCCAAGGCACTGCGGATCATTTTCTCCGAAAGGACCAGCATTCCGACGCGCTGTCATTCGAGAGCGTGCAATTCATCAGGTAGCCGGTGGCTTCGGACGGCCGACGGCTTTGCCGACTGATGGGCGACGCCCGGCGTCCCGTACCCGGTATCCGCACCCTGTGTCCCGTGTGCGGATGCCGGCCGGGGCCTCGCCCGAGCCGCCCGTCCCGAAAGCGCTGGGCCGCGGGCCGGCCGGGATGGATACTGATCTTCATGCGTATCGACTTCGACCCCGAACAGTACGACCGGCAAGGCTTCTACCGGCTGCTCACGGCGACCGTGGTTCCGCGGCCCATCGCCTGGGTGTCCACCATCTCCGCCGAGGGCGTGGCCAATCTGGCTCCGCACTCGTTCTTCAACATCGCCTGCGTCGCGCCGCCCATCCTGCAGTTCTCGGCCGTCGGGCGGAAGGACTCCCTCCGCAACATCGAGGAGACCGGCCAGTTCGTGGTGAACCTGGCGCCGGAGGAACTCGCCGGGCAGATCAATGAGACGGCGACCGACTTCCCGCCCGGGGTGAGCGAGTTCGACGAGGTGGGAGTGGACGCCGAACCGAGCCTGCGGGTCAAGCCGCCGCGGGTCGCCGCCTCGCCGGTGGCCTTCGAGTGCGAACTGCACAGTGCGACGCGGTTCGGCGACTCGACCGTCGTCTTCGGCCGGGTGATGCACGCCGCCGTGTCGGAGGAGGTCATGACCGACGGCCACCCGGAGATCCGGAAGATGCGGCCGCTGTCCCGGCTGGGCAAGGACGAGTGGGGGACGATCGGCGACGTACGGGAGATCTCGCGCATCCGGTACGCGGACTGGCAGGGACCGGCGGCGGGAGCCTGACCGGCGAGCGGGGAAGGAGTAGCGCGTTTCGCCCCCCTCCCCCTCGCGTCCACTTCCGCATCACCCTGGTCTCCGAGACTCTTCAGTGACCCGGCCCGCAGGCGTAGCGGGCCACCGGCCACTGGAGATGCGATGACGAGATCGACGGGCTGCTCCGCCGCGGCGCCGGAACTCCCGCTGGACCCGGCGCCGGCACCGGCCCCGGACCCCATGGGGGCCTCGCGCGCCTCCGTGGGGCCGTTCAGCCGCCGTACCGCGCTGCGTGCCGTCGCGGCGACGGCGGTCGGCACGCCTGCCCTGGCCTACGGAGGCGGCACCGCGCACGCCGCACGGGGCGACCGGCGGCTGCGCGCCATGACGTTCAACCTCCGGTACGCCTCGGACCAGCGGCCCAACTCATGGCCCGAACGCCGCCCCGTCATGCGCAAGTTGCTGCACCGCGCCGCGCCGCACCTGCTCGGTACGCAGGAGGGCCTCTACCACCAACTGCAGGACATCGCGGAAGACCTCGGCGACGATTACGCCTGGCTGGGCACGGGACGGGCGGGCGGCAGCCGCGACGAGTTCGCCGCCCTCTTCTACGACATCCGCCGGCTGGCCCCGGTCGAGTACGACCACTTCTGGCTCTCCGACACCCCGTACCTGATCGGTTCGGCGACGTGGGGCAACACCGTCATCCGGATGGCGACGTGGGTGCGCTTCCGCGACCTGCGGACCGGCGGCGAGTTCTACGCCCTCAACACCCACCTCGACCACCTCAACCAGTACTCGCGCGAACGCTCCGCCGAGCTGATCACCGACCGGCTGCGCGCTCTGGACCCGGCACTCCCACGCATCGTCACCGGCGACTTCAACGTCCCCGCCCACAACAACCCCGTGTACGACACGATGCTCAGCCGGGGCGCGCTCGTGGACAGCTGGGACACCGCCGGCTCGCGCAGCACCCTGTACGCCACCTACCACGGCTACCGGCCGCTGGTGCGGGACGGCGAACGGATCGACTGGATCCTCACCTCGCCGTCGGTCCGGACCCACCGCGCAGTGATCGACACCTTCTCCGAGGGCGGGCAGTTCCCCAGCGATCACCTGCCGGTGCGCGCGCTGCTGGAGTTGCCCGAGGCGTCCAAGGCGTCCGAGGCACCCAAGGCGTCCGAGGCCTGAGCGGTACCGCCGCTACGGCTCCCCCCGCCCCGGACCCGGAGCCCGGCCAGCAGGTCGTGCGTCGCGGCCGCCACCGCGTCCACGGCCTGCTCGAACACCTCCCGGTTGTGCGCGGCCGGCGCGCGGAATCCGGAGACCTTGCGGACGTACTGCAAGGCCGCGGCCCGTATGTCCTCCTCGGACACGTCGGGCGTGGCAGGGGGCCTGAGCGTCTTGATGCTGCGGCACATACCTCCAGTGTGCCTCGCCACCCCGCCCGGGACAGGCGATTCGCCGCATTCAATCAAACACGTGCTCGAAATGCGCTCCCGCCGTCCCCCACGGCATCCCCCTCTGCTGAAATGCCGACATGAACGATCAGGAGCACGCCCAGCACCCTCGCCACCCATCCCGTGCCGAACGCCCACCGGCCGGCCTCCCCCTCACCCCCGCCGTCCGAGACCGCCTGGCCACCGAGCGGATCGTCTGGCTGTGCACGCTGCGCCCGGACGGATCGCCGCACGTCACGCCCGTCTGGTTCGTCTTCGTACGCGGCGCCTGGTGGATCGGGGCGGAACGCACCTCGGTGAAACTGCGCAACATCACCAACGATCCACGGGTCTCGCTGGCCCTGGAAGGCGGTGAGGCCCCCGTCGTGGCCGAGGGACGCGCAAGGGTGTGGCACGTGCCGCCGGGCGCCGGAGCGTCTCCCGGTACCGCTGCGCCGTTCCCCGGCACCGCCGAACCGTCTCCCGATACTGCCGAAGCGTCTCCCGGTACCCCCGTGCCGCCCGCGGTGGTCGCCGCGTTCCTCGCGAAGTACGACTGGGACCCGACCGAGATGCCCCCGTCGGCGTCGGGCCGGGTGCTTTTCGAGGTGCCGGTCGACCGCTGGCTGCTGGCGGGCACGGCTCAGTAGCCCCTCCCGGCAGCCCTGCCTCAGCAGCCCCGCCCAGTAGCCCCGCCCGGTGGTCCGCCCTACTCCAGGCCGGTGACCCGGAGCGTGATGTTGAGGCGCCCGCTCGTCAGCCCCGTCGCGGGGTCGCCGGTCCCCGGACGTACCTTCGTCACCCCGTGGTAGGCGAACCGCGACGGCCCGCCGAAGACGAACAGGTCGCCGGAGGCCAGCTCGGTGTCGGTGTAGGGCCGGCCGCGGGACTCGGAGTTCCCGAAGCGGAAGACGCAGGAGTCGCCGATGCTGAGCGAGACGACCGGAGCGCTGGACCGTTCGTCCTTGTCCTGGTGCATGCCCATCGTGGCCCGGCCGTCGTAGAAATTGATCAGAGCGGTGTCCGGTGTGTAGCCGTCACCGGCGGTCGCGTCCTCGTACGCGTCGACCAGCGCCGCCCGTCCCAGCTCCACCAGCCAATCGGGAAACGGGGCGACCCGGGCACCGTTGACGTCATCGGCGGTGCGCTTGTACATGTACGGCTGCCAGTGCCAGCCCAGGCACACCGTCTGCACGGACATGACGCCGCCGCGCGGCAGCCGGGTATGCCGGATCGGCACCGGCCCCCGAGCCCAGTCGCGGCACGCGACGACCAGCTCTCGCTGCCGCTCCAGGGGCAGCCAGCCCGGCACGTGCACCGCGCCGGGCGCGGGCCGAGACCGTACGCGCTCCGTACCGCCGAAACGGGGCAGGGGCAGGGGCAGCGGCATGTCCACAGCAACCTCACTCCCCATTCCGATCCTGGCCCCGATCCCGATCCCGATCCCGATCCCGGTCCCGGCCCGGTCCTGGCCGGCGTGCGAGCGGCAGGGCATCCGCTCCACCGCCTCTTACCGTCCCTTACCGCTCCTTACCACCCTATTTTCCCCCACCTGCCCGCTCGGCTACTCCGCGGGCGACACAGGCCCCGCGGGCTCCGCGATCAGCGCGGTGGCGATCCGCCGGAAGCCGAGCCGCTCGTAGATCCGTGCCACGTCGTCGTTGTTCGCCGACAGGAACACCGTACGGACGCCCCGCTCACGGGCGTCTGCCACCAGCGCGGCGGTGACCGCGAGGCCCAGACCGCGGCGGCGGGCGCTGGGCAGCGTCCCGACGCCGACGACCTCGCTGACCGCGCCCACCGGCTGGTGCTGACCGGCACACAGCGCGGCGCCGTCCTCCTCCGCCACCGCCACGGCGGTGTACCCGTTCTGTATGCGCTCCGCCACGGCGTCCACCGACCCGTCCTGGACGAGCTGCCGGACCGATTCCGCCAGCTCGCGGGCGCCCGCCGCGCCGATCCGGGTGTCGGGCTGCCCGAAGGCGACGTGCGGTACGGCGACGGCGTACGGCAACACCGGGTCCCCGGCCTCCACCATCCGGACGCGCACCGCCGCTCCGGCTCCGGCCGCAAATCCCGCTCCGCCTCCGTCGCCGTCCCTCTCCGCCTGGCTCTCGCTCAGGTCCAGGGCGAGCAGCGGGTGCTCATGCACCACGAGGCCCGACTCCTCCACCGCGGCGCGCAGGTGCGGCGTGTTCTCGGAGACCCATTCGAAGCTCTCGGGCACGCCCAGCTCCCGTTGCCGGGCCCGGACCCTGTCCACGTCGGCGGTGCTCACCGCGTCACCCGTCCGTTCCCGTGCGGGCCGCGCGTAGTACGGCCAGCCCCGGCCGTCGCGTACGAAGAGAGTCAGTGCCCCGAAGTCCTCGGCCCGGGCGGCGCTGCGCGGAACGGCGTCGTAGTACTCCTCGATCCGGTCGAGCAGCTGCTCCAGCAGCAGGTCGGCGTGACGGTTCTGGTCCATCTCGGCAGCGTTCACGCCCGCATCCAAGCAGCGGTACGCCACCCACCGCCAACGGTTTACGATCACCCACCGTCGCGGCACTCCGTTCCGCTGGCGTCCTCCTCCGCCCGTACGGTCGGCTACCGGCTACCGGCTACCGGCTACCGGCTACCGGCTACCGGCTACCGGCCGCCGACTCGGGCGGCCTCGACGACGGCCCCGCGCACCGCGAGCGTCCATATCTCCAACAGCCGCGCGTACTCCGCACGGTCCTCGGCCGTCCACGACCGGCCGCGGCGGGCGCGCACGAACCGCCGGATCGCTTCGTTCGCGTCGGCGGCGGTAGGGGGCGCACCCATGCAAGGGGGAGGAGTTGGGGGCATGCCGTCCATGCTAGGGGCGGCCACTGACAACGGGCCCGCGCCGAAGTTCCCCCGGCCGCCGCACCGCTGTGCCGGCGCGGCCCCGTGCGCCGTACACACGCGGCTGACCTGCCATGACCGTTACATGCCCGGCGCACGGGATTCTCCGTATGTGTCCAGACCCACACCCTCTGCTCACGTCCCGCCCACCACCGTCCCTCGTCCTCGCCCTCCCTTCCTCCCTGTAGGCCAACCGGGTATATCGGGGGAAAAGGCGCGTTTCTCCTTTCATATGACCGAAGGGCGAGGGTTGAATCGGAGCGTCAGTCACTCTCAGCACGCATCAAAGGAGGATGTTGGTATGCGTTCTGTCATGCGTCCGCTCTTCGTCGGCCTCGCGGTGGTGGGCCTGTCCGCCGCCGGCGTGGTCGCGGCCCAGGCCCACGGTCACGACGACGACGAGGTCAACATCAGCAAGTACACCAACGCGCCGAGCCACGCCTCGCACAACTGGGGCAGTGGCAACTGGAACTCGGCCGCCCGATTCGGGGACCTGGAGCAGGACTGATTGCCCCAGCTCCTTGATGGCGGGCACATCCGGCATCCCACCGGATGTGCCTGCCGGCACACGAACGGTCCGGGCGAGGCGCCTCTCCCGCCTCGCCCGCCGACCCGCAGTCAGGGGCGCCCGCCGTCATGACGAACGACGACGACACTCCCGAGCAGCAGATCGCCCTGCTGCAAGCGCGGCTGCGGCGCGCGCAGTTCGAGCTCGCGCAGCTCACCCGCAGGCGTGACGAGCTCGAATCCGCGCTGAAGTACGTGGTCGACCAGGCGGGTGGCGCGGTGACCGTCACCCGGCAGGACCGCGACCGCCTGCGCGCCGTCGCCCGCGTACACATGTGGTACGAACACTCCGACGGCAGCTGGCACTACGAACTGCACTGAAACAGCCCGGACTCCGACTCGGTCTTCGGACCCTGCCTTGGGCCCGGACGGCCGCTCGCGCAATTCCCCGCCCTCGCCTCCTTTCAACGGCTCCGAAATGGGTATCACACAGAAAACCCACCCCACTGTGCGCCTCGGAGCCGCGGATGCAGCATGCCCCGCCCATGCCCGGAGACATTGGACTCACCCGAATCAACGGCAATGTGGGCCACTTGATCCGTATCGGTCAGTGGCTGAACGGAAACGGATTCGGCGAATACCAGCACGCCTTCCTCGTACTCCCCGACGCGATGCTCATAGAAGCCGAACCCGGCGGCGCGACCATCCGTTCCCTGTCGGCCTACGACGGCGTGGACGTACTGTACGTATGCCCGGAGGGCCTCACCGACGGCCAACGTGACGCGCTGTGCGCCGCGGGCCGCCGTTACGAGGGCGTCCCGTACAGCTTCCTCGACTACCTGGCCATCGCCGTGCACCGCCTCCGCCTGCCCTTCCCGGGACTTCGGCGCTATGTCGCCGCCACCGGCCACATGATCTGTTCCCAACTCGTCGACCAGAGCTACCAGGACGCGGGCGTCCGCCTCTTCGACGACGGCCGCTGGCCCGGCTATGTGACCCCCATGGCCCTGTACCAACGCCTGGCACACTGACCCCACGGCGCACTCCCGAACGCGTCGTCCGGCAATGTCCCTCCGCGAGTCGGAAACCAGCTCGCCACGGCCAGCGACACCTTCACCCTGCAACGTGCCGCACCCACCTATGGCCAAGGAATTGACACATCGCAGGTACTCACCAACAAGGCATAGCGGGCAGCCACTCAAAGCGGCTGCCCGCTATGCCCTCGGCACATCGGATGCAGGCACGAACTGCGCGCAATTCCAGAGGCATCCGAAGTGAAGTCGTATGGCGTACGTGCCCTCTGCGCCGCCGACAGTGAGCTGTCCGTTGGTGCTGAGGGTGCGGGCATTGCAGCGGTAGAGCATCGGCAGGATCTGCACGTGGCTGCTCAGGATGTGTCAGGTGTGCAGTTCTGCGTCGTTCCATGCCACGGCAAGAACAGGACCGACGGACGGTTTGGCGGCGGCGAGTGCCGTCACGAGGGCCGGTAGTTGACCGACGGGGCCTCCATCGGCTCCTCGGACGTCTTCCGCAAACGGATCGTTCCGTCGAAGCCTGAGCTGAAGACGAATGCCATGCTTCCCGCCGCGTCTTGTACGCAAGCGACAGCGGAAACAAGAACGCTGTGCAGACGGCAGGACCGCGGCGCCGGCTGATACCCGGCAAGGGACCAAAGACGGACGGTCCCATGGCTGTCACCGACGTCTGCCAGGGACGCCTGGGAGCATGAGCCGAGGGCCGTAGGCATGAGGTCCCCGGCTTCCGGCACAGTCTGTCCGTGGTGATGGATGTGGGATCACGGAGCGCATTCCGTCGGTGGCGTCAGAGATCATTGTTCGGTGATGACGATCTCGCCGTGCGGGGACGTGCTGTTCATGGCGGTTCTCCTGGACGGGGTACGGCGTGTGGCGAGAGACGGTGGCAGGGCCCGGCGGAGCAGGCGGGGGGTATCGGTTTGCCCTCGCCCGGGGACTCTGGGGGAGAGCGGGTGACGGAGGCCGGCGCAGATGCGCCTGGTGCGGGATGATCAGCGGATGATCTTGACGCCGAAACGGCCGCCGAGGGCCAGGCCGATGGCGGTGTGCAGGTGGGCGTACATCTCCATGCCGCGGGCGGCGGGCAGAGGGCCGAGGTCGATGATGTCGTGCCAGCCGTAGGACCGCAGCAACTCGGCGGCTGTGTCCTTGGCATCGCTGTGGTCGCCGGCCAGCAGGGTGGTGTGGTCGCCGTCGGCGAACTGTTCGGGATGGGTGACGGTTTCCTGTTCCTGGGTGACGAAGGCTTTGACGACCTTGGCGGCGGGCAGGGCGCGTTGGATCTGTTCGGCCAGGCTGTCGGTGTCCACCGGTTCCAGGCGCGGCATGACGCCCCAGGGGGTGGGCCAGGGGCGGTCGGCCTCGTCGGGCTGCTGGTAGATGTAGGGGACGGCATAGTCGATGAGGGTCTTGCCGGCCAGGGCGGTGGAGGGGAGGGCGGCCAGGGTCTGTACGGCATGGGCGCCGTCGATGCCGTTGATGACCAGGTCGGCGTCCCGGGCCGCCTCGAAGAAGGTGTGCAGAGCGATGTCGGGGTGGGCGCTGTGGAAGTCCTGGTAGGGCGGTGTGCCCATCATGTCCGGTTCGGTACGGGTCAGGGTGGCTTCGGCGTTGCGGGTACCGACGGTGACCTGGTGTCCGAGTTCGCTCAGGCGGGCGGTGTGGCAGCGGGCACCGGGGCCGGTGCCGAGAACAGCGATCTTCATGGTGGGTCTCCTCATACCGCAGGTGCGCGGCGGGGGTGTGTGCCGAGCGTGGTGATGCGCTCGACCTCTTCCGGGGTGAACCGCAGGTCGGCGGCCCGGAGGTTGCTGGTGATGCGGTCGGGGCGGGCGGATTTGGGGACGACGGCGATGCGGTGGGCCAGGTGCCAGGCCATGACGACCTGCGCGGGGCTCGCGCCGTGGGTGTCGGCGATTTCGGTCAGGACGGGGTGGCTGGAAGGTGCCCAGCCCGAGCAGGGGCATGACGGTGCCGCCCGGCAGAGTGGTGGTCGGCAGGTTCACAGGTTCAGGGACTTCCTGTGCTGTACGTCCGGCCGGCCCCGGCCCGGCCCCCAGGGCCTCGGAGGCTCGGACAGACCGGTGGGGGCCGGGAGACGGGGTTCAGCCGGGGTGGTTCACCTGGCGGTCCAGGTCGAGGGTGAGCTGGAGCGCGTCCAGCACACTCGCGGGGCCGATCTGGTTCTCCGCTTCGCCGCGCACCACCTCCAGGGCATGGTCGATCATGGCGGTGTACTGGTCGGCGGTCGGCAGCTGGAGCTCGTGCGCGCCCTCGGCGGTGTAGGCGGTGACGGTACCGGAGGGTTTGCCGTCGAAGCCCATCGTGGACGTGGCGTCCAGGACGCCGTGCTCGAAGGTGGCGGTGTAGCCGCCGCGGGCTCCCCACGCCTGGGGCATCAGCGAGGAGATCGAGCTGCGGGCCGCCGCGCCGTCGAAGCGGAAGGCGGCGTCGATGGCCCCGGAGTCCGCGCCGCGCGCCACGGTGGTGACGGTGGTGGCCCGGGGCAGGCCGAGGGTGCGGGTGAGGATGTCCATGTCGCTGTGCAGTGCTTCCAGCGGCAGGACCTTCAGCCCCAGCGAGGCGCCCGGCCAAAGGTGCGCGGTCAGGTTCCACAGCGTCAGATGCTCCAGGCGCCCGTAGGTGCCCTGGTCCACCGCGTCGAACAGGGCCTGGTTGGCCGGGATGAACCGCTCGAACATGTCGACGAACACGTGCTTGTCGCTGTGCGCGGCGGCCTCGGCCACCCGCTTCGCGTCCTCGATGTCATCGGCCAGCGGCAGCTCGACCAGCGCATGTTTGCCCGCCTGAAGGGCGCGCAGTACGAAGTCGGCGTGCAGCGGGAGCGGCAGGCAGATGTCCACCAGGTCGAAGGAGCCGTCCTCGAACGCGGCGTCCATATCCGTCGAGGAGGCGAACCCGAACTGACCCGCCGTCTTCGCGGTCTTGGCCGCATCCCGGCCGAACATCACCACCTCCACATCGCCACGAGCGGCATAGGCGGCAGCGTGTGCCTGCCCGAAACCGGTTCCCAGCAGTGCGATCTTCATCTCTTGTCTCCTTTGCGGCGGGTGGGGCCCCGGCCGCTCCGGCCGATAACACGGCAGGAGTAGCCGGGAGAGCGGGCTCAGCGGGTCGTGGGCGGGGTGGGCCGGCAGAGGAGGCCGAAGCGGTTGCCGCGGGGGTCGCGGATACGGGCGCGGACCGGGCCGCCGGGTACGGAGCGCGGTTGCTGCTCCACCCGCGCGCCGTCCTGCTGGGCCGCCGCGGCGGTGGCGGCGACGTCGGTGACCAGGAAGGCGGGCATGACGTAATCCGCCGCACTGCCGTTGTCGCCGCTGTGATCCTGCAAGAGACCAGCGGGGTGCTCGGCGCCGGGCCCGAAGACGGCCAGGCTGGGCACGTCACCGATGGTGCCGTCCTTCTCGAACCGCCAGCCGAAGCCCTGGGTGTAGAAGTCGGTGGTGGCCTGGACGTCGGTAGTGCCGATCTCGAATCCGGCCATCGATCCGGGCTTCGGGGTGAAGGCGGCCTGCTGCATGTACTCCTCGGTCCCGGCGATGCGCTCCTCGAACCGCTGGGAGGTGGACTGGGAAAAGAGGGAGAACAGGTTGCCGCGCGGGTCCTTCAGCCGCGCGAAGACGGTCACGTCCCCCACCGGTGTGGCCGGTACGACGATCGTGGCGCCCAGCCCGGTGAGCGTCGCGACGTCGGCGTGGACGTCGGTGGACAGGATGGAGAGGTTGATGGCTTCGTCGCCGGTGTCGCCCTGCTGGATCGCGCCCATCGGCCACGGCGCGCCGGGGGCGAGGATGCGGGTGTAGGTGCGGCCGTCGATGGAGGAGTCCGGGTCGAGTTCGAACGTCCAGCCGAGGAGGGGGCCGTAGAAGCCGGTGACGGCCCGGGGATCGGTGGTGCCGATCTCGAACCAGACGACCTGGCCGGGAGACATGAAGCTCATGATTGTTCCTTTCGTGCGACCGCGTACATGGCATGTGCCGCGGGTTGGGTCCTCCGCGTCGAGGCTGGCTCGCCCCCAGACGCGGGCCCGCGTCAGGAGCGGATGAGTGACCTCGCGCGGGGCCCGCGGCGGGTCAGGCCACCGGAACCGGGGTGCCCGGCTGCTCGGACCGCCTGGCCGGACCGGCAGCCGGCTTCTTGGTTCCGGCGGTGCGGGGCAGGGCGGACAGCAGGGCGAACGCGGCAACGAACGCGGCCGCCACGTACCACAGGGAGCCGGTGAAGGCGTGCGGCATCCGCGCGGCCTGGGTGGCGGGGGCGCCGTGTCCCAGGCGGGCGAAGAAGATCACCGAGGACAGGGCGACACCGACGGCCTGGCCGAGCTGGACGGTGGTGTTGGTCAGCCCCGACGCGGAGCCGGCGTGCTCGTGGGGGACCTCGGAGAGAGTTACGTCGGTCAGCGGAGCGATGATCAGTCCCATGCCCAGGCCCATCGGTATCAGCGGAACGATGGTCTGCCACATCGCGATGCCGGAGCCGTAGTGCTGGGCCAGGCAGGCGAACAGCAGCATTCCCGCCGCCGCCAGCAGGGCGCCCGCCTGTAGGACCACGCGGCCGAAACGGGGCACCAGGACCTGCATGGACATCCCGGCACCGGCCAACATCGCCGCCGACAGCGGCAGCCCCGACAGTCCGGCCTTCAGCGGCGAGAAACCCAGCCCCAGCTGGAGGTAGAGGGTCCAGGCCAGGAAGAACACCCCCGAGGCGAGGCCGAACATCAGCTGCACGCCCTGCCCGCCGGCGAAACTGCGCCGGGCGAACAGCGACAGCACCACCAGCGGCGAGCCACCCCGCCGCAGCAGGCGCCGTTCCCAGGCGACGAAGATCGCCAGCACCGGCACGGACGCGGCCATCGATACGTAGGTCCAGGCGGGCCAGCCCAGCTCACGGCCCTGGGTCAGCGGCAGCACCAGCGCCAGCAGCCCGGCGCTCGCCAGCACCATCCCGACCAGGTCCAGACGGGCGGCGCGCTCGGCCCGCGACTCGCTGACCACCAGGGCGCCGGCGATCAGCCCCGCGATGCCCAGCGGCAGGTTGACCAGGAAGATCGGCCGCCAGCCCAGCCCGAACAGATCACCTTGCACGAGCAGCGCGCTGACCAGCGGGCCGGCGATCGTACCCAGCGACATCACCGCACCGTAGATGCCGAAGACCTTGCCGCGCTCCCGCTCGGGAAACGTGACGTGGATGATCGACAGCACCTGCGGCACCATCAGGGCCGCCGTCGCGCCCTGCGCGACGCGCCCGGCCAGCAGCAGCTCCGCGTTGCCGACGACGCCGCAGACCAGCGAGGTGACGGTGAAGCCGACGACGCCGAGCAGGAAGACGCGCTTGCGGCCGAACAGGTCGCCCAGGCGGCCACCGGTGATCAGCCCGAGCGCGAACGCCAGCGCGTACCCGCCGGTGATCCACTGCACCTGCGCCGACGAGGCGCCGATGTCCTGCTGGATGTGCGGAACGGCCATGTGGACGACGGTGACGTCGACCGCGTCCATGAACGAGGCGATCAGCACCACGGCCAGCGCGGCCCATCTGCGCGGATCAACCGCATTTACGGCGTTTCGGGGTTCTTTGTTCTCGGACATGCCGTCCAAGCTAGAACCCTTTTAGGACACGTCGCGTCCGTAAAGAGAGGCAATCTGGAAGGCATGACGACCGACCTGCCTGCCCGGATGCTTCGCCTGCTGTCCCTGCTGCAGACCCGCCGCGAATGGTCCGGCACCGAACTCGCCGAACGCCTCGGCGTCACCGGCCGCACCATCCGCCGCGACATCGACCGCCTGCGCGACCTGGGCTACCCCGTCGAAGGCACCACCGGCCACGCCGGCGGCTACCGCCTCGCCTCCGGCACCGCCATGCCCCCGCTGATCCTCGACGACGACGAAGCCATCGCCACCGCCGTCGCCCTGCGCACCGCCGCCGGCCACCTCACCGGCATGGAGGAAACCTCCCTGCGCGCCCTGGCCAAACTCGAACAAGTCCTGCCCGCCCGGCTGCGCACCCAGGTCGCGGCCGTGCAGCAGACGACGGCCACCATCGGCTGGGAAACCCGCGGCCCGCGCGTCGACCCCGAGCTGCTGGGCAGTCTGGCCGCCGCCTGCCGCGACCATGAGAGCGTCACCTTCGACTACACCACCCGCCACGGCGGCCGCGCCGCCCGCCGCGTCGAGCCCCACCACCTCATCGCCTCCGGCGGCCTGTGGTACCTCCTCGCCCACGACACCGACAAGAACGACTGGCGCATCTACCGCCTCGACCGCATCACCAGCCCAGCCCCCACCCGCCACCACTTCACCCCCCGCCCCGTCCCCGGCGACGACTCGGCCGCCTACGTCGCCGACAAGATCGCGACCGCGCCGACCCGCTACCGCGCCATCGCCACCATCCACGCCCCCGCCGACACCGTCCGCCGCCGCACCTGGGCCCTGGCCACCCGCATCCGCCCCCTCGACGAGGCCAGCTGCACCGTCGACTGCTCCAGCAACCACCTCCCCGGCATCGCCCGGACACTCACCGCCCTCGACGCCGACTACACCCTCGATGCCGACCCCGAGGTGACCGCCTACCTCCGCCAGACCGCCGCACGCATGCAACACGCCACCACCTCATGACCGCCGGACCGACACCCGAGACTTCCGAGTGGCAAACGCGTTCACCGGCGTGCTCTGGTGGGCCGGCCGAGCAAGTCAAGGCGGCAACGCCTGCCCGGTGCCGCCACGCCTCACCGGCCGACGATCCGGTACACGAAGCCGTCACGCGTGGGGCGCACTTGCTGCGCGGCGTGCCCTCATCAACCAGCTAAGCGCGTATCCAGAAGTGCCGCGCGTAAAGGCATTTGGGTCCTCCGACGCGGGAGGCATTGACACGGCCCTCGCCGGGCGTTCGATCGAAGTGTCAGCAACGTCCGCCCGCCCGGCGAGGTTGTGGTCAGTGTGCGCCCGCCCACCGTGTTCGCCAATGCGTCCGTCAACGAGTCCGAAACGTCGGAGGCCACGGTCGGCTCGTCCAGAGAGGTGATGCGTTTTTTCCGCCGACGTAGCCGGCGTCGAGCCATGGGACGGCGTCGGTGTAAGTGGCGGTCCGTGGTCCCGTCGCCGGGTAATCGGATCCCGTACGACTCGTCGACCGCGAGTCCCGTACCGAGCAGCGGCACGAGCACGACGACGCAGCCGGCCGCGACGACGGCACAGACCTGCCGTACGGGGAAGGAGCGCGCGCTCCGCGCGCTTCCGGTGCGGGTGGATCGCCGTCGGTGCGCGCCGGTTCGGGGCCGGTAGCCGACTGGGGACGGGGCTGCGGGGCGGGCTGACGTGGATTCATCCCGCGATCGGCCCGGCGCCCGAAGCACCGGGCAAGCGATGGGCATCCGCAGATCACACAACCAGGCCACCGGTACGGCGCCGTACGCACCCGCCCGGATTCAGGCGTCCCGCCGCATGCACACCCGTTCCCACCGGTCGAGCCCCAGCTCCGTCTCCCGCTGCCGGATCGCGCGCAGCCCCGGCGTGATCTCGGCGTCGCTCAGCACGCGGAATCCGAGCTGGGCGTAGTACGGGGCGTTCCACGGCACGTCCGCGAAGGTGGTGAGGGTGACCGACGGCAGCCCACTGTCCCGCCAGGCCCGCTCGATCAGCGCCCGGCCGGCCCCACGGCGCGCGCCGTCCGGATGCACGGAAACCTGCTCGATGTGTGCGCAGCCGTCGACCGGCTCCCACAGCAGGTACGCGAGCGGCCCCCTGTCCGTGGCCGCCAGTGCCCGCCCCGCCCGCTGGTAACGCTCCAACTCTTCCAACGACGGCGGCTCGTCATCCGCGATCCGGCCCGTCCCCCGTCCCCACCTTCCGGAACTTCTCCCCGGCAGCCCGCTCGATGTCGCGCAACGCGGCGAGTTCGGTCGGCGAAGCCGGACGCATGACGGGGGAGTGGGGCTCAGACGTATCCCTGGAGGCACCGTCTCAGAGGGGCCGGCACTCGGCAGCCGATTTTCGGGCGCGCCTCTGCACCGCTCGGCGTTCCGGCGCCGCTCACGGCACGTGCGGATGCTTGCGCCGGCCGGTATCGGTACCGGCCGGCGCAAGCCGGGCGTCACACGCAGTCGGACGAGCGGATCACACGCCGGTCCACATGGCACGGCCGGCGTCCAGGGAGCCCTGGCCGTTCCCCGGGTACCACATGAGTCTGCCGTTGCCCCAGACGGCGGCGAGGTCGCCCTTGCCGTCGCCGTCGAAGTCACCACCGGTGATCTTCTTCATGCTCAGCCAGCTGTTGTTCTGCCAGAGCTTGCGTCCCGCGTCGAGGCCGCCCTTGTTGTTGCCCGCGTACCAGTAGAGATCGCCGTTCCCCCAGACGGCGGTGATGTCGTCCCGGCCGTCACCGTTGACATCGCTGGTGCCGACGAGGCGCATGGTGCGCCACGACTTGTCCGGCCACATGGCGTGCCGGGTGCCCGCCAGCGTGCCGTCCTCCTTGGTGGCGTAGGCGTACAGCGAGCCGTCGCTCCACTGTCCCAGCAGGCCGTCCCGGCCGGAGCCGTCGGCCTTGAAGCGGGTGACCTGCTTCATGGTGTCCCAGGACGCGTCCGACCACATCTTCCGGCCGGCACCGAGCATGCCGCCGTCCGTGCCCGGGTAGAGGTGGATGGTTCCGTCGTTCCAGATGCCGACGAGGTCCGCCTTGCCGTCGCCGTCGAAGTCACCGCCGATGATGTTCTTCATGGCCGACTTCCAGGTGTTGTCGTACCACAGCGGGCGGCCGTATTCGAGGGTGCCGTCCGCCGTGGCGTAGAAGGCGTGCAGCGTGCCGTCGCCGATGACGGCCGCGATGTCCGTGCGGCCGTCGCCGTTGAAGTCCGCGGAAGCGATCAGGTCGGTGACGTCCGTGGACAGCGCGTCCCGGAACATCACCTGCTGCATCCAGTGCTTGTCCACGCGGGTGTCCACGGCACCGGTGCGGCTCTCGTCCACCCCGAAACACCCGCTCTGCCAGGAGGACCGGTTGACGGCCACCAATTCCGCACGGCCGCCGCTCTCCCTGAAGGCTGGACCGCCGGTGTCGCCGGCGCAGACACTCGCGTCGTCGGGTGACGCACCGGTGAGGGCGATGGAGGTCGTGTCGACCGAGCCTATGGCGAATTCCGCGGTGTGCAGCCGCTCCGGTGCCCACTCGTCCCGCGTGCGGCCGTAACCCGCGACCCGCAGCACCTCGCCCGCGGCAGGCGGGGTGGCCGCCAGTCCGACCGGGGCCGTACCGCGGACCGGCTCGGCCAGCCGCGCCATGACGAGGTCGCGATGGGCGTGCGGTACCAGTTCGACGACGTCCGACACCTGTCCGCCCGCACCGCTCAGATCCGTACGCCCGACCGTCGCCACGGTCTTGTCCGCGGGCTTTCCCGCCGCGACGGTGGCCTCCTGCCCGGGACGGTCGGCGAAG
Source organism: Streptomyces sp. NPDC030165 (assembly GCF_055573595.1). NCBI lineage: Bacteria > Bacillati > Actinomycetota > Actinomycetes > Kitasatosporales > Streptomycetaceae > Streptomyces > Streptomyces sp. NPDC030165. The sequence continues at coordinate 211,471 of NZ_JBVIBD010000016.1, read as the reverse complement.
CAGCTGCTCGCGGTGACGATCCACTGCGGTCCGACCAGGGCACCGGTGCAGGCCCGCTTTCCTGACCCGATGTCGAGCTGAGCGGTGAAAGAGTACGCGCCGTTTTCGGCGGCCTTGCCGACGACGGCCTGCGCCGGCGCGGCACACATAAGTCCTGCGGCGGTGGCGATCGTAGCGATACCGGTCATCCACGCAGCGCGTGGACGCGTGCGAAACACGTTGTATTCCTCGATGGTTGTTCGGGGTGTGGGGGCGCGGTGACGAGATCCGCGAGTCGCCGCCCGTGAAATCCGGGCCCGCGTCACTTCGACGCGAAGATTTCCAGGAGGGTGTGGTCGCGCTCCTTCGGCAGGTCAGCGGTCTCACCGACCTCCGTCCATTCGTTCTTGAGGACGTCGAACGACACCTCTTCGCCCTGCCTGCTCATGTTGACGCTGACTTTGTAGTCGTTGCCCATGACGGCGTACACCTTGGGGAGTTCCATGCTCAGGTAGCCGGACTTGCCCGTCACCCGAAAACAGAACTTGCCCTTCTTGCTGCGGGCGTAGACCTCCAGCAGGCCCGGCCGGCTGCCGCAGTCGACCAGCACGATGTGCCCATCGCCGCGCTTGAGCCGGATGCCCCGCTCTTTGAATATCTTGTCGGCCTGCGGGTAGTTGAAGTCCTCCACCGCGGTCGGCGGGGTATCGGGGGAGCCGGTGTCCGCGGCGGCCGAGACGCCGGAACCGGTGAGTACCGTGGCGCCGAGGACAAGTGTGGCGGTCAGCGCCCGGGTAAGCAGCTTCATTCGAGTCTGGCTTCCTGCATACGTAGGGGAAAAGTGCGCGCCTGCACATGCGCGCACGTGACCGGCGCGATTCTGCGAAGCCGAGGCCGGCTGGATGCCGATATACCGGCGGAAGGGCAGCGAGGCTTGGGCTTCAGGGCGGCGGAACATTGCTATCACCCAGACGCATGTACAGGGAAATTAGGACAGGGGGGAACAAGCCGCAGCTCTTCGGGAGCAGTGATGTTCACATATTCACATGCCCGGCTGATGCCCCGTCAATCAACCTCGTTGACAGGTGATTTGAAGATGCTGGTGATTGTCGGCAAGCCTCAATTGTTTCGGGGAGGTCACGATTCGAAATACCCCTTGTGTCTTGCACATGCTTAACTGTGCGGCTGCGTGCGCCTCAATATCCGGCGGCACGCTGCGGGCCCGCATCTTGGGCCCGATGAGTTGTTGAGGGGACATGAGAACAAAGCGAACGACTCCGCTACGCATATCGAGAGCATCTTCCGCGGTCGTACTGACCACGGTGTTGGCCGTGATCGCAGGAGATTTCGGTGCCTCGGCAGCCGTGGCGGCTACGGCCGGGCCGACGGCGGGCGGCAAGGCGTCCGCCGACGCGCGCGGCAAGGTCTACAACCTGTGGTGCTCCGGCGGAAAGGGAGTCAGGGCAGCGGCCGAAAAGGCTTTGGCCGGCTCTGACGAGGACGTGCAGCACTTCCTGAAGACCACTTACCGGACCGCTTCGGAGGAAGACGAGCAGGTCGCCGTCCTGAAGATGATGGGCTCGGGCGGAAAGGGGCTGCGGCAGGCAGCCCAGAAGGCCATGGACGGCTCCCCCGAGGACAAGCGCGCATTCCTCGCGTCGGGCTGGAAGGCCCCCTGGGAGGAAGACCTGCGCATTTCGGTCCTTCGCCTGAAAGGCCAAGCGGACCGGGGAGTCAGGGAAGCCGCCCAGGAGGCGCTCGATGACGGCTCGGTCGACGCCCTGTTCGACTTCCTCGTGGAAGGCCGGGGCGAAGCGCAGGAGGAGGACGACCGGGTCGCTCTCCTGAAGGCCGTCCACACCGGTGGGCCCGAAGTGCAGAAGGCCGGACGGCAGGCGCTCAAGGGGTCCGCGGCGGACGTCAGCGAGTTCCTGCGCAGCGGACAGTACCTCGCACAGTCCCGCGACCAGGAGCGCATGACGGTCGCGCAGCTCGCGGAGGCCGCCAAGGAAGCCGGCAAGCGGGCCCGCCAGGAGACGGCCGCGGCCAAGGAGGCCGGCGAGCGGGCGGCCGACGCCGCCGCGGCTGCCAAGAAGGCCGCGGTCCTGGCGGCGCAGCAGACCGCTGCCGCCAAGGACTCCTCGGAGCAGGCGGCGGGCGCCGCCGGCCGGGCGGCGAACGCGGCCAAGGCGGCAGCGTCAGCGGCCCGGACGGCCATCGGCGCTGCCCGGCAGGCCCACTCGGCCGCCCGCATCGCGGCGAACGCCGCCTCGGCCGCGGCCTCGGCGGCTGCCGCTGCGGGACAGGCCGCCGCGCGCGCCTACCACTCGGCCAACGCGGCGGCACTGAACGCGGGCCAGGCCGCGACGGCCCGCAAAGCGGCGGAGGATGCCAGGAACGCGGCGAAGAACGCCGTGGCGGCCTCGGAAGCCATCGACCAGGCGCTGCGGGCGGTCAATGAGGCCGTCGGCGCCGCCAAGTCGGCCGCACAGGCCGGTCGGAACGCCGCCGAGGCCGCCGACGCCTCCGCCGAGGCCGGCCGTCACTCGCAGACCGCCGGGGCGCAGGCGCGGCGGGCGACCGCCGCCGCTGCCGAGGCACGGCAGGCCGCGGGCATCGCCACGCGAGCGGCCACCTCCGCCGGGAACCTGGCCAACCGGGCGGCCACCGCGGCCCGCCAGGCCCGTACCGCCGCCCGTGACGCCGCGGACCATGCCAACAAGGCGGCGGACGCGGCGGACGAGGCCGCGAAGCAGGCGGGGAAGGCCACCGACGCGGCGAACCAGGCGACCAGGCACGCCGACGCGGCGAGCGAGGCTGCGAAGGCCGCCGGTACGGCCGTGGAGCAAGCACGTGATGTGGAGAACGCCGCGCGCGAGTCCGAGGCGGCCCAGCTGAAGACCGACACGGAGCTGGCCGTCCAGGACGCCAAGGAGGAGCGCGCGCGCTACGAGAAGCGGCAGTCCCGCAGCGATGAGGAGCGGGCCGAGTCCGCGCGGGTCGACGCGGCCACGAAGAAACTCCTGGCCGAGGCGGGCGAGCCCGGGACCGACGCGGCGACCGCGGTCCACAAGGCACGGACTGCCGCCCTGCGCCTCGCGGAAACCGGCGGGCCGTGGACCCGGGACGCCGCCGGACTGGCCCTTTCCGGCACCGACGCCGATGTCAGGGAATGGCTGACCCGTGGCCGCGGGATCGCCGCCGAGCAGGATGACCGGGCTCGGGTGGCGCATTTGACGGAGTCGGACGTACCGGCGCTGCGCAAGGCCGCCACCGCCGCGGTGACCGGCTCCGCGAAGCAGGTGGAGGACTTCCTGCAGACCGGCCAGTACGAGAGCCGGACCGAGGAATACCGGGTCCGGGTGCTGAAGATCATGCACACCGGCGGCCGGGCCGTGCGGGAAGCCGGCAACAAGGCCATCAATGCCGACACCCCCGAGGCGTTCCGGCAGTTCCTGCACAGCGGCCAGTACACGGCACGCGAAGAGGACGACCGGGTGGCCGCCCTCAAGCTCAAGCACGCCGGCGGGGCCTATGTGAAGGCGAACGCGGAAATCGCCCTGAACGGGTCGCCCGACATGCTGCGGCAGTTCGTCACGGTCGGCCAGTACAAGGCGGCCCGGCAGGACTACGACACCGCCGTTCATGTGGCCGGTGTGCGCCGGCTCCTCGCCGACGCGGCACGCTCGGCCGCCTCGGCGCAGACGGACGCCGCCACCGCTCAGAACGTCGCGGCCACCGCACGTGACAACGCCGCCAAGGCGAACGAGTACGCGACTGCAGCACGGAAATCGGCCGACCAGGCCCGGCGCTACGCCGAGGAGGCCAAGACGTCGGCCGACGACGCCGAACTCTCGGCCCGGAACGCTTCACACTCCGCCCAGCAGGCGCGGAAAGCCGCCGAGTCCGCCCGGCGTGATGCCAAGGCAGCCGGCCGGTCCGCATCCTGGGCCAACTATTCCGCCAGTAAAGCCGCCGCCTACGCGCACGATGCCTATGCCTCGGCGGGCCGGGCGAGTGCCTCCGCGTTGGCTGCGGGGAAGGATGCCGAACTGGCCGCGAAGGCCGGCACCGAAGCGCTGGACACAGCGGTCCGGAAATTCATCGAACAGATGGTCGGAGGTGCCGGCGAAAAGCCTGCGAACTCGATCGAGATCCGGGACGAGAACGGACACCCCTACATCAGCGATCAGGACGACGAGAAGAAGCACCCGCCCTATCACGAGCCGAGCTTGTTCGAGAAGTGGCTGCGCGGGCTCAACGCGCCCCCCGGCGGGAACGCGATACAAATCGGAATCGGCGGCGCGGAGATGTTCGCCTGCTACATGGGTTCCATGTCGTGCGACCTGTTCAAGCACTGGGAGGGGCGTTCCGGAAAGCCGTATCAGTTCAGTCCGGAAGAGATGCGCAGCCTCTACGACAACCCCACGTTGCAGAAGCACCTGAACGAGCGTCTCGACAGGTACACGCGACGGGCAGCGAGCAAGTGCAAGGGACCGGTCGGATCGTCCTGCCCGGTCGATCTCGACAGCAACTGGCTGGGCTTCACCTTCAAGCACCCCGGGTCGAAGGACCACATCTTCGCCCTGCACTCCATCCAGTACCGGGTCAGCGGTAATCTCAAGGCGACGGTGGTCAACGACAACGAGGTCAAGCTCTCCGGAGGGTACCGGCTCGACGTGAAGAAGGAATACAACTTCGACACGGACAAAGATCCGATCATGGTGCACGGCATACCCGTCAACGTGGATCAGCTTGCCCTGGCGCCGAGTCAAGGGTATGCCCGCGATTACACGGTGCAGGGAAGCATGAATGCCGGCATCGACCGGACCGGTCGTCGCTAGCGGCACAGAACGACCCCGAAAGTTGGTGAAGGAGATCTCATGAGGACGCGGCCGTCAACACCCGGCGGACAGCCCACGCACCGGCGATGGGTAGGGGCTGCCGTCGCGGCTGCCCTCGCCATTTGCCTGGCGGGCTGTGGCGGGGACTCGGGTGAGAGGGATCCTCGGGCGTATCCCGGCAGCCCGGCCGGGCAGCGTATGGAATCCGTTCTCCAGGCGTATGGCCTTGAGCTTCCGCCGTGCGAGAAGAAGGATGTGGGTTTTTCCGGGTCGAAGGAGTACACCAACGAAAGCCTGAACCTCAGCTTCAAGGCCGATAAGAAATGTGTCGACACGTTCCTTGAGAAGCACGGGGTGAAAGTCGACAGCCCCGTTCGCTGGCCGTACACGGTTCCTCCCTCGCCGCCTTTCCCGGAGGGTGACCTGAAACAGTTCGGGTGGTCGTTCGACCCGACGAAGGAGTACGACACCTATCACGGGTTCCACACGGTCAAGGGAAGTTATTTCCTCGTGGTGGTGGACCCGCGCGGGAGCCTGGAGACGGTGTACATGCAGGCGCAGGGTGCTCCGGGCGTCTGAGCCCTGGACGTTCGGGCCACCCGGACCCATGGTGACAATTGGGGGCGAGGGGTACGTAATTCCTCACCGCTGTCAACCACGGCGGGGGGGGGGGGGGGGGGGGGGGGGGGGGGGGGGGGGGGTTGTGGGGGGGGGGGGGGGGGGGGGGGGGGGGGGGGGTGGGGGGGGGGGGGGGGGGGGGTCTTTCTCCCCCCCCCCCCCCCCCCCCCCTACCGCCCGGAAT
>NZ_JBVIBD010000016.1:164385-205836 GCF_055573595.1 Streptomyces sp. NPDC030165 | reverse complement strand
GGTATAGGGGGGGTGTGATCTATCGTCTCCCCGCCGCCCCGCCCCCCCCCCCCCCCCCCCCCCCCCCCCCCCCCCCCCCCCCCCCCCCCCCCCCCCCCCCCCGCTTCAGCATGGGCGACCGCATGCGCGGTGCCGCCCCGAGGGGCCCGGTGTGCGGCTCGGGCCGTCGTGCGCTCGGTGGTGGTCGGCGCTTTTTCGGTGTCCGACCAGACGGTTCGCCGACCGGCTCACGAAGTACAGCAAACCGGCCGTGAGCAGCGCCGCGTTCAGCGTGAGGTCAAGGCCGGTGACCGTCGCCAGGGGGCTGGCGGCGTACCACGCGGCGAATCCCCGAACCGGCCACCTACCCGCAGAACAGGGAGCGCGCCTTCGGGTACGCGCCCCCGCCGTCCGCCGTCCGCCGTCCGCCGTCCGCCGTCCGCCGTCCGCCGTCCGCCGTCCGCCGTCCGCCGTCCGCCGTCCGCCGTCCGCCGTCCGCCGGTCCGCTCCGGCTAGGCCGGACGGCCGTACCCGCGCCGCCGGGCGTGCGCGCCGCTCGTGGACCCCAGGCCACCACGCACGAGCACAGGCCAGCCTGACGTGAGGAAATGAGGCGGGGCCGGCCGCAACGGTCAACGATGCCCTCCTACAGCCTCGCTGCTGATCTACTGCTTTGTGTCTAAGGCCAAGTGCTTGGAAGGTGCTCGATTCATCATCCTGTGCATGGCGCTTGACCTGGGCAAACGCGCTCTTCCTGAGTTGTCCTCCGGGGTACGGGGGACGCATGGGGGAACGGCAGGCTCCCGATGTCCGGGGGACACAGGGGTTCCGAGTGGCTACGGTCAGGCTCTCGCATCATCTTCACCGCTTCGCGGCCCTCTGCGGAAACAATCGTGGTCATCGCAGGAGTTGCAGTCCCGGAGCCGAGGAGGGGAAGGTGCCGGGGCTGAAGCTGTTCCACACGATGAACGGCGGCGTGAGCGAGGTCGCGCCGCGCCTTGCTGAGGTCGAGGCGGATGTGCAGCATCTCATCGAGGCGCACATGGAGACGCTGCTGGGCGTGCGGTTCCTGGCGAGCGAGTACGGCACCGGGCCGGTGCACGGCGGACGGGTCGACTCGCTGGGCCTGGACGGGAACGACGCGCCGGTGGTCGTCGGGTACAAGCGCGGCACGGACGCGGGCGTGATCAACCAGGGCCTGTTCCACCGGGCGTGGCTGACGGACCACCGTGCCGAGTTCGGGCACCTGGTCGGCGCTCGGGGCGGCAGCAGCCTTTTGGGTGCGGTGGAGCGCGCCGCGGCTGATCTGCGTGGTCGGCAGTCGGCGGATGCGTCTTCTCCGCCTGGTGCCCTCATGTCCGGGGAGTCGGGCATCAGGGAGGCCAAGGTGCAACCGCGGAGGTGGAGAGGCGGCCCATCTCAGGGTGCACCTGGCCGCCCCGGAGCAGCGGTCCGGAGACGTGACCTTGGCTGCCGACAGCCAAGGTCAACTGGGAGCGGAATGGGAGTCGACCAAGGAAATCGCCCGCGCGGAGCTGCGGGGATCTGCCGGTATCTGCGCGTTCGTACGTGCAGGAACAGGTAGAACAGAGGCCCGGAACCGCCCCCTCACCCCGCCGATTCCCCCGCATGCGGGCTCAGGACGCCTGCGCTGACCAGCGCGAACAGGGCGATGCCCAGCAGGATGCGGTAGATGACGAACGGCATGAAGCTCTTCGTGGTGATGAACTTCATGAACCAGGCGATGACGGCGTAGCCGACGACGAAGGCGATGGCCGTGGCGAAGATGGTCGGGCCCCAGGAGACGTGGCTCGCGGTGGCGTCGTCGCCGAAGGCGTCCTTGAGTTCGTAGGCGCCGGAGGCCAGTACGGCGGGGATGGCGAGGAGGAAGGAGTAGCGGGCTGCCGCTTCGCGGGTGTAGCCCATCAGGAGGCCGCCGCTGATGGTGGCGCCGGAGCGGGAGACGCCGGGGATCAGGGCCATGGCCTGGCAGACGCCGTAGACGAGGCCGTCCTTGACGTTCAGGTCGGTGAGGGTCTTGCGCTGTTTGACGGCGCGGTGGCGGCCGCCGGACTCGTCGCGGGCGGCCAGGCGGTCCGCGAAGCCCAGGACGACGCCCATGACGATGAGGGTGGTCGCGATCAGGCGCAGGTCGCGGAAGGGGCCCTCGATGGCGTCCTTGAGGGTGATGCCCAGGACGCCGATCGGGATGGAGCCGACGATGACCAGCCACCCCATCTGGGCGTCGTGGTCGTGTCGCAGGTCGCGGTTGACGAGGGAGCGCGCCCAGGTCGAGACGATCCGTGCGATGTCCTTGCGGAAGTAGATCAGTACGGCGGCCTCGGTGCCGATCTGCGTGATCGCGGTGAAGGCGGCGCCGGGGTCGTGCCAGCCCGCGAACGCCGCGGTCAGGCGCAGATGCGCGCTGGAGGAGATGGGCAGGAACTCGGTCAACCCTTGGACCAGGCCGAGGATGAAGGATTCGAACCAGTGCATCGGAGCTACGCTATCCAGAGGGTGATCAAGCGCTTACCCAGCGAAGACGCGGGGCGGGCGGCACGAGGGCGGAAAGGACGGAAGTGCGTACGTGCGGTCGGCGGGATCAGTGACCGGTCGAGGGGCAGCGTAGCGCCCGAAAGTGTCCGAGTGCTCAAAGGGCTCTTTCCGGGCGCCTGCCCGTCAACGCCCCCGGAGTGACGCGCGCTTGCGCCAGGCCACGAGCACCGCGGCCAGACCGGAGACCGCGATGAAGGCCGTGGAGATCAGGAAGGCGGGCGAGGTGGGTGTCGAGGCGCGGGCGCCGGCGATGACGTACGCGGCGGTGTTCGGCACGCTGCCGAGGGTGGTGGCCAGCAGGAACGCGCCCCAGCCCATACGGGAGACCGCCGCGCAGTAGTTGGTGGCGCAGAACGGCAGGCCGGGGAAGAGCCGGATCGCCAGCATGGAGCGGAAACCGTGGTCGCTGAGCTGCCGGTCGGCGGCGGTCAGCCACCGGGCGCGCAGGAAGGGCCGCAGGGCGTCCTGGCCCAGCAGCCGGCCGAGCCCGAAGGCCAGGCCCGCGCCGAGGACCGTACCGGCCAGGGCGGACAGGAAGCCGGGCAGGCTGCCGAAGATGGCGCCGGCGGCGAGGTTCAGGACCGGGCGGGGGACGAAGGCGGTGGTGCACACCCCGTACGCGAGTCCGAAGAGCACCACGGCGCCGCCGCCGGCCCACTCGGGCGGCCAGCCGTGCGCCAGCAGCCGCTGCGGCTGCCAGACGATCATCGCGGCGGCGGCGCCTGCGAGCAGGACGAGGAGTACGGCGAGGCGGGCCCAGGGGGAGAAGAGCACACGCGTGCAGCGCGCGGCGAGGCCGTCGGGCGTTGCGGCGGGTTCGAGCATCCCGGGAGCGTAACCGACAAGCGTGGCGAGGAGGTGGATTCGTGATCGCTGTGGGGTGACGGGGGAGGGTGGGAGGGGAGAAGCAGGAGGGAGGGGGTGGGAGTGAGGGGGTATGGGGGGAGGGGGAGAGGGGGTGGCGGGAGGAGGGAAGGCGGGCAACTCGGTGCGCTGGTAAATCGTTCGACCTGGCGCGTGCCGCGCGAGATCCTTGGCGCATGTTCCGGCAGCCTTACCTCGTGCTCACGTCCGCAGTCGCGGACGCGCCGAAGGCTGTCGTCGACTCGCTCGCGGCCCTGATCATCGCGATCGAGGCCGCGGCCGCCGATGCCGTGCCGTTCCCCGGCACCGCCGTCGCCGCCCTCGCCACCGACCCCGTCGCGGCAGGCGCCGCCGCCGTCCCCGCGGCATCCGCGGCCGCGGCAGGCACCGCCGTCCCCGCGGCCGACGGCGCGCGAAGCTGACCCTCTCCGGATCGACCGGCGGACCCCGCAGGGGGAGGGTCGGTGGGGCTCAGGGGTTCCCACGGCGGCATGTCAGGCCGCCGTATTCACCGCAGTGCTTCGCGAGGAAGAACAGCCATGTCCAAGACGGCATACGTGCGGACCAAGCCGCACCTGAACATCGGCACCATGGGCCACGTCGACCACGGCAAGACGACTCTGACCGCCGCGATCACCAAAGTGCTCAGCGAGCGGGGCAGCGGCACCTTCGTGCCCTTCGACCGGATCGACCGGGCCCCGGAGGAGGCCGCGCGCGGCATCACCATCAACATCTCGCACGTCGAATACGAGACCGGCACCCGGCACTACGCCCACATCGACATGCCGGGCCACGCCGACTTCATCAAGAACATGGTCACCGGCGCGGCGCAGCTCGACGGCGCGATCCTCGTCGTCTCCGCGCTCGACGGGATCATGCCGCAGACCGCCGAACACGTCCTGCTCGCCAAGCAGGTCGGCGTCCGGTACATCGTCGTCGCGCTGAACAAAGCGGACGCGGGCGACCCCGAGCTGACCGACCTGGTGGAGCTGGAGGTCCGCGAGCTGCTGTCGGCGCACGGGTACGACGGGGACCACGTACCCGTCGTACGGGTCTCGGGGCTGCGCGCCCTGGAGGGCGACCCGCGCTGGAGCCGGGCCATCGAGGCGCTGCTCGACGCGGTGGACACCTACGTGCCGACACCGGAGCGGTATCTGGACGCGCCGTTCCTGATGCCGGTGGAGAACGTCCTGACCATCACCGGGCGCGGCACGGTCGTCACCGGCGCCGTCGAGCGCGGCACGGTCCGCGTCGGCGACCGGGTGGCGGTGCTGGGCGCCGACACGGAGACGGTCGTGACCGGCCTGGAGACCTTCGGGAAGCCGATGGAGTCGGCAGAGGCGGGTGACAACGTCGCGCTGCTCCTGCGCGGCCTGCACCGGGACGAGGTGCGCAGGGGGCACGTCGTCGCGGCGCCGGGCAGCGTCACACCTCGGCGGCGCTTCACCGCCGAGGTGTACGTCCTGTCCACGGAGGAGGGCGGCCGCCGTACGCCGCTCTCCACGGGCTACCGCCCGCAGTTCTACATCCGTACGGCGGACGTGGTCGGCGACGTCGACCTCGGTGAGCGCGGCATCGCCCGGCCCGGCGAGACGGTGACGATGACCGTCGAGCTGGGGCGCGACGTCCCGCTGGAGCCCGGACTCGGGTTCGCCGTCCGCGAGGGGGGCAGGACGGTGGCGGCCGGCACGGTCCGTACGGTCGCCGAGGTGTAGCCGGGACCGCGAGGCGGGAGGCCCGTACCGCCCCGTTCCCTGCGTACGGGGACGGGGCGGCACGGGGAGCGGGTATGGGGCGGTACGGGCCTGGGCTGCCACACTGCCGTACAGGGAGCGCGGGAGGCCGGGAGAAGGGACCGCGATGACGGGGACGGCGCTGGTACTCGGCGGCGGGGGCTACACGGGCATCGGATGGGAGATCGGGATGCTCGCCGGATTCGTCGAGGCCGGCATCGACCTTCCGTCGGCCGATGTGGTCATCGGAACCTCGGCCGGTTCGATCGTCGGCGCCCAGCTCACGTCGGGGCGGCTGACGCCGGACGAGCTGTTCGCACGCCAGCTGGCCCCCGTGACGGGGGAGACCGCGGCGCGCATGGGGGCGCGGGAGCTGGCCCGGTTCCTGTACCTGGCGCTGCGTTCGCGCGACGCCGTGGACTTCGGCGTACGGATGGGGCGCCTCGCGCTCGGCTCCCGCGCGGCCGCCGGGCCCAGCCGCCGCGATGCCCTCGCACGGCGCCTGGTCAGCCACGACTGGCCTGCCCGACGCCTGATGATCACCGCGGTGGACGCGGCGACCGGGGAACGGACGGCCTTCGACGACACCAGCGGGGCGGACCTGGTCGAGGCGGTGAGCGCCAGCTGTGCGGTCCCCGGTGTGTGGCCGCCGGTGCGTATCGGCGGGAAGTGGTGGATCGACGGCGGGGTGCACTCCAGCGCCAACGCGGACCTCGCCGCCGGGTACGGCCGGGTCGTCGTCCTGGCGCCGGTGGCGTCCGGCGGCGGGCCCATCGCCACCGCACGGTCGCAGGGCGCGGCCCTCGCGCGGCGCGGCGCGCGGGTGTGCGTGCTGGTGCCCGACCGCGCGGCGCGCGCCGCTTTCGGTCGCAACGTCCTGGATCCGGCGAAACGCGCCGCCGCGGCCCGCGCCGGTCGCCGCCAGGCCGCGGCACATCTGAAGGAGGTCGCTTCGGTGTGGGCGGAGTGAGGGAGTGCGGCATTCGGTAAGGGGCCGGCTGCCTGGGCGGTCAGGGGCTGGTGGGTCAGGTGGTAGGGCCCGGGGCGGCAGGCGGCCGGTTCGGGGCGGGTCTCCGCGCGCCTTCGTACCGGCACAATGGGACGGTGGACGAAGCAGCCGAGCAGATACCGGGTACGCCGGTCGGGGGCGGGACGGCCGAGCCGGTCCCCGTCACCCGCGTCGTCGACTGCGGCACCGCCAAGCTGATGCCGGACGTGGACCGGCCGCGCGCCTGGCTGCTGACCGTGGACGGCGCCCCGCAGTCGTACGTCGACCTCGACGCGCCGACCGACCTGGAATTCGAGTACGCGCGCCGGCTCGCGGCCGTCCTGGACGCGGCCGCCCCGCCCGGCGAGCCGCTCGACGTGCTGCACCTCGGCGGCGGGGCGCTGACCCTGCCGCGCTATCTCGCCACGACCCGTCCCGGCTCCCGCCAGGACGTCGTCGAAGCCGACCGGGGACTGCTCGCGCTGGTCGCCGAAGAACTGCCGCTGCCCCCGGACTGCGGCATCGTGGTGCGGGCCGAGGACGCCCGTACGGCACTGGAAGCGGCACCGGAGCACAGCGCGGACGTGATCGTGGCGGACGTCTTCGGCGGCTCGCGGGTGCCCGCGCACCTGGCCTCGGTCGAGTACGCGCGCGCCGCCGCCCGCGTGCTGCGCCCGGACGGGATCTACGCGGCGAACCTCGCCGACAGCGCGCCCTTCGCCTTCCTGCGGGCCCAGCTGGCGAACTGTGCGACCGTCTTCGGCCACCTCTGCGTGATCGCCGAACCGGCCGTGCTGCGCGGCCGCCGCTTCGGCAACGTCGTGCTGGCCGCGTCCCGTGTCGAGCTGCCGCTCACGCAGGTGGCCCGGCGCGCCGCCGCCGACGTGTTCCCCGCGCGGGTCGAGCACGGCGACGGGCTCCGGCGGCTGATCGGCGACGCCGCGCCCGTGTACGACGCGCAGGCCGTGCCGTCGCCCCGCCCGCCGGACGGCGCGTTCAGTATCGGCTGAGTGGGGTTTACTCAGGAGCCCGCGACGGCGGTCCCACCCGTCGGATCGGCGGTCCCGGCGGCCGGGGTGGCCGTTCCGGCGGCCGGGGTGGCCGCCGTGGTCTTCTCCGGCGCGGTGGCCGGTGAGCCGGGGGACGCCGGAGCGCCGGCGGGCCGCCGCCGCAGCCCGCGCACGTCCGGTACGCACAGCACCGCCGCCGTCAGCAGCGCGATCAGCGCGGAGCAGCCCCACAGTGCGGCGGTCCGCCCGATGACGTCCTGTACGGGCCCGGCCAGCGCGGTGGCCACCGGAGTGATCGCCAGCGAGCCGAACCAGTCGTACGACGAGACCCGGGAGAACTTCTCCTCCGGTATCTCCTGGTGCAGCGCCACCATCCACAGCACGCCGAACACCTCCAGCGCGATGCCGGTGCCGAACATCACCAGGAGGAGGACGGGGACCGGCACCGGAACGGCGAGCGCTGCCGAGGGGAGGGCGAGCGGGAAGACGCACAGGATGCCGGTGAGCAGGATGCGGCGGGGCTTGAGCCGCATCATGAGCAGCGCGCCGCCGACCGTGCCCGCTCCGAAGGCGGCCAGCGCGAGTCCCCACGGCCGGGGGCCGCCCAGGTGCTCCTCGGCGACCATCGGCCCGTACACCGCCTCGGCGGCCACCACGACGGCGTTGACGACCGCGAACTGTCCGATCACGGCCCACAGCCAGGGCCGGGAGACCACTTCGCGCCAGCCGTCGCGCAGGTCCTTGAGGAGTCCGGCGGTGGGGGCGCGCCCGGGGATGTGGCCGACGTCGAGGAAGGCGCGCAGCGCGCCCGCGACGGCGAAGGCGGCGGCGTCGACGGCCAGTACCCAGCCGGGGCCGACGGCGGCGACCAGGGCGCCGCCGAGCGCGGCGCCGCCGATGTTCGCGCCGTTCATGCTCATGCGGAAGAAGGCGAAGGCCCGGCCCGCGTGCTCGCCGGAGACGGTGGAGAGGACCATGCCTTCGGAGGCCGGCGCGAAGAACGCCTGTCCGGTGCCGCCGAGGGCGGCCAGCACCGCCATCTGCCACAGCCGTGCCTCGCCGGTCAGGACGAGGACGGCGAAGACGCCCTGCGAGACGCAGTTGAGCGCGTTCGCGGCGACCATGACGCGGTGGCGCGGCAGCCGGTCGGCGACCGCGCCGCCTATCAGGAGGAAGACGACGAGCGGCACTGTGCGGGCCGTGGCGACCAGGCCGACGTCGGTGGCCGAGCCGCCGGTGCCGAGCACCGCGAACGCCGCCGCGATCAGCGAACCGGCGCTGCCGAGGTTGGCGACCACGGCGGCGGTGGTCAGCAGGGTGTAGTTGCGTCCGGCCCAGGCGGGGCGGCGGCGGGGGCGGCGGGTGCCGTCGCGGTCGTCCGCGCGGCCGGTCAGCACGGGCACACCCGGGGCCGCGACGGGAGCGCGTGCCGCGCGGGATACGGGTTCTGCTCGCCTCCGGGCGGCTGCTGACCTGGCCACATGGGCCACCACGATAAGCGCCCGGGTCTGCGGGCCGGAATGCCGGGCGGGGCTTCCCCCAGCAAGCTACTCGTAGGTAACATGCCGCCATGCCCTCCGAGACCAAGCCGTCGATCGGCGAAATGATGGCGGCCACCGTGCCGATGGCCCGTACGCTCAACCTGGAGTTCACCGAGACCACCCCCGAGCGGGCCGTGGTCCGGCTGCCCGACCAGGCGGATTACCACAACCACGTCGGCGGCCCGCACGCCGGCGCGATGTTCACGCTCGCCGAGTCTGCCAGCGGCGCGATCGTGCTCGCGGCCTTCGGCGACCAGCTCTCGCGGGCCGTGCCGCTCGCCGTACGGGCCGAGATCGGCTATAAGAAGCTCGCCATGGGCCCGGTCACCGCCACTGCCGAGCTCGGCCGGACGGTCGCCGACATCGTCGCCGAGCTGGACGCGGGGGAGCGCCCGGAGTTCCCGGTGAACGTCGCCATCACCAGGGAGGACGGCGCGGTCACCGGCGAGATGACCATCGTCTGGACGCTGCGCCCGAACACCCCCGCCGCGTAGGGCCTGGGCGCCGTCCGGTCCGTACTCCGGTGCGGTGCGCTCCCGCCCTCCCGGCGGACCGCGGGCGGTCTTCTCCGGACTTCCTTCAGGTCCGAGGCAACTTCACGCCGCCGAGGCGCGTCTCGTACGGAGAGTTCTCACGGAGCACTCGTGCACCCATGAGCCCGTGCAGAGCACTCGTACGGAGAAAAGGCCCGGCTCCCGGCCCGCCGCCCCATGCGTCACCCCGGCCCGTCGCGTCCGTCGCGGCGGGCCGGGGCCGCGCCGCCGGGCAGCGGGACCGCCCGAAGAGATCGAGTAGGCTTCCCGGGCGCGCCACGGCGCGCGGACGCGGGGAAAACGCGATCATCGACGGCGTCGCCGGACGCCGGGCGGCGGCCCACGGGGGCCTTACACCTAGTGGAGGATGCGGCGTTGCAGATGGAGTGGCTGGAGACGGTACCGGCCGTGAGCGTGTACCTCCTGGTGGGGTTGGTCATCGGCCTGGAGAGCCTCGGCATTCCGCTGCCCGGTGAGATCGTCCTGGTGAGTTCGGCGCTCCTCGCCGCGACGACGGACCACATCGATCCGCTGGTGCTGGGCGTCTGCGCGTCCGCCGGCGCGATCATCGGGGATTCCATCGGCTATCTGATCGGCCGCAAGGGAGGACAGCCGCTGGTCAACTGGGCCGGGCGGAAGTTCCCGAAGCACTTCGGGCCCGACCAGGTGGCGATGGCCGAGGAGAAGTTCGACAAGTGGGGCATGTGGGCGGTCTTCTTCGGCCGCTTCATCGCCCTGCTGCGCATCTTCGCCGGCCCGCTCTCGGGCGTGCTGAAGATGCCGTACTGGAAGTTCCTGATCGCCAACGTGCTCGGCGGCGTCGTCTGGGCCGGTGGCACGACCGCGCTGATCTACTACGTGGGTGTCGTCGCCGAGTCCTGGCTGAAGCGGTTCTCCTGGGTGGGCCTGGTGGCCGCGGTGCTGTTCGGTGTCGGTTCGTTCGTCGTGATGAAGCGGCGCGCGGCGAAGGCGGCGGCCCGGCGCGAGGTGGCCGCGGCCAAGCCGGCCGACGCGATGGCGGAGTGACGGGCGGACGTTCCGTCAGGTGAGGTGGAGCCCGCAGCGGGTCCCCGGCAGGGGGACGCTGCGGGCTTCGTCGTGTGCGGCGGGGCCGGTGACGGTGCCGGGGCCGGGAACGCTCGCCGGTTCCGGCGCGGCCAGGGCGATGGCGAGCAGGACCTGGCTGTGCGCGGGCCCGGGCCCGTACCAGGCGTCCTGGTAGGTGTGCTCGGCCGCCCGCCGCAGGCAGGCGACGGCGGTACGGGTGTCCGCGCGGCGGAGTGCGAGGACGCCGCGGGCGTGGGCGACACGGGCCAGCGTGTCCGGGTCGGCGTGCCGGGCGGCCGCCCGTCCGGCCCGGTCCAGCAGCGAGCCGGCGGTGCGGTGGGCGTGGTCCTGCGCGGCGAGCCAGCCTGCCAGCCACAGGGCGCGGGCCCGTACGGCGGTGTCCTCCCGGGAATGGCGCAGCAGCCGGGCGAGGTGGGCGCGCCCCTCGCTCCGGCGGCCGCAGACGGCCCACCGGAACCACAGGGAGACGGCGGTGTCCAGCGCGGTGAGGGCGTCTTCCGCGTCCCGCGGGGGCAGGGTCAGCGCCGCGCGCAGGTTGTGCCGCTCGGTCTCGGCCAGGCCGACGGCCACCCGGCGGTCGGAGCCCTGCCATGCGATCTGCGCCTCGGCGGCGAGCGCCGCGCAGGCCATCCGGAAGGCGCGCAGCGCCGCGGCCTCCTCACCCGCCGCCCGGAGGTGCGCGAGGCCGACGGAGCGGGCGGCGGCGGGCAGGTGATAGCGGGGCGGGGTCGGCGGCTGGGCAGGTACGGAGGCGGGGCCGGGTTCGGGGTGGGGGCCGGTGTATGGCCCGGTGTGCGGGCCGGTGTCCGGTGCCTGCCGTACCCGGGCGAGGACGGAGGCGCGGCGCAGGCGTACGAGAGCGGCCTCGACCTCCTGCGCAGAAACGTCACTGCGACCGGCGACGCACCCCGCCAGCCAGCTGTCGAAGTCCCCCGGGAGGACGGACAGCCGCGCCCATACGAGACGGTCGGCGGGGGAGCAGGGAGCGAAGGCGGCGGCCGGCGGGGGAGCGGACCGGGGGGTGCCCGGGGCGGTGACCAGGTCGCGGGCCATTCCGTACGGCGGAGAATGCGGCGCGCCGGCCGGACCGAAGGGCGTGCTGTACGGCCCGGACGCCAACCCGCTGTCCGGCTCGGACGACAACCCGCCGTACGGCTCGGACGACAGCCCACCGTCCATTGCCACGGAAGCCGGCCGTACCGCCACCACACGTTCCACGCCGAGCCCCAGCGGCTGCCGTGCGGTGGCCACGATCCGCATCCCCGCCCGCGCGGAGCTCCCCGAAGCGGCCCCCGGCCGGGCGGTCGCGCCT
This sequence comes from Streptomyces sp. NPDC030165, assembly GCF_055573595.1. Taxonomy (NCBI): domain Bacteria; kingdom Bacillati; phylum Actinomycetota; class Actinomycetes; order Kitasatosporales; family Streptomycetaceae; genus Streptomyces; species Streptomyces sp. NPDC030165. The sequence goes on along the minus strand of NZ_JBVIBD010000016.1, from coordinate 194,252 downwards.
CCCGTACCGCCGCGCAGCAACTGCCGCACCAGCCACGCGCACGCGCCGGCCATCGGATCGCAGTCGTCCAGCAGGACGGTCAGGCCGCGCCGGGCGCAGTGGGCGGCCAGCGCCTGCGGCTGAGTGTCGTACGGCAGGCCCGCCGCCCGGTTGAGGGCCGCGGCCACGCCCGAGGCGTCCACGTCCTCCCGGCAGCCGACCCGTACGAAGCCGCCGCCGGGGCGGCCGTCGTCCCGCGCGGCCGCTGCCAGGACGGCGCGGGCGAGTGTGCTCTTCCCCACGTTCGGGGGCCCGGTCACGGTCACCAGCGGCGTCCGGGCGAGCAGCTCTCGCAGCGCGCTGTGCTCCGCCGCGCGCCCCGTGATCCCGGGCGGCGGCGGGCCTTCGGCCCCTGCGCTCATCGGTCACCCCGTCCGTGGCACCGCCTCGTGCCGCGCTGTCGCCAGTCGGAAAAACACGATGCCCAGAGCCGGTACGCGAATCAACCGCAACCCGGCATACCGATCGGGGGAACCTGAACCCGCCTGTTCGACATCCATACCCCTGGAGACGCACGACGGCGTGCGCGACCGTGACGCCGTCGTACGGCGGGCGGCCGGACCGGTGCCCTGGGGGAGCCGCGGACGGCCGGTCGGCGGATCTTATGGTGGTGTCTTTCGCCTGAAGCGGTGGAGGCGGCGCCCGCTGCCCCGCCGGACACGAGTTTGCAAGGAGTTCGTCCCGATGAAGCGCCTGCGTACCAGTACCGCGGCCGTCGCCGCGGTGAGTCTGATGGCGATGGGGCTCGTGGCCGGCTGCGGCAGCAAGGACCGGGACGAGGTCGACGCCTCCCACGTGCCGCAGCTGCGGCAGCAGGCGCGCGAGGCGAGCAGCGGGACCGCCAAGGTCGTCCAGCCCACGGGGCCGCGATCGCACTTCGTGACCGAGCGCACCACGGGCGACGACGGGACGCAGATAGTCAAGACCCGGTGGCACGGCAAGAAGTCGGGGTTCACCGGGAACATATGGGCCTGGGTGCCGCCGCAGTACAACCAGCCGCAGTACGCCAAGAGCGGCTTCCCGGTCCTCATAGCACTGCCCGGCTCGTACGGGTACCCGAACAATTACTGGATCGGCGGTGACTTCAAGCTGGAGGAGAAGATCGCCGAATGGTCGCAGTCCGGCAAGACGCTGCCGTTCATCCTGGTGATGCCGGTCCTGAACCCGAAGAAGAAGTACCACGACGGCAGTGACATCCCCGGGCAGCCGAAGATGGGCACCTGGCTGACGGAGGACGTGCCGGACTTCGCCCGCGCCAACTTCCGCACGTACGACAGCCGCGACGGCTGGGCCTTCATGGGCTCCTCCTCCGGCGGCTTCGCGGGGCTGAAGGCCGTACTGAAGCGCCCGGAGAAGTTCAAGGCGGTCATCGCGAACGGGCCCGACACCGTGCCGGACTCGCCGATGTGGAACGGGCACCCCGCCGAGAAGCGCGCCAACGACCCGCGCCGGCTGGCCGAGCAGCTCAAGGCCAGGGGCGGCCCCGAGGTCTACCTCGCGTTCGAGCTGGGGTCGAAGGAGGAGGCGGTGCCGTACGTGAAGAAGTTCATCCGGGAGCACACCGGCGGCCCGATCCACCACACGCTGTTCGAGATCCCCGACGGCCGGCACAGCGGCCACACGTACATCCAGCGGATGCCGGAGTCGCTGCACTGGATCAGCGAGCAGATGCTCGGACCGGTACCGATGGAGACCCGGCCGAAGTCCTGAGCCCCGCGCGGCTGTGGCCCGCGGTCCCGCCCGCTTCCTGATCGCGGCCCTCCCGGTCCGCGATCGCGGTCCCGCCCGCGGCCCCCGTGGAACCGTCGCCTACTGTGCCCCCAGGCGCGAACCCGAACGGTCCGGCGACGAGGAGCACGGTATGGAGCAGCGAGCACTGATCGCGGGCGTGGGCGGCAAGGAGCCGTCGATCGACCCGGCGGCCTTCACGGCGCCGACCTCCGTCGTCGTCGGCGACGTCACGCTGGGCCCGGGGACCGGCGTCTGGTACCACGCGGTGCTGCGCGCCGACTGCGGCCCGATCGCGCTGGGCGCGGACAGCAACATCCAGGACAACTGCACTGTGCACGTCGACCCGGGCTTCCCCGTGACGGTCGGCGAGCGGGTCTCCGTGGGGCACAACGCCGTCCTGCACGGGTGCACGGTCGAGGACGACGTGCTGATCGGCATGGGCGCCACCGTCCTCAACGGCGCGCACATCGGCGCCGGGTCGCTGGTCGCGGCGCAGGCGCTGGTGCCGCAGGGGATGCGGGTGCCGCCGGGCTCGCTGGTCGCCGGAGTGCCCGCGAAGATCAAGCGTGAGCTGACCGAGGAGGAGCGCGACGGCATCCGGCTGAACGCCACGATGTACATGGAGCTGGCGAAGAGCCACCGCGCGGTGGCGGAGGGCCGGTAGGGCGTCCCCCGCGCCCGGTGGCCGGGCGCGGGACAGCGGCCGATCATCGGGGCATGACCCCGACCTCCGCGCCGTCCGCCCTCAGGCCCATGCTGGCCACCCCCGGCCCGCTGCCCGCCGCCGCGGAGGAGCGGGAGTGGGCGTTCGAGGCGAAGTGGGACGGGGCACGGTGCCTGGCCGACGCGCCGGGTGACGGGACGCTGCGCCTGGTCACCCGGGCGGGCAACGACGCGACGGCGACGTACCCCGAACTGGCGCCGCTCGGTGAACGGCTGCGGGACCGGCCAGCGGTCCTGGACGGCGAGGTGGTCGTCCTGGACGCGGGAGGGCGGCCGGATTTCGGACTGCTCCAGCGGCGCATGGGCGTCACCGGCCGGCGCCGCGCGGCCGCCCTGGCCGCGGACCACCCGGTCCACCTCGTCCTGTTCGACGTCCTCCGTCTCGACGGGCGGCCGCTGCTGGAACTTCCCTACGTCGAACGCCGCGACGTCCTGTCCGGGCTGGGGCTCGACGACGGGCCGCACTGGTCGGTCCCGGCGTACGTGACCGGCCACGCGCGGGCGACCTGGGAGGCGACCCTGGACGCCGGTTTCGAGGGAGTCGTCGCCAAACGGCTGACGTCCCGCTACGCCCCCGGCGTCCGGTCCTCCGAGTGGCGCAAGACCAAGCACCTGGTGACCCTCGACGTGGTCATCGGCGGCTGGACGGAGGGCCGCGGCGGCCTCGCCGGGCTGCCCGGCGCCGTACTCGCGGGGGTGGACGAGCCGGGCGGGCTGCGGTACGTCGGCTCCGTGGGGTCGGGGCTCTCCGGCCGCGAACGCCGGGAACTGGCCGGGTACCTGGACGTCGTACGGCGGGACACCTCACCCTTCCTGAACGCGGTCGACGTGCCGGGCGCCCACTGGGTCGAGCCGCGGCTCGTCGCCGAGGTCACCTTCTCCGGCTGGACCTCCGCCGACCGCCTCCGGCAGCCGGCCTGGCACCGGCTGCGGCCCGATCTCACCCGGCTGGACTGATGAGGACCGTCCCCGTACGGGTTCCGGCGCGCTGCCGTGCCGCCCGGCCGGTGCGCACGGATGACGAGGGCGCGCAAGTCGCCGAAAGGCTTTTCAGGCCGTGACGGAAGTGGGCCGCCGAACGGGTGCGCTGCGCTGACCTGGTGGTTCCCCTCCCGGCGGGTACCGGATACGTCGGCCGGAAAGTCCGCCGCCCGCGGGACCGCTGGAGTGGTCGCCCCTGCCCGGTGGTTTGCCGTGTCGCCGCAGGGTGACCCGACAGACGACGTGAAGCTCCAGCCAGCGTGTACGACCGGCAAGGAAGGGAGCGGCCATGCCCTTGCTCGCCGCCCTCTGGCCTCTGGCGATGCTCGGACTCGTGATCGCCCTGGGCCGGTACGAAGACGCCCTGCTCCGCCCCCGTCACCCGCACCGGCCGCCCTCGGCCGAGCCACCGGACGTCACTGCACGCGGCCGGCAGTACCGCAGGCCGGGCCCGTACGGCCGGGCCGCCGCCATCGACCGGTACCGGCACTCCTCGCCGCCGACCCGGCTGCCCGCCCACCCGCTGGTCCTCCGGTCCGGCGCGCCCCAGCGGCTTCCCCGGCGCCACGACCACCGGCCGTCCTCCTGACCTGGCGGGTGGCCGGAAGGAAGAAGCGGCGCCGGCGGCTGTGTTCTCAACCGGCCCGGCGCCTGCCTTCCGGCGGCCGCTTGCGGAAGGCTGGGGGACGGGTAACTCGTCACCCCAGTCGGTAAACACCCCTTTTGAACGGCGACTGGGACGATGTGTACGAATGGTGTGTCATAAGGCGTTTCCGTGCGGCCGTTTCCGGGTGGCGGCCGGGGCGAGGTGATCCGTACGGCTATGCCGCGGCGAGGGCGTCCTCCAGCGAGCTGTGCAGCGGGATGGTGCGGTGCGCCCCGGTGAGCCGGAACGCCTTGCGGACCATGGGGCGGTCCGTGGCCACGCTCAGCGTCACGCCGCGCTCGCGCGCGGTCCGCTGGCAGTTCAGGAGGGTCTGGAGGCCGGCCACGGTGATGATGGGGGCGCGCAGGTCGATGACGACCTCGTTGGCCTCGGGTGCGCGCAGCAGGCCCTGGAGGCCGGCGGCGACCTCACCGGTGTTGGCGATGTCGATGATCTCGGGGACCTCGATCACGAGGCGGTCGGCGATGCGGTAGTTCGACAGGTGCATGATGACTCCAGCACGGGCGCGGAACGCCCGGTGCGGCTCGGCGTGGATGGTGTGTGGGTCCGGTTCCGGGCCCGGGACGGGCGGTGCGGAACCAGGCAGGCCGGGTTCGGCACCGGCCCGTACGGAGTGCGCGTTCAGCCGGCCGGTGCCCGGTCGAGCGACAGGCGGCGCGGCACGGTGCCGCTGCCGGGCTCACCGCCTGCCCAGGCGTCCCCGTGCCGCGCTACGGGGCTCGGCCACCAGTCCTGACCGCCCTGCTCCAGGTGGCGCAGCAGCACGCCTTCGCGCAGCGCCCACGGGCAGATGGTGACCTCGTCGATCCCCATGCTCTTCATGGCCTGATGGGCGACGACGGCCCCGGCCGGTGCCTGGCGGGAGCGGGCGGCCGAGATGCCGGGCAGCTCAGCCCGCTCGGCAGCGGTGAGCGCCGACAGCCGCCGTACCGCCTCCTTCAGGTCCGTACGGGCCAGCCGGCGCTCGACGAACGGACCGTCCCGGCCGGGCGCGGCCCCGCACAGCCGGGCCAGCTGCTGGAACACCCGGGACGTGGCCACGACGGTGTGCGGCTCCTCCCAGCGCACCCGGGCCGCCACGTCCTTGAGCGTCGCGCGCACGTACCGGCGCAGCTCCCGCAGCGCTGCACGGTCGGGTCTGCCCTTGCCCGGCAGGAACTCCCGGGTCAGCCGCCCCGCGCCCAGGGGCAGGGAGAAGGCGGAGTCCGGCAGGGCACCGCGGCCGAACGCGACCTCCAGCGAACCCCCGCCGATGTCCAGCAGCGCCATCGGGCCGGCCTGCAGCCCGATCCAGCGCCGCGCCGCGCGGAACGTCAGCTCCGCCTCCATCTCACCGGGCAGCACCGCCAGCCGCATACCGCTCCCGGCGCGCACCGTCTCCAGCACCTCGTCGCGGTTGGCCGCGTCCCGGACCACCGCCGTGGCGTACGCGAACAGCCGGTCGCAGTGCCACCGGCCGGCCTGCTCCCGGGCCTGCGCCACCGCAGCCGCCAGCCGCTGTGCCGCCTTCGGGGGCACCGTCCCGTCCCTGGCCACGTGCTCGGCCAGATGGACCGGATCCTTCAGGGAGTGCGCGGGCAACGGCACACCGCCGACCACCTCGCTGATGAGCAGATGTACGGAATTCGAACCGGCGTCGAGGACGGCTAAGCGCATGTCTGCGCGGGTACCCCTTCCGGCCCGTTTCAGCGCCCCAGCCCCAGACCGGTTCCGGACCGGTCCCGGTCCGGTCGGGGCCCGTCGCCGGAGGCTGTGGGCAGGAGCGTGTGCGGTCTGTTCCGGGATACCCGGGAAGCAAGGCCCGGGGCGGTGCACCCGGCCCATGAGCGGCAGCCGCCGGTGCCGCTGCCGAAGGGAGAACCCGTCATGTCAGCGTCCGACCGGGAAGAATCGCTGATCGCCGCCCTGCTCACACTCGTCGACCCGGCCGCCGGCCAGGACGCCGGACCCGTGGAACGGCTCGCCACGTACTGCGTACGGCTCCCGGGGGTGCAGGCGGGCGGCGTGCTGATGGCACGCGACCGGGAGCGGCCCACACTGGCGGTGGGCTTCGGAGACGCGGGCGCCCGGCTGCAACGGGTCCGGTCCGTACTCGACGAGGGCCCCTGCCGGGACGCCTGGCGTACGGGGACGAGGCTCACCGACGTACCGCTGGGCCACCCGGATTCCCGGGCCCGCTGGCCGCGCTTCACCGCCCAGGCGATGGACGAGGGCTTCAGCGCGGCCACCGCCCTGCCGGTGCGCTACCGGAGCCGGCGGCTGGGGTCCCTCAACTTCTTCCACCAGTACCGGGCGCTGGCCCGCAAGGAGGTCGCGACGGGCCAGGCGCTGGCCGACGCCGTGGCGATCGGACTGGCGTACCGCATGGACCTGCGCGAACTCAGGTGCCTCAGGGACCGGACCGGGCAGCTCCAGACCGCCCTGGACAGCAGGGTCGTCATCGAACAGGCCAAGGGTGCGCTCGCCGAGCGCCAGAACCGTACCCCCGAGGACGCGTTCCAGGTGATGCGCGGCTACGCCCGCGCTCACCAGCGCAAGCTGACCGAGGTCGCCCGGCAGGTCATGGACGGGCCGGCCGAGTCCGGACCGTTCGCCCGGCCCGGGCCCGGCCGACCGGGGGGCCCGTAACCGTCCCCGGGCCGCTGACCGGCAGGTACGTCCCCGGGCCGGCCGCCCCGGAGCCTGTGCCGCTCTCGTTCGCTCTCGGCTTCGGGCTGTTTCGCGAAAGGGCCAACGGGCACTCCGTACCGCATGGCACGGGAGGGCCCGGACGTGCGGGGCGGGGACGGAAAGAAATCGGTGAGTCCTGGAGGCAGAAAAGCAATGGATCACGGTACGAACAAGGCCGGCCCGGCCCGGGACGACATGCTGAAGAAAGAGCTCCAGGGTGAATTGAAGGCCGACCGCGCACTGCGCGCCGAAGAGGACCACGAACGGGAACCGTCGGGCGAGGACCAGCCCCCGGTGAGCCGGACCGCCGGTACCACCGCGCCGGGCAGCGTTCCGGACGGTATGACGCCGGAGGCCGTGGAAATCCGTACCGAAATGGCCCAGCACCTGGGCCGCAGCCTGTATCCGGCCGACCGCGACACCATCGTCAGCACACTTCGGCGGAACAACGCACCGGACCGGCTGGTCGCACTGGCCGAGCGCCTTCCGGAGAACGAGCGGTACGAGAACGCGCAGCGCATCGTGGAATCACTGGGGCTCAGCAGGTAACGGAACACCGCGACCGCGAGAGCACCCGAACGATCGTCACTGCGCTGGAAAGAGAGCTGTCATGTCCGATGAAGCGATGGGCGACGAGGTCTATCAGCCGGCCGCGTCCGACAAACAGGGACTGTCCGACGAAGTCGACATGGAAGACGCTCTCGACGAGCCGGACTACGACGAGATGCTGGACCAGGGGTATTCGCCCCCCGAAAAACCCTTGGCGGTGAACCAGACGGGCACCACCGCGAACGAGCAGCGCGCGGGCGAAAGCCTCGACGAACGGCTCGCCGAGGAGGAACCGGACGTCGAACCCCCGGACGGCGACGGCATCGGCGACCAGCAGGACGCCGAGGGCGAGCCCGTCGACCGCCAGGTGGGGGACAGGCGCGCCGGGCGGATGACCGGCACCGACGAGGGCGACGCGCTGCGGCTGCGCAACGACGAGGTCGGCCGTGACGTCGGCATCGACGGCGGGGCGGCATCGGCCGAAGAGGCCGCGGTGCACATCGTCGACGACCCCGACCTCTCGCGCTGACGGGCCGCCGGCCGCCCGCGGCGCGTCCGGCCGCGCCGGTCCCGACGCCGCGGGTCAGGAGGCCTTCTTCGCCTGGCTCCGGCTGCCTCTGCTGCCGGACAGCGCTTCGATGAGATCGTCCCGCGTCATCGAGGACCGGCCCTGGACGCCGGCCTCGGTGGCGCGTTCGTACAGCTCGGCCTTGCTGAGCTGTGAGAAGTCGGTGGAGGACGACCGGCCCGCGCCCTTTCCTCCGGAATGGTCCTCCCTGGAACGGTTTTCCCCCGAACGGCCTTTTCCGGAGCCGCGCTTCGCCGCCACCGCCTTCGTTCTTCCCTTCTTCCCCTTCGACGAGCCCCTGGCCATGTCCACACTGGCCTGCAAGGCGCTCATCAGATCCACCAAAACAGGGACCCGCTCCAAATGGCTCGTGCCATGGCCTGCACCATTTCCGCGGCCATCGCACGCCGGTTACCGGCCCGCCGCATTCCGGCCGCGGCACACGGACGGGCAAGGGCCCGGCGACGGTCGGCGACGGATCTCCAATGGGCCGGAAAGGGGGGAAAGACGCCACGTGTTCCCGTGCGCAGGACGGGTACCGCGTAGACATGGTCAGATTTTGGAGGTATCGACGATGACCGGTAACGACCAGCGAAATCCCGTGGAAGAGCACCCGAAGCCGGAATTCCCCCAGCAGGACCAGCCGCATCCCGGCGCGACGGACGGCATGGCGCCGCGGCCCGACCACGGCGAGACGTCGTACGAGGGCACCGGGCGGCTGCGGGACCGCCGTACGCTGATCACCGGCGGTGACTCGGGCATCGGGCGCGCGGTCGCCCTCGCCTTCGCCCGGGAAGGAGCGGACGTCGCCTTCACCTATCTGGAGGAAGAGGAGAAGGACGCGCGGGAAACCGTCCGGCTGGTCGAGGAGGCGGGACAGCGGGCCCTCGCGGTGTCGTGCGACATCCGCGAGGAGGAGCAGTGCCGCGCTCTCGTGGACCGGGTGGTGCGCGAATTCGGCCGTATCGACGTCCTGGTCAACAACGCGGCTTATCAGATGGCGCAGTCCGAGGGCATCGAGGGAATTTCCACGGAGCAGTTCGACCGGGTGGTGCGCACCAATCTCTACGGCATGTTCTGGCTCTCCAAGATGTCGCTTCCGCATATTCCTGAGGGCGGCAGCATCATCAACACGACGTCCGTCCAGGCGTATCAGCCGAGCCCGCACCTGCTGGATTACGCGACCACCAAGGGCGCCATCGTCACCTTCACCCACGCACTGGCCGGCAACCTCGCCGAGCGCGGCATCCGCGTCAACGCGGTGGCTCCCGGACCGGTGTGGACCCCGCTGATCCCCTCGACGCTGCCGGACACCACCGAGTTCGGCAAGCAGAGCCCGCTGGGGCGGGCCGCCCAGCCCGTGGAGATGGCGCCCGCCTACGTCTTCCTCGCGTCCCAGCAGGCCAGTTACATCACCGCGGAGATCGTCAACGCGACCGGCGGCACGCCGCTGCCGTAGCCGTACCCGGCTCCCGAGGAGGTTCCCATGCTCAGCGCCATCGCCGACGTGTTCCGCGCCATCGGGAGCACGCTCGCCTCCGTCGTCACCCTGCCCTTCCGTGCCCTCGCCCGTCTCTTCGGCGGCGCCTCGCGTGGTGCCCGGTGAGCCGCCGGCACCGGCCCGGGCCGCAGACCGTCGTCATCACCGGGGCCAGCGCCGGCATCGGCCGGGCCACGGCGCGGCTCTTCGCCGCGCAGGGCGCCAATGTCGCGCTGGTCGCCCGCGGCCGCACCGGGCTCGACGCCGCGGCGGCCGAGGTCGAGGAGCGGGGCGGCCGGGCCCTGGTACTGCCCACCGATGTGGCCGACGCGGACCAGGTCGAAGCGGCGGCCCAGGCGGCGGAGGATGCCTTCGGACCGATCGACGTGTGGGTCAACGACGCCTTCAGCACGGTGTTCGCGCCGTTCACGGAGGTCGAAGCGGCGGAGTACCGGCGCGCCACCGAGGTGACGTACCTCGGGTTCGTCAACGGCACACGGGCCGCGCTGCGGCGGATGCTGCCGCGGGACTCGGGCGCGATCGTGCAGGTCGGCTCGGCGCTCGGCTTCCGCTCCGTACCCCTGCAATCGGTGTACTGCGGCGCCAAGCACGCCATCAACGGCTTCACGTCCAGCGTCCGCACCGAACTGCTGCACCAGGGCAGCCGCGTGGCCGTGACCGTCGTCCAGATGCCGGCCGTCAACACGCCGCAGTTCGACTGGGTGCTCTCCCGGCTGCCGAAGACGCCCCGTCCGGTCGCCCCGGTCTACCAGCCGGAGGTCGCCGCCAGGGCCGTGCTGCACGCGGCGGCCCACCCGCGGCGCAAGCAGTACTACGTCGGCTTCTCCACGGTGGCGGCCATCGTGGGCAACCGGATCGCGCCCGCCCTCCTGGACCGCTATCTCGCCCGTACGGGGTACGACTCGCAGCAGACGGACGAACGGGCGGACACGGGCCGGCCGGAGAACCTGTGGCAGCCGGCGGACGGCCCGGACGGCACCGACCACGGCGCGCACGGCGTCTTCGACGACAGCTCCCACCCGCACTCGCCCCAGGCGGCCCTCGCGCGTCACCCCGTACTCGTGGCGGCCGCCTCGGCGGCGGCCGGTGCGGCGGTGGGCGCCGTACTGGGACCCGTACGGCGAAGCCGGCGCGGCCGCTGATCCGGCGGCCCGCCGGCCGGGGCCCTCACGACGACGGCGGATAGGAGTACTGGCGCAGCAGCCGCACCAGGTGCACGGCGTTCACGGCGAGCGTGCGCGTCGTGGACGCCACGGTCTTCGGCCGCTCGTCCAGGTCCTGGTAGTCCGTGCCGTGCTGCGCCTCGCCCACCCAGTACGTGACGGCGTTGGGCGCGAGGGAGAAGCCGAGGTCGTTGAGGCCCTGGAAGAGGTCGGCGCTGACCTTGTGCGCGCCGTCCTCGTTGCCGACCACGGCCACGGCGCCGACCTTGCCGTACATCAGCTGCCGTCCCTGTTCGTCGGTCTCGGAGATGTCGGCGTTCAGCCGCTCCAGCACCCGCTGGCACAGGCTGGAGGGGTGCCCGAGCCAGATGGGGGTGGCCAGCAGCACGATGTCGGCCGCCAGGATCTTCTCGCGCAGCCCCGGCCACGCGTCGCCGCTGCCCATGTCCACCGCGACGCCGGGACGGACGTCGTGGTCGGCGACGCGTACGGACTCGCACTGCACCCCGAGGCCGGCCAGTTCGGCCAGCACCTGGTCGGCCAGCAGCTGGCTGCTGGAGGAGGCGGGGGAAGGGTTTAGGGTGCAGACGAACGCCAGGGCGCGGATCATGGCAGCTCCTCGGAGTCGGCGGGGGCGGGCACGCCGTGGTGCCGCGGTCACCTGTGGTCGGACCGTACCCCGGGTGCCCGCGCCCCGCCGTCCGACACGGAGCGGACGCACGCGGCGGCACGGCAGGGCTCACCTGTCAGCCGCGTACCGGTGCCGCGCCCAGGCGGGCAGCACGAACCAGCACAGCAGGAACCACGCCACCAGACCCGAGACGATCCACGGGACGGCACTGTCGTGCAGCGCGACGCGCAGGATGAGCAGGAACGCCGAGATGATCGTGGCGAGCAGCAGCACGATGCCGACGATGGTCAGCCGGGACGCCCAGGCGACCGCCTGCGGCTTCAGGTGCCGCCCGGTGACGAGCCGGTGGAAGGCGACCGGCCCGATGAGGGCGCCGTTGGCGGCCGCGCCCAGGCAGAGCGTCACCACGTAGATCGCCTTGTCGGCCGGCGCCAGGGCGGGGAAGCGCGGGGTGAAGACGACGGTGAGCAGGAAGCCGAAGAGGATCTGCACGCCGGTCTGGGCCACCCTGACCTCTTGCAGCAGCTCGTTCCACCGCCGGTCGGCGCGCTCCTCGGGCGACTCGCTACGGCCGTCGACAGCCTGCGCGGCGGGTTCCATGTCCCAACGATAGGCGGGCCGCCGGGCTCTGTCCCCTCGGTGCCGGGCCGCCGTCCGCCCGCCGGTGGGGTGAAGATCACAGGGGGTGGCGGGGCGGGTGACGCACCGGCCTGAGTACGGTGAGCGGGTGCCGAAGAAGAACGTGTTCTCATCCGTGGCGGCGTGGCGCCGCCGGGCGGTGTCCCGCGCGGTGCACCGCGGAGCGCGCTGGGTACGGGAGGCGGGCGCGGTCACCGCCGAACGCCCGGGACCGTACCGCTTCCGCCGGCTCGGCGCGGGCGCCCGGCTGGCGTTCCCGCAGGGCACCGTCTTCGGCGAACCCTGGATCGAGATCGGCGAGTACTGCATCATCGCCCAGGACGTGACGCTGACCGCCGGGATGATGCCCGACCTCGACCTCGGCGCCGACCCGATCCTCACCCTCGGCAACGGCGTCGTCCTGGGCCGCGGCAGCCATGTGATCGCCGACGTCCGGCTGACCATCGGCGACGACTGCTTCTTCGGTCCCGGCGTGTACGTCACGACCACCAACCATAGCTACGACGACCCCGAACTCCCGGTCGGCAAGCAGTGGCCGCGCAGCGAGCCCGTCGCCGTCGGCCCGGGCAGCTGGGTGGGGACCGGTGCGGTGATACTGCCGGGTGCCCGGCTGGGCCGCAACGTGGTGGTCGCGGCCGGTGCGGTCGTACGGGGCGAGGTCCCCGACCACTCGGTGGTGGCCGGGGCGCCCGCCAAGGTCGTCCGCTCCTGGGACCCGGAAGCGGGGTGGCAGCCGCCGCTGCGCACCCCGGCGCCGGTACCGGTGCCCGAGGGCGTGACCTCCAGGGAACTCCTGGCCCTGGCCGCGCTGGAGACCGGCGCGGACGGCGCGCTGCCGGTGGGGCCGGAGCCCGCCACGCCGGTGCCCGGGGCGGCCGCCGACGCTCCCTGAGGGCCGGGGAGGGCCCTCACCCCTGCGCGGCAGAGCCGTCCCGGGCCGCCGCCGCGCCGCCGAACTCGCGTACCGCGGCGTCGACGACGGCCTCCAGCCGGGCGTGGTGCGCGCCGTGCCAGTACACGCGGTCGCAGGCGGTGCACTGGGCGAACACGTCGTACGTACGCCGCGTACCGCCCTCCAGCCGCTCCTCGACGGTGCCCTTCTCGGCCTCCTCCAGCAGGCCGTTGCAGGCGGTGCACCGGGTCCACGGCGCGAGTTCCGGCGCGAACCGGCCCAGTACGTCGCGCAGTTGATCGTCGGGGCGGTCGCTGTAGACGTACGCCCCGGCCCAGTTCTCGCGCCGCCGCAGCAGGCCGCGGTCCCGGGACAGCAGCACCCGCCGCTCGGCGGCCGACCGCGCGGCCAGGGCCGGGTCACCGATGTCCTCGCTCTCGTACGCCGCGTCCACACCCAGCAGCCGCAGCCGCCGCGCGAGGGTGCCCAGGTGCACATCGAGCAGGAAGCGCAGCGGGGCGCCCGGCACCTCCTGCGGCCGTTCGACCGCGCACACCTCGACCGACTCGCCGTCCCGTGGCACGTGCGAGACCGGCACCTCCTGCCCGTCCACGAGCAGGCGGCCCACCTCGGTGAGCGGGACACCGAGCGATTCCACGACGTGTCCGAGGGTGGACGACCCGTCGGTGCGCAGGGCGGTGCGGCCCTGGCGACGGCCGGCGGAGACGAAGAGCCGCAGCTCGGGGGCGACAGTGAAGTGGATCTCGGGTCGGTTCACGCCGCCAGGATGCCATCGCGGCGCGCGGCGGTGGGTACCGGGCCGCCCCGGACCGTACGGACGCCCTCGGCGCCTGCGCCCTCTCGCCACACGGCCGTTCTTGTGGTGTCCTCGACGGACGGGGCGGCACGGACGGGAGGACGGCGGTGCGCGCGAGGAGACGTACGGTGCGGGCCGGAGCGGCGCTGCTCTGCGTCCTGCTGGCCGGTGTGGCGAGCGGCTGTCAGAGCGGTACGCCCGCCGGGCGTTCGCCGTTCACGGGCAAGGCCGCGCGGGCCGCCCCGGTGCTCGCCGTGAAGATCGACAACGTACGTGCCGCACGCCCCCAGACGGGCCTCGACGCCGCCGACATCGTCTACGTGGAACGGGTCGAGTCGGGGCTGTCACGGCTGCTGGCCGTCTACTCCTCCCGGCTGCCGCCGGCCGTCGGCCCCGTACGCAGCGCCCGAGAGTCGGACCTCGAACTGCTGCGCCAGTTCGGCCGCCCCGCCTTCGCCTACTCCGGCACGCAGGCGAAGCTGGAGCCCGCCGTCCAGGCGGCCCCGCTGTACCCGCTGCCGCCGGGGAAGACCGGTGAAGGCTACTTCCGCGGCCGGGACCGCGCGGCGCCCCACAACCTCTACCTCCGCCCCGAACGCGCCCTGAAGGCGGCACCCGGCGCGAGCACCGCACGCGACATCGGGTTCCGCTTCGGCGCCGCCCCGTCCGGCGGCCGCAACACACCCTCGTACACGGCCCGTTACCCGGCCGCCCGGTTCTCCTTCGACTGGTCGGCGAAGCGGCGGGGCTGGCTGGTGTCCATGGACGGTACCCCCGTCAAGGCCGCGTCCGGGCAGCTGCTCGCGGCCCCCACGGTCGTCGTCCAGGGCGTACGGATCCGCCCCTCGCGCTACCACGACCGCTGGGGCGCCTACTCCCCGTACACCGAAACCACCGGTTCCGGGCCCGCACGGGTGCTGCGCGACGGCAAGGCGTACGAAGCCCGCTGGTCGCGCCCGTCCCCCGACGGCGGCACGGACTTCACCACGGCGTCGGGCACACCGCTCACCTTCGCGTCCGGGCAGGTGTGGGTGGTGTACGTACCGGAGGAAGCGGTGGGCGGCGGGGTCGGGTAAGCGCATCAGGTGCCGCGCCCGGCCACCCCGGCGCCGCACGGGCGGGACCGCCGAAGGGCGGGAATCCTCCGGAACCAGGACGTCACGACCGGGCACGTCGGGACCGGGCACGTCGGGACCAGACACACCAGGACCGGGCACGTCAGGGCGAGGGAAGCCAGGACCCGGGAGGTCAGGGACGGCGGGCGACTTCCCGGAGCCGGCTCGGCTGGCTGCCCCAGTTGCGGGTGCGGGCCCGGATACGGCGCCGGTGGCCGAACGCGTGCAGCCGCTCCACGAAGTGCAGACCCGCCGAGTCCATGAAGGTGACCTCCGCGATGTCCAGGGTGACGCTGCTGGTCATGGGCGGCAGGCCGTCCAGGGCCTGGTCGAGAAGGCTTACGGAAGCGCAGTCGATCTCCCCTCTCGGGCTGAGCACGGCCCGGTCACCGTGCAGACGGGTGCGGACCGTCAAGATGTTCAGGAAGTCCGGGCCAGACAGTTCTGTCTCAGGGGCCATGCCCTTACCGTGGCAGGGTCGGACGAGCCTGTCCACAATCACCACCACGTTGTCAGGGGGACACGATGGCTCCAGGGGACGCGACGGCCGCCGAAACCACGGTGCCGGCAGTCCGTCCGCCGGCCCAGGCACGCGAGCGCATCCTGGAGACGGCCTACGAGCTGTTCTCCCGGCGCGGCATCCGCGCGGTCGGCGTCGACGAGGTGATCGCCCGCTCCCGCGTGGCCAAGGCCACGCTCTACCGCAACTTCCCCTCGAAGGACACTTTGGTGCTGGCGTTCCTCGAACGCCGCGAGGAGCGCTGGACCCGGGGCTTCGTGGAGGCCGGCGCGCGGCAGCGGGGCGCCGACCCGGAGAAACGGCTCCTCGCCGTCTTCGACGTGTTCGACGAGTGGTTCCGCGGGCCCGGCTTCGACGCCTGCACCTTCATCAACGTTCTGCTCGAAATGGGCTGGGAGCACCCGCTGGGAAAGGCGAGCATCGGCCACCTGGAGAACATCCGCGCCATCGTGCGGACCCTCGCCGAGGAGGCCGGGCTCCGGGACACCGAGAACTTCGCCCGTTCCTGGCACATCCTCATGAAGGGCTCGATCATCTCGGCGGCCGAGGGCGACACCGAGGCCGCCCGGCGGGCGCAGGACATGGCCCGCACGCTCATCGAGCGGCATCGCTGAGGGGGTGGCGCTGAGGGGGTGGCGTCTCCGGGCCCGGGCACGGTTCTTCGGCGGCTCGGCGGCTCGGCGGCTCGGCGGCTCGGCGGCGTTCGAGTCCGAGGAGATGCACGGTCACCTCAACGACGGTGGCCGGCGGCTGGTGATGACGACGGCCGTGCTCACCCCGCTCACCCGCTGAGACGACGAGCCGTCATCGCGTGGGTCCACCCCGCCCACGGGAGGGGCTGCCTGAAAGCCCTGTCAGGCGGAGCGGCGGACGGCCTGCTCGGACTCTGGGAAGCCTGCACCCGAGCCGGCACGTTCCGCATCGAACCCCGTCCCGGCAATCCCCGTCCCAACCCGGACCCCGGCCCCGGACACGGCAAGACCCCCCGCCCGTTACACCATCCGCACCGACGACGAACAATGCCTCGGCGTGCGCGACGCCCGTACGGCCACCGGCGCCGAGGTGACAGTCCAGAAGTGCACCGGACGTGAAAACCAGACCTTCCTGATCGACCGCGCGTCCTAACCGGGCGAGCCGCGCCACGAGCGCAGGTCCAGCGACAGCGGCGTGCTGTGCTCCGTGAACCCGAGGCTGCGGTACAGACGTTCGGCGTCCGGCGTGGCATGCAGGTCCACACGCGAAACACCACGCTCGGCGAAACACTCCAACAACGCCTCGGTCGTGGCCCTCGCGTACCCACGCCCGCGATACTCCGGATCCGTACAGACGGTGAACACGAACCCGAACAGCCCCGAAGGATGCCCCGGAGCCGGCAGCCGCTCCTCGACCCGCCCCACCGCACACGCCGCCAACCCCACCCCGCCCACGGCCTCCACAACGAACCCGACAAGGCACGGCGACTCCTCCGAAAACTGCCGCCGCGCACTCTCGACCGCGTTCCGCTCCCATTCCCCCGGCTCGTCCCGCCCGTTCATGGCCCCGAACATCAGCCGACGCAGCCTGACAATCTCCTCGGCATCCCCTGGACCCGCAGCACGTATCACGATCATGCCCGGACGCTAACTCACGCACCACGGCCGAGGATGTTCGGCAGGCGGCAGGCGGCAGGCGGCAGGCGGCAGGCGGCAGGTGTGACGCCGCTGCTTGGGTTGCCCGTGGAGGGCTCCTTCGCCTGGGCACCACCTGAGGCGGATGCTGTCTCGTGCCGACAGGTCCCGCCCCTCAGCCCAGCCGGGGTATCTCGATGGCCGGGCAGCGGTCCATCACCATGTCCAGGCCGGCGGTTCTGACCTTGTCGTACGCTGCTTCGTCGATGACGCCGAGTTGGAACCAGACGGCTTTGGCGCCGATGGTCACCGCCTCGTCGGCGATGGTGCCCGCGGCGGTGCTGTTGACGAAGACGTCCACGACGTCGACCGGGAACGGGATCGCGGACAGGGACGGGTAGCCCTGTTCGCCGTGGACCGGTTCGGCTTTCGGGTGGACCGGGACGATGCGTTTGCCGTAGCGCTGGAGGACGTCGGCGACGCCGTACGCGGCGCGGTTGCGATGGGTGGACAGGCCCACGACGGCCCATGTGTCGCCGGTTTCGCGCAGGATCCTGCTGATGGTCGCCGGGTCGCCGTACACAGCTGCCTCCCTCGGTTCTGACCGGGGTCCGGTCGGTGTGGCCGCACGTCGGTGGCCGTCTGGAGAGGACAACGTGTGCGAGGGGGCCAGGATTCCCCTGGGTGGCGGGTTCCGTGTGGTGTGCGGTTGTGCGTGAGGGGCGCAGGCCGGGGCCGTCACGCTGCCCAGAATGACGCCCGCGACGAAGACGGCCGTGGCCAGGGCGGTGCGGGAGGGCAGGGGGTGGGGAGGGAGAGGGAAGGGAGGTAGGGGGAGCGGATGGGGCCTGGGCGCGCAGGGGGGCGGCGGGTGCTTTCTGCGGCGCATAGAGTGGCCTGATGCAGGAGCAGTACCGGACTCTCGCGCGCGAGGGTGTTCACGAGATCGAGATCAACAAGTCCCGCTTCATCTGCGCGCTCGCCCCCGTCGCGACCGAGACCGAGGCCCAGGACTTCATCGCGCGCGTCCGCAGGGAGCACCCGACGGCGCGGCACAACTGTTTCGCGTACGTCCTCGGGGCCGACGGCGGGGTGCAGAAGGCGAGTGACGACGGGGAGCCGGGTGGCACCGCTGGCGTTCCGATGCTGCAGATGCTGGTGCGCCGCGAGGTCAGGTATGCCGTCGCGGTCGTGACGCGCTACTTCGGCGGTATCAAGCTGGGGGCCGGCGGTCTGATCCGCGCGTACGGGGGTGTCGTGGGGGAGGCCCTGGACGCGCTTGGCACGGTAACCCGGCAGCGTTTCCGCCTGGTCACGGTCACTGTCGATCACCAGCGGGCGGGGCGGGTGGAGAACGATCTGCGGACCACGGGCCGGGCTGTGCGCGAGGTGACGTACGGGGCCGACGTACGTATCGAGGTCGGGCTGCCGGAGTCCGACCTGGAGGCTTTCCGGGCCTGGCTGGCCGATACGACGGCGGGCACGGCGGGGCTGGAGGTCGGCGGGGAGGCGTACGGGTAGGCGCCCTCGGGCCGGTTCGGGGTCAGGTGGGCGGGGTGCGCAGCAGGTCCGTCAGCGCGTCGTACGCCTGCTGGACGAATGGGGCGCGGCGGCCCGGCGTGCAGTTGGCGAGGGCGACCAGCGCGGTGTCGTGCCGTGGGCTGAACCCGGCGAAGGCCGTGCAGCCGCGGGTGCCGCCCGAGTGGTGGTAGAGGCCCGAGCCGTCGGACCGGAGGCGGATGTTCCAGATCAGGGCGAGCTGGGATGTGCCGCGGGGGAGGATGAGCCGGGGGCGGGTGACGTCCTCCAGGGCCGTGCGCAAGGGCGCCGACGGTACGCCGGTGACGGCCGCGCTCCCCGGGCCGACCAGCGCTTCGGTGAACGTGAGGAGATCGCGCGCGCTGGAGCGGACGGCGCCCGCGCCGGGCAGGCCCGGGATGGCGAACGGCGGCCGGGGGTGGCGGCGCCGGTAGCCGGTGACCTGGCTGCCGCCGGGAGGCGGGTCGGCCGTGGCGCTCGTGTCGTGCAGGCCGAGGGGCCGCAGGACGCGGGCCGCGAGCAGGTCCTCGTACGGGAGCCCGCCGGACGCGCCGCACAGCGCGTGCCCCAGGAGGCCGGCACCGAAGTTGGAGTACCGCACCCGGGTGCCCGGCCGGGACCGCAGCCGGGTACGGGCCAGGGCGCGCAGCACGTCCGCACGTGTGAAGCCGGCGTACGGGTTGGTCATGAGGCGGCGTGCGGCGGAGCGCAGCAGCCCCGGGGGCAGGCGGGGCAGGCCCGAGGTGTGGGTGGCCAGGTGGGTGAGGGTGATGTCCGTGCCGCGTACGGGGAGGCGCGTACCCGGAGGGAGATGGCGGGCGGCGGGGTCGTGGTGGCCGACCTCGCCCCGGGCGGCCTGCTCGGCGAAGAGCAGCGCGGTGAACGTCTTGGAGAGCGAGCCGAGCTCGAAACGGGTGGAGGGCTCCACCGGCGCGCCGCCCGCGAACGCGGTGCTGCCCCGGACGAGGAAGGACCGCTGCCCGCGCCGGTACAGGCCGACGGCGACGGCGCTCGCGTCCGGGGCCGCCGACAGCAGCGCTTCCGGCAGGTCCCGCAGCAGCGCCTCGGGCAGGTCGGGGGCTGCCGCTGCGGACGGCGCTCGCGGCGTCATGGACCGGGCTGTCCCGTGTCGCCCAGTGCCCGGGTCAGGGCGACGGTGCCTGCGACGACGGCCACGACGGTGGGGTGCTGGTGCGCGTCGAAGAGTTCGGCCGGGTCGCCTTCGACGGGCTGGTCGTCGCGGGGCACGAGGCCGTCCTCGTGCTGGAGGGCGGCCAGCCGCTGCCAGTCGTCGGTCTCCGCCCAGGGTTCCGGCAGACAGGCGCCGACGATCATCAGCTCGGCCGTCAGGTCCCACTGGCCGTTCTCCGCCCAGATGTCGGTCCACACCGGGAGCCACCGTGTGAGGTATTCCGCGAGATCGGCCGGGAGCCCGGCGGGCAGCCGGCCCCAGTCGGTGAGGTGGAAGGCGGTGTGGGTGACGCCGTATCCGGTCAGCCAGTCGATGTGCCAGGGCTCGGGTGTGGAGCCGAGCCAGGTTTCGCGGGTCAGCGCGCCCCAGTCGTAGGCTGCCGGGCCGTGGTCGAGGCCGACGACGCGCGCGGCGTTGGCCACCGCGAGCCGCCGGTTCGGTACGTGCTCCACGGCGTGCGTCGATCGCAGCGTGCCCGTGTGGGCGGCCAGCCGTTCGAACTGCGGGTGGTGGTAGCCGCCGCGGACGAAGTGGGCGTAGGTCTCCAACGGGTCGGTCTTGAGCGGGTGGCGCAGCAGCCGTTCGTACAGCAGCGCCCCGTGGTCCACCTGCTGCCAGCAGAACTCCAGCAGCTCGCGCGCCATGGCCAGTTCGGCCGTTCCCGCGACGCCGCCGCGCAGGACCAGGGAGGCCGCGAGTGCCGTTTCGCCCAGGCCTTTGTACATGTCGGCGTCGTCGACGAGGTCGGCCCGGGGGCAGTCGGAGAGCTTGCCGTGCTCGCGGTTGGCGTGCAGCCAGGCCAGGGCCCGGGAACCGATGGCGTGCGCGGTCTGCGCCGGGGCCGGGCTCATATGTCCTCCAGGCCGAGCAGCCGGCGGGCGACGGCGGTGTCCAGCGTGGGGCGGTCGCCGCCGCCGAGCAGCCCGATGTGTTCGGTCAGGGGCGCGGGGTCCAGCGGCAGCTCGGCCCCGTCGGCGCGGAGCCAGGCGAGCCAGCGGGTGATGCGGGCGGCGGTGGGGTGGTCCCGCCGCAGCGTGGCACGGGTGGCACCGCGGGCCAGGCCCAGGGCGCCGGAGCGGGCGGCGTCGTGCACCGGCCCGTCCAGTCCCGGCAGGGCGAGTGAGGCGAGCTTCCCCATCCGTACGGACCAGGACACCCAGCCTTCCCGTACGGGGGCGCCGGGGCAGTCCGGAGGGATGTCGCCGTCCGCGCCGGTGGTCGGTGGCAGGTTGCGGGGCGCGGCGTCGTCGCACCGCGGGGGGCCCTGGGGGAGGGGCGCTGCCCGTACCGGCGAGTTGGCGGGATCGAGGCGGGACAGCACGGTGGCGAGGCCCCAGTCGATCCAGGCCATGATCCACGCTTCCTCGGTGCCTGCGGGCGGTGCCGGGGGCGGCGTCTCGTCGGGCGGCAGGGCACTGAGTGCCAGGCTGATGGCGGCCGTATCGCCGGCGGGCGCGGCTTGACCGGTCAGTACATACGGCGCGAGGACGTCCGCCCCCAGAATGCGGACGGCGCCCAGCGCCACCCCGGGGCCGCCTCCGGACGCCGACGCCGCGGCCTCCACGTGGGCCGCGGCCACGGCGGCGCCCCCGGTGCCCCGGAGGGCATCGAGGGCGCGACGGGCCAACTGGTCGGCCGATTCGCTGTGGGCGGTCCGTGAACGCTCGGAGATCACCGGCGCTTCGTTTCCTTCGGCTCCTTGGGCGAGAGGAGGAGCCCCAGCAGCAGGACGCCGACGCCACCGGCGGCGGCTTCCGGTGAGGGCACCGGCGCGTCGCTCAGCGGCGCTTCGGGCTGGGCGGCCACCCATCCCAGTGCTTCCTTGTCGAGGGTGAGGCCGGTGGGCTGAAGGGTCTGGGCAAGCATCATTCGCTCCCTCGAAGAGATGTCATCACCAAGGTCCGGTGATGCCCCCGATGCCACCTCCCAAAGTACTCCTATGTCGACATATCGACCATTCGTGTGCAAAGAGAATGCCGGGCGGCGGGACCGCCTGTGCGCAGGGACAATGCCCGCCGTACCGGGGCGGGGGCCGTCCGGAGCCCGCCCGGGCTGACCTGCCGTCAGGTCAGGGGGCGTGAGCGGCTCACCCGAACAGCTTCTCCGCCCTCGAATCCGTCACATCCGCGCCCATGTTCCGCTCCATCATCCGCAGGGCGGCCTCGGCGAGGTCGCCGTGGATGTGGGCCACCGCGTCGCGCGGGACCGCGACGTCCAGGTGGCGGATGTGCGCGTCGAGGGCCGAGTACAGCACGCACTGCTCGGTCACCTGGCCGCAGAGCACTGTCCGGTCGATGCCGTGCTGGCTGAGCAGGTACGCCAGCGGCGTCTCGTAGAAGATCGAGTGCCGGGCCTTGACCACGAACAGTGAGGCGTCGTCGGGGCGCAGGGGCTCCACCAGGTCGGCGTGCGGCCCGTCCAGCGCCGTACGGACGATCTCGTCGTGGTGCGAGCGCCACCGGCCGAAGTTGTCGTTGACGTAGATGACTTCGACGTCCGACTCCCTCGCGCGGGCCCGTTCCAGCACCCGCAGCATGCCGGGGAGCGCGTCGCGTACCGACGGCAACAGCTGCTCGGCGTCCTGGTGTTCATACGTGTTGATCATGTCGATCACGATGAGCGCCGTACGCATGTCAGCCGTTCCCTTCGACGAGCACCCGGACGGTCTTCAGCTCGGGGTCGGCCGCGTCGGGCACGTTCATACCGGCCCGCACCCCGCTCGTCAGATAGCGCACCACGGGCTCGTCGAGCCGTTCGCCGGGCAGCGCTGCCGGGATGCCCGGGGGATAGGGCGTCAGCATCTCGGCCGCGATCCGGCCGGCCGCCGCGTTCACCGGTACGTCCTCGACCTCGCCGAAGTAGGCGTCGCGCGGCAGGCACACCTGCTCCAGCCGCAGTTCGCCCGGCGTCGGCACCTCGACCTCCGGAGCCGGGCGCAGGCCCGCGGCATGCCGCGACAGGTCGCGCAGGGCGTCGAGCAGCACCCCGGCGGTCGTGTCGTCGTCGGCGTGGGTGAGCTGGGCGCTGATCCGCCGGTGGTCGGCGAGGTGGGCGTCGACGGAGCGGTGCTCACGCAGCCAGTCGGCGGCCCGGTAGCCGGACGTGCCCAGCCCGCTCACGTCGATCACCACGGGCAGCGGGTCGAAGTCGTCGGCCAGCCCCGGACCGCAGAAGTCGGCCCGGTCGTTGACGTGCAGCCCGTCGATCTTCTCGATGCCGGCCCGGACCCGCGCGGCCAGGTCCAGGGCCCGGCCCATCAGGTCCCGGCCCCGCAGGGCCATCTGCCGCCGCCAGCCGTCCAGCCCGGCGTACAGCAGCACCGAAGGGCTGGTCGTGTCGAACAGGTCCGCCCGTGACTTCAGCACGGTCGGTTCGATCAGATCGCCCCCCAGATGGAACACCGAGCCCTGCTCCAGCCCGCTGCCCATCTTGTGGATGCTGGTCACGCAGACGTCGGCACCGGCGTCCATCGCCCAGGACGGCAGGTCCGGGTGGAAGGGCAGATGCGCGCCCCACGCCTCGTCCACGATCAGCGGCCGCCCACGCCGGTGGCACACCTCCGCCAGCGTGCTCAGATCCGCGCACGCGCCGTACGGGGTGGGGCTGGTCACCAGCGCCCCGCGGGCGTCGGGATGCTCCTCGAAGGCCCGCTCGAACGCCTCGACCGGCGGCGGATGGGCGATCCGGCGCTCCGCGTCCCACTGCGGGTCCAGCCAGATCGGCCGTACGCCGGACAGGATCAGCCCCGACACCACGGACTTGTGCGCGTCCCGGCCGACCAGCAGCTTCTCGTGCGGGCCCGCGACGGAGAGCATCGCCGCCTTGACGGACAGGGAACTGCCGCAGGTGGAGAAGAACGTGTGCGAGGCGTGCACCGCGTCCGCCATGAGCGCTTCGGCCCGCTCCAGCACCCTGCCCCGGCTCAGCCGGTCGTCCAGGCCGCCGGAGGCCAGCAGATCGCTGTGGAAGACCGCGTCGCCCAGCACCTCCCGCACCAGCGGATCGGCGCCGCGGGCCTGCTTGTGTCCCGGCGGGGTGAAGGAGACCTCCCCGGCCTCGCGGTAGCGGGCCAGCGCCTCCAGAACCGGTGCCTGCGTGTGATCGACAGCCATGCGCCAGGGGTTCCCCGGGCCCGTACGGGTCAATCACCGCACCGCCCGATTCCGCCCGTGGCGCCGCTCACCCGTACGGCGACGGGCGAGCGCACACTCACCCGTACGGCGAACGAGCGGGCGTGCCGGCAGCGGCACCGGCCGGACGTGCCCCCGGCCCCCGTCGATCTTCACCGGTCCGTACGGGTTTTCCCCGCCCGGTGCGGGGAACCCGCCCTCGCGCCGCCGGTCGGGCACCGGCGGCGCGACCTGCCGCCCCCGGTGCCCCGCTTGCCGCCCCCGCTCGCCGCCGGGGCTCCGGCGGGCGAGCCTTTGAGGAGGCACCCGCCGCCGTGGCAGACCGCAGACCCGCTGGAGGAGTAGCAATGGGCGTGGGCAAACGGGTTCGCGACTGGCCCGTGTACCGGCAGCTGACCGGGGGCGACCCGCTGGGCCGGGGCCGCGCCGCGATGTCGCCGTACACGGAGCGGCTGCGCCCGCGCACGGACTCCGCCGACCGGATGGTGCGTTCCGTCTGCCCGTACTGCGCGGTCGGCTGCGGCCAGCAGGTGTACGTCAAGGACGAGCGGGTCGTCCAGATCGAGGGCGACCCGGACTCGCCCGTCAGCCGCGGCCGGCTCTGCCCCAAGGGCTCGGCGACGCTCCAGCTCACCACCGGCTCGGCCCGCCGCCACCAGGTGCTCCACCGGCGCCCGTACGCGACGGACTGGGAGCCGCTGGACCTGGAGACGGCCATGGACATGGTCGCCGACCGGGTCGTCGAGACCCGCCGCCGCACCTGGGAGTGGGAGTCCGACGAGGGGCTCTACACGGCCCGCACGACGGGCATCGCCAGCCTGGGCGGCGCCACCCTCGACAACGAGGAGAACTACCTCATCAAGAAGCTGCTGACCGGCCTCGGCGTGGTGCAGGTGGAGAACCAGGCCCGGGTCTGCCACAGCTCCACCGTTGCCGGCCTCGGCACCTCCTTCGGGCGCGGCGGCGCGACCACCTTCATGCAGGACCTCCAGCACGCGGACTGCATCGTCATCCAGGGCTCCAACTTCGCCGAGGCACACCCCGTCGGCTTCCAGTGGGTGATGGAGGCCAAGGCCCGGGGCGCCCGCGTCATCCACGTCGACCCGCGCTACACCCGTACCAGCGCCCTGGCCGACCTGCACGTCCCCCTGCGGGCGGGCAGCGACATCGCCTTCCTCGGCGGGATCATCAACCACGTACTGACCGAGGAGAAGGACTTCCGCGAGTACGTCCTGAACTACACCAACGCCGCCACCCTGGTCGGCGAGGACTTCCGCGACACCGAGGATCTGGACGGCGTCTTTTCCGGCCTGGACGAGGGCGGATCCCACTACGACACCCTCACCTGGCAGTACGAAGGCGTCGACGTGCAGGCGCCCTCGGGCGAGGTGGACGAGCTGTACGAGGCCCGCGTCCAGCAGGCCGGCGGCTCCGAGACGCACGGCTCCGGCGGCGCGCGCACCGGACAGCAGGCGCCGCGCGACGAGACACTGCAACACCCGCGCTGCGTCTACCAGGTCCTCAAGCGCCACTACGCCCGCTACACCCCCGAGACGGTCGAGCGGATCTGCGGAGTGCCGCGGGAGACGTTCCTGCGGGTGTGCGAGGAGCTGACCGCAAACTCGGGCCGCGACCGCACCAGCGCCTTCTGCTACGCCGTGGGCTGGACCCAGCACTCGGCCGGCGCGCAGTACATCCGGGCCGCGAGCGTCCTGCAACTGCTCCTCGGCAACATCGGCCGCCCCGGCGGCGGCATCCAGGCCCTGCGCGGCCACGCCTCGATCCAGGGCTCCAGCGACATCCCCACCCTCTTCAACCTGCTGCCCGGCTACCTGCCGATGCCGCACGCCCACGCGCACGAGGACCTGGACACCTTCGTGCGGACGAGCCGCACCGAGAAGGGCTTCTGGGGCAACATGCGGGCCTACTTCGTCAGCCTGCTCAAGGCGTACTACGGCGACGCGGCCACCGCGGACAACGACTACTGCTTCGGCCACCTGCCGCGCCTGACCGGCGCGCACTCCACGTACGAGACCGTCATGGCCCAGCTCGACGGCGTCTGCAAGGGCTACTTCCTGATGGGCGAGAACCCCGCCGTCGGCTCCGCCAACACCCGCCTGCAACGCCTGGGCATGGCCAACCTGGAGTGGCTGGTCGTACGGGACTTCTCGCTCATCGAGTCGGCGACCTGGTGGCAGGACGGCCCCGAGATCGAGACCGGTGAGCTGCGCACCGAGGACATCGGCACCGAGGTGTTCTTCTTCCCGGCCGCCGCGCACACCGAGAAGTCAGGCTCCTTCACCAACACCAACCGCTGGGTGCAGTGGCACCACACGGCCGTCGAACCCGAGGGCGACGCCCGCAGCGACCTGTGGTTCATGTACCACCTCGGCCGGCGCATCAAGGCGAAGCTGGCCGGCTCCACCGACCCCATGGACCGGCCCGTACAGGATCTGACCTGGGACTACCCGGTGCACGGGCCGCTTCGGGAGCCGGTCGCCGACGCCGTGCTCGCCGAGATCAACGGGCACGGCCCGGACGGCGCCCCGCTGACCGCGTACACCGAGCTGAAGGACGACGGCTCGACGCGGTGCGGCTGCTGGATCTACTGCGGCGTGTACGCGGACGGCATCAACCAGGCGGCCCGCAGGAAACCGCACACCGCACAGGACTGGGTCGCCAAGGAATGGGCCTGGGCCTGGCCCGCCAACCGCCGCATCCTCTACAACCGCGCGTCCGCCGCCCCCGACGGCACACCCTGGAGCGAACGCAAGGCGTACGTGTGGTGGGACGCGGCCGAGAGGAAGTGGACCGGCCACGACATCCCGGACTTCATCCCCGACCGCGCTCCCGACTACGAGCCACCGGAGGGCGCGACCGGCCCCGACGCGCTGCGCGGCGATGACCCGTTCATCATGCAGGCGGACGGCAAGGGCTGGCTGTACGCGCCCGCAGGCCTCGTGGACGGGCCGCTGCCCACGCACTACGAGCCGCAGGACTCCCCGTTCGGCAACGCCCTGTACCCGGCCACGCCGCGCTCACCGGTCCGCCGCCTGCACCCCCGCGAAGGCAACCGCTACCACCCCAGCGGCGACGAACCCGGCGCCGGCGTCTACCCGTACATCGTCACCACCCACCGCCTCACCGAGCACTTCACCGCGGGCGGCATGAGCCGCTGGTCGCCCTACCTCGCCGAACTCCAGCCGGAGATGTTCTGCGAGGTCTCCCCGCAGCTCGCCGCCGAACGCGGCCTGGAGCACCTGGGCTGGGCCACCATCATCACCGCGCGCAACGCCATCGAGGCCCGCGTCATGGTCACCCGCCGGATCTCGTCCCTGACCGTCCAGGGCCGTACGGTCCACCAGATCGGCCTGCCCTTCCACTGGGGGCCCAACGGCGTGGCCACCGGCGACGCCGCCAACGAACTGGTGGCCATCGCCCTCGACCCCAACGCCCACATCCAGGAGGACAAGGCGCTCACCGCCGACATCCGGCCGGGCCGCCGCCCGCGCGGACCCCAACTGCCGGAACTGGTCGCGGCCTACCGGCGGCGCGCCGGCATCGACGAGACCACCGGAACGGAGCCCCGCCCGTGAGCGACCACCTGCTCAGTGATCACCTGCTCAGCGGCGTCGAGCCGGATCCGGCCGGGGACGCCGGGCACTCCGGAGCACCGCCCCGGACGGGGTTCTTCACCGACACGTCGGTGTGCATCGGCTGCAAGGCGTGCGAGGTGGCCTGCAAGGAGTGGAACGCCCTGCCGGAGGACGGGCTGTCCCTCTCGGGCATGAGCTACGACAACACGCAGGGTCTGGGGGCCTCGACGTGGCGGCATGTGGCGTTCATCGAACAGCCGGTCACCGCTGAGGGGCGTACGCGACTGCCACTGGCCGACGGGCCGGACGGCGACCCGGCCGCTCCCGGCGGCGAGCTGCGCTGGCTGATGGCCTCCGACGTGTGCAAGCACTGTACGCACGCCGCGTGCCTGGACGTCTGCCCCACCGGCTCGCTCTTCCGCACCGAGTTCGGCACGGTCGTCGTCCAGGAGGACATCTGCAACGGCTGCGGCTACTGCGTACCCGCCTGCCCGTACGGCGTCATCGAGCAGCGCCCCTCCGACGGCCGCGCTTTCAAATGCACCCTGTGCTACGACCGGCTCGGCGCCGGGCAGGAACCCGCCTGCGCCAAGGCGTGCCCGACCGAATCCATCCAGTACGGGCCGCTGGACGAACTCCGCGAGCGGGCCGCGCTCCGCGTCGACCAGCTGCACGCTGCCGGCGTCACCGACGCGCGGCTGTACGGGCACGAGCCGGCCGACGGCGTCGGCGGGGACGGCGCGTTCTTCCTGCTCCTCGACGAACCCGAGGTCTACGGACTGCCACCGGACCCCGTCGTCACCACCCGCGACCTGCCCGCCATGTGGAAGCACGCGGGCGCCGCGGCGCTCTCGCTGGCAGGCGGCGTCGCGCTGTCGTTCGCCGTGCCCGCGCTGAAGCACCTCGGCACGGCCACCGGACGGAAGGGACGGCGATGAACGGCTCCGATGTCACCCGCGAGGGCTCCGAGGGCGAGCGCCCGGGGCGCGACGCCGCGCCGGAGATGCTGCGCGGCGGACCGGGCGCCGACGGGCGAGGACGGCGCAAGGACGGCCAGCGCGGCCGGGGCGGACGCGGTGAGCAGCTCATGGCACCGCCCGTCGAGTTCGAGTCGTACTACGGCAGGCCGGTCATCAAGGCACCCGCCTGGCGCGCCCGGGACATCGCCGGCTACTTCTTCCTCGGCGGCCTGGCCGGCGCCGGATCGGTGCTGGCCGCCGGTGCCCACGCGACGGGCCGCACCACCACCGCGACCGCCATGAAGGTCTCCTCCCTCGCGGCGGTCTCCCTGTCCACCGCCGCGCTCGTCAACGACCTCGGCAGGCCGGGCCGGTTCGTGAACATGCTGCGGGTCGTCAAACCGACCTCGCCGATGAGCGTCGGCTCCTGGCTGCTGGCCGCCTACGGGCCCGCCGCGGGCGCCGCGGCCGCATCGGCGGTCACCGGAAGGCTGCCCCGGGCGGGCGCCCTGGCGACCGGCGCCGCCGCGCTCCTCGGACCGGCCGTCGCCGCCTACACCGCGGTCCTCGCGGCGGACACCGCTGTCCCCGCCTGGCACGGCGCGCACCGCGAACTCCCGTACCTGTTCGCCGCGTCGGCGACGGCCGCCGCCTCCGGGATGGCGCTCCTCGCCGGCCCCGTACGGGAGACCGCGCCCGCCCGCTGCGCCGCGGTACTGGCCGCAGCCGCCGACGAAGCGGTCACCAAGGCCACCGAGCGGCGCCTCGGCATGGTCGCGGAGACCTGGCGCCAGGGGCGGGCCGGCACGCTGCTCCGTACGGCGCGGACGCTCACCGCGGCCGGTGCCGCCGTGGGCGCCGCGTTCGGAGGCCGGTCACGCACGCTGGCCGCCGCGGGCGGCCTGGCCCTGCTCGCCGGTTCCGCGTGCACCCGCTTCGGGATTTTCGCGGCCGGCATCGCTTCCGCCGAGGACCCCAAGTACACCGTCGTACCCCAACGGGCGGCCAAGGAAGCCCGCCGCACCACACCGGCGCACAGCGCGGAGAGGACACAGCCCACATGACCCGCACACCCCACAACGACGAGCCGGCACAGGTCGTGCTCAGCGCACGGTCCACGGCCGACGCCGAAACCGTGCTCGGCACCCTGCGCAGCTGCTTCGCCTCCGACCGGGCCGACGGCGAGACCGCGCACGACCGGACGCGGCAGCCCGCCGGACACCCGACGGTCTGGACCGAGACCTTCGAGACCTCCGAAGTACGCGGCGACGTCCGGCCGAACGCGGACCTGTCCGCCGCCGTCACCGCCGACCTTCAGGGCAGCCACCTGGCGGTGGACCGGCTGCGGGACGTACTGACGCGTGCGTTCTCCGTCCGTACGGAAGGCACGGTCTCGGGCGATCAGGAGGTCGAGCTGCAAATCGTCCTGGAGAGCGCGGAGCAGAGCTGACCGCTTTCCGGCGCAGACCTGTGCCGCGGACCCGCCCCGGCCAGGGTCCGCGGCACACTTCTGTCTGCCACGGGCCGCTCGTCCGTGACGGGCGGGGGGGGGGGGGAACACAACTTGTTCTTCACCCCCCCCCCCCCGCCCAGGAACCCCCCCCCCCCGACGTGGCACAGGGACCCCCCACCCCTCCC
>NZ_JBVIBD010000016.1:127300-164375 GCF_055573595.1 Streptomyces sp. NPDC030165 | reverse complement strand
AAGGCTCTTGGTCTAAACCCAGACCGGGGGGGTGGAGTACAACACCTTTTTTCCGAGCGGGGCCCGTTGGGCGGGGGGGGGGGGGGGGAAACCCCCCCCCCCCCCCCCCCCCCCCCCCCCGCCCGCGACCGGGACCCTCACCCCGGCGGCGTGCCAGGGCCCCTCAGCCCTGGCCGTGTGTGCAACCGTCGGCCGTACGAAGACTCTGGCAGTGGCGCTGAATGCCGACAATCGTGGCCCGGTGCCAACTTCCGCGCATCTTCTCCTGGGCCATTGCCAAGTCTGCCAACGTGCCGACGCGCCGATCCGCCGGCGTTCCTAAGACACAGGCTCTAAACGGTGGCCCGCGCCCTCCGCGCCTCGACTCGTGCGGCGGTCATCGGTGCCTGGATGTGGTACACGTCGCCGACCCGCAGGTTGTCCGGTGTGAGGTACTCGCCGTGGCAACTGACGACGGAGACGCAGACCTGGGACTCCGGCTGCCAGAACATCCGGTAGTGCGGCGCGTTCCACGGGTCCGGGAGCTCCAGCAGCGGAATGCCGCGCCGCTCCAGCAGCCGTCGCAGCTTGTCGAACCGCAGCCTGGGAGCGAAGCGCCCGTACCGGGCGCGGATCGCCTCATCGACGTTGTCACGGCTCCGGTGGGCCAGCCTGTGCACCTGCAAGGTGAAGTGGTGACCCGACCAGGGGGCGTCACCGGATTCGCGGTCCCAGAAGAACTCGGGCAGGGCATAGGAATAGCCCAGACTGCACTCACCGAATCGGTTCTCACCGAAGTCCGGCCCCATGACTTCGGCCACGCGGCCGGGAGAATCGGTGTGCCGCAGACCGAGCACGGTGCCGGTGGTGACGACGTTCATGTAGAACGCCAGGGAATACGGGGTCAACTGCTGTCCTCGGCGAGTCGTGACAAGAGCAGCTTACGGAGCACCCGCCGCGGGCCGCCCGCCGCCCGTCTCCGGCCGGCGGGTGGCCCGTCACCGGTTCAGGACGAGGGCAGCTCCGCCCGGACGGTCCGTGCGGCGGCGACGAGGTTTTCCAGGGACGCGCGGGTCTCGGGCCAGCCGCGGGTCTTCAGGCCGCAGTCGGGGTTGACCCACAGGCGTTCGGCCGGGATGGCGCCGAGGCCCTCGCGCAGGAGGCTCGCCGCCTCCTCGGTGCTCGGTACGCGGGGGGAGTGGATGTCGTACACACCGGGCCCGGCCTCCCGCGGGTAGCCGTGCCCGGCCAGTTCGCGGGCCACCTGCATGCGGGAGCGGGCGGCCTCCAGACTGATCACGTCGGCGTCGAGGTCGTCGATGGCCTGCACGATGTCGCCGAACTCGGCGTAGCACATGTGCGTGTGGATCTGCGTCCGGTCCCGCACCCCGCCGGTGGTGAGGCGGAACGCCTCGGTGGCCCAGGCGAGATACGCGGCACGGCCGGCGGCGCGCAGCGGCAGCGTCTCGCGCAGGGCCGGTTCGTCCACCTGGATGACCTGGGTGCCGGCCGCCTCCAGGTCGCCGACCTCGTCGCGCAGGGCCAGCGCCACCTGGCGGGCGGTGTCGCCGAGCGGCTGGTCGTCACGGACGAAGGACCAGGCGAGCATGGTGACCGGGCCGGTCAGCATCCCCTTGACCGGCCGGTCGGTGAGCGACTGCGCGTACCGCGTCCACCGCACCGTCATCGGCTCGGGCCGCGAGATGTCACCGGCGAGGACCGGCGGACGCACGTACCGCGTGCCGTACGACTGGACCCAGCCGTGCTGCGTGGCGAGGTAACCCGTCAGCTGCTCCGCGAAGTACTGCACCATGTCGTTGCGTTCGGGCTCGCCGTGGACAAGCACGTCGATGCCCGCCTCCTCCTGGAAGGAGAGCACCTCGCGGATCTCGTTCTTGATGCGCTCCTCGTACCCGGCCGTGTCGATGCGCCCCGCACGCAGGTCGGCCCGGGCGGTGCGCAGTTCGGCGGTCTGCGGGAAGGAGCCGATGGTGGTGGTCGGCAGCAGGGGCAGGCCCAGGTGGGCCCGCTGCACGACGGTCCGTTGCGCGTACGGCGCCGAGCGGCGGCCGTCGGCGTCGGTGACGGCGGCGGTACGGGCCCGTACGGCGGGGTCGTGGGTGATCGCGGAACCGGCGCGGGACGCCAGGTCCGCGCGGTTGGCGGCCAGTTCGGCGGCGATCGTGTGGGTGCCCTGCGCGAGGCCGCGGGCGAGCGTGGCGATCTCGGTGGTCTTCTGCTGGGCGAACGCGAGCCAGCGCAGCACCTGCGGGTCGATGTCCCGCTCGGCGGTGGCGTCGAGCGGGACGTGCAGCAGGGAGCAGGAGGCGGCCACGTCGACCCGGTCGGCCAGGCCCAGCAGAGTACCGAGTGTTGCCAGCGACTTCTCGAGATCGTTGAGCCAGATGTTGCGGCCGTTGACGACACCGGCGACCAGCCGCTTGCCGGGCAGGCCGCCCGCGGCGGCGAGCGCGTCCAGGTTGCCCGCGGCGGCCTCGGTGAAGTCCAGCGCGAGACCGTCGACGGGGGCCTTGGCGAGCACCGGCAAGGCCTCG
Organism: Streptomyces sp. NPDC030165; assembly: GCF_055573595.1. Classification (NCBI taxonomy): domain Bacteria; kingdom Bacillati; phylum Actinomycetota; class Actinomycetes; order Kitasatosporales; family Streptomycetaceae; genus Streptomyces; species Streptomyces sp. NPDC030165. The sequence goes on along the minus strand of NZ_JBVIBD010000016.1, from coordinate 161,841 downwards.
CCGAGCTGGTCGAAGTACGAGGCGACCAGCAGCTTCGGGCGGTCGGCGAGGGCGCCGAGGACGCCGTAGGCGCGCTCGGCGGCGCCGAGTTCGGCCGGAGTGCGGTCCTGCACCAGGGCGGGCTCGTCCAGCTGCACCCACGCGGCGCCGGCCGCGCGGAGGTCGGCCAGGACATCTGCGTACACGGGCAGGAGCCGGTCGAGCAGGGTCAGCGGATCGAAGCCGGCGGTGACACCGGGGGCGGGCTTGGACAGCAGGAGGTAGGTCACCGGGCCGACGAGGACCGGGCGCGGCGTGAGGCCGAGCGCGAGCGCCTCCCGTACCTCGCCGGTCTGCTTGGCGGAGTCGGTGGTGAAGACCGTGTCGGGCCCCAGCTCGGGTACGAGGTAATGGTAGTTCGTGTCGAACCACTTGGTCATCTCCAGCGGTGCCACGTCCTGCGTACCGCGTGCCATCGCGAAGTAGCCGTCCAGGGCGTCGGCCTCGAAGGCGGCGCGGTGCCGTTCCGGGACGGCTCCGACCATGACGCTGGTGTCCAGCACGTGGTCGTAGTACGAGAAGTCACCGGTCGGCACCTCGTGGAGTCCGGCCTCGGCCAGCTGCTGCCAGTTCGAACGGCGCAGGTCCTGGGCGGTCTTCTGGAGGGCGTCCGCGGTCACGCGGCCCTTCCAGTAGCCCTCGACGGCCTTCTTCAGTTCCCGGTTCGGTCCCTGGCGGGGGTAGCCGTACACGGTGGCCCGTGCTGCCGCGGCTGCGGGCTTCGCTGTCACGGAACTCTCCTTCGCGAGCGTGATCTTCTCCGAGCCCCGGTGACGGGACGAGAACGCGAAGGAACGACGCACCGGCCGAGCCATGCGGCGCCGAACAGCACCCATGCTCGCCCGGTATGGTCGCCGACCCGCCCTCGAAGGTCACCGGAGTGTCCGCGCACGTATGGACGCACACGGGCAACGGGCAGGTCTTCGGACTCGCGGGCACGCCTGCCGGACTTCGTCCGGCGGACACCTACTGGCCGTCGCTTCCCGGATCCGCGGCCCGGATCCAGTGCGTATGACGGCGGTCGTTCCCGCTCACCGCTGCGGGGCAGTCCCGGATTCCCACCGGGTTCCCTCTTACGACGCGTCTGCCTGGCGGGCAGGGCGAACCAGCTGCACCGGACACAGTAGATCGAGCGCACACCGTACGGACACCCCTGTTCACATGGCGGTACGTGAGATGTGACACCAAGGGCGGGGCGGGGCGGGTGCGGGGCGGGCCGACCGTCTTCCGGCGGCTTGTCCGGCGTCAGCCCGCACTCTCACCCGGGCCGGCTGACTCCCAGCCGGACATGGCCAGTTCATCGTCGCGCAGGGCCCACACGGGCCCGTCGCCCGGGGCGGGCCCCTCGACCACCCGCAAGTGGTAGGGACGGTACTCGTCGTCCGCGTCCTCGACGGTGAACCCGGCGGACGCCAGGATCGCGGCCATCGCCCGCGTCATCGCGGCCGAGACCTCGCCGCAGTGCCGCAGGACGGGGTCGTCCAGCAGCTTGAGGCGGAGCGCACGGGTCGTGCACTCCCGCAGGCGCGGACCGGCCGACCAGTCCACATACACGCCGCCGGCCGCATCGGCGCCGTGATCGACTTCCACCTCCACACCGCCGGCCAGAACGGGATGCAGGCCGGGCGCGCGCACCGGGAGGCCGGCGGCGGCCAGCTCGTCGCGCACCTTCGACGCGAGCGCCTCCTGACGCACGGACTCTTCAGCACTCACCTTCTCGAACATCCGCTCAATCTAGCGGCCCGCGCTGACACCGAACCGGAAATCCGCTTCGGTCCAGCCCGGTTCGGGCGGTGCCGGTTCGGACGAGGTGGCGGCCTTTTCGGCGAGTTCGCTCACCCGGGACACGATCGAGGCGATCTTTTGGTGATCCTCGACGAGCTTCGCGACCGTCGGGGCGGGATCCGGTCGTGCGCGCAGCAACTGGGAGAACAGTCCCCCGTCCTCGCCCCTGTGATGCGACGAGAGAGCGTCACAAAAGGCCAGGCAATGCAGACCGGTACGTCATCGTTCCCCGTGCGGCGCCCGAGATGCGTCCTGACGTGATGGATCCGGCGGCGCAGTTCTTGATGGGCTTGTGAGGGCTGAAGGCTCAGGGCAGCTGTACGAGCGCCGCCGCGGGGAGCCTGGAAAGAACGGGATGCCACGGATGGCGGCCCTTTCGCTTCCACATCTCCATGCCTGACGCAGTCCGTCACCGGCACGCGATGCTGCCGCTAGCCGACCACGCGATGCGGCGATAAGGCAAGCACGGTGCCCCTGTCCCGTCCCGTCCCCTCTCGGACGGGTCCGGATCGGCGCTCACCGAGCATGCCCGGGCCTGAACACGAGGGAACATCTCCGAAATCGGGCGCCCCGCCGCCCCGTCGGCACAGCCTGGTCCCCGCAGAGGGCGACGCTCGCTCAGGCGCGACGCACTTCGAGGACTGGTTGCGGGGGGCCGCCTGAGAGCGGCAACGGTCAAGAATGGATTGCGGAGGGGTGCGTGGGGGAAGGCTGATGTTTTTTTGGGGGTGTTGGGGTTTGGGTGGGACTTGGTGAAGTGGTCAACTATTTATTGACAGTTGCTCTGCGTGGGTGATTGAGTCGGGCACGCCGCGGGGGCCTTGTTCACGGTTTTTCGAACTGTGAGGGAGGGGCGGCTGCCGAACGAGTCCTGTCCGTCGAGCCCTGTCGACCACCACCGAACCTCTCTCCGACATCTTCCGGTAATTCCTTTCTGCCGCGGCAGCGGTGGTTCTGACTGGGATCTCTTCCTCTTCTTGGTGTGGTGTCGGTGTGGCGTTCGCCTGCCCGTGAGCGGTGAATTCCGTGGCGTGGTGGTGATGTCGGGCGCAAGGCATGGCAGGTGCTCTCAGGCGGCGCTGGTTCCGGTGTCCAGGAACAGGAGCAAGGTGTGCTTGACGCCCGGATGGCGGCCCGGAAGGCATTCGACAAGCCGGGTACTGACTCGGCGGATCTGGTGGTGGACGGCGGGCGGGCCGAGAAGGCCGTCGGTGCCGGAGCGCTGAGCGTCCGGGTACCGGGGGACAAATCGGTCAGTCACCGGGCGCTGCTGGCGGCACTGCTTCCCGGTGCGCCCGAGGTTCTGACGGTGCGCAACGCCAACCTGGGCGGCGCCGTACGGGCGTTGCTGCCGGCGATGCGGGCGCTGGGGGTGGAGGCCGGCGTGGACGGCGGCACGCTGACCGTGCGGCGCGGCGTGCCGCCGGTGCCGCAGCGGGTGCGTGAGCATCCGGACGTGGCCGGATGGCCGGAGGGCGTGCCGTACGTGGAGACCGGAGGGTCGAGCGCCGCGGCCCGGCTGCTGATCGGTGTGCTCGCGGGGAGCGGCACCGCGGCGGTGGTGGACGGGGACGAGGTGCTGCGGCACCGGCCGATGGACTGGCTGGTCGATCCGCTGGCCGAACTGGGCGCGGACATCGCGTATCTCGGGAATGACGGCTGCCTGCCCGTATGGGTGAAGGGGGCGGTGTGCCGGTCCGGCAGGACGGTGGAGTTACGCGTGGGCAGCGCGCAGGCGCGGTCCGGGGTGCTGCTGGCCGTGGCTGCCGCGGGGCTGCCCGCGACCGTACGGCACCCGGTGCGTTCGCGGGACCACACCGAGCGGATGCTCGCCTCGTTCGGCGCCGTGCTGGAGGAGGGGGACGGGGAAGTCGTCTGGGGTGGTGGTGCGTTCGAGGTGCCGGGCGTCATCGAGGTGCCGGCCGATCCGTCGCTGGCGGCGTACCCCGTGGCGGCGCACCTGCTGTGGGGGGACGGCGGCACGCTGCGGGTACCGGGTGTCTGCCTGAATCCGACGCGGACCGGGTTCTTCGAGGTGCTGCGGAGGGGCGGAGCGGATATCGAGTACGAGTACGGGAGCGGGGGCGGGAAAGAGGACACAGGCCTCACGGAGGGCCGGACTCGGGGCGGGGAGCCTGTAGGGGCCGTGGTGGTGCGAGGGGGGCTGGAGGGGGTCGAGTCCGTCCGGGTGGACGAACCCTGGCTGCTGCACGCGCTGATCGACGAGGTGCCGCTGCTGGCCGTGGTCGCGGCCCGGCTGCCGGGGACGTCGTGGATCGGATGTGCGCAGGAGCTGCGCTTCAAGGAGACGGACCGGCTGACGACCACGGCGCGGATGGCCGCGGCCTTCGGCGCCCGGGTCGAGGTGGCGGCGGACGGGCTGACGGTGCGCGGCGGCGCACCGTTGCGCGCCGGGGTGGTGCCGGGTTTCGAGGACCACCGGATCGCCATGGCCGCCGCGACGCTCGCGGGGTGCCTGCCGGGGCGTACCACGGTGCGCGGCGGCGCCTGCCACCGCACGTCATTTCCCGACTTCGCCGATGTCCAACGGGCCGTCGGCGCCCGTATCGCGATCGCAGAGGACTCCGAGTGATGATGAGTGAGGCGAGTACCGAGGCGCGGTCCACGGGCAGCACCCTGGGCCCGGATTTCAGCAGCGGCAGCGGCCCCTGGCTGTACGCGGAGGACGGCTCCGCCTGGTTCGACGGGACCGCGGGAAGCGGCGCGGCGACCCTGGGGCACCAGCACCAGGACGTCATCGCCGCCGTGACGGCCCAGGCCGGCCGGCTGGCGCACACCGGCTGCAAGCTGGGTTCGGACGCCCGCAGGCGGATGGTCGAGCGGATCGGCGCGCTGTCCCCGTACGCGGAGCCGGCGGTGCTGCCCACCGCGACCGGCGCGGAGGCGGTGGAGTCCGCGCTGAAGATCGCCCGCGCGGCCACCGGGCACCGGGCCGTGGTCGGCTTCCGATACGGCTTCCACGGCAAGACGGCGGGGGCGCTGACGCTCACCTGGCGGGCGGAGTTCAAGACGTACAGCGGGTTCGAGGACGACGGCGGCCGCGCGCCGGCCGTCATCGCGGAGTTACCCGACCCCCGGGAGCCGTCGCCCGACGACGCCGCGCGTTTCGCGGCCGGGCTGTCCGCGGCGCTGGACGCCGCCGACCGGCGCGGCGGCACCGCGGCCGTGGTCCTGGAGCCGGTGCAGGTGACCGAGGGCGTGCTGGACGTGCCGCCGGCGCTGCTGGACGAGATCGCCCGGCAGGCGCACTCCCGGGGCGCGCTGCTGGTGCTGGACGAGATCTACACCGGGCTGGGCCGGGCCGGGCGGCTGTTCACCGCCGAGCTGATGACCGAGAAGCCCGACCTGACGCTGCTCGGCAAGACGCTGGGCAACGGATTCCCGGTGGGCGCGGTGGTGGGGGAGCGCGCGGTGGTCGACGCGCTGCCGCCGGGGGTACAGACCTCCACCTTCTCCGGGCACCCGGTTTCCTGCGCTGCCGCCGGGGCCGTCCTGGACATCGTCGTACGCGAGGATGTGGCGGGCCGGGCACGGGAGCTGGGGAAGCGTTTGCGGAAGGACCTGGACGCGCTGGCCGCCCGGCACTCCTGGATGCGGGCGGTGCGGACGACCGGCGCCCTGGGGGCCTTCGACTGCGTACGGGACGGGCGACCCGACCCGGACCTGGCGCGGGCCGTCACAGGTGGCGCGCTGCGCGGCCGGCTGCTGCTGTTCGGTGGCGGACCGGAGGGTGCCAGCGTCAAGATCGTGCCGCCCGCGCTGCTGGACGAGGACGGCTACCGGTTCCTGATCGACGCGCTCGGCGTGGCGGTGGACGAAGCCGCGCCGGGGGAGGAACGCGCCGGAACGGCCCCCGCACATCACGCCGCCCCCATACGTCACGCCGGCCCCACGTCTCACACCGCCCCGGCCCCGAACGGCGGCCGCATATGAGCTTCCAGCAGCTCGAAAAGGACGTGCTGGCCCCGGACCTGTGCACCGTGTGCGGGGCCTGCGAGCTGGCCTGCCCGGCCGGGGTGATCGGCTTCGACGAACTGGACCCGGTGCTCACCGTGGCCTCCTGGACCGCCGCCGACTGCGGGCGGTGCACCGACTGCCTGGACGTCTGCCCGGGCGCCGACCCCGGCACCCCGGCCGCCGAGAAGCGGCTGTTCGGCCGCACCCGCACCCCGGAGGAGCGCTGGACCGGGGTCTTCCAGGAGGTGCTCGCGGGGCACGCGCTGGACCCCGTGGTGTACGAGGCGTCCGCCAGCGGCGGCAGCCTCACCGCGCTGCTCCAGACGGCCATGCGGGTGCTGGACGTGACGGCGGTGCTCTCCATGGGACGGGACGCCGAGGTGCCCTGGCGGGCGGCCCCCGCACTGGTACGCGATCCCGGCGACCTGGTGGACACCGCGCAGTCCACGTACCAACTCGCCCCGTATCTGGGCGCGCTACGCGAAGTGATGCTGGAGGAGCCCGACGCCCGGGTCGCCATGTCCGGCGTGGCCTGCCACATCCAGGCGATGCGCAAGCTCCAGGCGATGGACACCGAGGCCGGACGGTGGGCACGCGACCACGTCGTTCTGCTGGTCGAGCCCGCCTGCTCCTCCAGTACCCGCCCGGAGGGCACCGCCGCGGTGATTCGCGAACGCGCGCACGTACCGCTGGAGTCGGTGGTACGACTGCGGTACCGCGAGGGCGAGTACCCGGGCAACATCGGCATCCGCACCCGGGACGGCGCGGACCACCAGGTGGAATTCTGGCAGGCGGTCCGGGACTTCGCGGGGAACAAGACACACCGCTGCCTGTCCTGCGGGGACTGGATGTCGGGGCTGGCCGACGTGAGCGTCAGCGACGGGGACCCGAACATCTTCGCCGCGAGCGTGAGCGGCGAGGGACAGGCCAAGCACGGCCGGGTGTTCATCCGTACCGAGGCCGGCGCGAGGGCGGTGGCCGCCGGGCGGGAACGCGGACTGCTCACCCACGAACCCGTGGACCTGGCGGGCCTCAACCTCGGCCTGGAGCGCAAGCGCAACCGGCGCGCCACGTACGAGCGATCGGGCCGGCCGGTGCCGCAGGGGCCGATACCGGGACACCGTGAGGAGCTGGAGATCGTGCCGGACGAGCGGTGGATCGCGGCACCCGAGCGGGAGACGGCCGTGCGTCGAGGGGCCGATGAGGGGGCGGGGCGATGACGGAGCAGGTGGCTGACCAGCGGACGCCGGAGGCTGTGACGGCGAGGGCGGGGGAGGGGCCGCTCGGTGACGCGGCCCCGTTACGCGTACGGCAGTTGGTGGCGGACGGCAGTACGGTGCCGGTCGTCGAGGAGGTGCTGCGGCAGCCTCCGGGGCGCGGTGAGATACGGCTGCGGGCCGCGTGGAGCCTGGTGAGCCCGGGCACCGAACTGCACTATCTGGACCGCTCGGCGCGCACCGGCGAGCGCTTCGTCCTCGGGTACTGCTCGGCCGGGGTGGTGGACGCGGTCGGTCCGCACGCGTACGGGTTCGCGCCCGGCGACCGGGTGATCGCCATGGGGTGGGGCGAGGCCGTGCACAGCGAGGCGGTCACCGTGCCCTACCGGCTGTGCCGCCGGGTGCCGGACGGCCTGGACCTGGCGGACGCGGTGGTGGCGGGGCTGGCGGCGACCGCGGTGCACGCGGTGGACCGGGCGGTCCTGACGCCCGCGGACGAGGTGGCCGTGGTCGGCGCGGGAATGGTCGGCCAGCTGGTCGCCCAGATCACGGCGGCACGGGGCCTGCGGACGACCCTGCTGGACCTGCGCCCGGAGCGGCTGCGTACGGCGGCGGCGCTCGGGCTGGCCGCAGCGGACGGGGAGCACTTCTCCGCGGAGCAGACGGCCGACGGGGAGCGCATCTCCACGAAGCCGGGCGCGGACACCGGGCAGGCCGGACCGGCCGGGCAGACCGGTCCCGGCGGCCGCTGTGTCTTCCTCTGCGGCACCGGAGACGCCGGCGCCACCGTCGCGGCGGCGGCCCGCTGGGCGGGCCGGGCTCCGGGACGCCCCCGGCTGGTCGGCGTGGGCCGGTTCGCGGCGCACATCGACTTCAGTGTGGAGCTGGGCAACCTCGACATCCGGTACGCGGCCCGCTGCGGAGCCGGATACCGGGACGCCTCGTACGCCCGCGGGCTGACCGGGGCCGTGGCGCCGGACGGCGAGGGCACGGTCACCGAGAACCTGCAACGGGCCCTGGATCTGATCGGCACGGGCGCGATCCGCCCGGCCCTGATGGGACTGCCGCGCCTTCCGCTGGAGCAGGCCGCCGGGGCGTACGCGCGGTTGCGTGAGCGGCCCGCGCACCCCGCCGTCCTCTTCTCCCACGGCGCGGCCGCCGGGCCGGAACGGAGCGCCGCACCATGACCACGACCGCGGCACCCGAAGTACCCACCGGGCACCGGCCGTTCCCGCTCGCCGAGCAGGCCGGAACCCTGGTGCACCGTTTCCTGGAACAGGCCGCCGCCCACCCCGGGCGGGCGGCCGTGGCCACCCCCGAGGCGCGCTGGACGTACAAGGAGACCGCCGGGCGTGCGGCCCGCGCCGCCGCCTCGCTGGCCGCGGCCGGGCTGCGGCCGGGCGACCGGGTGGGGCTGCTCTTCTCGCACGGTGCGGAGATGATCGCGGCGCTGCTCGGCGTACTGCGCGCGGGACTGTCGTACGTACCGCTGGACGCGGCCTATCCCGAGCCGCGCCTCGCCTTCATGGCGCGGGACGCGGGCGTACGGGCCCTGGTGGCCACCGGGCAGCACCTGCCGCTCGCGAAGCGGCTGGCCCGCGACGAGCCGGTGCTGGCGTACGAGGAGCTGGTGGCGGGCGACGCGGCGGAGGACGGCGTACGGGCACGCCCCGACGCGGAGGCGTACGTCCTGTACACCTCCGGCTCCACCGGCCGGCCCAAGCCGGTCGCGCAGCTGCACCGCAACGTGCTGCACCACGCCCGGGCGTGGACCGACGGCCTGCGCATCGGCCCGCTGGACCGGGTCACCCTCCAGTCCGCGTACAGCTGGGACTCGGCGGTGCAGGACACCTTCGCGGCGCTGCTCAACGGCGCGGCCCTGTACCCCGTCGACCTCAAGTCGCTCGGAATCGGCGGCTTGTTGCGGTGGATGGCGGACGAGGAGATCACGGTCTACCACTCCACGCTCCCGGTCTTCCGGGCGCTGGTACGGGCCATGGAGACACGCGGCACCGCGCTGCCCGCGATGCGGATGCTCGCCCTCGGCGGGGACACCCTGCACCTGGCCGACCTCGACGCCGCCCGGCGGGCCTTCGCCCCGCACTGCCGGGTGGCCGGGGCGTACGGCTCGACCGAGTGCTCCTGCGCGCTGCTGCGGGTCGCCGACCGGGACTACCGGCCGCCGACCGGCGTCTTCCCGCTGGGTTTCCCGGTCGCCGGGACGCAGGTGTGGCTCCAGGACGGACACGGACGCCCGGTCGAGGGGCCGGGCGAGGGCGAACTCGTCGTGCAGAGCGACTACCTGGCGCCCGGCGCGGTCCCGGACGGGCGGACGTACCGTACCGGCGACCTCGCCCGACGGCTGGCGGACGGCACCCTGCTGCTGATCGGGCGCCGCGACTTCCAGGTGAAGATCTCCGGGATCCGGGTGGAGACCGGGGAGGTGGAGAGCGCGCTGAAGGAACTGCCCGAGGTACGCGAGGCGGTGGTGATGCCGTTCACCGACCGGCTGGGCGAGCGGCAGCTGGCGGCGTACCTGGTGGCGGCCGACGGGGCGCGGTCCGAACCGGCCGTACTGCGGGCGGCGCTGCGCGGCGTGCTGCCCGACCACGCGGTGCCCACCGCGTACGTGCTGCTCGATGCGCTGCCGCTGACCCCCAACCACAAGATCGACCGGGCCGCGCTGCCCGACCCCCTCGCAGCCCGGGCGGCCGGGCGGGCCGCCGGGCCGCCCGGGGCCGGGCCGCTGGAGCGGGCCGTCGCCGAGGCCTGGCGCGAGGTCCTCGGCACCGGCACGGTGGCGCTGGACGACAACTTCTTCGACCTGGGCGGGACGTCCCTGCGGGTGGCCGCCGTCCACGAACGGCTCACCCGCACCGTCGCGCCCCACCTGCGGATGACCGACCTGTACCGGGCGCCGACCATCCGGAGCCTGGTGCGGCTCATCGGCAGCGGCCAGGAGGACTCCACGGCGGGCGCCGAACGGGGCGCCCGCAGGCGCGCCGCCGCCCGCGGCGGTGCCCGCCGGGCCACGGCCCGTACCCGTCCCGCCGGTCCGCCGCATCCCCAGCAACCAGGAGGAACCAGTGACTGACCGTCCTTACGCCGACGCCGCCGCGGCGGACGGCGCCGACCTCGACGGACGGATCGCCGTCGTCGGCCTGGACTGCCGGCTGCCGGGCGCCCGCGACCACCACGCCTTCTGGCGCAACCTGCTGGCGGGCACCGACCAGATCCGCGACGTGGACGAGGAAGAACTCGCCGCGGCGGGAGTCGACGCCAAGAGCCTGGCCGACGACCGCTACGTGCGCCGGGCCGCGACGGTCGAGGACGCCGACCTCTTCGACGCCTCCTTCTTCTACCTCAGCGCCCGCGAGGCCGAGCGGATGGACCCGCAGCTGCGGGTCTTCCTCCAGTCGTCCTGGAAGGCGCTGGAGCACAGCGGCCACGACTCCGAGCAGTACGAGGGCCGCATCGGCGTCTTCGCGGGCGCGCTGAACAGCACGTACCTGCTGAACAACGTGCTGACCGGGGAGCAGGGCTTCGGCGGCTCGCTGCCCAAGCTGCGCCAGGACCTGGCCACCCTGATGGGCAACGACTCCAACTACCTGGCCACCAGGGTCTCGTACCACCTCAACCTCACCGGCCCCAGCATCTCCGTGCAGACCGCCTGCTCCACCTCGCTGGTCGCCGTGCACCAGGCGGCACAGAGCCTGCTGGCGCAGGAGTGCGACGTCGCGCTGGCCGGCGGGGTGGCGCTGCGCTTCCCGCAGGAGGCCGGGTACCGCCACGAGACCGACGGGATCGCCTCGGCGACCGGCACGGTGCGGCCCTTCGACGCGGCGGCGGACGGCACGGTCTTCGGCAACGGCGTCGGCGTGGTGGTGCTCAAGCGGCTGGCGGACGCCCTCGCCGAAGGCGACACCGTCTGGGCGGTGCTGCGCGGCTCCGCCATCGGCAACGACGGCGCCGACCGGGTCGGCTACACCGCGCCGGGCGTCACCGGCCAGGCCGCCGTGCTGGCCGAGGCGCTGGCCGTGGCGGACGTGGACCCGGCGACCGTCAGCTACCTGGAGGCGCACGGCACCGGCACGAAGATGGGCGACCCCGTCGAACTGGCCGCCGCCGCGCAGTCCTACCAGGTGGCCGGCGCGCCGCCGCTGACCATCGGCTCGGTGAAGGCCAACCTCGGCCACCTGAGCACCGCGGCCGGTATCACCTCGCTCATCAAGTGCGTGCTGATGCTGAGGCACCGCACGCTGGTGCCCACCCCGCACTTCACCGCGTGGAACCCGCAGTGCGAGGTCGAGGGCACCCGGTTCCGTATCGGGACGCGGACCGAGCCGTGGCAGCCGGAGGACGGCGGCCCGCTGCGCTGTGCGGTCACCTCCACCGGCATGGGCGGCACCACCGCGCACGTCGTCCTGGAGGAAGCCCCGGCTCCCGGACCGGCGGCGCGGTCCGCCGCCCCTGTCGTACTGCTGCCGGTCTCCGCCAAGTCCCCGGCCGCGCTGGAGACCGCACGCCAGGAACTGGCGGACCACCTGGAGGCCACGGCGCCGGGCGACGACGCGCCCGGGGCGTCCGGGGAGGACTCGCTCGCTGATCCCGCTCTGGAGGACACCGCCTACACCCTGGCCACCGCCCGCCGTACCTTCAACTACCGCGCCGTGCTGACCGTCCCGGACCGGGCGACGGCCGTACGCGCCCTGCGCAGCGGCGACCCGCGCTTCACCCACCAGGACTCCGGACAGCCCGCCGACCGCCCCGTCGTGCTCCTCCTCCCCGGCCAGGGCGCCCAGCATCCGGGCATGGGCCAGGGCTGGTACGCGCACCTGCCCGTGTACCGCGAGGTGCTGGACGAGTGCGCCGAGTTGCTGAAGCCGCATCTGGGCCTGGACCTGCGGGACGCCCTCTACCCGCGGTTGCGCGGGTACACCGGCGCCCCGTACGACCTGAACCGCACCCGGCTGACCCAGCCCGCGCTGTTCGCGGTGGAGTACGCGCTGGCCCGGCAGTGGAGGGCCTGGGGCGTACGCCCGGCCGCGCTCATCGGACACAGCGTCGGCGAGTACGTGGCCGCCACCCTCGCCGGGGTCTTCCGGCTCCCCGACGCCCTGCGGGTGATCGCCGAGCGTGGCCGTCTGGTCGACGGGCTGCCCGGCGGCGTGATGGCCGCGGTCATGCTGCCGCCCGACGAACTGGCTCCGTACCTGGAAGAGGGCGGCGAGGTCGCGCTCGCCGCGGTGAACGAACCCGCCGTGTGCACCGTGGCCGGGCCCAAGGACGCGGTCCGCGCGCTCACCACCCGGCTCACCGCCGACGGCGTCGCACACCGCAAGGTCGTCACCTCGCACGCCTTCCACTCGGCCATGACGGACCCGGCCGTCGGCCCGCTCACCGAACTGCTGCGCGGCGTGGAACTGCGCCGCCCCGAGACCCCGTTCCTGTCCAACCGGACCGGCACCTGGATCACCGACGAGCAGGCCACCGACCCCGCGTACTGGGGGCGGCACCTGCGCGAGACCGTACGGTTCGCGGACAGCGTGGCCACGGTGCTGGACGGCGAGGCCCCGGTCTTCCTGGAGGCCGGGCCGGGCCAGACGCTGGCCACCTTCACCCGGCGGCACCCGGACCGGGAGACCGGCGTACCGGTCCTCACCTCCGCGGCCCGCGGACGCGACGCCGGTGCCGACCTGAGCGCGGTGACCGCCGCGCTCGGCCGGCTGTGGGCAGCCGGTCTGCCGGTGGACTGGCAGGGTTACTACGCGGGCCGCGGGTGCGGCCGGGTGCCACTGCCCACGTACCCCTTCGAAGGCACCCGCTACTGGGTCGAGCCCGGCACCGGGACACTGACCGGCGCGGGCGGCGGCACCGGCGGCGGGGTACGCAAACTCCCCCTGGACCAGTGGTTCTCCGCCCCGGTGTGGCGCCCTGCCGTGGGCACCCTCGACGCGCCCGCCGAACCGGTCGCCGACCCTGTCCTGCTCTTCGCCGACGCGCAGGGCACCGCCGCCCGGATCGCCGCGCACGCCTGCGCCGGAGAAGTGCTCACGGTACGGGCCGGCACCGCGTACGGGCGGGACGGTGACACCTGGACGCTGCGGCCGGACTCCGAGGAGGACCACGCCCGCCTCGTCGCCGACCTGCTGGCCGAGGAGCGGCTGCCGGACCGGATCCTGCACGCCTGGTCCACCGCCCCGCTGCCCGCCGGACGCGGCAAGGAACGCTTCGAGACCGCCCAGCGGCACGGCCTGTACAGCCTGATCGTCCTGGTCAAGGCGGTCAGCGAGCACGGCGTCACCAAGCCGCTGCAACTCGACCTGATCAGCGCGGGCGCCTACGCCGTCAGCCCGGCCGAGCCGGAACCGGCGGCCGAACTGGTCCCGCTCGCCGTCGCCGCCCGGGTGATCGGCCAGGAGCACGGCAACATCGGCGCCCGGCACTTCGACCTGCCGGCCCCCGCCGATGAGCACTCGCTGCGCACGCTCGCCGCCGAACTCGTCGGACAGCGCCGCCCCGAGGTGGCCACCACGCTGCGCGGCGGCACGCGCTGGATCACCGACCTGGAGCCGGTACGCGCCGACTGGACCGCCAAGGCCGTCTCCCGGCTGCGCGAGGACGGCGTCTACCTCGTCACCGGCGGCCTCGGCGAAATCGGCGCCACGATCGCGCAGTGGCTGCGCCGCGAGTGCCCCGGCGTCCGCCTGGCGCTGCTCACCCGCGACCCGCTCCCCGGCCGCGCGGAGTGGGACGGCTGGCTGGACAGCCACGACGAGGACGACGGGACCGTGCTGCGCATCAAGCGGCTGCGGGCCCTGGAGGACGGGGGCGGCGAGCCGTTCCTCGTGCACGCCGACGTGGCCGACGAGGACGCGCTGCGTGCCGCGGTGGACGAAGTGAGCGCGCGCTTCGGCGCGTTGCACGGCGTCGTGCACGCGGCCGGACTGCCGAGCGAGCAGTGGGACCGGGCGATCACCGCGGCCGGTGCCGAGCAGTGCCAGTGGCACTTCGCGCCCAAGGCACACGGCCAGATCGCCCTGGAGAAGGTCCTGACCGGCCACGACGTGGACTTCGTGCTGCTGCTCTCCTCGCTGGCCGGAGTGCTCGGCGGGCTGCGGCTGCTCGGGTACGGCGCCGCCAACCACTTCATGGACGCCGCCGCCGAGCGGGCCAACCGCGGCCTGGGCCGTACGGTGTGGATCAGCGCGGCCTGGGACGTGTGGCAGCACCACCAGGACGAGAAACGGGCGATCTCCGCGATCGGCCGCAGCATGGACGACAAGGCGATCCAGCCGGAAGAAGGGCTGGAGGCGATCCGCCGTCTGCTGACGCTGCGCGATGTGTCCCACGTCGCCGTGTCCACCTGGGACATCAAGCACCGGCTGGACCAGTGGGTGCGCGACGAGCGGATCGCGCGGCCGACGGCGGGTACCGCCGCGGCAGCGGCCGGCACCGGGGTGCAGGAGGCGGCGGACGACCTCGTCGGGCAGGTGGCGCGGCTGGTGCGCACCGCGCTCGGCGCCGAGGAGATGCCGCTGGACGGGGACATCTTCGAGTTCGGCGGTGACTCCCTGCTGATCGTGCGGCTCCTGTCGGACCTGCGTGACCAGTTCTCGGCGGAGGTGCCGCTGGCGGAGGTGCTGGGCGAGCCGACGCCCAGGGCGCTGGCCACCCTCGTACAGGAACGGCTGGACGCCCGTACGGAAGCCGGTACGGGAATCGCCGAGGCACCCGCCGGAGACACCGAGGACGACATCGAGGCGCTCGCGGCGCAGCTGGCCGTGCTCGATCCCGACGACATCGAACGCCTGCTGGCCGAGGCGCAGCAGGACGGCCAGGACGGCCGAGACCAGCAGGACCAGCAGGAACAGGAGCGCTGACCGTGGACTTCAGCCTGATCTTCTTCTCCGGGGACGAGAAGAACAAATACCGCTTCGTGCTCGACGCGGCCCGCTACGCGGACGAGAACGGCTTCACCGCCATCTGGACCCCGGAGCGGCACTTCCACCGTTTCGGCGGCCTCTACCCCAACCCCTCCGTGCTCGGCGCGGGCCTGGCGATGCACACCCAGCGCCTCCAGATCCGGGCCGGCAGCGTCATCCTGCCGCTGCACAGCCCCATCCGGGTCGCCGAGGAGTGGGCGGTGGTCGACAACCTCTCCCGGGGGCGCGCCGGCATCGCCCTGGCCACCGGCTTCAGCCCGCTGGACTTCGCCATCCGGCCGGAGGGCTGGTCCGACCGCAGGCAGCGCACCTTCGACGCGGTCGGCACCATCCGCGAGCTGTGGGAGGGCGCGCCGGTCTACGTCCAGGACGGCCTGGGCAACCACGTCGAGGTGGAACTGCACCCGCAGCCCGTCCAGCCCGAACTCCCCATCTGGCTCACCTGCACCAAGAGCGTGGAGACCTTCGAGACGGCCGGACGGCTCGGCTGCAACGTGCTGACCGCACTGATCGACATGACGAACGAGGAACTGGAGGAGAAGCTCGCGGTCTACCACAAGGCCCTTGAGGAGTACGGGCACGACCCCGAGAGCACCACGGTCACGCTGATGCTGCACACCTTCATCGGCACCGACCTGGAAGAGGTACGGGAGACCGTCCGGCCGCCCTTCAGCGACTATCTGCGCTCCTTCTTCACCGTCATCGACTCGCAGAAGAAGAACCTCGCGCCCGGTGCCGGCGTCCGCGACATCTCCGCCGACGACCAGGACGAACTGATCAAGTTCGCCTTCGACAAGTACTTCGAGAAGGGCGCGCTCCTCGGCACCCCGGACTCCTGCGCGGCGGTCGTCGACCGCTTCCAGGGCATGGGCGTCAGCGAGATCGCCTGCCTGATCGACTTCGGCGTCGACGAGGACCTCGTCGTACAGAGCCTGAGCCACCTCAACGAACTCCGGAGGCGTTACGCATGACCGCCGCCCCCTCCCGCGCCGGCCTCGTCACCCGGCTCGCCGCCCTCACCCCTGACCAGCGCGCCCGCCTCCGCGGCCGGATCCCCCGAGCCCTCGCGGACCGGCGGCGGCCGACTCCGGGGCAGCGGCGGCTCTGGCTGGCCCAGCAGCGGCTGCCCGGCCGCCCGGTGGACGTGGTCTGCCAGGCCGTACGCCTCACCGGCGGCCCCGTGGACCCCGGCCTGCTCGCCGAACGCGTACGCGGCTTCGCGGCCCGGCACGAGGCGCTGCGCACCACCTTCGAGGAGGGCGGCTCGGGCCTGCGGCCCCTGGTGCACGAGGAACTGCCGCCCCGGCTGGCGCGGACCCGCTGCGCCGATGCCGCCGAGGCACACCGGCTGGCCCGGGAGCTGGCCGCCGAGCCGTTCGACCTGGCGGCCGGACCGCTGCTGCGCGTCACCGTCGCCGAGGGGCCCGTGCCTGACGAGGCATGGCTGCTCGTCGTGGTGCACAACCTGGTCTTCGACGCGTGGTCCTTCGAGCTGCTGCTGGACGAACTCGCCCGTCCCGCCGACGCCCGGCCCGCCGCCGCGCCCGCCTTCAGCGACTACGCCCACGACCTGCGGCAGTGGCTCGGCAGCCCGGCGGGGCAGGAGGCGGCCGCGTACTGGGCCGGTGAAGTGGCCGACGCGCCGCCGCCGCTGCCCACCGACCGGCCGCGCACCGCCGACGGCACCTCGCGCAAGGGCGGCCGGGTGGACTTCACGGTGTCCCGTCCCGTCACCGAGGCGATCGCCGCGGCGGCGCAGCGCGAGGCCGCCACCGCGTACACCGGATGGCTGGCCGTGGCCTGGGCCGCGCTGGCCGAGTTCGGCGGCCGTCCGGACGTCCTGCTCGGCACGTTCACCGCGGGCCGGGACCGGCCCGGCACCGCCGACGTGGTCGGCTACCTGCTCAACGTGCTGCCGGTACGGCTGCGTGACCCCGGCGACGGCTCGCACGCCGCCCGTACCCGCGCCGTGCGCACGGCGACCCGAGCCGGTCTGCGGCACGCCGCCTATCCGGGCGAACTGGTCGCGGCGGAGGCGCAGCCGCCCCGCGTACCGGGCACCCACCCCCTCCTGGACGCCGTCTTCGTCTTCGACAATCTCGGGGAGGGCGGCCGGGAGATCCAGGGCGCCCGTGCCGCCACCGCCGACCTGGACAAGGGCACCGCCCGCTACGACCTGACGCTGGCCGTCTACCCCGGCCCGGAGGGCACCGAAGGCTGGTTCGAGTACGACGCCGAGCTGTACGACGAGGCCACCGTGCGCCGCCTCGCCGAACGGTTCACGGCGCTGGCCGCGGCGGCGGGCGGCGGGGACGGAGGCCAGGGGTGATCACCGCACGGCTGTGTGCCCCGGCCTACGAACTGGGCGAGTACGCCGAGCCCGTCACCGAACTGCCGGAGCTGCTGGCGGACCCGGAGACCGCGGAGCGGCTGACCGCCCCGGCCGCCGGGTTCGACACCTACCGGTGGTCGGACGGGCAGGTGGTGGAGCTGATGGCCGCCGCCGCCCAGCGCACCCTGGGCGAGGCCGGGGTGCCGGGCGACGAGGTCGACCTGGTGCTGCTGGCCACCGACTCGCTGCCGCGCGACCGCTCGGCCCACCGGGACGTCGCCGAACTCCTCCAGGAGACCGGACTGACCCGGGCCACCGCGAGCACCCTCGGCCTGATGGACTGTGCCACCGCCATGGCCGCCGTGGGCACCGCGGCCTCCCTGGTCCGGGACGGCAGCGCCCGCCACGTCCTGGTCGTCTCCGGGGACCTGGCCGACCACGCCACCGGCGGCGAACGGGTCGTCGCGGGCGGCGCGGCCATCGCCAGCGACGCGGCGGCCACCGCCCTGGTGTCGGCCACCGCGGCCGGGCTGCCCGTCCTGGGCATGGCCCACCACGCCGCCCCGGAGCCCGCTCCGGGGGAGCCCGCGCGGCAGCAGCTGGCGGCGCGGGTCGCCGCGCACCGCGAACTGTTCGCCCGGCTCGCGGAGCGTCACCCCGTACGGCCCGAGGGGGTACGGGCCGTCCTGCCCAGCAACTTCGCGCGCAACGTGCTGGAGATCTACCTCTCCGACGTCGGTTACGGCGGCGACCGGCTCGCCCTCGGCAACATCGGCCGGATCGGGCACTGCCTGGGCAGCGACCCGCTCATCAACCTCGCGGACCGGCTCGCGGACGCCAAGGCCGCGGGGGAGGAGCAGGCGGACGGCGCGGAGGACCGGCTGGTGCTCCTCGGCGCGGGCATCTCCCACCTCGCGGCCGTACTGCTGGGCGCGCGCCCGCTGCCGGAGGCGGCCCGTACGGAGCAGGGGGCCGGGTGAGCACCGGGACAGCGGCCTATGTCAACGGCTGCGCGGCGCAGTTGGGCGCGATCCGCGGAAAGATCGCCGAACTCCCCGAGTACGCGGCCGCGCCACCGGATCCGCGCACCGGCTTCGCCGAGTACCGCGAGGCCGAGGACGGCATCCTCGGCCTCCTCGGCCCGGCCGCGCGCGGTGCGCTGGACGCCTCCGGGACCGACCCGGCGGAGGTCGACACCGTGCTGCTCGCCACCGAGTCGCTGCCCGCCGACGGCCCGGACCGGCACGCCGTCATGGAACTGCTGAGCGGTCTCGGCCTGCGCCGCGCCTACCCGGTGACGCTGGGCCTGGCCGACTGCTCCACCGCCACCGCCGCCCTCGATCTCGCGGCGTCCCTGGTGAGGTCGGGCGCGTCCGGCACGGTCCTGGTGGTCTCCGGGGACCTGGTGCGTACGGTGCTGCCGCGCGGCCGCGTGATACTGGGCGGCACGGCGGTCGCCGGCGACGGCGCCGCGGCGGCCGTGGTCTCGGGGCGGCGGCACGGCTGGGAGGTGCTCGGCGGAGCCCGCCGGATCGCCCACGAGGTCTTCGAACCCGTCCCGCCGGGCCGCCGGCTGCGCGCCCAACTCGCGATGTACCAAAGGATGTTCACCGCCCTGTGGCAGGCCACCGGACTGTCGGCACGCGACCTGGGAACCGGCGCCGTGCTGCCCAGCAACCTCGCCAGGGACACCCTGCGGATGTTCCTGGGCGAGGCCGGGTTCACCGACGGCCAGCTGTACCTGGACAACGTCCCGCGCATCGCGCACTGTCTGGGCAGCGACCCGCTGATCAACCTCACCGACCGTACGGCCGGAGGCGGCGAGCCGTCCCCCGTCGTACTGATGGGCACCAGCGCGGCGCACGTCGCCGCCGTACTACTACGTCCCGTGGAGGAATGAACACATGCCGACGGCAGAGGAGAGGACCGCCGGAATCTGGCGGGAGATCCTGGACCTGGACACCGGGGCGCCCCTCGGCCCGGAGGACGACTTCTTCGCCCTGGGCGGTACGTCCCTCCAGGCCATGGCCCTGGTGCAGCGGCTGCGCGAGGAGTTCGGCGTTCCGGTGGCGCTGGGCGCGCTGCTGGAGGACGCCTCGCTGCGGGCCGTCGGCGCCGCGGTGACGGCGGCCGGAGCCGGGCACGAGGAGACCGCCCGGCCGTGAAGATCCAGTCAGTGGCCGCCCTGCGGCACCTCCCGCCCCGCACCCGGGCGGTGATGGGCGCCAACCTGGTCAGTTCGGTGGGCACCGGACTGGTGCAGCCCTTCCTGGTCCTCTACCTGACCCGGGTACGCGGACTGCCGGTGGGCGCCGCCACCGCCGTCATCTCGGTGATCGCGGTGGCGTCGCTGCTGGGCGGCCCGCTGGCCGGGCGGCTGGCCGACGGCCGCTCCCTGCGCGGCACGGCCGCCGCCGCGATGGCCACCGCGGCCCTCGGCACGGCCGCCTTCGCCCTGGTCACCGGGGTGGGCGGCGCGATCCTCGCCGGGCTGGCCTACGGAGTGGCGTACGGGGCGATGGTCTCCGTGTGGAACACCGCCATCGCCCGGAGCGTGACGGGGGAGGCCCGTTCCACGGCGTTCGGCCTCCAGTTCGTCGGGCTCAACGCGGGCGTGGGGCTCGGCGGCCTGCTCGGCGGGATCTTCGCCTCCACGGCCGACCCGGGCCGCTTCCAACTGCTGTACGTCTGCGACGGCCTGTCCTTCCTGGCGGCCGGCGCCGTCCTCGTCCTCGCGGTGGGACGGCGGACGGAAGGACCGGACCCGGACGCCGCCGAGCCCGCCGCCGGACCCCGCGGCTACGCCGTCGTCCTCCGGGACCGCGCGCTGCTCAAGGTGCTGGCCTTCACCGTCGCGCTGATGGTGGTCGGGTACGGGCAGCTGGAGTCCAGCATCCCCGGGCTGGTCGCGGTGCGCGGCATGGACGCGCGGGTCATGGCGTGGGGATTCGTGGCCAACACCTGCTGCATCGTGCTGATCCAGTTCGCGGCGGTGACCCGGATTTCCCGGGCCCGGCCCGCCGTCCTGCTCGCCGGGACCGCCGGGAGCTGGGCGGTGAGCTGGCTGCTGCTCCTGCTGGCCACCGTGAGCAGCGGTACGGCGGCCCAGGCCGCGCTGGTGATCGTCGCGCTGGCGGTCTTCGCCGTCGGGGAGGCACTGCTGGCCGTGGCGCTGCCCACCCTCGTCAACTCCCTGGCCGGTGACCAGGTGCGCGGCAGGTACAACGGCGCCTACTCCGCGGCCATGTCGGCAGGCCTGGTCGTAGGGCCGCTGCTGGGCGGCTGGCTGCTGACCGGGGGGCAGCCGTGGCTGCTGGCCGTGGTGCTGGGCACAGGGTGCGTGGCATGCGTCGGGGCGGGGCTGCGGCTCGGGCGGGCGCACAGCCCGGAGGGGGCCGAACAGGCGGTCCCGCCGACGGAGAAGCTGGACACCTCGCAGGCCGGTGGTCCGTACCTGGACGAGGACGGGCCGCAACCGCTGAGCACCGGGAGTGGACGATGACGGTGGTGCACGAGATCTTCCGGCAGCGGGCGGCGGAGCGCCCGGACGCCACCGCACTGCTCCACCGGGACCGGTCCGTGAGCTACCGGACGCTGGACCGCGCCTCGGACGCCTACGCGGCTGGACTCGCCGCGGCAGGCGTCCGCGCCGGAGACATCGTGCCCGTCCTGATGCCGCGCTCCCCGCGCTATGTGGCGACCGTCCTGGCGGTCCTGAAACTCGGTGCCGCCTACGCGGCCATGGACCCCCGCTGGCCCGCGCCCCGGATCGCGGAACTGACGCGGCGGGCGGATGCCCCGCTGACCGCCGCCTCCCCCGCCTACCCGCAAGCGCTGCCCGTCCCGGTGTGGGCGCCCGGCACGGACGTCGAGGAGGCCGCCGCCACCGCCCCGCCCCTGACGCCTGTACCCGTACGGGAGACGGACACCTGCTGCGTCTTCTTCACCTCCGGCAGCACCGGACGCCCCAAGGGCGTACTCTCCCCGCACGCCGGAACGGTACGGCTGTTCACGGCCGAACCGGCGTCCCGCTTCGCGGACCTCGGCCCCGACACGGTCTGGCCGCAGGCCGCCCCGCTGCCCTGGGACGCCGCCTCCCTGGAACTGTGGGGAACGCTGCTGAACGGAGGCACCGCCGTCCTGGTGGACGAGCCCTACCTGACGGCGGACGGGCTGCGCGACCTCGTACACCGGGCGGACGTGAACACGCTGTGGCTCACCGCCTCGCTGTTCCACCTGTTCGTGGAGGAGGACCTGGACTGCTTCCACGGGCTGCGGCAGCTCATGGTGGGCGGCGAGCGGCTCTCGCCCGCACACGTCCGCCGCTTCGTACGGGCACACCCCCGCACCACCCTGGTGAACGGTTACGGCCCCGTCGAGACCACCGTCTTCGCCACCACCCACCGGATCACGGCCGCCGACATCGCCGACGACCAGGCCCCCGGCACGCAGATCCCGGTGGGCCGCCCGGTCGGACGCACCGAAGTCTTCGTCCTGGACGACGAACTGCGGCCGGTCCCGCCGGGCACCACCGGCGAAATCTGCGTCGCGGGCGCCGGACTGGCCCGCGGCTACCTCGCGGACCCGGAGCAGACCGCACGTGTCTTCGTCGAGGTCCCGTCGGCCGACGGGACCGTACGCCGCGTCTACCGCACCGGCGACCTGGGCCACCGCACCGCCGACGGCACACTGCACTACGCGGGCCGCGGCGACCGCCAGGTCAAGGTACGCGGGCACCGCATCGAGCCGGGCGAGGTGGAAGCCGCAGCGGCCCAGGTGCCCGGGGTGCTCCGGTGCGCCGTCGTCCCGCTGACGGAGGACGGGAGCTGCGTGGGGCTGGCCGCCGCGTACACGGTGCGGGACGGCGCGGAACCGGTACGCGAGGAGACGGTACGCCGCGCACTGGCCGAGCGGCTGCCGGAATACCTGATACCGCGGGCACTGGCCTGCGTGCCCGGCTTCCCGCTGACCGACAACGGGAAGCTGGACACCGCCGCGCTGCTGGACCTGGTCACGGCACGTACGGAAGCGGCCAGGCCCCGGGGCGGGACGCGGCCGCTCCCCGGCTCGGGGGACGGCTCGGTCGCGGGCCAGGTGACCGCGGCCTTCGCGGAGGTACTGCGTACGGACCCGGAGAGCATCCCCGCCGACGCCTCGCTCTTCGCGCTGGGCGGCACCTCGCTGGACGGCGCCCGGCTGTGCGTCCGTATCGGCGGGCGTACCGGCGTCCCCGTACCGGCCTCCGTACTGATCGCGGGCCCGACCGTACGCGACCTGACGCAGTGGATCGAGAAGCGGCGGACGGAAGTCCCTTCAGGGCCCGGGGAACCGACGCGAGCAGGCCCACTGCCGCTGCTCCCCGTCCAGACCGGCTTCCTGTACGAGCAGCAGCTCGACCCGGCCGGCACCGCCGCGCACTGCGTCCTGCTGTGGCGGCTGACCGGCGACTTCGACCCGGAGGCGTTCCGGGCCGCGGCGGACGACGTGCACCGGCGGCACCAGTCGCTGCACGCCCGGTACGTCTTCGACCGCCGCCCGGTGGCGGTCCTGGACGGGCCGGCCGCACCCGTGGACGTACGGATCCTGGACCGGGCCGCGGACGAGACGGCCGCCCTCACTTCCGTACACGCCGCGCTCCTCCGGCCACTGGACATCGGCTCCGGGGCCAACTGGCGCTGTGTCATGGCGCCATGGGGAACCGGCGCCCACTGGCTGCTGGGCATCGTGGTGCACCACATCGCCTTCGACGGCGGCTCCGAACGGCCGCTGACCGAGGACCTGTCGGCGGCCTACGCGGCCCGGCTGCGCGGCGAGGCGCACCGGGCCGCGCGTCCCGCCCCGCTGGCGGCCGTCCTGGCGGGCCACCGCGCGCAGGCCGACGGGGACACAGGCGACGAGCAGCGCGCGTACTGGCGCACCGAACTGGCCGGCGTGCCACCGCTGACCCTGCCCGCCCCCGAGACGCCCCCGGACGCTCCCACGGCCTCGCCGTCCCGCTTCGCCCTCTCCGCCGCCGAGTACGCGGCCGTGGAAGAGCGGGCCCGGCGCCACGGCAGCACCCGTTTCGCGGTCCTGCTGGCGACGTACGCCGAAGCCCTCGGAGCCGCGACCGGACAGCACGACCTGGCGGTGGGCGCCCCCGTCGCCAAGCGGTACCACCCGGACACCGCCGACGCGATCGGCTGCCTGATCGACGTGGTCTGCTTCCGGATGCGCCCGGCCGGGGACGGAACGGCCGACGCGCTGCCCCGCCACCTGGAGGGCATCCACGCCAGCCTGGCCGCACAGGACGTGCCGTTCGAGGAGGTGGTACGGCTGGCCGCCGACCCGGCGCGGGCCCGGTCCCGGCATCCGCTCTTCCAGACGATGTTCGCGCTCCAGGAGAGCCCGCCGCGGCGACTGGACCTGGCGGGCTGCGCAGCCGAGCCCGTACGGGAACCGGAGCCGCGGGCGGTGCACGAGCTGGAGGTGGAAGTGTGGCCGGACGGCGCGGGCGGCGCCGAGGTGATTTTCGGACACCGGCCGGACCAGGTGTCCGCCGCGTTGGTGGCACGGGTGGCCACCGCGTACCGGGACCTCCTGCGGCAGCCGGACCGGCTGTGAACGAGCGGACCGACGCGGTGAACGGCGGCCTGGACGACCTCGACGGCCCGGCCCGCCACCGGGCCCGTGTCCACGAGCTGGACCGCGACATCGCCCGGCTCATCCGCCTGCGCACCGCCGAGGACCGCAGCCTGCAGGACGCGCGCCGCGCCGTGGGACACCCGCGTACCGACCTGGCCTGGGAGAACGCCGTACTGCGCGGCTACCAGGAGGCGCTGGGACCGGCCGGCGCCCAGCTGGCCCTGCTCCTGCTCGGACTGGGCCGGAACACGCCTCCAGGGGCGGCAGCCGAACCGGAAGAACGGAAGAAGGAGCACACCAGCACATGACAGCGCCCGAACGCGGCTACGCGGACTACCAGTTCCAGATCTACCTGCGCGGGCTCCGGGACGAGACCCCGCCGTTCACCACCGACTTCGGCGCTCTGGAGGACGTGGCCCGCGAGCGCCTCGGCCCCCAGCCGTACTGGTACGTCGCCGGCGCGGCCGGCAGCGGCGCCACCGCACGCGCCAACCGCGCCGCCTTCGACCGGCACCGCATCGTCCCGCGTATGCTGCGCGACGCCACCGCACGCGACCAGCGCACCACCGTACTCGGCAGCGAACTGGCCGCTCCCGTTGTCCTCGCTCCGATCGGTGTGCAGTCCCTGGTCCACCCGGACGGCGAACTGGCCACCGCCCGCGCGGCCGCCGCCACCGGCGTACCGATGGTGCTGAGCACCGCCGCCTCGCACACGATCGAGGAGGTCGCGGAGGCCAACGGCGCCGACGGGCAGCGCTGGTTCCAGCTGTACTGGCCGCACGACGACGAGGTGACCGCCAGCATCCTCAAGCGGGCCCGCGCGACCGGCTACACGACCCTGGTCGTCACGCTGGACACCTGGCAGCTCGCCTGGCGGCCGCACGACCTCGACCAGGCCTACCTGCCGTTCCTGCGCGGCAACGGCGTGGCGATCCCGCTCTCCGACCCCGTCTTCCGCTCCCGGCTGGTACGGCCGGTGGAAGAGGACCCGCAAGGCGCCGCCATGCAGTGGCTGCCGATCTTCAGCGGCAAGGCGCACACCTGGGACGAGCTGGGCTTCCTGCGGGAGCACTGGGACGGGCCGATCGTCCTGAAGGGCATCGTGCACCCCGACGACGCACGCCGGGCGGTGCGGGCCGGAATGGACGGCATCGTGGTGTCCAATCACGGCGGCCGGCAGGTGGACGGGGCGGTGGCCGCGCTGGACGCGCTGGTCGACGTCGTGGCCGAGGTCGGCGCCGAAACGGAGGTGCTCTTCGACTCCGGCATCCGCGGTGGCGCCGACGTGTTCAAAGCACTGGCCCTGGGCGCGCGGGCGGTGCTGCTGGGACGTCCGTACGTCTACGGGCTGGCCCTCGGCGGCGCCGCGGGCGTGGAGCACGTCGTACGCGGTCTGCTCGCGGATTTCGACCTGACGATGGGGCTCTCCGGCTGCACGACGATCGCGGACATCGGCCCGGACACGCTGCACGCGGGCGGTGCAGGGGAGGTGCGGCGGTGAACCGGACGGCGCGGAAGGCCGGCTGGACCGCCCTGGCGCTCACCGGGGCCTGCGCGCTGGCTTTCCAAGCCACACCCGGACCGGCTCCGGACTCCGCGGAAGGCGCCTGGCCGCCCAGCACCGGCAAGGGCCCCTGCAAGGTCGGTACGACCACCGACGTCGGCGCGCGCATGCGGGACGGCACCGTCCTGCGCGCGGACGTCCACCGGCCGCGCACCGACGAGAAGGTCCCGGTCATCCTGATGCGTACGCAGTACGGCAAGAAGGAGGCCGAGGTCCAGCCCGCCGGCTACCAGACCCCGCAGTGGTTCGCCTCGCACTGCTACCTCGTCGTGGTCCAGGACGTCCGCGGCCAGTACGCCTCGGACGGCGACTTCTACGAGTTCGCCAACGAGGCGAAGGACGGCTACGACAGCGTCGAATGGGCGGCCCGGCTGCCCGGCTCCAACGGCAAGGTGGGGATGTACGGCTCCTCCTACGTGGGCGCCACCCAGTGGCTGGCCGCCCAGGAGCGCCCACCGCACCTGAAGACGATCGTGCCGGACAAGACCTCCGACGATTACCACGACGGCTGGACCTACGAAGGCGGCGCCTTCCGGCTCAACTTCGTCATCCCGTGGGCCATGCGCAAGATCGTCCCGTCCGCCGCGGCCAACCGCGGCGACCGGGCCACCCACGACCAGGTCAACCGGGACTACCAGGACGTACAGAAGTGGCTGGGCAGCGCCCCGTACAACCGCTTCCGGCCCTTCCACCCCGGTGACCCGAAGGTCGCCCCGTACTTCTTCGACTGGATCGAACACCGGACGTACGACGCTTACTGGCGCAGGTGGGCACCGAAGGAGAACTACGGCAAGATCGGCATCCCGGTCCTCAACTACGCCGGCTGGTACGACGCCTTCCTGGACGGCTCGATACGCAACTACCAGGGCATGGCCGAGCGCGGCGGCTCGCCCGAGGCCCGCGCCAACCAGCGGCTCGTCGTCGGCCCCTGGGACCACACCGGCTGGGGCCGCCCGGCCAGCAACCCCGCCCCGATGCTCAAACGGATCGGCCCGGCGGGCAACAGCCCCGTCAACGAGATGATGCTCGCCTGGTGGGACCACCACCTCAAGGGCAAGGACAACGGCGTCCGCGAGAACGGCGTGGACTACTTCGTCATGGGCGCCGACAAGTGGCGCACCGCGCCCTCCTGGCCGCTCCCGCAGACCCGCTGGACCGATTACTACCTCTCCAGCACCGGCCACGCGGCCGGCAACACCCAGGACGGCACGCTCTCCACGGCCCCGCCCGCCAAGGGCACCCCGGCCGACCACTACACGTACGACCCGCGCAACCCCGTACCCAGCATCGGCGGACACTCCTGCTGCACGGCGGCCATCAGCACCCAGGGCCCCTACGACCAGCAGCAGATCGAGCAACGTCCCGACGTCGCCGTCTACACCGGCGCCCCGCTGGCCAAGGACACCGAGGTCACCGGCCCCATCACGGTCACGCTCCACGCCAAGTCCTCCGCACCGGACACCGACTGGACCGCCAAACTGATCGACGTCCACCCCGACGGCACCGCGGTCAACCTGAACAGCGGCATCATCCGCTCCAGTTACCGGGAGTCGCAGACCGACCCGAAGCCGATCGTCCCCGGCAAGGTGTACGCGTACACCCTCAAGGTGTGGCCGACCAGCAACCTGTTCAAGAAGGGCCAC
The DNA here is from genome assembly GCF_055573595.1 of Streptomyces sp. NPDC030165. Lineage (NCBI taxonomy): Bacteria > Bacillati > Actinomycetota > Actinomycetes > Kitasatosporales > Streptomycetaceae > Streptomyces > Streptomyces sp. NPDC030165. Next base: position 134,713 of record NZ_JBVIBD010000016.1, on the reverse strand, counting down.
CGGATCCGCCTCGACCTGTCCTCCAGCGACTACCCGCAGTACGACCCGAACCCCAACACCGGCAGCTGGCTGGGGGAGTCCACGGACATGCGCACCGCACGGCAGACCGTGCTGCACGACGCGGCGCACCCCTCGAAGGTGACGCTTCCGGTGATCCCGGACGGCGGCCCGGACCAGGGCAGCGACAAGCCGCCCCAGAAGTGACCCCGACCCGGACCGCCATGACAGCACCGTCTTCAACCGAAAGGCAGGACATGCACGACGTACGCCGGGCCCGTACGGCCGACCACACCACGCTCGTGGAGTGCGTCCAGCAGTGGTGGGGCGACTCACGCACCCCGGAACAATCGCGGGAGCTCTCACTGCTGCTGCCCCGGCTGTTCCTGCAGCACTTCGCGGACACCAGCCTGGTGCTGGAGGACGCGAAGGGAATCCGCGCGTTCCTGGTGGGCTTCCACTCCGCCGACCACGCGCACGAGGCGTACATCCACTTCGTCGGCGTGGACCCGGAACTGCGCAAGCAAGGGGTGGCCCGCCGCCTCTACACCGCCTTCTTCGAACGCGCGGCAGCGGCCGGACGTACCGAGGTACGCGCCATCACCTCACCGCGCAACACCGGATCCATCGCCTTCCACCAGGCCATGGGCTTCGAGCCGGAAGCGGGCGACCGGGAGGTGGACGGCCTGCCGGTGCACGGCGACTACGACGGACCGGGCCAGGACCGGGTGGTCTTTCGCCGCAAGCTCGGCGCGCCGGAGGTCCGCACCCTGGAGCCCTTCACCACGCGCGCGGCGGTGCCGCAGGACTTCGACACCGTCGTCGGCGTGGTCGACGACTGGTGGGGCCGCGCCGCCTCCCGCGACCTGACCCGGGTGTTCGTGAACCACTTCTACGGCACCAGCCTGATCGCCGAGCGCGACGGCGAACTGGCGGGCTTCGTCATCGGCTTCCTGTCCCCGTCCAACCCGCGGGAGGCCTACATCCACTTCACCGGGGTCGCCCCCGCCTGGCGGCGCAGCGGCCTGGGCCGCTTCCTGTACGAACGGTTCTTCGACATGGCGCGCGCGAAGGGCCGGACCGTCGTCAAGGCGATCACCTCACCACAGAACGACCGCTCGATCGCCTTCCACCGCGCCCTCGGCTTCACCCCCTCCGCCCCGATCGCGGACTACGACGGCCCGTCGCTGGACCGGGTCACCTTCCGGCGCGAACTCTGACCCGCATTCCGGGCACGGGCGGGCGCTCACGGCTGTGGGGCCCGCCCGGCGCGGCCCTGAGGAGGCGGCGCAGACGGTGGCCGTCCGGGGCGACAGCGGTGACGAGCCTGGCCGGCCCGGCGAGCGGGTGACCGGGCCGTGCCCTGCTTCCCGCACGTCAGGAGTGGCGTCGTCCTCCCTCATGCCGGCCTTCGCCGACGCGCGGGTGTCCTTGATGGCCCGGGACTGCTTGTGGTGCCTGCGCCCCTTGTCCAAGCGCTTCTTGAGGGCTCGTTCGGTGAGGAGAAATCCGGGTGCGGACGGCCGGCCCGGTGGTGTGTGATCGCGGGCATGACGGTGTTGGGCAGGCCGGGAGCCGACGCGCTGAGCGAGGCCGTGGGTGTGCTGCGGGAGTGGCAGGACGACGGGGCGCCGGTGCAACTGCATCCGGGGGACCTGGGCTGGTTCTGGCGGTTCGGTACGGAGGCCACGGCCGCGGCGGTCCGGACCTGGAGCCGGGACGGGCGGATTCTCGCCGTGGGGCTGCTGGACGGTCCCGGGCTGTTGCGGCTGGCGATCGCGCCGGACAGACAGCGGGACGAGGAGCTGGCGCAGCGGCTGACCGAGGACGTGGCCGCGCCGGAGCGCGGCGTCCTGCCCGAGGGGAGGGTGAACGTCGAGACACCGATGGGCGCTCGGGTCCACGAGCTGCTGTGCGAGGAAGGCTGGAGCGCCGACGAGCCGTGGACGCAGCTGCGCCGCGATCTCACGGAGCCGGTGAAGGACCCGGGCGTGCGGACCGAGGTGATCGGTCCGCAGCAGGCCCACGTGCGAAGCGCCCTTCAACGGGCAGCGTTCGACAGTTCGACGTTCACGGACGAGCGCTGGCAGGCAATGGCGGCCGGATCGCCGTACGCCGACGCCCGGTGCCTGGTCGCGTACGACGACCGGGGCGACGCGGTGGCGGCGGTGACGGTGTGGTCGGCCGGCCCGGGAAAGCCCGGGTTGCTCGAACCGATGGGCGTGCACCCGGACCACCGCGGCCGCGGCTACGGCAGGGCGATCACCGTCGCCGCGGCGGCCGCACTCCGGAAACTCGGCTCCTCGAACGCGGTGGTCTGCACCCCGAGCTCCCATGCCGGCGCCGTCGCCACCTACATGTCAGCCGGCTTCCGGCCACTTCCCGAGGTCCACGATCACTACCGGGACGCCTGAACAGAGCCGCCGCCTCAGGCCGAAGCGGTGACAGGGTTGCGGAGGGTGCCGATACCGTCGATGTCGACGGTGACGCCGTCTCCGTCCTCCAGGGCCGCGCTGCCTTCGGGGGTGCCGGTCAGGAGGATGTCGCCGGGGAGCAGGGTCATCAGCCGGCTCACCTCGGACACCAGCGTGGCGGTGCTGCGCGTCAGATGAGCGGTGCTGCCCTTCTGGCGTACCTCGCCGTTGACGCGGGTGGTGATGCCGGCGGCCGCCGGGTCGACGTCCGTGCTGATCCAAGGGCCGAGCGGGCAGAACGTGTCCATGCCCTTGGCCTTCGTCCACTGCCCGCCGACGGATCCGATGTCCCAGGCGGTCACATCGTTGGCGCAGGTGTAGCCGAGTACGTGGGCTGCGGCGTCCTCGGGAGACACCGAGCGGCAGGTTCGGCCGATGACGACGGCCAGCTCGCCTTCGTACCGTACGTCGTGGGCGAGTGCGGGGAGCACGATCGGCTCGTCCGGCCCGACGACCGCGGTGGCGGGCTTGAGGTGGATCAGCAGGTCTCCGGGGGCGTCCGGCCGGCCGGCGTAGTTGCGGCCGATGACGACGATCTTGCCGGGGACCACCGGTGCCATGAGCCTGGCTTCGGTCAGGGGCAGGCTCTCGTCGGCGAGCTTCAGGGGCGCTTCCGTCAGGCGCGTCAATTCCGCCACGCCCGTCGCACCCTCCAGGGGCCTGACCGTGTTCCGCTCGCGGTCCACCACTGCGTACCTCGGCCCGTGCGCCGTCATGAGTCGTGCGAGATGCATGGAACTCCTTCAGTGCCTTGTCGTGACGCTGTCTGCCTGGCTGCCCGCCTGCCGTGTCCGGCCCGGCCCCGGTCCGGTCATACGGCCTCCGGCGCCGAGTCGGCGGGGTCGTCGGCCGGGTGGTCGGTCAGGTGGGGGAGCAGGGCGTCGGAGGGGCGCAGACCGTGGCCGGGGCCCGGTGGCGGGGGAGCGCTGTGCTGCTCGCGGTCGACCGTGTAGGGCGGAACGGTGAGCGGGGCGGGGAACCACTCGTCCTGGCGGCCGCATTCGACCGCCACGACGTCGGCCAGTCGCGCCGCCAGGGTGCGGCCGACCGACCACAGGGGGCCGATCTCGCCGACCTGCACGCCCAGTTGCACGCGCAGGCCGAGTGCGCGGGCGCGTACGGCCGTCCGCAGGGAGGGCAGCAGACCTCCGCACTTGGAGATGCGGAGGTTGACGAGCGAGGCGGCGCCGGTGGCGGCCGCCCATTCCACGTCCGTGGTGTCCACCGCCGACTCGTCGAGCATCACCGGCATCCCGCCGTCCTGGATGCGGCGCAGGACGGTCCAGTTCCGCGGCGTGGTGGGCTCTTCGATCCAGTCGACTCCGGCACGCTCGCGCAGCAACCGGGCGCCCCGCTCGGCGGCGTCCGGCGCCCAGCCGCCGTTGGCGTCCACGGACACCTGCACCGAGGAGCCGAGCAGACCGCGTGCCTGGACCGCCAGCTCGGCGGTCTCCTCCGGACTGCGCAGCGCTTTGAGCTTCACGTGGGTGAGGCGGGCGCGTACGTCGGGCGGCAGTGCCGCCAACTGCTCGGCGGGGGAGCGGCTGAGGTCCACCACCTCACTCACCGTACGGGGGCGGCCGGTGGCCGTGAGCACGTCCGCCGCCCAGGGGCAGACGTCCAGGACGGCGGACATCGGCCGGTCGTAGCGCCGGCAGAGCGCGTCGAGGAGCGCGGTCTCCAGCGCCGCGGCGGCGGCCGGCATCGGCCGCAGACCGCCCAGCAGTCGGGGGAGGTCGAGGGAGGCCAGCACGGCCACCGCGCGGCTGAAGCCCTCCGCCGCCAGGAGCGGGCCGAGTACGGGCAGGTCGAGGCCGCGCAGGGCCTGGACCGCGCTGTCGGCCGTCTCGCCGGTCACGTACGGGCGGGGAGCGCCTTCGCCCCAGCCTGTGGTCCCGTCCAGCCGCAGGGTGAGCAGGACCGACTGGGTACGGGCATGGGCGTGCCGGGCGTGGGCGAAGGGCCGCTTCAGGGGGACCTGTGCCGTCCGGATGCCGACGAGGTCGAGCGTACGGTTCACCGCGGGCCTCCCGGGCGGGCGGCGAACGCCGCGCCGGGCTGCGCAGGGACCGCGATGTCCGTGGCGGACCGGGACTCCGTGCCTGCTGCGACAGCGGCGAGCCAGGTCCAGAACCGGGTGCGTACGGGGGAGAATTCGAGGTAGTGGCGGTCGGCGTCGAAGTGGGCGTCCACGGCGTGCGGACAGGCCCCACGGAGAACCGACCGTGCGGTGTCCAGGTCGATCACGGAGTCCCGCGCGGGCCGTGCGAAGTGCACCGGAGCCGGCGGTCTGCCGAGGTCCCAGGGGGCGCCCTCGGTGTACAGGAGTTCCAGCTCGGCCATGACGGCCCGGAAGCCGTCCGTGACCTGGCGGAGCATGGCGTGGTCGTTCGCCATGAAGGCGAGGTAGCGCTGCTCGCCGGTGTAGTCCTCGTCCTTCAGGGCGATCGGGGAGTGGTGGTGGCCGTGCAGCGCGCGAAGACGCCCTACTCCGTCCCGTCCGTGACGGGCCTGCTGCTGGCCGAGGGCTGGAGCGCAGAACACCACGCCGTCCGGGGCGACGCGGCCGGTGCTGAGCAGGGCGGCCAGCAGGCTGCCGCCGAAGCTCTGGCCGACGGTGGTCACCGGGATGTCGCCGGCGAGCCGGGCCCGGACGGTCCGGAAGAGGGTGGCGTAATCGTCCAGCACGGCGCCGGCCGAGGGGAGATGGCCGCGGAGGCCGCCGCTGGCTCCGGAGCCGCGCCGGTCCGGGGCGTACACGGCGATCTGCCGGCGGGCCAGTTCGGGTCCGGTCTCGAAGAGCCAGCCGGCGTGGCTCTGCAGGCCGTGCACGTAGAAGACGGCCGCCTTGGGGGCCTCGGGTGTCCAATGGTGCAGGGCGAGCGGGGTGCCGTCCGCCGCGGTGACCGTCTCGACGTGGTGCGCCACGGCCGGGTGTGCTTCGCTGATCACGGTGGATGTCATCGTTCCGCTTTCCGCGTCGGGGGAGTGGGGGCGTCAGGCGTACAGCGGCAGGCCCAGGTCGTCGATCACGGTCAGCAGAGTGTCGTCCCGCTGGATCCAGTGGTGCTTGATCTGCATGGCCGCCGCGCCCTGGCGGCGCTGCGCCTCCGCGATGGCGAGGAAGCTCTTCGGGGCCAGCGGGAGCAGCCGCAGCGGGCGCAGCCGGCCGCTGCGCCGCTTCTCGGCGTACTCCGGGTTGCAGCTCTGGAGCGCGGTCTCGGCAGCGGCGGTGAAGGCCTCGCGTTCGGCGGCGCTCAGCTGCGGGTCGCACTCCATGGCCAGGACATAACCGGGCGGGGTACCCCAGGAGGGAACGCAGGTGAACAGGGGAAGGGCCCCCAGGGTGCCGGCGCAGGCGGTCCGTACGGCCTCGTACACATGGGTCTCGGTGAGCTTCTCGCCGGTGAAGGAACTGCCGAAGCCGGCGCGCCCGGCGAACTCCAGGCGCGGCAGGGCGCCGACGCGGCCGAGCACGGTGTAGACGTCCCCGACGTCGTAGCGGTAGAGCCCGTTGGCCTGGCTCATGACGAGCCGGTAGGAGTGTCCGGTCTCCAGCTCGTGCGGGTCCAGGGTCTCGGCGGCGGGGTCCAGCGGCCCGCCGTCGTCGTCCTCGCGGCACGGTACGAACTCGAAGACGCCCTGGTCGGCGGCGAGCGGACCGGCCGAGGGGTGGTCGTCGACGGGGATGGTGACGATGCCCTCGGTGCCGGTCGTGCTGAACGGGAGTTTGCGGATGCCGGGCGTGACGTCGTCCAGCCAGTCGCGGTAGAGGCCGGCGGAGGCGGAGTTCCAGCAGACGACGACGGACAGGCGGGGCCACAGGTCGGTCAGGCGCAGCCCTCCGGAGCGGCGCGCGAGCGTCCGGTCCAGATGCCGGGCAAGGCCGGGATCGGCGGCGACGCCGTTCACCGGACGCCCGCAGACGGTGCCACGGGCCACCTCCTCGACCAGCTCGGGCCCGCGCAGCGCGAGCTGCTCGGCGAGGCCCACGATCTTCGACGGGTTGAGGGTGACGGCCAGCCGGATGTCGGCCCCGGCGAGCAGCCGCAGTTTGCGGTAGAGGCTGTCGGCGTACTCCTCCTCGTCGTCCCCGCGCAGCCAGGGCGCGTCGTACCACGGCGGCACCCAGTCCTCCGGGCCGACCGCGGCCGGCCGGCGGGAGATGCTGTAGACGGGGAAACCGTGCAGGCTCCGGGTGGCGGGGGTGCGTTCCCAGGAGAGGTCGAGGATGTGCTCGGCCGTCAGGTGCCCGGCGCCGATCTGCTCGAAGTACAGGCCCCACTGGGCGTACAGGCCCCGGCCCCGGTACCGCTCCCGCCAGTGCCGGGTGGTGGGGACGTACTTGGGGTGCCCGCTGGAACCCGACGTCTTCAGGAAGGCGTACGGCGCGCTGCGCGTGAGAACCTGCGCCTCGCCCGCCAACTGCCGTTCCACGTACGGGCGGAACTGCTCGTAGGCGCGGATCGGCAGGGCGCTCTTCCACCCGGCGAGCGTGGCGACGGAACCCAGGCCGTGCTCACGCCCGAACGAGGTGCTGCGGGCCTGGTCGAGAAGGTCCTGGAGGACCAGGCCGCTCGTCGGCGCGGGGTCGTGGCACAGCTCCCGCTGCCGGCGCAGGGCGCTCAGGGTACGGGTGGTGAAGTCCTCGGTGCGGGCGTTCCGCGGTGACGCGGTCGAAGTGGTGGGAAGGAGCATCCGGAAAACCCCCATTTCCTCCGGTGCGGCCGGCCGGTCGGCCGTTGGCCGCAGCGCAGTGACGGACGTGCGATTCCAGTGACGGACGTGCGGTTGCAGGGACGGGCGTACGGTCGGGGAGCCGTGCGGTGACGGCGCGGCGGGGCACGCGCCGGCCGGGGGGGGGGGGGGGGGGGGGGGGGGGGGGGGGGGGGGGGGGGGGGGGGGGGGGGGGGGGAAAGGGGGGGGGGGGGGGGGGCAGCAT
>NZ_JBVIBD010000016.1:0-127290 GCF_055573595.1 Streptomyces sp. NPDC030165 | reverse complement strand
AGAGGATTGGTGGTGGGGGGGGAGGTTGTGGGTGGGGGGACTGGTGGGGCGATGTCGTGGGGGACCCCCCCCTCTCCTCCCCCCGCTGGTGACACCCCCCCCGACCCGGGGCGATGTCAGACGACCCGCCGGACCAGGCCGGGGCCGGTGTCCCCCGACACGGCGAAGGCGACGGCGGCGGCCAGGAAGCGGCCGACGGCGTCATCGGTCATCCACGCCATGTGCGGGGTCGCCAGCGAGTTCGGGTGCCGGCGCAGGAGGTCGTCGGCGGGCAGCGGTTCGATGTCGAAGACGTCCAGCGCCACCCCGCCCAGCAGCCCGGCGGCCAGCCGCCGGCGCAGCTCGGTCATGTCGACCAGCGCGGCGCGGGCGGTGTTGACCAGCAGGGTCCGGGGACCGAGCAGGGCGAGCCGGCGCGCGTCGATGATCTCCTGGTTCCCTGGTGTGGCCCGCAGGTGGACACTCACCGCGTCCACCGTGCCCAGCAGGGCGTCGAGAGGCATGCGGGTGACTCCGGCCGCCCGGGCCGCACGCTCGTCAAGGGACGGCGACCAGGCCGCGACCCGCATCCCGATGCCCTGCGCCAGGCGGGCCACCCGGGAACCGACCCGTCCCCATCCGACGATCCCCAGCAGCGCCCCGGACAGTTCACGGCCCGCGGCCGGCTGCCAGCCCGGAGCGGTGCCGACGGCCGTCGGCACCCGGTGGGCCAGCATCAGCAACAGGGTCAGCGTGAACTCGGCCACCGAGTCGGCGGCCAGCCCCGGAGTGTCGTGGACCGCGATGCCGGCGGACCGGGCGGCGTCGGTGTCGACCGCCCGGCCGGCCGGGCCCGCCACCACGACCTCCCGCGGCCGTTCTGCCAGCAGGACGCCGGTGTCCAGCGGCCGTCCGTGGAAGAAGTGCAGCACGGTACGGGCGCCGCGGATGCGCTCGGCGAGCCGGGACGGTGTGGCGTACGGATCGGTGAAGACTTCGATCGCGTCGCCACCGGGGCAGCGGCGGACGAGTTCGGCCAGCCGCGGGTAACCCTGGCATTCGGGCAGGACGAGGCGTCCCACGTTGTTTCCTCCCCCGTAGAACTGGTGTGGTGGGACCGGTCAGCGCACGGCGAGGCGGACCCGGCAGGTCCACCACCACGTCCGCCCGCCGGCCATCCGGCGCTCCGCCACCTCCCGCAGCCGGGTGAGGCCGAGCGCGTCCTCGCCGACGCCCTGTTCGAGCAGCGCGATCACCCCGCCCTGACTCGCCGCGAAGTCGACGAATCGGGCGGCGCCGTCGGTCTCCTTCATGTGCAGGCACACCTCGTTGACGTGCCGGAACAGGCCGCTTTCGCGCAGGCGCGCCACGTGCTCGCTCTTGGGGGCGAAGCTGGGGCGCAGCCCGCGCTCGGCCTCCAGGGCCGTGTGCGCGACCTCGAAGTCCCGGTAAGCGGCGTCGACTTCGGGGTCGACGGCGGGCGGCCAGTCGAAGTCGAAGGCGGCCAGTACCGCGCCCGGCCGCATGATGCGGGCGATCTCCGGAAAGGCCAGGGCGGCGTCGAACCAGTGCAGGGCGTGGCTCACCGTCACGATGTCCGCGCAGCCGTCCGGCAGCCCGGTCTCCTCGGCCGTACCGTCCACCACGTGGATGCCACGCCGGGCGGCGACGGCCCGCATCTCGGGGGAGGGCTCCACGCCGGTCACCTTGGGCCAGATCGTGGCGGACAGTCCGGTGCCGCACCCGATGTCGACCACGGCCGGGTCGGCGACCCCCGACCATTGGCGCAGCAGGTCGGTGAGTTCCTCGGGGGGTTTGGGGCGGACGCGGTCGTAGAATTCCGCGAACTTGCTGAAGCGCTCGGCAGATTCAGGAATTAAATTCGGCATGGCCCTGACGCTAACACAGCCGCCGGAAGGGCGCTCGCGTGACAAACGGCATAGTTAAATCTTCGTCAACCGACGGTCGGGTAAGGGTATTGGAGAAAAAATATAGTTTCCTGTTCAAGCGTTATTTCGGCAGGTCAGGGCGTTGGTGGAGGGTGTGTACAGGGTGAGTCCGGGCGGGTATGGCGAAGTGCCCCAAGGGGGATGTGCCGATTGCCCGGGGTGTTTTCGGGGGTATTCGCGCAACTCGCGTGAGGGGAAGAGAGTGGCGTTAGTGGCGCGGCATCGTGAATTGCGAGAGGGAATTAAGGTCCGGCAATTTGCGGTTCAGGTATCCGGGATCGGCTGAGGCGGGGCGGGGCGGGGCGGACCGGTTCTGACCCGGCCGGCATCTGCCGTCCCAGTTGCCGGTTACCGTTCGCCGGCTTCCGGCCGGGCGCTCAGGCCGACAGGCGCAGCAGCGCCTCGTGGTCCGGTGTCCCCGGCGGCGCCTGGTAGACCACCAGTCGCTGGCCTTCGCTGCGGGCCACGTCGAAAGCCTCGTACGTCAGCGTCAGCCGGCCCGCCTCAGGAAGGTGGTACACCTTGCGCCCGTTGGTGCGTGCCCGGACCTCGTAGCGCTGCCACAGGGAAGCGAACTCGGCACTGCGGGCGGAGAGTTCGTCGACGAGCCTGCAGATGTCCGGCGCGCCCGGGTACACCACCACGGCGGCGCGCAGGTGGGCGACCACGCCGTGGGCCACGTCCTCCCAGTCGGCGTACAGCTCACGGGCGAAGGGGTGGACGAAGGCGTAGCGCGCGGTGTTGCGCTCGTGCTCGGGCCAGTCCTCGATGCCGGGGAAGAGGCGCAGCGCGCCCCGGTTGGCGGCCAGCAGGTCGCTGGACCGGCTCAGCACACAGGCCGGGTACGGGTGCGCGATGTCGAGCATGCGGCGGACCTCCTCCCGGACCGCGCGCGAGGTCCGGCCCGTCCGCGCGCCGGCGGCCGGTGCCGAGGCCCGGCCGCGGCTCAGCTCCGCGAGGTGGCGGCGCTCGTCGTCGGTCAGCTTGAGCACCTGTCCGATGGCCTCCAGCACGGCAGGACTCGGCCGCTGCTGCTTGCCCTGCTCCAGGCGCCGGTAGTACTCGATGCTGACGCCGGCCAGGATCGCGACCTCCTCGCGCCGCAGCCCGGCCGTACGCCGGCGCCCCGCCGACGGCGGCAGACCCGCCTCCTGCGGTGCGACGCGGCCCCTTCGGCTGCGCAGGAAGTCGCCCAGCTCCGTTCTGTTCCCCACCGGCATGTTGCTCACAGATGCAGTATGCATTCACCGGGTCGGCCGAGGGGGGCCCTGCCAGGGCCCCCTTGGCAGGGCCTCCCTGCGGACGGGCTCCCGGGGCACGCTGGACCCACCGCAGCGATCTGCGCGCGGCGGGCAGGGAACGTGACAGGGGCGGCGCGGAGGCCCACGAAGAAAGGACGGTGGGCCCGGCTGTGTCCACTCAGGCCGAACTCACCCGTCGGGAACGCAATCTCGTCCTGGCGGTCTGTTGCACGAGCGTGTTCCTCGGCAACCTCAACAACACGGTGCTCAACGTGGCGCTGCCGGCGATGCAGCGCGACCTGCACAGTCCGCTCTCCGGACTGCAGTGGACCACCGACGCCTACCTGATCGTGCTGGCCGCGCTGCTGATGCTCGCCGGCTCCGCCGGGGACCGGCTCGGCCGCCGCCGCGTCTTCCAGACCGGTCTGGCCCTGTTCACCCTCGGCTCGCTCCTGTGCGGACTGGCCCCCGGCCTGGGCTGGCTCATCGCCTTCCGCATCGTCCAGGCCGTCGGCGCCTCGATGCTCAACCCGGTGGCCATGTCCATCATCACCAACACCTTCGCCGAACCCCGCGAACGCGCCCGGGCGATCGGCGTCTGGGGCGCTGTGATGGGGGTGGCGATGGCGGTCGGCCCGATGGTGGGCGGGGTGCTCGTCCAAGGCCTGGGCTGGCGGTCGATCTTCTGGCTCAATCTGCCGATCGGGCTGGCCGCGTTCGCCTGCGCCGCACGCTTCGTACCGGAGTCCCGTGCGCCCCGGCCGCGCCGGGTGGACCCCGTCGGGCAAATCCTGGTCATCGTGCTGCTGGGCTGCCTGACGTACGCGATCATCGAGGGGCCCGGCACCGGATGGACCACGCCACGCACCCTCGCCTGCGCCCTGGCCGCGCCGGCCGCGCTCCTCGCACTCGTCCTCTACGAGCGCCGGCGCACCGAACCGCTGGTGGACCTGAGGGTCTTCCGCAGCGCCGGGTTCAGCGGAGCCAGTGTCATGGCGGTCTGCTCGTTCTTCGTACTCGGCGGGTTCCTCTTCCTCAACACGCTCTACCTGCAGAACGTCCGCGGCCTGTCGGCCCTGGCCGCGGGCCTGTACCTGCTGCCCATGGCCGTCATGAACATCGTCACCTCGCCGCTCTCCGGACGGCTGACCGCCACCCGAGGCCCCCGGCTGCCGCTGCTTCTGGCCGGCGCCGCCACCACCGCGGGCGGTGCCTTGCTCGCCACCGGAGGCGCCCTCAGGACCGATGCGCTGCTCTTCACCGCGTACGTCCTGATCGGTATCGGCGTCGGGCTGGCCAACACGCCTGTCACCAACGCGGCCATGTCCGGCATGCCGAAGGAACAGGCGGGCGTGGCCGCGGCGATCGTCTCCACCAGCCGCCAGTTCGGGCAGGCGCTGGGGGTCGCCGTGCTCGGCGCGGTACTCACCGCCGGCCTGCACCGCTCCGGTACGCCGTTCACACAGGCGGTGCTCCCGGGGTACTGGATCGTCACCGCCTGCGGCGTGGCCATCGTCGTCCTCACCCTGGCCACCACACGCCGCACCGCGCCCGCCGCCGAGACCGCCGTCCCCGCGCGGCAGCAGGCGGCGCCCGAGGTGGCCGGGCCGCGGGTCTGACGCGGTGCGGACGGGATCCCTGGGCCCGCCGCAGGGGCCGTACCGCCGGTAGACTGACGGCCGATGCCGGAAACCCGCCAGCCTTCCCCGCCGCCCTCGAAGCCCCGGGCCATGACACCTGATGGGGGAGGCTGGCTTCCGCATGGCTACCACGTCGACCCCCACTCCCACCCCCAGGGTCAGCTGGTGTACGCGGCCGCCGGCGCCCTGGCCACCACGACCGCACGCGGGACCTGGGTGGCCCCGGCCAACCGGGTCACCTGGACGCCGCCCGGCTTCGCCCACTCCCACCGCTTCTACGGCAGGACCGACGTCCGCCTCGTCGCCGTCCCGCTCGCCCTGTGCGGCCAACTCGTCCCGCACCCCAGCGTGTTCGCGGTGAGCCCCTTGCTGCGCGAGGCCCTGCTGGCGCTGACCGATCGGCGTGAGTTCCGCCTCGGCGCGTACGAACGGCTGCTCGCGGTGCTGGTCGACGAACTCGCCGAGCCCCCCGAGCAGTCCCTGCACCTGCCCGAGCCCCGCGACGGCCGGCTGCGTGCCGTCACCGATCTCCTGCACGCCGACCCCGGCCGGAGCGCGACCCTGGCCGAGCTGGGGCGCGAGGCGGGAGCCAGCGATCGCACCCTGAGCCGCCTGTTCCACACCGAACTCGGTATGAGCTTCCACCGCTGGCGCACCATCCTGCGCATCCACCACGCCCTGGTCCACCTCACCGACGGCTGGTCCGTCACCGAGACCGCGATGGACTGCGGGTGGTCCAACCCCTCCAGCTTCATCGACGCGTTCACCGAGGTCGTCGGCCAGACACCGGGCCGCTACCGAGCGGGCCTGCGCGAGGGCCGGAAGTAGCCGTACGGCCCCCAGGGCTCAGCCGGCAGGCAGGGCTCGCCGAGTGAGTCGGCGGGTTTTCGGCATGCGGTGTCCGTTCACCGGTTGGTGGCGACCGCTGCCGGATTCCACAGTGGTGGTCGGCACGCCGCACCGTCCGGACGCACCGTCGCCCGTGCCCCGGCGTGTCCGACCACCGCTCTCTTCGAGGAGGCTCGGCACCGCATGGGCGCACCACATGAGAACACCGCCGTCGTTGGTGAGAACACCGTCGTCGTTGTCGTAGGGGCCGGGGTGGCCGGGCTCACGCTCGGGAATTTCCTGCTGTGCAACGGAGTTGCCTGCGTCATTCTCGAGAAGCACGCGCGGGAATACGTCGAGCAGCGGCAACGAGCGGGAGCGATCGACGGCCGCGGGGTGCGCATGTTCCGCGAATGGGGGCTCGCGGGGGTGCTGGAGGGCGACCCCGTTCCGGAGGCCGGAAGCGCTTTCTGGGTCGACGGTGAAGAACTCCCGATGGAGTTCGACGGGGACGACAACCGCGACAGCATCTTCTGTCCTCAGCAGGTTCTCGTCCGGAACCTCACGGACGTCTTCCTGCGCGGCGGCGGCGACCTCCGCTTCGAGGCCGCCGGCGTTTCCCTGGAAGACGCCGACGGCGAGTGCCCCCGCGTGCGCTATCGGGACACCACCGGCTCGACGCACATCGTGAACTGCGACTTCATCGCCGGCTGCGACGGCTACCACGGCGTCAGCAGGGCGTCCATTCCCGCCGACGCCCTCACCCGCTACTCCCACGAGTACGGGTATTCGTGGCTCAGCGTCCTCGCCCAGGTACCGGCCAAGCCCCTGGGCATGGCGATACACTCCCGCGGCCTCGCCGGAATGCTCCCTCGCGGTGCGCACGCCAGCCGTCTCTACCTCCAGTGCCCGGCCGGTGACACCCCCGCGCAGTGGCCGGACGAGCGTGTCCGGAGCGAAATGGAAGCCCGTTTCTGCACCCCCGTGCCGATCGGCCGGATCATCGACAAGCGGATCGTGCCTCTTCGGTGCGTGGTGTACAGCCCCATGAGCCACGGCAGGCTGTATCTGCTCGGGGACGCGGCACACATCGTCCCTCCGATGAGTGCGAAGGGGCTCAACCTCGCCCTCTACGACGCCGAGGTCCTGGCCCGTGCCCTTGTCCGCCAGGCCCGTCATGACGACGCGAGTCTGCTCGACAGCTACTCGGACACCTGCCTCCGCCACATCTGGAATTACCAGGCCTTCGCGGCATGGATCACCGAACTGGTGCACAACGCCGGCGACGCTTCCTACGCGGGGGAGTTCCGCAAGCAGATCGCCCGGGCCGAACTGGAGCGCCAGTTCACCTCTCCCGCGGCCAACAAGCTCTTCGGTGAACTCAGCGCCGGGGTGAACTAGGGACCGGCCCGGTTCGCCTACACTCCCGGGCCGCCCCCTTCACCGTCGTCGTGGTCCGGCATCGGCAAGGGCTCGGCATCGCGCATCAACTGAGTCGTCCAGAACCGCTCCACCACGGCAGGGTCCTGCCGCGCCGGAGAGGTCACGGTGGGCTCGGCGGCCGTGACGTCCTCCGCCGTCGTGCCCGGTACACGGAAGCCGTCCGGCCAGCTGCGGGCGAAGCGCCGCAGGGCGTGCCGCTGTTCGTCTTCGAGCGCGATATGCCGGGCCAGGACCGTGCGGTCGACGTGGGGCGCGACGGCGGCGAGGACCAGGCGCTTGAGTTCGTCCGGGTCCAGGGCTTCGACCTCCCACTGCACCGGGCGGGCGGGATCGAGGCCATGGCGGCGGGCGAAGGCCCGCCAGCCCGGGTCGCCGCGCCGGCCCTCCGCCGTGGGCAGGCCGTAAGCGAGGGCCTGCTCGTAGGTGAGGGCGACCCGCTCGACCGCGCTCCAGCAGCCGGTACGGGTCACGAAGTCCCGTTCGACGTCCTCCCCCGACGCGTCGCAGTCCCCGACGTACAGCAGCCGGTGCTCCCGGGGGTCACGGGCCGCGCGGGCCCGTACGGCATCGACGTACGGCTGGGAGTCGAAGCCGCGCACCACCAGCACCGGAATGCCCAGCTCGGCCACCCAGCCGGACATCAGTGAACGCAGCGTGTCCTTCTCGGCCGCGAGGTGGAGCGCGCAGTGCTGGCCCTGTGTGCGGTCCAGGCCGAACCGGTCGACCACCTCCTCAAGGAACGCGCCTGCGTCCGGCCAGGCGGGTGGGACGTGGACTTCGCGCGGGGTGCCGGCCAGGTCCGGGAAGTCGCCCAGGCGCCGGGCTTCGGCGCACCTCGCCGACAGCCGGCGGTACATCGGCGGCGAGTTCGCGATCAGGCCCTCGGCGACCAGCCGGTAGTGCAACTGACGCAGCGTGCAGTTGCCCGCCCCGTAACCCACCGCGATCTGCCGCGCTCGCGCCACCACCGCGGCCCACCGCACCCGCCGTAAGCCCATACCGGTACATGTACCCAGCGCTGACGGCCACCGGACCACGAGGCGGCCCCGGTTGCAGAGTGCAGCCGGGGGCCGTCGGCGGGCCTGGATCGGAGGGTCAGTCGGCGTCAGCCGGGGCCATGGGGCAGGGCGAAGGTCTTCACCGTCTTGCCGTCGTGCTGGTAGACGACCTTGGGCGTGGCGAACGCCGCGCCGGCCGGTACGGCGGGAGCGGCGCCGGCGACCGCGAGGGTCAGGGCGGCACGCGGCCCGGTGCGCCGGGGACGGCGGGCCTGTGACATCGCGTGCTCGGACATGAGCGCTCCTTCAGGGAAGAACGTGTTCCACACGGGCGCCGGAGTGCACCCGTGTCCGGCACGCTAGGCAGCCCCTGTTTCGGCGGCAAGCAGAGCGGCGGACACGGCCTCGGGCTCACGATCGCCGAAGGCCAGGCCCGCGTCCTCGGCGCCAGCCTGCGCTTCGCCAACGCCCCCGACGGCGGAGCGGTCGCCGGACTCACCCTGCACCCGTCGGCCCGGCACTCCGGGCAGCGTGAGGCCGTACCGTCTGCGTCCCGCTGAGCCGCGTCGGGGAGGGTGGTGCGGGCTGCTTCGTCGTGGAGGAGCGGGGAGAGCGGCGAGGCCACGGTCAGGCCGGCTTCGGCCGGGTGCCGCAGGAACCTGCCGGGGTCGGTGCGGTAGGTGCCGGAGCGCCCCTCGTGGATGGGGGAGAGGTGACGCGTCAAGTGACCGCCTCCATGGCCGGACGTGTCCCTACCCCTGGCGGGCCGCCGTCGCGAGGGTCCCCTCGATGAGGTCGCGCAGCTGGGAACGGGCGGTGATGCCCAGCTTGGGGAAGCTGCGGTAGAGGTGGGAGCTGACCGTGCGCGGGGAGAGGAAGAGCTTCTCGCCGATCTCACGGTTGGTCAGTCCGCGGGCGGCGAGCCGGACGATCTGCTGCTGTTGCGGGGAAAGTTCGGCGAGCGCGTCGGGGGCCGCATGCGTGACGTCGAGGCCGGCGGCGCGCGATTCGGCCCGGGCACGTTCGATCCACGGGCGCGCGCTCAGGCGACGGAAGATCTCCAGGGCCTCGGTGAGCGGCCCACGCGCCTCTGCGATGCGCCGACGGCGCCGCAGCCATTCGGCGAGGTCGAGCAGGGTCTGTGCGCGTTCGAAGGGCCAGTACTCCAGTGCCGGGTCCGCCAGAGCCGCCCGGAAGTGCGGTTCGGCGTCCTCGGGGTCCGCCAGCAGGCCACGGGCTCGGCTGATCAGCGCGCGCAGGCGCGGTGAAGCGTGGTCCGCCAGCGCGGATGCCGAGCGCTCGACGATCGCGACCGCCTCCTCGTGGCGGCCGCAGCGCACAGCGGCGGCGGCCAGATCCGCGAGGGCCGGGTTGGAGGCGTGGTAGTGCACGGGCGCGCCGTCCGCCGTGAAGACCCTGCGGAGATGGCCGTACGCGGTCTCGTAGGCACCTTCCGCGGCTTCCGCGGCACCGAGCGCACGACGGGCATAGACCGCGACCGAGCGGCTTTCCAGCGGATCGATCAGCATGAGCGCGTCCTCGGCCCGGGTCCGGGCCGAGGACGCATCGCCCTGGAAGGCCAGCACGGTGGCGTCCACGGTGGCCGCACAGGCCACGGCGTGGTCGAGGCCGGCCGCCCGGCCGACCGCGGTGATGCGGGCGCAGGCCTCACGGGCCTGTTCCCACCGTCCGCGCTCCACATAAGCCCAGGCCACCGCGCCGCCCAGCCCCTCGGGCAGTGCTCCTTGCAGCTCCCAGCGGTCGAAGGCCCCGTCGAAGGCGCGGACGGCCTGTGGGGTCTCGTCCAGGAGCCATGCCATGATCCCGACGGCGGTGAGCCGTTCCGGCCGGTCTGCCGCCTCGGCAGCCAACTGCGGCAGCAGGGAAAGGAATCGGGGCCGGTCCTCGAAGGGGTCCGACACGGCCCTCGTCCAGGTACGCAAGCCTGCGTACGAGGCGTTCGCGGGAAGGCGCCGCAGGAGGTCCTGGATGCGGTGGCGATGGGTGTCCTCTCCGGAATAGAAGCGGACGACGGCGGCGCCGGCCACGAGGTCCAGCCCGGCGGCGGGCTGGGAGGCCGCCAACTGCTCGGCCATGTCGGCCAGTCGGGAGAAGACCACGGTGTGGCGCACGGTCAGGATCGCCAGCCGTGCGGCCTGCACGGCGGCGGAGGCCAGCAGGGTCGCGTCATCCGTGCGCGTGCGTGCCGCGGCGACCAGCTCCTCGACCCAGGCGATGTCCCCGGTGAACACGGCCGCCGCGGCGGCTTCGACCAGCAGCCGGGCACTGTCCTCGCGCCGCGGTGCGAGTTCCGCGGCGCGCTGCAGGGCCTGGGCCGCCGCTGCCTGGCCGCCGCGGCGGCGGGCCCGGTCGGCGGTCCGCTCCAGCTCCGCCGACACGGCAGCGTCCGGGTGCGGGCAAGCTGCGGCAAGATGCCAGGCACGCCGGTCCGGTTCGTCCCGCAGCATGGCGGCGAGCGCGAGGTGAGCCTCGCGCCGGGCACCCGAGGACGCGGCGTGATACACGGCGGACCGGACCAGTGGGTGGCGGAACCGGACGTCACGGCCGGCCCGCCGGACCAGCCCGGCCTGCCCGGCCGGCAGCCAGGCCGCGTCCTCGGCGCGCGGCAGCCCCGCCGAGACGGAGATCGCGGGGTCGGCGCTGTCCATCGCGGCCAGGAGCAGCAGAGCCCGCGTGGTGGAGGCGGGGAGGCCGCTCAGGCGGTCGGCGAAGACCCGTTCCAGGTGATCGGTGAGCGGAAGCGGACCTGCGGACGGCAGGGCCGCAGCCGTGTCCCGTGCTGAGGCTGATCTGGCCAACTCCACCAGCGCCAGCGGGTTGCCGCCTGCCTGGTCGAGGATGCGCGACCTGGTACGGCCCATGGGGCTCTTCGGCTGCAGGTCCAGCAGCTGGTGGGCCGCAGCGTTGTCGAGCGGCCCCAGGGTGAGCAGCGGCACATGAGGGTCGAATCCCGGAAGGTGGTCGCCGCCACGGGCCCCGATCAGCATCGTGACCGGTTCACCTTCCAGCCGTCTGGCGGCGAAGGACAGCGCGTCCAGGGAAGCACGGTCGAACCACTGCGCATCGTCCAGCACCACGAGTACGGGCTGATGGTCACCCAGGCCTGACAACAGGTTCAGGACGGCGACCCCGACCAGCATGGGACCGGGACCCGACGTGGCCGACCCCTCGCCGAAGGCGTCCAGCACCGCAGCGCGCTGCCTTTCCGGCAGTGCGGCCACCTCGGCCGGCACCGGCCGCAGCAACTGGTGCAGTGCGGAGAACGCCAGGCTCGACTCCGACTCGCTCCCGACGGCGCGCAGTACGCGAGCGCCGCCGGCTTCGGCCCGGCGCACCGCGTGCTCCAGCAGGGTGCTCTTGCCCGTGCCCACATCGCCGACGAGCTTCAGCACCGGGTCGGCCGACACCGAGTCCACCGCACGAAAGAGGCGTGCCGATTCCGCGTCCCGGCCGACGATGAGCTCCCCCGGACCCGGCTTCGGTCCCGTGACCGCACCGCGGTCGCCTGTGTGCTCGTCCACGGAGTCTCCCGTAATCGCGGCTTTCGACCGGAGTCGCCTGGCCCCGGCTCACCAGGCTACAAGCGGCCGGCCCGGTGCCCGGGCCGTGCGCGCGGGTGCAGTCACGTTACGGATACCGCGAGCGCCCAGGCCGCTCGTACGGTTCCAGGAAAACCTCCGCCTTTCCAAGGACGTCTCATGGAACACATCAAGCTGGGCGACGTATCCATCACACGGGTATGGGAGTACTTCGGTTCCGTCGAAATGACACCTGACACCTTCTTCCCGGGAAGCCCGGAGGAAGTGTGGAACAGCGGTGCCTCCTGGCTGACTCCGCATTTCCTCGATGCAAAGACCCATACCGTCAAGTCCGCGATCCAGACCTGGCTGCTGCGCAGCGCGGGCAGGACCATCCTCGTCGACACCGGCGTGGGCAACCACAAGGACCGCCCGTACGCGCCGGTCTGGAACCGCCTCGAAACAGGTTTCCTGGAAAATCTCGCGCGCGCCGGCGTCGCGCCCGAGGACGTGGACATCGTGATCAACACGCATCTCCACATCGATCACGTCGGCTGGAACACGTACCTGGACGGCCGGCAGTGGGTGCCCACTTTTCCCAACGCCACCTATCTGATGCCGAAGGACGACTTCGACTTCTGGAATCCCGAGAACGGCCACAAGCCGCTGCTCGGCCGCGGCAACCAGAATGTCTTCGAGGACAGCGTGGCCCCGGTGCACCAGGCCGGCCTGACGCTGCTGTGGGAAAACAGCCACCGGATCGACGCCGGTCTCCGCCTCGACGCGGCTCCCGGACACACCCCCGGCTCCTGCGTACTGACCCTCACCTCCGGGACGGACCGCGCGGTGTTCGTCGGCGACCTGCTGCACAGCCCCGTGCAGATCATCGAGCCCGACTCCAACAGCTGCTTCTGCGAGGACCCCGCGGGCGCCCGCGCCACCCGCCGCAAGGTGCTGGGCTGGGCGGCCGACAACAACGCACTCGTGATCCCCGCGCACCTGGGCGGCCACGGCGCCGCCGAGGTGGTGCGCGAGGGAGGCAAGTTCGCCGTCAAGGGCTGGGCCCCCTTCGCCCCGTACACCGAGCAGGCCTGAGCCCTGCGGAAAGGCACGAGACATGAGCCGCCACCCCGAGCCCGTCGTGACCACGGCGCAGGGAGCCGTCCGCGGCCTGCGCCAGGGCGACACCGCCGCTTTCCTGAACATCCCCTACGCCGCCCCGCCCCACGGCGCCGGCCGGTTCGGGCCGCCGCAGCCGCACGAGCCGTGGGACGGCATACGGGACGCCACCGTGCCGGGGCCCAATGCGCCGCAGTCCGAGCGCAAGCTCGGCAGCATCGACATGTCCCCTTACTTCGGCACCGGCTGGAGTCGCGGCGAGGACTACCTCACCGTCAATGTCTGGACGCCCACCGCCGCCAACGGCGGCCTGCCGGTCATGGTGTTCGTCCACGGCGGCGGATTCGTCGCCGGATCGACGCGGTCCGCGCTGTACGACGGCTCCGCCTTCGCCCGCGACGGTGTCGTCCTCGTCACCCTCAACTACCGGCTCGGCATCGCCGGATTCCTCGACCTCCCCGGCGCGCCCGCCAACCGCGGCCTGCTCGACGTCGTCGCCGCGCTGCGCTGGGTCCAGGAGAACATCGCCGTCTTCGGCGGTGACCCGCACAACGTCACCCTCTTCGGCCAGTCGGCCGGGGCGACCATCGTCGGCGGTGTCCTCGCCACCCCCGAAGCCGCAGGTCTCTTCCACCGGGCGGTCATCCAAAGCGGCAGCGGACTGGGGGCGTTCACCACCGAGCAGGCCGCTCGCGTCACCCGGGCAGCGGCCGAGGCTCTGGGCGCCGAGCCCCACGTCGATGCCTTCGCAGACATCTCCGACGACCGTCTGGTCGCAGCCGCTTCCCGGCTCGCGGGCATCGGCCTGCGAACCGAGACGCACCACGACCCGCTGATCGGACTCAGCCCTTTCAGCCTGGTCCTCGACACGCAGCCCGCCGAATCCGTCGCCGCCGGCCTCAGCAACGGCGTCGACCTGCTCATCGGGACCAATACCGAGGAAGGGAACCTCTATCTGGTCCCGGTGGGCACGTACGCCACCTCGACCGCCGGGGACGTCGACGATGCGGCGGCGCGCTCGCACCCGGAGCCGGCGCGACTCGTCGAGACGTACCGGAAGGCACGCCCCGAAGCCTCCTTCGGCGAGCTGCGCTCCGCCATCATGGGCGACGCGCTGTTCGGCGCGGGTAGCCGGGCGTTGGCCGGCGCGCATGCCGCCCACCCCGAATCCGCCACCTACGCGTACGAGTTCGCCTGGCGCTCCCACGCCCTGGACGGAGAGCTGGGCGCCACCCACGCGGTCGAGCTGCCTTTCGTCTTCGATGTCGCCCACCTTCCGCAGCTGCACGGATCCGCCGCCCTGCTCGGCCCTGACAAGCCCCCCGCGGATCTCGCCGCCCGCATGCACGGGACATGGGTCCGGTTCGCCGGGAGCGGCGGCCCCGGCTGGGACCCGTACGACGGCGAGCGCCGGGCCACGATGCGCATCGACGCCGAGTGGACCCAGGTCGACGACCCCCGCAGCCAGGAACGACAGGCCTGGCGCTGACCCTCCGGCCCGATCCTGCTGATCAGCAATTCGCGCACCAAGATGCACGTAACCTTCTTCATGTATTGGTTGACGTATATGGGGCGGTGGGGCGAGCCTGGACGCGGAAGCAGGTGAGCTGACCAGGGAGAGGAAGGCCATGCCGGAGCCTGCACACAGCGCACCCCCACTCCCGGGGAACACCCCCGGACAAGCCGCCACGGCGCCACCGGCCCGAACCGAGCCGTGCCTGATGGCCATCGAGGTGACCGCGGACGGTGACCGCGCCGGCGTCGTGGTCCGCGGAGAACTCGACCTGGACACCGGCCGGCACGTCGAACCGGCCCTGCATGCCGCCCTCGGCCACGCCGTACACGGCCTCGACCTGCACCTCGGCGCCGTGCACTTCTGCGACTGCGCCGGCCTGGGCATCCTGCTGCGCCTGCGCAGCCGGGCCCTGAACCGGAACAAGACCGTCACCATCCGGACCAGCAGCCTCGCCGTCGACCAGATCCTGGACCTGACCGGCACCCGGGAACTGTTCGACACCCGGGCCCCGGACGACCGGAGCGCGCCCCGCTCCCTGCCCCGAAGCCGCACCCCGCGCCAGGACACCGACCGGGACACCGACGAAGAGCTGCACAGGGAGCTGGCCCAGCTGCGCCGCGCCATGCGCACCCGCCCGGCCATCGATCTGGCCCGCGGCATCCTCATGGCCACCTTCACCCTCAGTCCCGAGGCGGCCTGGGCCGTCCTGGTCACCACGTCCCAGAAGACCAACACCAAACTGCACCGCCTCGCCCAGGACCTGGTCGACAGCCTCCGGGGAGGCGTACTGCCCGAAGCCACCCAGCAACAACTGGCCGCCGCGATCATGGAGGCCAACGCCGCCGCCCCAGCCCCGCCGGAAGGGGCTTCCCCGCACAGCGCCGTGCCCGGATGACGCACCGCCCTGCCCGGCGCACAGTCACCGGAGCGGCCCTGGACCGCCGCCCGCGCGGGCCCTCCTGCCCGAAGCCGGCGACCGTCGGCGTCGTGTTCGGCCCGGTCCGGCCGTCGGTCCCGAGCTCCGGATGGGCGTGCGCTGTCCGGGTGATCGCGGCGGGCTGCCGCTGTTTCAACCGCGGGGAAGGGGCACTCGGTGCTGGTCCGCCTCACCACGACAGGGCTGGAGGGCCTGATGTCGTTCAATCCCTTGGAGCAGCGGGGCATTCCCCTGGACCGGCAGGTGCGGAACTGGCGTGAGCTGAACGTGACGCCGATCGACCCGGACCACTGTGATCCGTACACGCGGTGCCGGATCATCACGATGAACGGGATCGAGGTCGAGGCGATCCTCTTCAGTCACCAACTGGCCCGGCACTGTCCGGACATGGAGATCAAGCAGCAGCTCGCCAGGACCCGCTACATCGAGGCGCAGCAGCAGAAAGCCGTCAACTGGCTGCTGCCGGGGGTCTCGTCGGTGCTGGAGACGACCATCGCGTACGAGCAGGTGGCCGTCGACCTGACGGCGTGGGTGGCGCGGATGGAGCCGGACCCGTATCTGAAGCAGGCGTACCAGTTCGGGGTACTGGAGGACTTCGACCACCTGTACCGGTACGCGAACCTGTACGAGATGATCGAGCACCGCAAGGCGGAGTCGATCGTGGACGGGCTGACCGAGGTGATGCCGGGCCGGCCCACCCCGCTGCATCACCGCCATCCGGTGGACAATGTGCGCGAGCCGTACGACCGGATCAAGACCGACCCGCTGTCGAAGCTGCACGCGCTGACGGTCATGTCGGCCGAGCAGCAGACGATGAACTTCTACATGAACACCGGCCCCACCTACATGGAGCCGATCGCCCGGCAGCTCTACCAGGAGATCGGGCTGATCGAGGAGGAGCACGTCACCCACTACGAGTCGCTGGTCGACCCGGGCGAGACGTGGTGGGAGCAGCTGGTCGACCACGAGTACAACGAGTGCTACCTCTACCACTCCTTCATGGAGCAGGAGAGTGACCCCAAGGTCAGGGCGATCTGGGAGCTGCACCTGAACATGGAGCTGGAGCACCTGCACATCGCCTGCGACCTGATGCGGCGTCACGACGGGCGGGAGCCGTCCGAGGTGCTGGCCCCGCAGCTGCCCAACGTGCTGACGTTCGAGCCGAACAAGGGCTACCTGCGGGAGCTGATCACCAACCAGCTGGACCTGACCACGCTGGGAGCGGGCTACGTGCGCGAGGCGCACGAGCGGTTCGAGGCGATGCAGGAGGCCCTCAACGGCGGTGCCACGCCGCCCAGTGACCAGGTGCTGGCCGAGCACGACAAGCTGATCGGCGGCGACTACCGGCTGGCGACCGAGGGCGAGCACCCGGTCGCCGACCTGCGGGGAGGCCGGTGATGGCCGCCGCGCACGGGGCCGACGAGGCTGTGGGTGCGGCGACGACCGATCCGGCCGAGGACGTCAATCCGGGCCCGGGCGTGGTGGCGCTGCTGATGGCGCAGCACGGGCAGATCCGCAACCTCTTCGACGAGGTCGAGCAGAGCAGCGGCGATGCCCGCCGGGACGCGTTCCGGCGGCTGGTGCGGATGCTGGCGGTGCACGAGACGGCCGAGGAGGAGGTCGTCCACCCGTATGTGAAGCGGGTGGCGGACGGCGGGGACGACATCGTCGCCGACCGGCTGGGGGAGGAGAAGCTCGCCAAGCAGGCCCTGTCCGCCCTGGAGGGCATCGACCCTGAGGACAAGGCGTTCCTGCCCCGGCTGCTGTCCCTGCGGACGGACGTGATGCGGCACGCCCGCGCGGAGGAGCGCTACGAGTTCTCCCAGCTGCGGCGGCTGGACGACCCGGGGCGGCTGGCTTCGATGGCCAAGGCTGTCGAGGCGGCCGAGGCGATCGCGCCGACCCGCCCGCACCCGGGTGTCGAATCCGGCGCCAAGAACGCCGTCCTCGGCCCGCTGGCCGCCATGGCCGACCGTACCCGCGACGCCGTCCGCAAGGCCCTGGGCAAGGACGGCTGACCTGCGGGGGAGGGACTGCCCCGTGGATGCGCGGTCGTCGTTCGGCGGGCGCGCCCCGTGGGGCGGTCGCCTGCCGCCGCCCGTGGGCCGGAAACCTGGCGCGGCATGTCTGCCCGCCTCCCCCCACAGAAGCCTGTTTTACGGTACGAATTTGCCCCATATCAGTAAATTTGTCTCAGCCGGGATTCGGGCGGGCATCGGCAGCTCGCATAGGCGCGGGCTTCCGGCTGGTGAGAGAGAGCGTGGAGCGGTGGCGGGACAGGCAGAAGCAGCAGACCGGGCGGCGGATCCCGGACCCGGTCCGGCGGAGCGCCGGCACCCGGGCGCGATCGTGGTGACGTGGCTGACGACCACGGACCACAAGAAGATCGGCTCGATGTACCTGGTGACATCGTTCGTCTTCTTCGGCATCGGCGGCCTGCTGGCTCTGGCCATGCGGGCGGAGCTGGCCCGGCCGGGGCTGCAGATCATTTCGAGTGAGCAGTTCAACCAGGCCTTCACCATGCACGGCGCGATCATGCTGCTGATGTTCGCCACGCCGCTGTTCGCCGGGTTCGCCAACGCGATCATGCCGCTCCAGATCGGCTCACCGGACGTAGCCTTTCCCCGGCTGAACATGCTGGCGTACTGGTTCTACCTCTTCGGGTCGCTGATCGCGGTGGGCTCGTTCCTCACCCCGAACGGCGCGCCGGACTTCGGCTGGTTCGCCTACACGCCGCTGTCGGACGCGACGCACACGCCGAACGTCGGCGCCGACATGTGGATCCTGGGGCTGGCGTTCTCCGGCTTCGGCACGATCCTGGGCGCGGTCAACTTCATCACCACCATCATCTGTATGCGGGCGCCGGGCCTGACCATGTTCCGCATGCCGGTCTTCACCTGGAACGTCCTGCTGACCAGCGTGCTGGTGCTGCTGGCCTTCCCCGTGCTGGCCGCCGCGATGTTCGCCCTGGAGGCGGACCGCAAGTTCGGGGCGCACATCTTCGACCCCGCCAACGGCGGGGCCATCCTGTGGCAGCACCTGTTCTGGTTCTTCGGCCACCCCGAGGTCTACATCATCGCGCTGCCGTTCTTCGGCGTCGTCACCGAGATCATTCCGGTCTTCGCCCGCAAGCCGATCTTCGGCTACGTGGGCCTGGTGGCCGCCACCATCTCCATCACCGGCCTGTCGGTGACCGTGTGGGCGCACCACATGTTCCCCACCGGCGCGGTGCTGCTGCCCTTCTTCTCCTTCATGTCCTTCCTCATCGCCATCCCCACCGGGGTGAAGTTCTTCAACTGGATCGGCACCATGTGGCGCGGCTCGCTGTCCTTCGAGACGCCGATGCTGTGGGTCACCGGATTCCTGGTGACCTTCCTGTTCGGCGGGCTGACCGGCGTCATCCTGGCCTCACCGCCGATGGACTTCCATGTCACCGACTCGTACTTCGTCGTGGCGCACTTCCACTACGTCGTCTTCGGCACGGTCGTCTTCGCGATGTTCGCCGGCTTCCACTTCTGGTGGCCCAAGTTCACCGGCAGGATGCTCGACGAACGCCTGGGGAAGATCCATTTCTGGACGCTGTTCGTGGGCTTCCACACCACCTTCCTCGTCCAGCACTGGCTGGGTGCCGAGGGCATGCCCCGCCGCTACGCCGACTACCTGCACGCCGACGGCTTCACCTGGCTCAACACCATCTCCAGCGTCGGTTCCTTCCTGCTGGGCCTGTCCACCCTGCCGTTCCTCTACAACGTCTGGAAGACGACGAAGTACGGCACGAAGGTCGAGACGGACGACCCGTGGGGCTACGGCCGCTCCCTGGAGTGGGCCACCTCCTGCCCGCCGCCGCGCCACAACTTCCTGACCATCCCGCGCATCCGCTCGGAATCGCCCGCCTTCGACCTCCACCACCCCGGGATCGCCGTGCGGGACCAGAGCGAGGACACCGGCCGCCGCGACATGGTCGAGCCCGGGCCGGGTGGCAGGAGTTGAAGGTCGCCGTCGGCCTAGGAGCGCGCTGATGGAAACGGAAGCCGGCCCCGGCACCGGCGCGGGCCTCGCACGGCTGGAGGGCTACCTCCTCCTGCACGCCGAACGCGACCGCGCGAGCCACGAGGCCCGTACGTTCGCCGACCGCCTGCCCTGGCTGACCACGGCCCAACGCGACGAGGTCATCCGCTGCTACACCGAGGAACGCCTCACCGCCACGCGCCGCGACCTCGAACGCATCCGCACCCGGTGCCACCAGCTCCGCGCCGAGTACACCGCCCACTATGAGGCGCTCCGCCACCGGCTCGTACTCACCTGCTGCGCCTTCGCGCTGACGGCTGCGGCCGTCTGCGTCCTCACCATGACCCTGTCGACCGGACGGTGAAGCACGCACGCCCCGGAAGCCGTCAGTTCCCGTGTCCTTCGTCCGGCGCGGGTCGGAGCACGGCCGGCAGCTCCCGATGGCCGTTGGAGACGAAGCTCGGCAAGGGGCGCAGCCGGCTCGGGGGGACGGCGAGGGTGAGAGCGGGGAAGCGCTCGAAGAGGCCGCGCAGGGCGATCGCGCCTTCCAGCCGGGCGAGTGTGGCGCCCAGGCAGGCGTGCACCCCGTGCCCGAAGGAGAGATGGGACTTGTCCGCTCTCGCGGGGTCGAAGTGGCCGGCGGTGGCACCGTACACGTCGGGATGCCGGTTCGCGGCCGCGTACGAGGCGAGGATCGCGTCCCCCTTGCGGATCGTCGGGCCGTGGCCGGGCAGCGGGATGTCCTCCACCGCGTACCGCATGGGCAGGTACGGGATCGGGGCCTCCCAGCGCAGCGTCTCTTCCACGACGTCGTGCCAGCCGACGCTGCCCGCCCGCACCTGGGCGAGCCGGCCGGGCCGGCTGAGCAGGGCGGTGACGGCCTGGTCGATCAGGTCGACGGTCGTCTCGTACCCGGCGTTGATCACGAGCAGGAGGGTGTCGAGCAGTTCCGCCTCGGTCAGGCGGGAGCCGCCCCTTTCGCTGTCCCGCGCCGCGATGAGTTCCGAGGCCAAGTCGTCACCGGGGGCAGCCCGCTTGGCGGCGACGAGACCCGCCAGCAGCGCGTACAGCTCCTTGACGTTGGCGCTCGCCTCGGCCGGGCTCAGTCCGGTGGAGAAGACCTTGTCGACGGTACGGCGAAAGTGCGGTACGTCCGCGTCGGCCAGGCCCACCAGGTGGCAGATGACCTGGATCGGGAGCGGATACGCGAAGTGTTCCCGCAGGTCCACCGGTCTACCGGGAGGCGTTGGGGCGAGGCCGTCGAGCAGGCCGGTGGTGATGTGCTCGATGACCGGTGCCAGGGTGTTGACTCGGCGCGCGGTGAAGGCGGGGCCGATGATGCGGCGCAGGCGGCGGTGTTCGTCGCCGTACGCAGTGAACATGCTCTCCACCGCCACCCACAGTTCCAGCGGCCAGACACCCGCGATCCGGTCGGGATAGGCGGGCCAGTGGCGGCGGGCGTCCTTCGAGACGCGGGGGTCCATGAGGAGCCGCCGCAGCAGTACGGGATCGGAGACCGCCCAGGCTTCGACGCCGAGCACGTCGACCCGCACGAGCGGACCGTGAGCGCGCAGCCGGGCGTCCTCGCCGTGCCGGTCACGGCCTTCGGGGTCCAGGGCGATGGCGGGCCGCTCGGTCATGTGGGGCTCCTCTGTATCCGCGGCCGGGCCGAGTGCGGGGCCGAGGCCCGGAATCCGGCCTGCCTGGGCGAAAGGGCCGTGCACAGCAGTGAGAGCGCGACGGTTGGTGAAGCCGGGGCGCCTGGTTCCCGATATTCGGACGCCTGGTTCCCGATGCGGCGGCTGGGCTTGCCCGCGCCGCCGTAGACTTTGCCGATCGTATCGAGCGTCTTACACCGTACCCCCCTCCCGCCCCGCGCGGGCGCGCGGGGCAGAACCGCCGTCAAGGCGGTCTTCGCGCGGCTTCGGGCCCGGTGACGCCAGGCCCGGTCAGTGACCGGGGCGGGTGCGCCGCCCCGGGATCAGATGCCAAGTCCCGGAGGAGTTCAGCGCCGCCGTCCTTCAAGCCGCCCGGCGTTTGCGTTGGCGG
The DNA here is from genome assembly GCF_055573595.1 of Streptomyces sp. NPDC030165. Taxonomy (NCBI): domain Bacteria; kingdom Bacillati; phylum Actinomycetota; class Actinomycetes; order Kitasatosporales; family Streptomycetaceae; genus Streptomyces; species Streptomyces sp. NPDC030165. Next base: position 106,044 of record NZ_JBVIBD010000016.1, on the reverse strand, counting down.
CGGGTGGTCAGCCTGCGGCGTTCCTCCTCGTCCGTGCCGCCGAAGATGCCGTAGTTCTGTCCGGTTTGCAGGGCCCAGTCCAGGCATTCGCCGGCCACCGGGCACCGGCGGCACACCGTCTTGGCGTCCGCCTGCTGCTGGGCGGCGGGGCCCGTCACCCCTACGGGGAAGAAGAGCTCCGGGTCCTCGTCCAGGCACGCTGCTTGCTCCCACCACTCCATGTCTGCCTTCCCTCGCCGAGATCGCCAGGAGGTTGTCTTCTGTCGTCGCAGGTCCCATGGAGTCGCGTGCCGGGGCAGGGCCCGGGCGAAATGACGGCACGTCAGCCGGCCCGGCGCCTGGGGCGGCGGGCTCGCGGGGGCGGGTATAGGGCCCCCTGTTGTCTGAGTCCGCACATGGGAACCTGGATGTCCCGGGTTCCCGTGCGGACAGGATTCAATCCCGTGAAGCGGAAGGCAGTCCGCAGACAGCCAGTGCGCGTTCGTGGAGGCTGCCCAGGACGAGGTGGCCTTCGTGTTCGCAGACGCTGGTCACCATGCGGTAGTCCGGGCTGCGGCGCCGCAGGTCGTGCACGATGCGGCCGGAGGCGTCGACCCCCAGGACCCCCGTGAGAGCGCTCGGCCGCGGGCGGACGCGCCGGGCCACGCTCCACGCGGCATGGCGCAGTGCCGGTTTCGTACGGTGCAGGCGGTCCAGGCCCGTGGAACGCGGCCCGGCCAGGGCCACCCAGAACAGGCCGCCGGGCCCGCGCGACATGTTGTCGGGGTAACCCGGCAGGTCGTCGGCGAGCACGTCGTGCTGTCCCGCTCGCGGTCCCGTCAGCCACAGCCTGGTCAGCCGGCGGGAGCCCGTCTCCGCCACGGCGACGAACGACTCGTCGGGCGCCAGGGCGACGCCGTTGGCGAACTGGAGGCCGTCCAGTATGACTTCGGGCGTACCGCCGGAACGTAGCCGGACCAGCTGCCCGGTGCCGGTGTGCTCCAGGATGTCGCCGAGCCAGTCCTCCAAGGGGTAGCGCCGGCTGGAGACGCTGAAGTAGACGGTGTCGTCGGCGGCTGCCGCGGCGTTGCTGCAGAAGCGCAGCGGGGCGCCGTCGACCGTGTCGACGAGGGTGCGCACCGTACCGTCGGACGGCTCGACGCGCAGCAGTCCCCGGCGCGCGTCGCACACCAGGACACCACCGTCGGCCAGCGGTTCCAGGCCCAGGGGCCGTCCGCCGGTACGGGCGACGACCTCGGCGCGCGGGGTGCCTGCGGGGGTGCCGGCCGCCTCGCTTCCCTCCTTCGGCAACAGGTCGAGCCGCAGCACCCGGCCGTCCTCCACCCCGGTGAGCACCCGGCCGGCCGCGTCCACCACCACGTCCTCCGGCCCCCGCCCGTCGAGCGGTACCGACCGCAGCGGCGGCAGGGGCATCGTCATCCGGCTGGTCTCGTATGCGTTGGCCATGCCCCTCTGACTACCCGGCGCCGAGGACTCTTACCAGAGGGCCGGAAGGCCCGCGGCCGGTCATCGGTTCACCTGGTCCGAGACGCGCTGTGCGGGCCGGTCCTGCTCCGTCTCCGGGAGATGGTAGGAGCGGCGGCCCGCGACGGCCCACCAGACGGTGGCCAGGGTCAGGACGAGAAGCAGGGCGACGGGCGCGTAGTTGAAGGTGGCGAGGGAGACGGGGTGGGTCTGGGGGAGGCAGAACAGGACGGTGACGAAGGCCACCCAGAGGACCGCGACCCGGCCGACCGGGACGCCCCAGCGGCCCAGGTTCCACGGGCCGGGCCGGAAGGTGCGGCGGTGGCGCAGGCGCAGGTAGACGGGGATCGCGTAGGCCGGGGTGATGCCGATGACGTTGATGGAGGTGACGGCCGCGTAGGCCGCCGAGGAGTAGAGGGAGGGGAGGGCGAGGACGGCGGCGACGGCCACGGAGAGCAGGACGGCGCGGGCCGGCGTACCCGTACGCGGGGAAACGTGCCGCCACCAGGCGGAGCCGGGCAGCGCGCCGTCACGGGAGAATGCGAACACCATCCGTGAGGTGGCCGCCACTTCCGCGTTGCCGCAGAACAACTGCGCGACGATCACCACCAGCAGCAGCGCCTTCGCCCCGCTGACGCCGAGCGCGTCGAGGAAGATCTGTGCGGGCGGCACGCCGGTCGGGGTGTCCCGCACGCCGGCGTAGTCCTGGATGGCGAAGGTGAGCCCGGCCAGCAGGAAGAAGCCGGCGACCCAGGACCAGCGGATGGCCCGGACGATCCCGCGGGCCGCGTTCACCTGCGCCCCGGTGGTCTCCTCGCTCAGGTGCGCCGACGCGTCGTAACCGCTGAAGGTGTACTGGGCCAGCAGCAGGCCGATCAGTGCCACGTACAACGTGCTGTTCCAGCCGGTGCCGTTGACGAAGGTGGTGAAGACGGAGGAGGGGGACCGGTGGTGGGCGGGCACCAGCCACAGGACGCCGACGATGAGCGCGACCCCGGCCAGGTGCCACCACACGGAGACGGTGTTGAGGATGCCGACCAGGCGGACGCCGAAGAGGTTCAGCGTCGCGTGCAGCGCCAGGACACAGACGTAGATGACCATGAGGGAGCCGGGGGTGGGCTCGAACCCCCACTGCAGGCCGGCGAACGCGCCCGCGAACAGGGCGCAGCCGTAATCGATACCGGCGATCGCGCCGAGCAGGCCGAGGAGGTTCAGCCAGCCCGTGTACCAGCCCCAGCGCTTGCCGCCGAGCCGGTCGGCCATGAAGTACAGGGCGCCGGACGTCGGGTAGGCGCTGGTGACTTCGGCCAGCCCGGCTCCGACGAACATGACCATGATGCCGACGACGACCCAGCCCCACATCATGACCGCGGGCCCGCCCGTGATCAGCCCGAACCCGTACAGCGTCAGGCAGCCGGAGAGGACGGAGATCACGGAGAAGGAGATGGCGAAGTTCGCGAACGGACCCATCCGCCGCTTCAGTACGGGGGTGTAGCCCAGCTTGCGCAGGAAGTCGTGGTCGGCCGGGGAGCCGGGCGGTGCCTGGCCGTCGCGGCGGGATCGCCTGGTGCGCGTCACGGAAGCAGCCTCCAGTACGGGATGGATGAGCCGTCGGCGCAAGGAAATGACCAGGGTGGCGGGTGTGTCGAGGCCCTTCCGGCCGGATGACCGGATATGTGGCCCGGGGGCCTGATCGTGACCGGTGGGCAGGGCTCGCGGCTCCGCCCTGCCGCGTCGATACGACGCTCCGCCTGCGTCGCGTCGATACGACGCTTCGCCCCCGTCACGTCGGCACGCCTGCGTAACGACGTGACGGGGGCGGAGCGGGGCGGCCGTACGGGATCAGCAGTCGCAGCAGCACCCGTCGCAGCAGCATGAGTCCGGGCAGCAGTCACACCCCTCGCAACTGTCACAGCAGTCGCAGTCCCGGCAGCAGCCCTCCCGCTTCTTGCGCGACCACGGGCCCTCGTACTCCTCCGCGCAGCAGAGCTGACACGTGCAGCAGAGCCCGATGGCGACCGCGCAGCCGGCCAGGAAGCCGCGGGGCTTCTTCGGCGGGCGGGGGGTGAGGTGCGGCAGCCCGCCGCCGTTCCCGAACCCACCACCGGAGCCGCCCCAGCCCCCGGAACCACCAGAGCCTCCATGGCCTCCCGATCCGCCCGATCCTCCCGGTCCGCCCGGCGGCACCGGCCCGCCCGCGTACGGGTTCTGCGGCCCGTTCAGGTGCTGCGGTCCGTGCCCGTACGGGCCGCCGGCCGGCGCCTGGCCGTACTGAGGGGCCGGGGGGTACGCCTGCGGCTGCCCGTACCCGTTGCCCTGACCGTACGGGTTGCCCGCCTGACCCTCGTACGGCCCCGCACCGTGCCCCTGGTGCGAGCACGACGCCGTACCGAAGGCACGGTCGACCGACCGCCGCAGCTCGTGCACGAGCAGGGCGTGCACCAGTGCGGAGTCGGCGAACTCCACGTCGCGCAGCGCGAGGCGGATGCCGTGCAGCGCGTCGTCGCACAGCCGGCGTGCCTGCGCCAGGGAGGCGCCGGTGGCGGCCAGCGGGTTCCAGGCCCCCTCGGCGGCGTCCGCGGCCCGGTCCTCCACGGCGTCGAGGAGGTGGGCCAGCCGCCCGAAGAGCCGGCCGGCCTCGGCCAGCGGCGCGGCGTTGCCGGGGCGGCCGGCGAGGACCGCGGTGTGCGCGAAAGCCGCGGCGGTCGCCGTCTCGGCGGGTTCGGTGATGACGGTCAACGGCGTGCCCGGGCCCGCGAGTTCCTCGATGCCGACCTGCCGGTCGACGGCGTCGACGAGGACGGACGTGTCGAAACCGAGCGTCGCGCCGGTACGGGCCCCGGCCCGGTCCCAGCCCGCGGCGACCTTGCGTGCGGCAGCCGCCGCCGGGCGGCGGCGCAGCAGCCCGTTCCGGTCGGCGACGTGGTCCCGTATCTTCGCCGAGGCGAGCACCAGCGAGACCGAAGCGGCCAGCCGCGCGCCCTCGCCCTTCGCCACCGAGGCGGTCCGCATCCCGCGCAGCGGGCAGGGCCCGGCGGTACGGCGCCCTGCCGCCGCCCGGCCGGACTGGGCGTCCGTCAGGACGGACACGATCAAGCCATCGTAATTGGTCACCACCCGGGCGAACTGCCCGTGGTCGCCGCGCAGGGCGAGGCACAGCCCGCACAGGTGCGCCATCCACTCCGCCTTGAGCCCCTGGGACAGGCGGTGGGTGCAGGGCCTGACGATTCCGAACACGTGAAGAGAACCCCCGTTGGACATCGGTGAACAGCTGTCGTGGCTGGAAATCGTATGACCCGGCGGGGCGGGGGAGGGTGGCGGTGGTCCGGGCGGCAAGGGTGGCCGCGGCGTTCCGTCGGATCGCACGGCTGGGACCGCCGGGTTCCACCGGATCGGGGGACGGGCGTGCCGGGGCGGGCAGGACGGGGCATAGCACGAGGCACAACGACCCGAGCCGGAGGAGAAGCCATGAGAAACACCGTGACGGCGCCGACCGGACCAGCCGGAGCCCCGAACCGTACCGCGCAGGCCCGCCCCCGACCCCGTCCCCGAATCCGTACCGCCCGCGTCCCCCGCGGCCGTACCGCGCACGCCGCATGGCCGGAGTCCCGGTGAGGAGCCGCGGCGCCCGGCCCCGGACCAAGCTGCCCGTTTCCGAGAGCGAACGGGTGCTGTTCGGCGGCGCCCTGCGTTACGACCTGTCGTTCATCCGCCACGAGATGCCCATGCTGCGGATGGGCCTGTGGACGATGGCCCGGCAGTTTCCCGCCATGATGGGCGCCGTCGCCAAGGCGGCCTGGCGTGAGGACCGTGTCGCGCTGATGGTGCTGCTCGGCGCGGAGGTGGGCCAGGGCGTCATGCGGGCCTTCACCCTGGTGGCCACCAACCAGGTGCTCGTGGCGCTGTTCGCGGCCGGGCCCACGCCCGAGCGGCTGCGCCAGGCGCTGCCCGCGCTGGCGGCGGTTGCCGTGGCCGCGGTGTTCTCGGCTCTGCTGTCGGCGGTGTCCACCGCGGCGTCCGGGCAACTGGAGCCCAAGGTCGAACGCGTCTGCACGGCCCGCTTCTACCACGGCGTGATCCGCGTCGAACTCGCCGCCCTGGAGGACCAGCAGGTCCACCGCACCCTGGACGCGGGCCGGTTCGGCACCGACGCCATCCGGATGATGCTCGGGTCCTCGATCGTGGTCCTCAACGCGCTGATCGGCCTGGTCGCCGCCGCCGGGGTGCTGCTCATGCTGCACCCGCTGCTCGTCCTGATGCTGTTCCTGGTGGCCGCCCCCAAGGGGTGGGGCGCCGTGCTCTCGGCCCGCCGCCAGTACGAGTCCCGGCACACCTGGATCGAGCACCGCCGCGCCATCTCCGTGATCACCCAGAAGCTCACCGACCAGGCGTGCGCCGCCGAGATCCGGGTGCACGGTGCCGGGCGGCTGCTGGTGGACGCGTACGCGGACATGTCCAGGACGGTGGAGCGCGAGCAGCAGCGGCTGGCCCGCGCCGAGGCCGCCACCCAGACCGTCGCCTCGGCGGCCTCGGGCCTGGCGTCGCTGGGCGCCTACGGCGTGCTGTGGCTGCTGCTGACCGGCGGCGGCATGCCGCTGGCCGTCGCCGGGACCGCCGTGATCGCCGTGCGGTCGTCCAGCGCCGGCCTGCTGTCCCTGGTCATGCAGTTCAACCGCCTCTACGAGGAGGCCATGTACCTCAAGGACTGGGAGGACGCCTGCGCCACCGCCCAGCGGCACGCCATTCCCGGCGGGGGAGCCCCGCTGACCGGGCCGCTGGAAGAGGTCCGGCTGGAGAACGTGTCGTTCACCTACCCCGGCGCCACCTCGCCCGCCCTGGACAAGGTGGACCTGACCGTGCCTCGGGGCACGGTCGTGGCGCTGGTCGGGGCGAACGGGTCGGGCAAGTCCACCCTGGCCAAGCTCGTGGCGGGCCTGTACCTGCCCAGCGACGGACGTCTCCTGTGGAACGGCACCGACACCCGCGACGCCGACCGCGCGGCCGTCTTCAGTCAAGTGGCCCTGCTCGCGCAGGACTTCCCGCACTGGCCGATGACCGCCCGCGCCAACATCCACATCGGGCGCAGCGACCAGCGGCTCGACCAGTGGCGCGTCGAGCGGGCCGCGGACGGCGCGGACGCCACCGATGTCATCAACTCACTGCCGTTCGGCTGGGACAGCCTGGTCGTCAAGGGCTTCGAGCGCGGCACCCAGCTCTCCGGCGGGCAGTGGCAGCGCCTCGGCGCCGCCCGCGCCCTGTACCGTGATGCCCCGCTGATGGTCGTGGACGAGCCGACGTCCGCGCTCGACCCCCGGGCCGAGATCGAGGCGTTCCAGGCCCTGCGGGCCCTCACCGACGACGGCACCACGGTCCTGCTGATCACCCACCGGCTCGCCGCCACCGCGACCGCCGACCTCATCTACGTCCTCGACGAGGGCCGCCTCATCGAGCAGGGCACGCACGCCCAGCTCATGGCCCTCGACGGTGGCCATTACCGTTCCCTGTACGAGATCCAGGCCGCCCAGTACACGAGCGCCGCACCCGATGCCGGGATCCCCGGCCCCGGACGCGGTACGTGAAGCACTCGCGCGAAACGGGCGCGGCTCGCCGTCTGCGCGTGCGTGACGCGGGGCCCCGGAAACACCGTCCGAGGCCCCGTGCATTCCGTGCGCGTAGCGGCGGCGGCCTATTCCGCCAATGACTTCGCGAAAAGGCCGTACAGCTTCTTGTACGCCTCGTCCTGCGTCGGGATGAGCACCAGTACGCGGACAGTCAGGTGGCCCTTGGCCGGGACGATGTGGACGCCCTCCGGCGGCGATCCGAGAACGACGTTTCCGTCGGAGCCGTCCGAGATGATCATTCCCCAGAAACCGGTCTCGAACTCCGCGGCCAGTACCGATCCGTCCGGGAGCTGGCCGAATCCGACGTGCCAGTGCTTCACATCGGTGTCACCGGCGAACATGGTGATGTCGTAGGAGTGGATGTATTTGTGGGTCTGCCAGTCCTGCCAGGAAGAGTTGAAGGTGCTCTCGACCCTGAGGTTCATGTCGGCCGCGGTGAAATTCACGGTCTCCGGCTCGGATTCCTGGCTGCCGCGGACGGCCTTCGCCGTCACACGGTGCTCCCCGAGCGACCAGCCGCCGTCGCGGGCGAAACTCCACAGGTTGCTGGTCACCTCGGCGGTGCCGAGCGAGGTGGCGCCCTCGGTGAGCGTCACCGTGTCGGCGTTGAACGCGACCCCGTCGACGGTGGCGCCGCTGTCCACCTCGGCGCCCTCCTTGGGCGAGCGGATGTCCACGACAGGCGTCGGCAGGGTGACGTAGAAGCGCAGCGGCGCCTTCCCGGACAGCACGTCGTCGCGTACGGCGACGGCGGAGAGGTCGTGCTGGCCGAGCGGCCAGTCGGCGTCCGGAACGTACTCCCACCTGCTGTCCTTGACCGGGCAGGTGCCCAGCAGCCCGGCCCCCTCGTAGAGCAGCACCTGCTGGACGTCGGGCGCCGCGTTGCCCTGGACCGCCTGCCGGCGCTCCTGGGTCTGCGCGCTGGGCGCTGGGGCGGTGAACACCGGCAGCGGCACCGGCTTGTCGAAGGCGAGCGCGGACTGCGCCTGGTCGTTCCAGGTGCCGGTGGAGCTGCCGGAGAGCGGGGTCCGCGTCAGGTCGGTGATCGAGGAGTTGGCGGGGACGGGCAGCTGCGAGCCGCCCTGGTTGGTCCTCGTGAAGAGGATGTTGTCCCGGTCGGTGTTGTTGACGACGCTGCTGACGCCGTCGTCGCTCTGGTCGAATCCGTAGTCGCTGAAGTTGTTCGCCGTGCCGTTGGCCGGAAGGACGAGAATTTTGGTGCGGGGTCCCCCCACGTTGTAGTTGACATCGGCGAACAAGGAGAAGGCGTTCTCAGGGGCAGCTTCCTTCCCCCGGCCGGTGATGACGTACGGCTCGTCGGTGGACTTGCCCTTACCGTTGACGGTCACTCGCGTCCCCATCTCGTCATCTCGTCGCTGCTGCGGTCAGCGACAGGCTGGCCCCGGCATGTGGCGCCGTCAATTGCGGAAGACTTGTTCGACCATGTTCAGGCCATACGGGGTGCCGGTTCGATTCCGGACGGTGAACGGCCGGAAACCGCGGTGCAATTCGCCGCTGCTGCCCCACGCGGCACCACCTGCACTCGCGTACCCTCGACCGGGTCGTCGACGATGGGGCGAACTCCATTTTGGGTTGTCCGCGTTCGATGACATCGCTCAATTACGGGGCCGGCCGCGACGCCGGTGCCGGGCCCCGTGATTCATCCGCGTACCGCTGGGCACTCGGAACTCCGTGACGCGCGGGGGAACGCCCCACGACAGCCTCACCGGCGGCCTCCGCTCCGCCACCGGCCGCACCGGCGTACGCGTACCGGGGCCACGGGCGGAGCGCACGGCACCGCCGGCCGATACGGGTTTGCGACCAGGAGGTCTCAGTGAGCTCAGTGAGAAAACGTCCGCGTCTCTTAGCGGTGGCGGCAGCCGGAACGCTCTCCCTGGCCTTCGTCACCGGCTGCGGCGGAGGGAACGACAAGGCGTCGGGCAAGGCCCCCTCCGGGCAGGGCGGCGCATCGGCTTCGCCGGGCGGCGCGGCGGACGGCCCGCAGGCGGTACGGGCCGCGCACCGGAAGACCACCGCCGCCAAGACCGCCAGGATGACGCTCCTCACCCGGGCCCAGAGCGGCGGCAACACCGCAGAAGTCCGCGGGTCGGGCGTGGTGGACCTGGGCAACGGCAGCAGCGAGCTGACGCTGCGGACCGGTAACCAGCAGGTTCACCAGCGGATGGTGGACGGGATCCTCTACCAGCAGCCGCCGGCGGCACAGCGGCAGCAGCTGCCGCAGGGCAAATCGTGGCTCAAGGTGGACCTGAAGAAGCTCGTCGAGCAGTCCGGCGGCAGTTCGCAGTACGAGGACCCGACGGCCTCCTTCAACTACACCAAGGGCATCAGCGACAAGGACGTCACCAAGGTCGGCACCGAGACCGTCGACGGCACGGCCACCACGCACTACAAGGTGTCCGTCGACGTGGCGGAGCTGGCCAAGGGCAACGCCCGGCAGGCCGAGCAGCTCAGGGCGCAGCTCGGCGACCGGCTGCCGCTCGACATCTGGCTGGACGGGCAGGGCCGGGTCCGCCAGGAGAAGGTCGAGGTCAAGCCGCAGGGCGGCAAGCAGGGCAGCAGCGGCGCGCGGACCGCCGTCAGCACCACGCTGAAATTCAGCGACTTCGGTACGGACGTGAACGTGACCGCGCCCCCGGCGAAGGACACGGTCGACATCACGGACAAGGCGGCGAAGCAGGGGCAGGGGACGTCGCGGTCCTGACGGTCCGCGGTCGTACCACGAAGGCGCCGGCGGGTGGACCGGCGCCTTCGGCACGTCCGCCGTCACCGCCGGGAGCTACCGGACGTAGCTCCCGGGAGTGACGACGACCACGGCACCCGGCCCATGGATTTCCGTCGAAGGCCATGCACGACGTCCACCCTCCGCCTTCCCGCTTCCGCATTCCCCTTCCCGTTCCCGACGTCCGAGTCCGACGGAAAGAAGCCGATGCGCCACAGATTCCTGCCCCGCGCGGCAGCGGTCCTGACCCTGACCGCCGCCGTCTGCGCACCCGCCCTCACCGCCCACGCCGGAAACGCGCCGGCCGGCCGGAAGGAAATCGCTTCGGTACGGCCGGACGCATCCCGGCTGACGTTACCCGCGCCCACGGGAAAGCACCCGATCGGCAAGACCACCTTGCACCTGAGGGACAACGAGCGGCCCGATCCATGGGTGCCCGGTGAGCGCCGGGAGCTGATGGTCTCCGGCCGTGCGGCCCTCGAAGAATCCCGCACCGTACATGACCGCCGCGGAATCCGAGGAGTATCTGAGAACCAGCGGCGTGAACGTGCCGCCGCGCATTCTGAGTACCGTACGCACTCACGCGACCCTGGACGCGGAACGGGCCGTGCCGCGCGGCGGACTCCCGCTGGTCGTACTGTCACCGGGCTTCGGCATGCCGCGCGCGACCCTGACCGGGCTCGCCGAGGAGCTGGCCGCACGCGGCTACGCCGTCACCGCCGTCGGACACAACTACGAGGCCCACGGCACCACCTTCCCCGACGGGCACACGACGCCCGGCGCGGCGTGCAAGGACACGGACCGGCAACGGGTCGGCGCCCTCCGCGCCTCCGAACATCAGTACCGGACGGTTCAGCGGCACGTCGTTCGGGTAGCGGAAATTTCCGTCCATATTGATGCCCGCCTTGATGAAAGCCCAGTCACATACCCGGCGGCCCCGACGGAACGTGGGACGACACATGGAAAGAACTCACCGGGTGGAAACGCTGGCTGAGCATCGACGGAACCGATCACCTTTCCTTCACCGACCTGGCGGCCCTGACCAAGAAACTCGGCATTCCGTTACAGGACCTGGACGGTGACCGCTGCGACGCCGTCACCCGCGCTCATGTGACGGCCTTCGTCGACCGGCATCTGCGAGGGAAGGAAAGCGCCTTGCTGGATGGTCCTTCGGACCGTTATCCGGAGGTGCGATTCCACCGACCGTAGACCGACGGCGCCCGGCCGCCTGGGCCGGTGTGCCGCTGGTGCCGTTGAATGTCGGTCGAGGGCTCGGTGCCGCGCGCAACAGCACGCGGCGTGACCTCTCCGGCCTCGGCGAGCTGTTCCACGCTCATGTCTCCGAACAGGCGCTGACGTTGCAAAGGCGGAGAGGGGCACCCGGGCTTGCTGCCGGGTGCCCCTCTCGTCATGCGCGGGTGCGGGGGTCAGGACGCGCTGGGCCACATGGCAGTGCGCGAGCCGATGGTGCCCTTCCCGTTGCCCGGGTAGAGGTACAGGCCGCCGGAGCTGTTGATGGCGGCGATGTCGGCCTTGCCGTCACCGTCGAAGTCGCCGCCCATGACGGCGCGGAAGGAGCCCCAGGTCTCGTCGGGCCACATCGCCTTGTCGTAGTCGAACGTGCCCTTGGCGTTGCCCTTGTACAGGCCGAGGCCACCGGTCTGGGAGACGGCGGCGATGTCGTCGCGGCGGTCGCCGTTGAAGTCGGCGGTGGTGAGGTGCTTCTTGGACCAGGTCTTGTCGTGCCAGACCTGGCGCTTGAAGCCGGACAGCCGGCCGTCCGTGGTGGTGGTGTACGCGTACAGCGAGCCGTCGTCCCAGATGGCCACGAGGCCGTCACGGCCCGAGTCGTCGGCCTTGTACCGGGCGAACTTGGAGACGGTCTTCCAGGAGCCGTCCTTGGCCATCGAGCGGGGCGAGCCCAGCTTGCCGCTCTTCGTGCCCGGGTACAGGTCGAGGTACCCGTCGACGTTGACGGCGGCGATGTCGGTCAGGCCGTCACCGTCGAAGTCGCCGGCGGTCATCGCGCGCTTGCGGCCCCAGGAACCGTCGTGGTTCCACAGCTCGCGGCCGTATTCGAGCTTGCCGTTCGGGCCGGTGTAAAAGACGTGCAGGTTCTTGTCGTCGAGGACGGCCGCGACGTCGGGGCGGCCGTCGCCGTTGAAGTCCGCCGCGGTGACGACGTCGGTGACATGGCCGTACATGGTCGTCAGCCGGATCTGCTGGACCCAGGTGTGCAGATCGTCGACGCGGGTTTCGACGGCGCCCGTACGGGTCTCCTCGGAGCCGAAGCAGCCGCCCTGCCACGAGGCGTGGTGGACCGCGACCAGTTCGAGGCCGCCGTTCTCCGTCTCGCGCAGGGCCGGGCCGCCGGTGTCGCCCATGCAGACGCTCGCACCGTCCTTGCCGGCGATGGCGAGCGTGGTCTTGTCCACCGCGTCCACGGAGAAGCCGCCGCTGTGCAGGCGGCCGGGGACCCATTCGTCCTTGGTCCGGCCGTAGCCGGCCACGCGCAGGGTCTCGTCCTTGGCGGGAGCCACGGAACCGACGGTGACCGGGGCGATGTCGTCGACCGGTGCGGACAGCCTCGCCATCACCAGGTCCCGGTCCGCACGCGGCACGAGTTCGGTGACGGTGCGCACCTGCCCGCTCTTGCCGGCCAGGTCGGTGCGCCCGATGGTGGCCGAGGCCGCCAGCTTCGGCTTTCCGGCGGCGACCTTGTCCTGGCCGGGGTGGTCGGCGAAGCAGCTGGCGGCCGTGAGCAGCCACTGGGGGTCGACCAGGGCGCCGGTGCAGGAGCGCTTGCCGCTGCCGATGTCGAGCTTCGCCGTGAACGGGTACGCCCCGTCCTTGGCGGCGTCACCCACGACGGCGTGGGCCGGGGTACCGGTCAGGACGCCGGCCGCGACGGCGGTCGCGGCCAGTCCGGTGAGCCATGCGGCGCGCGGACGTCTGCCAAACACTCTTGCTTCCTCAATTCTTGGGCGGGAAGGGGGCGGGGAAGGCGCTGAGGTGCTCGTGATGGCCGGCACGGCAGCGCCTGACGGGAGGGCCTGGGCCCGGACGGGGTTACTTGCTCGCGATGATTTCGAGCAGCGTGTGTTCCCGGCCCGCGGGGTCGGCGTTCTCGCCGATTCCCTTCCAGGAATTCTTCGGGATGTCGAAGGACTTCTTCTCGGTGCCGACGGTCATGTTGACCTTGGCCTTGTAGTCGTGGCTCTGCACGCCACCGACCGCGGGGACCTCCAGCGCGAGGTAACCGCTGTCCCCGGAGACCTTGAAGCAGAAGTCCGCGCGGTCGCGGGCGATGAACCTCAGCAGGTTCGGGCTGCTGTCGCATTCGGCGAGGACGATGTGGCCGTCACCGTGCTTCAGCTTGAGGTTCTTCTCCTTGAGGATGCGTTCCGCACCGGGGTAGGAGAAGTCCTCGATGGCGAGCGGGGGCTGCTCGGACGTGCCGGCGGCGGCCGAGATCCGGTCCGCGCGGGTGCCCGGGGTCTGGTCGGCGGCGCTGGCCGCTCCGGTCAGCAGGAGGGCGCCGGCGACGAGGGCGCTGCCGGTCAGGCCAACGGCCAGCGGCCGCAGGGGTATCCGCATCGATGACTCACGTTTCGGTTGGTGAAGGCTGAAGGGAGCAAACCGCCCCCCAGCGGAAGGATTATCACTCGCCGTCACACATCATCAAACTCTGATGCTTTGTTATCAAAGCGTCACCCGTCCGTCTATCAGCTCCCGTATCCCCCGATGCAGGGGTACTGCTCGCCGTCAAATGCAGGGCTGAGATGGGGAGTTGTCGTGCTTTGTCGGTCGCGCCTCTTGCGCTGGCGAGGCCCGTCGCCAGCGAAATGCCCACATTGTCAAGGTTTCGCTTGTGTGATCATGCTTTTCTGACGCGTGGCCGCGCTTCTCGACTTCAACAAGAGATTCCGGATGGGGAAGCACCTGACATGAAACCGTCAAGCATGCCGCGCCAAGTTCGGCAGCTGCGCGGCAGATTCACCGCCGTGGCCGCAGCGGCCACGGCTGCGGTGATATTCGGCACGACCGTGGCTCACGCGCTTCCGGCGCAGCCCGGCGAAGCGGCGCCCGCGCAGAACGCCCGCGCGCGGGCCGTGGAGGCGTGGAAGGCCGGCGGCGCGGCGACCAAGCGTGAGGCCGCCAAGGCGCTGACCGGCTCGGCCGCCGACATGAACGAGTTCCTCGGCGGTGCGCTGCACCGGGCCGAGGTGGAAGACGCCCGGTTCGCCATCCTCAAGACGATGGCGAGCGCCGGCAAGGGCGTGTCCGCCGCGTCGGACAAGGCACTGACCGGCTCCGACGAAGAGGTCCTCGCCTTCGTCAAGAACGGATACGAGAAGCCGCTCCAGGAGGACCGGCGCTTCGCGGTCCTGCGCGCCATGAACGCGGGCGGCAAGGCCGTCAACCGCGAAGGCCGGCGAGCCCTGGACGACGGTACGCCCGAGGTCCTGGAAAAGTTCCTCCAGGAGGGCCTGGAAAAGGCCACCGTCGAGGACAACCGCTTTGAAGTCCTGCAAGTGATGAACTCCGGCGGACCGGCGGTGAAGCAGGCCGCCGAGCGTGCGCTGAACGGGGACGCGGACGACATCGCCGATTTCCTGGAGCGCGGCCAGGAACTGGCCCGTGCGCGCGACCAGGAGTCGATGACGGTCGCGCAGCTGGCCCACGTCGCCACCGAGGCCGGCAAGAAGGCCAAGGTCCAGACCGACGCGGCACTGGAAGCCGCCGAAGTCGCGGACAAGGCCGCGGCGAAGGCCAAGGCGGCCGCCGAGGAAGCGGCGCGGCAGACCGCGGAGGCCAAGTCGGACGCGGACAAGGCCGGCCGCTTCGCCACCAAGGCCGCGCAGGCCGCTGAGGGAGCCGCAGAGGCGGCCCGCACCGCCATCCGGGCCTCCAACAACGCGGTGGCCGCGGCCCGTACGGCAGCGCGTGCCGCCTCCAACGCCGCCTCCGCCGCTGCCGCGGCGAGCCAGGCCGCGTCCCGCGCCTACCGCGCGGCGAACGCCGCCGTGTCGGACGCCGGACAGGCCAAGGCGGCCCGCCAGGCCGCCGAGCAGGCCCGCAACGCGGCGGCGGGCGCCCGTAGCGCCGCGGCCGCGGCCGGCCAGGCCGCGAACGCCTCCGCGGCGGCCGGCAGGTCCGGTGCCGCGGCGGCCAGCGCCGCCCGCAACGCGGCCGCGGCGGCCGAGGCCGCCGCGCAGTCGAGTGCCAGCGCGGGTGCCGCGCAGGCCGAAGCGGCCCACGCCAGGCGGGCGGCGGCCACGGCCCGTGCCGAGGCCAACCGCGCGACCACCGCCGCCAACAGCGCGGTCTCCCTGGCCGATCAGGCGGCCAAGGCGGCCCGCCAGACCCGCACCGCGGCCGACAACGCGGCCGCGCACGCGGACGCGGCGGCCAAGGCGGCCGACAAGGCCGCGGACGAGGCAGGCAAGGCCCAGGACGCGGCCAACAAGTCCAAGGCCCACGCAGAAGCCGCGCTCCAGGCCGCCAAGACCGCGGGTGAGGCGACCGAGCAGGCCACCGAGGTCTTCAACGTCGCCCGCGAAGCCGAGAAGAAGATGCTGGAGGCGGACCTCGCCGCGTCACTTGAGCAGGCCCGCGACGCCAAGCAGCTGGAGGACGAACTCAAGCCGGTCCTCGCCAGGCAGCAGACGCAGGCCGCCCAGACGGACAAGGAGACCAAGCAGCTGATCTCCGAGGCCGGCGAGAAGCTGGGCAAGGACGACCAGGAGGCCGTACGGGCGGCCCGCCAGGCGGCCGTCAACCTGCTGGCGAGCCAGGGCACCTGGACCCGCGCGGCCGCCGAGGACGCCCTGTCGGGCTCCGACGAGGACATGAAGGCGTGGATCAAGCAGGACCGGGTCGACGCCGAGCACCAGGACGACCGGGAGAAGACCGTCTTCTTCAGCCGGATCGGCACGCCCCGGACAGCGGCGGCTGCCGAGGCCGCGCTGGCCAAGGGGCCCGACGCGGTGCAGGAGTTCCTGACCAAGGGAGCCTTCGAGGGGCAGAAGGAGGAGTACCGCTTCAAGATCCTCAAGATCGTCAACGAGGCCGGCAAGGCGGTGAAGGACGCCGCGACCAAGGCGCTCGACGACGGCTCCACCGAGGCGCTGCACTCCTTCCTCACCGAGGGCTACACCAAGGCGCAGGCCGAGGACGACCGCTTCCAGGCACTGCGGCAGCTGGAGCAGGGCGGCCCGATGATGAAGGCCGCCGCGCAGGTCGCCCTTGAGGGTACGGACACCATGCGCCGTGTCTTCGTCGAGCGTGCCCAGTACCGCGCCGCCCAGGCGGACCAGGACGCGGCGGCCCACACCGCGGCGATCCAGGCCCAGATCAGTGTCGCGGCGAAGGCAACCTCCCTGGCGTACGAGAACGCCGAGACCGCCTTCGAGGCCGCGGCCCGCGCCCAGGGCAAGGCGAACGACGCCAAGAAGTACGCCGCTCAGGCCCAGGCCAAGGCGAAGGAGGCCCAGGGCCACGCCAACCGGGCGCAGGAGTTCGCCGACCAGGCCGACAAGTCGGCCGCCTCCGCGGCCGCCTCCGCCAAGAAGGCCAAGGCCGCGGCCGCCAAGGCACAGGTCGCCTCCCGCCAGGCCAACTACTCGGCCACCCAGGCCACCCACTCCGCGCAGCAGGCGGTCGCCGCGGCGGCCGGCGCCCAGGCCTCGGCCAGCCGTGCCAGAGCGGCCTCCATCGAGGCCGGCAAGGACGCGGCAGCCGCGCGTACGGCGGCTGCCCAGGCCAAGCAGATCGCCCTGCAGAAGCACGAGGCCGAGCAGCGCGCGGCCGCGGAAGCCGCACGCAAGAGGGCCGAGGAGGCCGCGAAGCAGAAGCAGCGGCCCGAGGACGACGCCAAGAACGACAAGGCGGAGCTGCCCGGCAGCAAGGGCGGCGGCAACGGCAGCGGTGACGGCGGTTGCCCGACGGGGAAACAGGACTGGTGCGACTGGGCCGGTTACCTGAGTGAGACCAGCACCTGGACGGGCTGGGGTGCGGCGGCTGCGAACCTGATTCCGGCCCCGGGCGTCGCACAGGGCGTCAGCGCTGTCGCGGGGGGTATATCCCTCGTCTCAGGAGTCGGCAGCAGCATCTTCACCGGTGTCGCCTATGGATTCGGCAGCGATGAATTCTGGGGGTCCGCGCTCGGTACCACCGTCGGCTTCGTCGGCGGCAAGTTCAAGACCGCCGTCTCGAAGGGTGCCGGTCTAGTAAAGTCAGGAGGCACAAAGGCCAAGGAAGTGTTCGGCGACGCCGCCGGTTCGATTTATTCGGGCGTCACCAGCCTGTTCGGTTGACCGGCCTCTGTGTATAGCTGAGCTGTGGGGCCCGCTCGCGGGCCCCACAGTGGTAAGGGAGAGAATCTTGCACGCCCCGCACATCTCCGAAAACGTCTGGTGGATCATCGCCGTCGGCACGACGGTCCTTTTCCTCGCGGTCTGGTTGCCCATGATGCCGACGTCCCGGTCCAAGACCCGGATCGCCATGATTCCCCTCGCCGGAATAGTTTTCCTGACGGTGCTCGGGAATCTGCGAGGGCACGATCTCGCGAAACTTCTGTCCATCTATTCCACCGTGTCCATCGGGCTGGTTCTCGGTGTCATAGGACGGCGTGCGGACATGCGCATAGCGGTGAAGCAGGGTGAGGACCCGCTGGGTACGCCGGCCGGCAAAGCGGCCCCGGCGAACAAGCGGCTGACGGTCCAGCTGTGCGCCGGGTTCGCCGTGGCGTTCGTCCTGTGGGCGTGGCTCAGCTGGGGTTAGGGCGCTTCTGATGGATCTCCGTGGCCTAGCGACGCCCGGCACGCACCCTCGCCGCACGGCGCGAAGGGACAGGTGGCTCCGCCACATGACCCTTCACACCGCACTCCCCCAAGCTCTTCGAGCAGGGGGGACCCCCAAGCGCACGCACCGAACGCCACTCGGTGCCCTCCACGGAGATCCATCAGAAACGCCCTAGCCCCGCGCAGATCCCGTGGCCGGGTGCCGGTCGATGCGCAGGGCGTGCTGTTCATGCGGCATGGTGTAGCCGCCGTCGGGGTCGGTGAAGTGGCAGCGGACGTACTCTTCGACGACGGAGCGCGCCACCAGAGGGGCGTCGCGGCCGTCTGCGGGGACGCTGAGGTGGAAGCCGGCAACCTTGACCGCTTCGTCGACGGAGGTGGTGCGGTAGCAGGCAGGGATGGTCTCCAGGCGGACCGTGCAGTCCCCGCCCTCGTGGAGAGTGGCGAACTCGTCCGCCAGCCCGGGAAGGTCGAAGCGGCAGCCGGTGAAGTGGTGCACCATCTGCATGACGGGGTTGTCGGGGTGCTGTAGCAGTACCACGAGACTGCCGCCGGGCTCGGTCCAGTCGACCAGGCGCTGCACGGTCGTGGTCCACTCCGGGCGGGGGATGTAGTACAGGACGTGGGACAGCAGAACGAAGTCGGCTCTGGTCCGGGGTTCGGCCTGCAGAACCGGGTCGGCCAGCACCTGGGCGTCCGGACAGGTACGGGCCAGGGCCCTGCGCATCGGCTCGCTCGGTTCGATGCACACCGTCCGGGCGAAGCGCGGGCTCAGGTGGCGGGTGGTGATGCCGTCGGCCGGCCCGATGTCGAGGTAGACGCGCCGGGAAGGCAGTCGCTGCACCACCGCGTCCAGGTAGGCATGGGTGTGGGTTCTTTCGTCGGTACCGGCGAGAAACAGGGTGAAGGCTTCCCGGTAAGCCTCTTCTTCCACGCGCAGCCCCCCGGCGGACGCGGACTTGTGCAGCGTCACGTAGTTCTCCTTCCTCGGCTTGACAATCAGCTTCCCGTCGTGTCTCCGGACATTGAAACCTGGGAAGTCGAAGCCCTCGGCCAGGTTGACCACTCGGGTCTTCTCCTCTTTGAAGGCCGGTCCTCGGGGTTTCAGCCGGAGGAAGAGCCGGTCTTAACTCGTCCACTTCCTCTTTCGCGCGACAAAACTCCACGAAGTCGTCCGCGTACCGCGTGCCGATGCCCCCGCCGGTGGGCTCGCGATGGCTCGGTCACTCCGCGATCCAGATCACGGCTGACATCCACGGGCATCTGACGCCTGAGGCCTGGCGCCGGAGCGAAGATGAGGTCGGTGATGGATGGGGTGCCGGCAGAGACTAAAGTCGTCCGTGCTGATACATGGGTTCGTGCCGACTTGGTGCTGAGTCGGTGCTCAAGGGAGGATAAAAGATGCAGGTCGGAGCGTTGCTGTGAGATTTCTGCACACCTCCGACTGGCACCTCGGCCGCTCGTTCCACCGGGTGAACCTGCTCACCGCGCAGCGGGCCTTTCTCGACCACCTGGTCGAGACGGTCCGCACGCAGCGCGTCGACGCGGTCCTCGTCGCGGGTGATGTGTACGACCGTGCCGTACCGCCGCTGGCCGCGGTGGAGCTCTTCGACGACGCCCTGCACCGCCTCGCGGATCTGGGCGTGCCCACCGTCATGATCTCCGGCAACCACGATTCCGCCCGCCGGCTCGGTGTCGGTTCCGGGCTGATGCGGCAGGCCGGCATTCACCTGCGGACCGACCCGGCGGCCTGTGCCACCCCGGTCGTACTGCGTGACGAGCACGGCGAGGTCGCCCTGTACGGGCTGCCGTACCTGGAACCCGCCCTGGTCAAGAACGAGTTCGGCGCCGAGCGGGCCGATCACGCGCAGGTGCTGGGCGCCGCCATGGACCGGGTGCGCGACGACCTCGCCGGACGGCCTGCCGGAACGCGGTCGGTGGTGCTCGCGCACGCCTTCGTCACCGGCGGCGCGCCCAGCGACAGCGAGCGTGACATCACGGTCGGCGGCGTGGAGTCCGTACCCGCCTCCGTCTTCGACGGCGTGGACTACGCCGCGCTCGGGCATCTGCACGGCTGCCAGACGATCACCGACCGGGTCCGCTACTCCGGCTCGCCGCTCGCCTACTCCTTCTCCGAGGAGCGGCACCGCAAGTCCATGTGGCTCGTCGACCTGGACGCCGCGGGCGCGGTGACCGCCGAGCGCCTGGACTGCCCGGTGCCCCGGCCGCTGGCCCGGATCCGCGGCACGCTGGACGGCCTGCTGGCGGACCCGGCGCTGACCGCCCACGAGGAGGCGTGGGTGGAGGCGACGCTGACCGACGCCGCCCGCCCGCACGAACCGATGGCCCGGCTCGCCGGCCGCTTCCCGCACATCCTCAGCCTCGCCTTCGAGCCGGAGGGGGGCGCTGACCGCACGCTCGCCTCGTACGCGCAGCGGCTGCGCGGCCGCAGCGACCAGGAGATCGCCGAGGACTTCGTCGCCCACGTACGGCCCGGGCGCGGTGTGGACGACGACGAGCGGGCCGTGCTGCGCTCCGCCCTGGACGAGGTGCGCACCGACGACGTGCTGCGGGAGGTGGCGCGGTGAGGCTGCACCGGCTGTCGGTGACGGCTTTCGGGCCGTTCGCGCGGACCCAGACCATCGACTTCGACCGGCTCGCGCAGGCCGGTCTGTTCCTGCTCCACGGGCCGACCGGCGCGGGCAAGACCTCCATCCTGGACGCCGTCTGCTTCGCCCTGTACGGGACCGTGCCGGGGACCCGGCAGAGCGGCCAGGCGCTGCGCAGCGATCTCGCCGATCCGCTCACGCTCACCGAGGTCGTCCTCGAACTGACCGTCGGCGGGCGGCGGCTGGAGGTCACCCGGCTGCCGGAGCAGCACCGCCCGAAGAAGCGCGGGACCGGCACGACCCGCGAGAAGGCACAGAGCCGGCTGCGCGAGTACGTGACCGGCGACGGCGGGCCGGACGGGGGCGCCGGCGGCGGGCGCTGGAAGGCGCTCAGCCGGTCCCACCAGGAGATCGGCGAGGAGATCGGCCAGCTGCTCGGCATGAGCAAGGAGCAGTTCTGCCAGGTCGTGCTGTTGCCGCAGGGGGACTTCGCCCGCTTCCTGCGCGCCGACGCCGAGGCCCGCGCCCGGCTGCTGGGGCGGCTCTTCGACACCCGCCGGTTCGCCGCCCTCGAAGAACAGCTCGCCGCCCGTCGCAAGGCCGCGGGCGACCAGGTGTCGGCCGGTGACGACCGGCTGCTGGCGCTCGCCCACCGGATGGACCAGGCGGCGGGGGAGCCGGCCGACCTCGTCGACCCCTCGGTCCCCGCGCCGGGGCGCGCACCCGGTGCGGTGGCTCCGGCAGCGGGCCGCCGTGGCGGTACGGGCCGGGTGCGGGCCGCCGGTACGGGCGCGGTGCCCCAGGGTACGGCGACCGTCACCGCCCTCGTACCAGGGCAGTACGGGCGGGAATCCGCCGCGGCCGCCGTGCAGCCGGTCGAGGCGCCGAGCCCCGGCGAGCCGGGCTTCGCCGAAGCCGTACTGGTACGGGCGGCGGTGGCGCGGTCCAGCGCGCGCGAGCGGTACGACATCGCCCGGCTCGCCGTACGCTCCGCCGAGGTGGCGGAGGCCGCGGCCCGCGCGCGGGCCGACGAGGAGCGCGAGCGCGACCGCCTCCAGCGGCGGTACGCCGAGGCACGGCGGCGCGCGGCGGAACTGGCGGCGCAGACCGGCGAGCGGGACCGGGCCCGGGACCGGCTGGCGCGGGCCCGCGCGGCCTCCGAGGTCGCCCCCGCGCTGGCGCTGCGCGACGCGGCCTGGCGCGAGCACGGGACGGCGCAGGCCGCCGAGCGGCGCGGACGCGACCAGCTGCCGCCCGACCTCGCCGGAGCGGACGCGGAACGGCTCGCCTCCCTGGAGCGTGAGCTGCGGCAGGACCTCGGGTCGCTGGCGGCGGCCCGGCGGGCCGAGAGCCGCGCCGCCGAGATCGTCGAGGAGCGCGCCGGGATCGAACGGGAGGCGCGCGCCGACGAACAGACGCTGGTGGACGCCGCCGCCTGGCTCGCGGACTGGGAGCCGGCCCACCAGGAACACCAGCGGCGCATCGAAGCCGCCCAGGAGGCCGCGGCCCGCGCCGAACAGCTCCGCGCGCAGCTCGACCCGGCCCGGCAGCGGCTGGAAGCCGCGCGGCGCCGCGACCGGCTCGCGGACGCCCTGCACGCCGCGGACGAGGACGCGCTGCGCGCCCGGGAGCGTGCGGCGGCGGCCCACGAGCACTGGCTCGACCTCAAGGACCGCCGCCTGCGTGGCATCGCGGCCGAACTCGCCGCCGGACTGGAGGACGGCGCCGCGTGCGCGGTGTGCGGCGCCACCGAGCACCCCGCTCCGGCCCGTACCGAGGCCGGCCACGTGGACCGTACGGCGGAGGAAGCGGCGCTGGAGGCCTACCGGCAGGCCGAGTCCGTACGTCAGGACGCCGAGCGCGCCCAGCAGTCCCTGAAGGAGGAACTGGCCGCCGCGGCTGCGACCGCCGGAGACGCCTCCGTCGCTGAACTCGCGCGCACCGAGGGGGAGTTGCGCGAGACGTATGCGCGTGAGCGAGCCGCGGGCGCGGATCTCCACGCGGCCCGGGAAGCGTCCTTGCGCGCAGAGCGGGAGTACGAACGCCGCCGTACCGAGCAGCAGGAGGCCGAGCGCCGCGCTGCCGCACGCACCTCCCACCGCGAAGCCCTCGACCGGGAACTCGCCTCACTGGAAGGCGAGTTGGCGGAGGCGCGCGGCGGCTTCGCGAGTGTCACCGAGCGTGCCCGGCGCCTGGAGCGGCAGGTCGTGCTGCTGGCGGAGGCCGCGGCCGCGGCCCGTACGGCCGATGCGTGTGCCGAGCGGCTGAAGGAGGCCGACGCCCACCTGTCGGACGCCGCCTACCAGGCCGGGTTCGACACCCCGAAGGACGCGTCGGACGCCCTGTTGAGCGATGCCGACTGGCGCGCCCTGCAACAGCGCCTCGACCGCCACCAGGCCGAAACAGCGGCCGTGGAAGCCGAGCTGGCCGACCCTGAGGCGATCGCCGCGGCGGACCTCCCGCCCGCCGACCCGGGCCGGGCGCACGCCGAGCTGGAGCACGCGGGCCGCAGACTGCGCACCGCCAGTGCGGCCTGTGCCGCCGCCGAGGAACGCTGCGCCGAACTGGACCGGCTCGGCGCACGAGCCCACTCCGACGCCCGCCGACTGGCCCCGCTGCGCACCGAGTACGAGCGCATCGCCCGCCTCGCCTCCCTCGCCGCCGGCACCTCGACGGAGAACGAACGGCGGATGCGCCTGGAGTCCTACGTCCTCGCCGCCCGGCTCGAACAGGTCGCGGCAGCCGCCAGCGCGCGCCTGCACCGCATGTCCTCCGGCCGCTACACGCTCGTGCACTCCGACGAACGGGCCGGCGGCGCACGCCGTTCCGGTCTGGGGCTGCACGTCATCGACGCCTGGACCGGCCACGAACGGGACACCGCCAGCCTCTCCGGCGGCGAGACGTTCTTCGCCTCGCTGGCCCTGGCGCTCGGACTCGCCGACGTCGTCACCGACGAGGCGGGCGGCACCCGCCTGGACACCCTCTTCATCGACGAGGGCTTCGGCAGTCTGGACGAACAGACCCTGGACGAGGTGCTGGACGTCCTGGACTCGCTGCGCGAACGGGACCGCAGCGTCGGCATCGTCAGCCACGTCGTGGACCTGCGGCAGCGGATACCGGCGCAGCTGGAGGTCGTCAAGGACCGCGCGGGGTCGTCCGTACGGCACCGGGTGCCCGACTGAGCCGGAGGTCCGGGAGGTGGTCCGGGCGCAGGCGGTGGGCCGGGCCCAGCCGTTGTCTGCGTTCAGGGACTGATCGGGCGCCGCGGCAGGGGTGAGGAGTACACGACGCTGGTCGTCACCGCGCCCAGCGAGCCCACCCGGCCCGACACTTCCTCCAGGTGCTTCATCGAGCGGGCGGCGACCTTCAGGACGAAACAGTCGTCGCCCGTGACGTGGTGCGCCTCCAGGATCTCGGGCGTGGTCTCCAGCAGGTCGTGGAACGGCTTGTAGTTGCCGTTCGGGTAGCGCAGCCGGACGAAGGCCAGCACCGACAGCCCGATGCCCGCCGGCTCGACCACCGCGGCGTACCCGGATATCACCCCGGCCTCCTCCAGGCGCCGTACCCGCTCGGTCACCGCGCTCGCGGACATGTTCACGGCGCGGGCCAGTTCGGCGTATCCCGCGCGGCCGTTGCGCTGCAGGACGTCGAGGATGCGCCAGTCGGTGGCGTCAGGGGAATAGCCGGTCATGGGAGGTGTCTAGCAGTGGAATCCCCGGCGGATCAAGGGTTTTGCCGCTGATCGTCGCTTCCGGGTGCCAGGGCGTGATCCGTAGATTCATCGATATGACATCCCAGGTCCGCCCCGCTCCCCGGCCCGCCGCCTCTCCGGTCCTCCGCACGCCGCCGGCCGCTCCCGCCGAAGGCGGCAGTCCCGGCTTCGTCCTCGTCGACGTACGCAGCACCGCATCCTGGGAACAGGGGCACATCCCCGGCGCCCGGCACCTGCCCACGGCGGACATCCCGCGCCACGCCGCGGAGCTGCTGGACCCGGCCGTCCCTGTCGTCGTCCACTGCTGGGGCCCCGGCTGCGACGGCGCCACCCGCGCCGCGCTCGCCCTTGCCGAGCGGGGGTACCGGGTCAAGGAGATGCTCGGCGGCATCGAGTACTGGATACGTGAAGGGCACGCGGTGCGGACCGCGCGAGGGCGGGCACAGCGCGCTGCCGACCCGCTGCCACTCCACGGCCGTACGGCCTCGGTCGCCGGGGCCGGTCGGCCGGCGGCATCGGATACGCCGTCGCCCGGCGGCTGACCGCGTACGGCGCGAGCGTCGCGCGACGCATCGCCTGGCTCGCCAAGGACGAGGCGGAAGGGATTACGGGTGAAGTCGTCAACTCGGAAGGGGGGTTCCGGCGCTGAAGCGATGTGCCGGTCCCGTCCGGCTGGCATGGTGCTGAATGTGAGCAACGTACGCGAGGTCATCCGATATTACCGTCAGCCGGGATCTCAGCTGGGATACCGCCTCTTCCTGAACGGCACCAAACATTTCGGCTTCTACCGCGAGACGGACTCCCCGTGGGCCTGGTCGAAAGCGCTGCGCCGTATGGAAGACAGAATGGGGGAGACGCTCGCGCGACCGCCGGGAGCGCGCGTGCTCGACGCCGGGTGCGGCGTGGGCGACGTGGCGAGCCGGCTGGCGGGCCGCTTCGGCCTGCGCGTCCACGGGGTGGACGTACTCGACGCCCATGTCGCACAGGCCCGGCGGCGCGCCCGCCGCCGGGGCCTCGACCACCTGCTCACCTTCTCGCACAGCGACTACGCGGCCCTCGACTTCCCCGACGAGAGCTTCGACGCCGTCTACACCATGGAGACGCTGGTGCACGCGGCGGAGGCGGAGGCGGTGCTGCGGCAGTTCCACCGCGTCCTCAAACCCGGCGGCCGGCTCGTCATGTTCGAGTACGCCCGGGAAACCGCCGCCCGGATGCCGACACCCGCCGCCGAGGTGTTCCGGCAGCTGAACGACTGGGCCGCGATGCCGTCGTTCCAGCGCTTCACCTACGGCACGCTGGAGCGCCTGACCGCCGAGACCGGATTCTCCGTACGCGGCGTCGAGGACATCTCGCGCAGCATGTGGCCGATGCTGCGGTGCTTCGCCGTGATCGGGGCGCTGCCTTACGCGGGATGCCGGACGGCGGGGGTGCGCCGGCATTCCGTGAACACCATGTCGGCCGTGGAATTCTGGCGGCACCGGGCATTCTGGCGGTACGAGATTCATACCGCCGAGAAATGAGCCGGGGGAGCGGAGCGCACGGCTCGGGGCGCGGAGCGCGGAAACGCTGAGCGCGGGGACCATGGCATTGCATGCACATTCCGGGAGAATTCATTCCGGGAAAGTGAACGGGCCGCGGTCCCCGCGAAGCCGGACGCGCCGCCCCGTCTCAGATCCGCGACAGCTCCGCCAGCAGGTCGTCCAGGCCCAGCGAGCCCTGCGACAGCGCCGCCATGTGCCACGCCTTGAGGTCGAAGTCCGCGCCGTGCCGCTGCCGTGCCGCCTCGCGGCCGCTGAGCCACGTACGCTCGCCCAGCTTGTAGCCGATGGCCTGGCCCGGCATGCCCTGGTAGCGGATGATCTCGCTCTCGACGAAGTCCGCGGGACGGCTGGAGTGGCGGCCGAAGAACTCCTGGGCCAGCTCCGGCGTCCAGCGCTCGCCCGGGTGGAACGGCGAGTCCGCCGGAATGGTCAGCTCCAGGTGCATGCCGATGTCGATGATGACGCGGACCGCCCGCATCATCTGCGCGTCCAGGTAGCCGAGCCGGCGCTCCGCGCTGGTCAGGAAGCCCAGCTCGTCCATCAGCCGCTCCGCGTACAGCGCCCAGCCCTCGGCGTTGGCGCTGACCATGCCCACCGTCGTCTGGTAGCGCGAGAGGTCCTCGGCGACGTGCGCCCACTGCGCCAGCTGGAGGTGGTGGCCCGGTACGCCCTCGTGGTACCAGGTCGAGACCAGATCGTACGCCGGGAAGCGGGTCTGGCCCATCGTCGGCAGCCACGTGCGGCCGGGGCGGGAGAAGTCCAGCGAGGGGCTCGTGTAGTAAGGGGCGGCGGCGCCGCCGGGCGGCGCGATCCGCGACTCCACGTGCTTGACCCGCTCCGCCAGGTCGAAGTGGGTGCCGTCCAGCGCCTCGATGGCCTGGTCCATCAGCGCCTGGAGCCACTGGCGGGTCTCCTCGACGCCCACCACGGCCTCACCGTTCTCGTCCAGCCAGGACAGTGCCTCCCACGGGGTCTTCGCGCCGGGCAGGACCTTCTCGGCCTCCTCGGCCATCTCGGCGCGCAGCCGGTGGAACTCCGACCAGCCGTACGTGTACGCCTCCTCCAGGTCCAGGTCGGTGCCGTTGAAGTAGCGGGCCAGCAGGGCGTAGCGCTCGCGGCCCACGACGTCCGGCGCGCCCTCGACCGCCGGCGCGTAACGGTCGCGGAACCAGTCGCGCAGCTCCACCAGCGCGCCGGTCGCCACCGACGCCGCCGCGTCCAGTTCGGCGCGCAGCGCCTCCGGGCCCGGCTCGGTCAGGTCGGCGAACCAGCTGCGGTCCGTACCGATCCAGGTGTCCAGCTGTCCGATGACCGTGGTGACCTGCCGCGGCCCGGCGGGCAGGTTCCGCTTCAGCCCCGCCTCCAGCGAGGCGCGGTAGCCCTCCAGCGCGGCGGGCACCGCCCGCAGCCGCCGGGCCAGCGCGGACCAGTCGTCGTCCGTCTCGACCGGCGTGATCGTCAGGACCTCGCGCACCGAGTGCAGCGGGGAGTGCAGGTTGCTCACCGCGCGCAGCCCTTCGCCCGCCTCGTGCACCGCCAGCTCCGCGGTCAGCCGCTCGCGCAGCAGCCGGGCACAGCGCCGTTCACTCTCGCTGTCCCCGCCCGGCCGCCGCTCGGCCCCGGCGAGCCGGTCCAGCGTCGTACGGGCCAGCTGGGCCACCGCTTCCTGGCCGGTGGGCGAGAAGTCGGGCAGCCGGCTCGAACTCTCCGTGACGCCGAGGAAGGTGCCGGTGATGGGGTCCAGGTCGACCAAGGCGTCGACGTAGGCGTCGGCGACCTGGCGGGGGAGTGGCGCGTTGTCGGAAGCAGTGGTGTGGGACATGCGCCCATCCTCGTACGGCGGCCCCCGGTACGTCATCATCAGCGCGCCGTGCGATCCGGCCAGGGGCGCCGCGTCCGCGCAGGGCGAACGGGAGCGGAACGGCTCGGTGCCGGCCGCCGCGCCTGGTGACGCGCCCGTCATTGGTCCGTACCGGACTATTGCTCCCGCGCGGAGCGGAGCCCCAAGCTCGCAGAATGGACCTGGAATTGCGGCATTTGAAGACGATCCGGACTATTGCCGACGCGGGCAGCCTGACCAAGGCCGCCGCCCGGCTCGGCCTCGCCCAGCCCGCCCTGAGCGCCCAGCTCAAACGCATCGAACGCACCCTGGGCGGCCGGCTCTTCGAGCGCGGGCGCTTCGGCGTCCGTCCCACCGCCCTGGGGGAGTTCGTGCTCGAACGCGCCCGTGTGGTGCTGCCCGCGATCAGCGAGCTCCAGCAGGAGGCCGTACGGTTCACCAGCGCGGGCGGCACCGTGCCGGGCCTCCGGCTCGGGGGGACGCACGGACCGCTGCTCGGCGGGCTGGTGGACCGGCTGGCGACCGTCCGCCCCGGCGTGCCGGTGACCACGTTCACCACCTGGTCCGAACGGGAGATCGCCGCCTCCGTCGTCACCGGACGGCTGGACTTCGCCCTGGTCGGGGCCTGCGGGGAGAGCCCGGCGCCCGAGCCCGAACGGCTCAGCTGGCGGGAGGTGGCGGTGGACCCGGTCTTCGTCATGCTCGCCGAGAGCCATCCACTGGCCGGCCGGCGCGAGATCGGCCTGGCGGAACTGGCGGCCGAGGCCTGGGCGGACGTACCGGGCGACGGCTGCTTCGCGGACTGCTTCACCCTCGCCTGCGCCCGCGCCGGCTTCACGCCCACCCGCGTCTACGAGACCGACACCGCGTCCTGCATCCACCTCGTCCAGGTCGGCCGTGCGGCCGGACTGTGCCGCGCCACGCTGCCGCCCACCCCGGGGATGGTGACCAGACCGCTGGCCGGTACGCCGCTGTTCTGGCGCCACCTCGTGGGCTGGCTCCCCGGCACCCCCGCGGCGGACACCGCCGCCGAAGTCGTCACCCAGGCCCGCGCCGCGCACGCCGCCGCCGCCGCGCGCAGCGACAGCTACACGCAGTGGCTGGCCGACCATCGCGACGCGGCCGATCCGGGGCCGCCAGGTGGTGCCGGGGGCGGGGTGGCGGAGTTCGGCTCCAGCGGGTCGGCGTCCGACGGCCGGGCACCGGTCCCCGGCCCGCTGCCGCCGGAACGCACCGACTACCCGTGATCTCCGCCCGGCATCCATAACGCCCCGCAGAAGGAGAACTGACATCTTCTGCGAACCGGCCCACGGCACCTACGTTTTCGGCACCTCCACCCCCCCCGAGACCGAGGAGACCTCCCCCATGCGCTCCAGACACGCCCGAACCAGCGCGTGTGCCGTCATAGCCGCCGTCGGCGCACTCGTCCTGACCGCGCTGCCCGGCTCGGCGGCCGCGGACTCGGCGACCCCGCGGACCCCCCACCGGTCGGCCGCCGAGACCCTGTCCGTCGCCGCCACCTCCGACGCCGTGTTCCAGGCGATGCGGCGCGACCTCGGCCTCGACCGGGCGCAGGCCGAACGGCGGCTGGCCAACGAGGCGGAGGCCGGCGCGGTCGCCGGGCGCCTGCACCACGCGCTGGGCGGTTCCTTCGCCGGCGCCTGGGTCAGCGGCACCGAGTCCGCCACCCTCACCGTCGCCACCACCGACGCCACGCGCCTGGCGGCCGTACGGGCGGCGGGCGCGCGCGCCGTCCACGTACCGCACACTCTCGCCCAACTCGACGCCGCCAAGGAGAAGCTGGACCGCGCGTCGGCGCGCCGGGCCGCCCCCGAAGCGTCCTCGTGGGCCGTGGACGTCCGCACGAACACGGTCCAGCTGCGCGCCGCCGACCCGGCCGCCGCACGGTCGTTCGTCACCGCCGGCGGCGCCGACCGCGGTCTCGTCAGCGTCAGCCGGACCGCCGAACGCCCGCGCCCGCTCTACGACATCCGCGGCGGCGACGCGTACTACATGGGCGGCGGACGCTGCTCCGTAGGCTTCGCGGTCACCCGAGGCACCCAGCAGGGTTTCGCCACCGCCGGCCACTGCGGCCGCGCCGGGACCTCCACCACCGGGTACAACCAGGTGGCCCAGGGCAGCTTCCAGGCGTCCACCTTCCCCGGCCGGGACACCGCCTGGGTCGCCACCAACAGCAACTGGACCGCGACCCCGTACGTCAAGGGGCAGGGCGGCCAGAACGTACGGGTCGCCGGCTCCACCCAGGCGGCGGTCGGCGCCTCGATCTGCCGCTCCGGCTCCACCACCGGCTGGCACTGCGGCACCATCCAGCAGCACAACACCAGCGTCACCTACCCGCAGGGCACCGTCAGCGGCGTGACCAGGACCTCGGTGTGCGCCGAGCCGGGCGACTCCGGCGGCTCCTTCATCTCCGGCAGCCAGGCGCAGGGCGTCACCTCCGGCGGCTCCGGCAACTGCCGCTCCGGCGGCACGACCTTCTACCAGCCCGTCAACCCGCTGCTCCAGGGCTACGGCCTCACGCTGAAGACCACCACGAGCGGCTCCGAGAACCCCGGCCCCGGCCAGCCGGGTGAGACCACCTGGGCCGCCGGCACCGTCTACGAGCCGGGCGCCCAGGTCACATACGGCGGCATCACGTACCGCTGCCTCCAGGGCCACCAGGCGCAGTCGGGCTGGGAGCCCGCGAACACGCCGTCGCTGTGGGAGCAGGTCTGAACGCCACGGCGACAACGCCATGGCCGACAGTGCGGTGGCCGGCAGCACCACGGCCAGGAGCACACGGCTGAGAGCCACTGAGGTACGGCACCGATCCGCACCGGTCACCGTACCGCCGGGGCCGGCTGGTACGAGCGCTCGCGTACCGGCCGGCCCCACTTCCTTCCGCGCCTGCGCGCTTGGTGCTCGTTCACGCCGTCAGGTCGCCTGCGGCCCCGACCCCGGCACCACGCGGGCCGCCTCCGGCCGTACGGGCTCCCGCCGGGCGGGCAGCCCCTCCGGGCGGGCGCTGATCACCAGCGTGCCTTCCTCGATCTGGTAGTCCAGCGGCAGACGCAGCCCGCGCATCGCCGCCACCATGCCGGTGTTCGACGCCTGCGTGATCGCGTAGACGCTCCCGCAGCCCGCGTCGGCCGCCATGCCGACCAGCCGCCGCAGCAGCTCCGAGCCGATGCCGCGCTGCTGCCACGCGTCCTCGACCAGCAGCGCCACCTCGGTCTCCTCCCCGTCCCACAGCAGGTGGCCGAGGGCCACCAGCCGCCCGGACGCGGTCTCGACCGCGAGCGTGCGGCCGAAGCGGGGGCTGAGCAGATGGTCCAGGTAGCGCTCGGCGTCGGCGACCGGGCCGTGGTAGCGCATCGCCAGCGTCCGGGCCGAGCAGCGGTCGTGCATCTCGCGGGCCGCGGCCAGGTCCGAGGGGTCGGCGCGGCGGACCGTGATGGCGTTGCCCTCGGGCAGGGTCAGCACGTCGCGGCGCGGCGGCACCCGCTGGCCGAGCCGGGTGTCCAGCTCTACCAGCGCCCGTACCCGAGCGAACTCGGTGGGCGTGAAGGGAAGGTGCGGGCGCTCGATGGTGACGGTTCCCCCGGACGGCTCACGGAACTTCATGGTGTGCTCTTCGAGGATGCCCTCGTCCGGCACGGGTTCGGCCTGCGGTTGCCCGTTCAGGGCCCGCGCGGGCACCGAATGGATGGTGCAGCGCCCCAGCAACTGGCGTAGCGCCAGCGGCAGCTCGGCGGAGTCCAGGGCCGTACGGGTGGCCAGCCCCAGCATCCGGGTGGGGGCGTCCACCAGGTCGTGGGCGTCCGCGCGCTCCAGCCAGGTGTGGGCGCCGCCCGCCGCGGCGACCGTCCGGGTCAGTTCGGCGGCGGGCAGCGGGGCGGGGGCGCGCAGCAGGAACTCGTCGACCGTCCCGTCCGACAGCGGGTGTGTCTGCAGGCTCAGGATGTCCACCCGGTGCCGGGCCAGGGCCGTGCACAGCGTGGCGAGGCTGCCCGGCTCGTCCCGTACGGTCGTGCGCATCCGCCACAGCGCCGTCTCCGGCCGCTCCCCCTCGGGAACGGCCGGAGCGGTGGGCACTGCGGCGCGCGTATCGGTCGGCGGCGGCGCGTGTTCGTGGCGCCGTGACCACCAGGTGTGGAATCCGGCCGTGGCGATCAGGGCCAGCGCCGAGCAGCACAGCAGCACCGGCCCCGACGGGCCGTGCGCGATGGCGTTGGCGATGGCGTCCGCCACGGACACGGCGGTGAACAGGGCCGCCAGTTCGACCAGGTCCCGCCGCCAGTGGTGGCGGCGGGAGGTCTTGGCAGAGGTCGCGTCAGTCATGCAGCCCAGCGTCGCCGACGGGTGTTGCCTGATCGCGAACGCTCTGTGACCGATGGGTAAAGGACGCAATCGCGGCAAAAAGCGACTGGTTGCGCGGGCCACTCGTAGGGCGCGGACCGCCATGTCTGCCCAGCCGACCCACGTGCGTCTCTCACCGGCCCGGCTGCCCCACCCGCCCCGGCTGCAACACCCGGCTGAACAGTACCTGCCCGCTGTCCTGGCGCAGCCGTACGGTCAGTTCGCCGCTGTCCCCGTCGATGTCCACCTCGCCGAAGTACTGCGGGCTCTCGGCGGGGGAGACGTTCGCCCGCCGCGGTGCCTTGACGAAGGGCTGCGCGGGCCCGAACGTACCGTCCGGCGGCACGGCCGGGAAGCCGCCCGCGTTCAGCGGCCCCGAGACGAACTCCCAGAACGGCGCGAAGTCCTTGAACGCGGCGCGCGACGGGTCGTAGTGCTGGGCGGAGGTGTAGTGCACATCCGTCGTCAGCCAGACCGTGCCGGTCACGCGCCGGTGTTTGATGAACCGCAGCAGCTCCGCGATCTGCAGCTCCCGGCCCAGCGGCGCGCCCGGGTCGCCCTGCGCCACCGCCTCGAAGTCCGTCTTGCCGTCCGCGACGACCAGGCCCAGCGGCAGGTCGGAGGCGATCACCTTCCACACCGCGCGAGACCGCGCCAGAGACCGCTTGAGCCAGGCCAGCTGCTCGGTGCCGAGGATGCCCTGCCGGTCGTCCGGCTGCCGGTTCGGGGAGTTGGCGTTCCGGTACGTCCGCATGTCCAGCACGAACACGTCCAGCAGCGGCCCGTGACGGAGCACACGGTAGACCCGTCCGCCCCGGTCCGACCGCAGCGTGCTGATGGGGAAGTACTCCCGGAACGCCCGCAGCGAGCGGGCCGCGAGCACGTCCACGTCCTTCTCGGTGTACCGGGCGTCGTCGAGGATCTGGCCCGGGTACCAGTTGTTGCGCACCTCGTGGTCGTCCCACTGGATGACCGTGGGGACCTGCGCGTTGAAGCGGCGCAGGTTCGCGTCCAGCAGGTTGTAGCGGAAGTTGCCGCGGTACTCCGCCAGCGTCTCGGCGACCTTCGACTTCTCCTCGGTGGTCACATTGCGCCAGATCCTGCCGTCAGGCAGACGCACACTGGCCTCGATCGGACTGTCGGCGTAAATGTTGTCGCCGCTGCACAGGAAGAAATCCGGGTCGCGGCGGCGCATCTCCTCGTAGATCCGGTAGCCGCCGTGCTCCGGGCTGATGCCCCAGCCCTGCCCGGCCAGATCACCCGACCACGTGAAACGCACGCCGTCGCGGCGCCGGTCCGAGGCGGTACGGAACGTGCCGGTGACCGGCTCGCCCGTACGCCGGTAGTCGTGCGGGTCGGCGAGCAGCACCCGGTAGTGGATCTGCTCGCCGGAGGGCAGGCCGTGCAGCGCGGTGGTGCCGGTGAAATCCGTACCGGGGCCGAGCACCGGACCGTGCCAGGTGCGGGCGTTGTGGAACGACTCGGTCGCCGCCGTCTGCACGAGCATCCGGGCCGGCCGGTCGGACCGCACCCACACCAGCCCGGAAGAGGACGTCACGTCCCCGGTCTGCACGCCCCACAGGGCGCTCGGCCGTCCGGAACGCACCTGGGCCGGCGCCGCTCCCGCACGGGGCACGGCACCCGCTCCGGCACCGCCCGCGCCCGCTGCGTGCGCGGTGGCGGGCAGGGCGAGCGCCGCGGCGCCGAGCGCCGCGCCGTGCAGCAGCGACCGCCGGCCGACGGCTCTGCCGGATCCCTGCGCCATGTGAAACCTCCCGTGATACGACCGGTCCGTTGCGACCGATGCGATACGACCGATCTTGGTGACGCTTCCGTTCGTACCGTCATCCGGTGCCCCGGCGGCGAACGGGCGGTGAACTCCAGGGGTTCGGCCGGAGCCGGTCGCGGGGACGGCCGGTACGTCGTTCCGTACGGCAACCGGTGCGTCGTCCTTGCACGCCACCAAGGCCGTCGTCCGATGCGTCACCGGTGAAGAGTACGGCGCGACCCGCTACCGGGACCGGTCTGAAACCGGCCGCCGAGCGGAAGGGTGTCCTCCCTTCCGGCCGTAACCCACATCACGTCCGAAACAGCCACCTCTCCAACGTTTCCGCTGGACAATGCCCGGTCGGCCCGCTGGGATGAAGGCGTGCGAACCGATCCCGCGACCGAAGTCTTCCAGGACCACCGCCCCGTGCTGCTGGGCGTGGCCTACCGGATGCTCGGCCGGGTCGCCGACGCCGAGGACGTGGTGCAGGAGGCATGGCTGCGCTGGTCGTCCGCCGACCGGGAGCAGGTCCGCGAGCCGCGTGCCTACCTGGTGCGCGTCACGACCCGGCTGGCCATCGACCGGCTGCGGCAGGTCCAGGCGCGCCGCGAGGCGTACGTGGGCCCCTGGCTGCCCGAGCCGCTGGCCACCGACTTCGGCGATACGGCCGCCGACACCGCCGAACGCGCCGTCCTCGCCGAGTCCGTCACCCTCGCCGTCCTGGTGGTGATGGAGTCGCTGTCGCCGCTGGAACGCGCGGTGTTCGTCCTGCGTGAGGCGTTCGGCTACCCGTACGCGGAGATCGCCACCGTCCTGGAGCGCGGCGAGGCCGCCGTACGCCAACTCGCGGGCCGCGCCCGGCGCCACGTCGAAGAGCGCCGCCCGCGCTTCGAGGTCGACCCGGCCCAGCAGCGCGACCTGACCGAGCGCTTCCTCGCGGCCGCCGCGGGCGAGGACCTGGAGGGGCTGCTGAACCTGCTGGCCGAGGACGTACGGCTGGTCGGCGACAGCGGCGGCAAGGCCAAGGCGCCGCTGCGGGTCATCGAGACCGCGGACAAGGTCGGCCGCTTCCTGCTCGGCGCGGCCCGGGCCGGCGTCCCGGCGGCCGAGTTCGTCCTCCGGGAGCTCAATGGTGGAATCGCGCTGCTGGTGCTCTCGGCGGGCAAGCCGGACGCGGTCTTCCAGGTCGACGTGGCGGACGGCCGGATCCAGACCGTCTACGTCATCCGCAACCCGGAGAAGCTGGCATCCCTCGCCGCCCAGGACTGACTTCGCGCAGCTCGCGCACTGCCCGCATCGCTGCCCGCAGCCCGAGCCTCGGACTCGACAGGACGACTCCGTACGCGGTTCCAAAACCGTAGGCGGCCCCGGGACCGTACGGGCTTCCGGGACTATGCGTACTTGCGGGAGCATTTGTACTCCCGGAAGCATCTGCACTCCCCGAGCCATCTGTGCTCCCGGGGCCACCTGTGCTCCCGGAACCGTTCGTCATGGCGGCCGCCCGCTCCGCCGCCGGGGCCATCGACGCCTGCGCGAGGACGATCGCGTCGGCGCGCCCTTCGCCACCGTCCGGGAATGTCTCCCGTCGCGCGTCACGGACGGCCGCGGCGACGGCGGCGGTGCAGCCCTCCTGATCACCCGCTGCGAAGAGGTCCCAGGCTCCCGGCACGACCCGGGTCACGACGGTGACCTCCCGGCCCGCGCGGGCCGCCTCCTCGGCGACCAGGTCCGCGGTCGGCCGCAGGGTGCTCTCTACCGTGGCGAGCACGGTGACGCGCGGCCCCGCCGCGACGGCCGCGGCGGCCATCGGCCGGTCCACGCGCAGAACGGGCACACCGACGGCCGCCCCGGCGTCCTCGGCGACCGCGCCGATGGTCGAGCAGGTGCACAGGATCGCCGTCGCCCCGTCCGCCGCGGCCGCGGCGAGCACGTCCCGTATCGCCGCCTCGACCGCCTCCGGCCCCTCTTTCCGGGCCCGGTCCAGCAGGTCGGGGCGTACGAGGTGCCGCAGGGCCGTGCCGGGGGAGTCCTCGTCGCGCAGCGCCTCGAAGACCGGAACGTGAACGGACGAGGTGTGCAGCAGCGCAAGCATGATCGCGAGGCTAACCGATCGAGACCGTCGGTGACCGGTCCGTGAACGGATCGGCCCATTGGTCTTGACCAAGGGTGGGGGCGGCCATATCGTCACAGGGATACTGCAACAACCTTTAATAAAGAAGCGCTCAAATCCGAGCGCACGTGCGGGCCCTGTGCGGACCCGCACTCCGGCGGGGACCACCTCCGCCGGGAAGACGGCCATGGCGGAGGACAGGGTGGGGACCACGCAGCTCGAAACGGCGCCGGAGCCGAAGTACTGGCACCTCAAGACCGTGCTCAGCGAGGCTCTGGACTCGGAGTTCTCGGTCGGCGAGATCCTGCCCAACGAGCGTGAGCTGGCGGCGCGGTTCGGCGTCGCGCGCGCCACGCTGCGGCAGGCGCTGGAGCAGTTGGAACTGGAAGGCCGTCTGCAGCGCCGCCGCGGCGTGGGCACGACCGTCGCGCCGCCCCGCGTGGGCGTGGCCGTCGACCCCGCGCGCCACACCTGGCCGGGCGCGCCCGGTGACGACTGGCAGCCCGTCGACGCCGTCGAGTCGCAGAACGTGCCCGCCGCCGTGGCGCGCCTGCTGGAACTGGCGCCCGGCGAGCAGGTGCATGTCGTGCACCGCAGCCGGGTCACGCACGGCCAGCCGGTCGCCGCCGAGCAGTTGTACGTACCCGCCCGTTCCGTACCGGAAGCCGCCCCGCACGCCGCCGTGGACGCGCCGGCCCGCGCCCGCACCGTCCTGCGCGAACTCCAGCAGCTCGAACTGGAGGGGCAGGACCGGTCCGTGGAACTCGGCTCGGCCCGGGCGGACGACGCCAAGGAACTGGACCGGCTGCCCGGCGCCCCCGTCCTCGTCGTCACCACCCGCTACTTCGCGGGCGGCCGCACCGCGGCCGTGGCCCTTTCCACCTACCGCGCCGACACCTGCCGGCTCACCTTCGGCGACAACGAGAGCGACGCGGACGTCGCCGTCCTCGCGAGCTAGGGTCTGTCCGATGGATGTGTACCGCCCTGTTGGGCGGCAGCCGGCCCGGCCGGCCTTCCAGCCGCGGATGGTGGCGATCTTCAACGCCCCCCGCTAGGCTCCGTGTTGCTCATTAGAGAGCCGCAGAGCACTGGCGACGTGTCCGATGGGGGACAGTGCTCCTCTCGACAAGCAATGAGCACGATGAGTCTCTAATCGTCGCAGAGCCTCAGCAGGCCATCGCAATCGGTGGTCGAGCTGAGGCTGCCCGCCGACTGGTCGACCACCTTCGTGAAGGGATCGACTGGTGAGGCTGACTTTTTCCGCTCAGGTACTTCTCACGCTCTTGTCATTGGTGTCGTCGCTGCTGGTAGCGGTGGTGGCGGGGGCACTTGGATATGAGGCCGGGGCGCCGGTGGCCGGGGCGGTGTTGTATGGCGGTGGCGCGTTCATCGGCTGGATGACCCTGTGTGTCACTGTGCTGAAGGCGCTCGGCCTGCTCGGGCATCAAAGTCATCCCGGTGAGTAAGGGTTGCCGGCGATTGTGAACGCAGCCACCACAGCCGGATAGCAGCGAGAGTGACGGTGCCGTGGAAGGCATACGCCCTCTCGTCGTACCTGGTCGCTACGGTCGGTCCGCGACGCTTTGAGGGCATTCACGGTCCGCTCGACTTCGCTTCTGCGCTTGTGAAGCGACCTGCCGAAGCCGGTGGGTCGACCGCCCCGGCCACCGCGGTGCTGCTGGCTGACCCGCTGGTTCTTCGGTTCGGGAATGGTGTGCTTGATCTGGCGCCTGCGCAGGTAGCGGCGGTTGCGAATGGATGAGTACGCCTTGTCGCCGCTGACGTGATCAGGACGGGTACGTTTCCTCGGAAGCCGTGGCGGATGCTTTCGAGCTCCGGCGGCATGCTGATGGGCCCGGCAGGCCGTCGAGTCAATACCGGCCATGCTCCGGTCGACACGACGATCCGAGCCTGCGTCGGCTTGCACGGCGGCATGACCTTCTCCCGGGTACCGTCCGCCGACCAGCGTCGATGCCGGTCGTGACAGGTCTTCCACTTGCCGAAGCGCGTCGGCAAATCCCGCCAGGGGATGCCGGTGCGTTGACGAAAGAGAATGCCATTGATCACTTTGCTATAGCGCTTCCAGCGCCCGCCCCGTCCCACGTTCTTCGGAAGGTGCGGCTCAAGCCGGATCCATTCGCTGTCTGAAAGATCGCCCCACCCCACACCAACCGGAACGATCCGGTCGCTCGACAGTCACACGACTCGCCGGACAGGCCCTAGACACCACCCATTCCATCCAGGGGGCAGGTGAGTACTGCGCGACAATCGGCGCATGCTGAAAGTCGGATCGATCGTGCTGGGTGCTTCGGACGTGCGGCGTGCGGCTGCCTTCTGGACGGATGCCCTGGGGTATGTGCCACGCGGTGAGACGGAAGACGACTGGGTGGTGCTGAGGCCCGCGGCAGGGCCCGGGGTCCAGGTGTCGATCGGCCTGAGCGAGACGCCCGTACAGGAGCGTCCGCGGATCCACCTGGACCTGTACGCCGGTGACGCCGCCGACCAGGCCGCCGAGGTCGAACGCCTGGTGTCCCTGGGTGCCCGGCGGGTCGACTGGGACCTCTATCCGGAGGACGCCGACTTCGTCGTCCTGGCCGACCCGGAGGGCAACCGCTTCTGTGTCATCGACACCGGACGCGGCTGAGCGACGGGCCGACAGGTCGTCGGGTCGTCGGCCCACGCCAGGCCGGATCCCCGACTGCCGACCCGTGCCCCCTGCGACCCCGCGACCCGCCCCGCGGCCTCCGCGACGCGACCCGCCCCGCGGCCTCCGCGACGCGACCCGCCCCGCTCTCCGCTCACCCAGCGGCGGGCATGCCGCCCGCCGGTGCGTCACCCACCGCCCCGTCGGTCCCCGACACGCCGGCCGGCGGCGTCAGGAACGCCCGCACCATCGGCACGACGAGATCGGCACGCCGCGGCAGGTTCCGGTGAGTCGTCCCCGGGAGGACACCGAGCCGGGAGCCGGGAATCAGCTCGTGCATCTCGACGGCGTGCTCCAGCCGGACGAAGTCGGTGTCCCCGACCAGCAGGAGGACCGGCGCATCCATACCGGCCAGGGTCCGGGCGGGCCAGCCCTCGAACGCGTGCACCGTCGGTTGCAGTTTCTCGGCGAACGCCTCGAAGCGGCCCGGGTCGGGGGCGACCTTCGTGTACGCCTCGTACATCTCCTGGAAGTCGCTCTCGGTGGGCATCCGAGGAGAGTCCGGCCGCGCTCGCGGGTCGAGGATCTCCGGGTGGTAACCGTCGGGCCGGTAGTGGGTGGAGGCGAGCACCAGCCGGTTCACCCGCGCGGGCCGGGTCAGCGCCAGCTGGAGAGCGGTCAGGCCGCCGAGGCTGAACCCGAAGAAGTCCGCCCGGCCGATCCCGAGGTGGTCCAGCAGCCCCACCACGTCGTCGGCCAGATACGCGAGCGTCGGGTCCCGGTCGATGTCGCCGGTGTGCCCATGCCCTTGCAACTCGACGGCGACGACCTGCCGCGTCGCGGCGAGCGCGGGCAGTATGCCGCCGAAGGACAGGTCGATGGTGAGCAGCCCCCCGTGCAGCAGGACCAGAGGCCGGCCCGTGCCGTGGACCTCGTAGTACAGATCCAGACCGTTGACCCGCGCATACCCGGCGGACGACGGATACGTGGTGGATTCCTGTCCTTCGCTCAACGCGCTCTCCCCGTCTCGACCCCGTTGCCGACCGTCCCGGTGACGCCTGCTCAGCCGTCCCCGGGCACCTGTTCAGCAGATTAGCCCGGGGGTCTGACAACGCCCTCGCGTCACGCCGGGACCGGAGCCGGACGGGTCCGGTCCCGGCACCACATGTGCCGTCCCTTCGCAGCCAGGGCAGCGGACGAGGGCTTTCCGGTCGGCGATGCGGTCACGGCCTGTTCAGGTAGGTGAGCACGGCGAGGACGCGGCGGTTGTTGCTGTCGTCGTCGGTGATGCCGAGTTTGCCGAACATGGAGGTGGTGTACTTGCTGATGGCGCTCTCGCTGAGGAAGAGCCGCTGCCCGATGGCCTGGTTGGACAGGCCTTCGGCCATCAGGCCGAGCACGGCGTGCTCGCGTTCGGTGAGTCCCGCGAGGCGTCGGTTCGAGGAACCGCTGGACAGGAGTTTGGCGATGACGGCCGGATCCATGGCGGTCCCGCCGGCGGCGACCCGTTCCAGGGCGTCGATGAACTGATCGGCGTCGAAGACGCTCTCCTTGAGGAAGTAGCCGATGCCGCCGGTCCCGTCGGCCAGAAGCTCGCGTGCGTAGAGCTGTTCGACGTGCTGGGAGAGGACCAGGACCGGCAGGCCCGGCACTTCGCGGCGGGCGGCGAGAGCGGCGCGCAGGCCCTCGTCCGACTGGGTCGGCGGCATCCGGACATCGACGACGGCGACGTCCGGCCGCCACGTCAGCAGCGCTTCGAGCGTTTCGGGCCCGGTGGCCGCCGTCGCCACCACCTGGTGCCCGCACGCCTCGATGAGGCGCACCATCCCGTCACGCAGGAGGTAGAGGTCTTCGGCTACAACGATTCGCATGGCACCATCATCCTCACGCGGGTCGGGCCGCCCGCCGGGCTGGTGATCTCCAGGGTGCCGTCGAAGACCGTGAGGCGGCGGCGCAGTCCCGCGAGTCCGCCGCCGTCCTGCTCGACGGCTCCGCCCCGGCCGTCGTCCTCGACGTCGACGACGAGACCGGCGCCGCCCCGGGTGATGGAGATCCGCGCCCGGTCCGCACGGGCGTGCTTGACGGCGTTGGTCAGCAGTTCGGCGATCCCGAAGTAGAGCGCGGACTCGATCGGCGGGTCCAGGCGCGGTTCCAGGCCGGCGCTGACGGTCGCTTCCAGTGGACTGTCGAGGGCGAAGGCACGTACGGCATCGACGAGCCCGCGCTCGTTCAGCACCGGCGGATTGATGCCTCTGACCAGTTCACGGAGTTCGGTGAGCGACGCGGCGGCGCCGACGCGCGCTTCCCGCATCAGCGTTCTGGCCTGGTCGGGGTCGGTCGCCATGAGCTTCTCCGCGGTCGCCAGGGACAGTCCGAGCGCGACCAGGCGGGCCTGGGCCCCGTCGTGCAGGTCCCGTTCGATCCGGCGGATCTCGGCGGCCTGCGCGACCGTCGTGTCCGCGCGCTGGGCGGTCAGCTCGTCGACCCGGTCAGCCAGCGCCATCGTGCGCGAGGGGCCCAGGAACCGTACGGCCACCGGCCCGATGGCCCGCCAGGCGTACGGAGCGGCGGCGACGGCCACGACCGCGGCGAGTACGCCGACGAGGCGCGCGGGGAGTTCCGGCTGGCCGAGTCCGAGGACCGCCACCGCGACGGCGGCCGGCGGGACGGCCGAGACCACGCCCGCGGTGAACGGTGCGACCAGCGTGAAGCGCAGGTCCCGCCACGTGGCCGGGTCCTTCCACCGGATGCGCCACCGCTGGTCCAGGAGGGCGTCCCGCCGCGTGCGCTCGTAGGAGAAGCCGTTCCACCAGGACCCGGTGGACATCCGCACCACCGGCTCCGCCTGCCGGTACCCGGCGGGGACCTCGGTGGCCGTCCACCGGGCGACGAGGAAGCGGACCGCCCGGCAGACCGGGCGGGACAGGGCGAGTGTGCCCACGCCCACCAGCAGGAGTGGCGCCACCCACGACCAGGGGTTTCCCGGTCCCCACCAGACGCCCAGTGCCACGGCGGCGGCCCACACCGCCGGGATCAGCATGACGACGACCACCACGGCACACGCCTTCGCGAACCCCGCGAACACACTGGCCACCCACGACACCATCGGTCGCACGATCCTTTCTTCGACTCCGTCACCCGGACCGCGGCGCCCGCGGACATCGACGGTGCTCACCGATGTCCACGGTGTCCGCCGACTTCCACAACGCCCGCCTCCGTGAACGGCGCCCGCTGCTCCTGTGGTGCGCCGGTACGGCCCGGTCACCCAACTGTGCACTGCACGCAGCCCGGCATCCTCCGGATCGGCCTGAGAGTGGGGCTGGCCCCACCCACTCGTACGCCCAGCCCCATGAGGCCCGTCGGCTCCGGGCCGTGACGGGTCCGCCCGTCAGCTCCGGGCCCTCGCCCGGGCCGTCAGCCCCGGGCCGTGACCGTTCCCTCCACCGCGAACAGTTCGCCCTCCACGTGGTCCAGCGCGAGCCGCAGGGCGCCGGTGGCCACCGCCGCTTCGCCGAGCACGGAC
Source organism: Streptomyces sp. NPDC030165 (assembly GCF_055573595.1). Classification (NCBI taxonomy): domain Bacteria; kingdom Bacillati; phylum Actinomycetota; class Actinomycetes; order Kitasatosporales; family Streptomycetaceae; genus Streptomyces; species Streptomyces sp. NPDC030165. Next base: position 64,308 of record NZ_JBVIBD010000016.1, on the reverse strand, counting down.
AGGGCCACCTGGGGCGGCCGCAGGCAGTAGCGGGCCAGTTCGGCGCGGAGCGGCGCCAGCACGTCGTTCAGACCGGCGGCCCAGCCGCCGACGACCACCAGCTCCGGGTCGAGGGCGAGCACCAGCGCCGCGACGTCGTGCACCAGCCGCTGGAGGAAACGGTCCATCGCGTCCCGGGCCCGCGTGTCGCCGTCGCGCGCGAGGGCGAACACCCGCGCCACCTGCCCCTCGTCCAGAGGGTGCAGCGGCTGCCCGGTCGTGGACAGCAGCTTCTCCGGTGTGGCCTCGCGCCCCAGCAGGTGCAGCGCGCCGATCTCCCCGGCTGCACCGCCGAAACCACGGTGCAGCCGCCCGCCGATCAGCGCGCCGGCCCCCGGGCTGAGCCCCGCGAGGACGAAGACGACGTCGTCAGAGCCGACGGCCGCGCCCTTCCAGTGCTCGGCCACGGCGGCGGCGTTCGCGTCGTTCTCGACCAGGACGGGGCACCGGAAGGAACGGCGAAGCCGGTCGCCGAGCGGCAGTCCGGTCCAGCCGGGGAGCGCCGTGCCCAGCCGTACGGTGCCGTCCGCCTCCACGATGCCGGGGCTGCCCACGCCGACCGCCCGCAGCGAACTGCGGGCCACGCCCGCCCGCCGCAGCAACTCGGCCACCGCGGCCCGTACCCTCTCCAGCCGTTCGTCCGCGGACGCCGACTCCTCGACCGCGCGCTGCGCGGAGCCGAGCACCCGCCCGCCGAGGTCCGACAGCAGGGCGGCCACCCGGTGCGGGCCGATCTCGATGCCGAGCAGGTGCCCGGCCTCGGTACGGAAGCGGAAGCGGCGGGCCGGGCGGCCCTGGCGGCGGGCGGCACCCTCGTCGGCGGGCGCCTCGGCCACCAGCCCGGTCTCGATCAGGCCCTCGACCACGCCCTCGACGGTGGGCCGGGACAGGCCGGTCACTTCCACGAGGTGGGTGAGCGTCGGGGAGTCGGCGGCGCGCAGCGCGTGCAGCACCACCGCGGAGTTGATCCGTCGCAGCAGGGAGGGGTCCCCGCCGGTTAGCCGCCCCAACGTCCGTCTCCCTCGCATTGCGTGTGTGGCGGATCGTAGCCGGTCAGCCGGTGTGCGGCGAGTCCCGGGCACCGCGCCGGGGCCGTACGGCGGACGGTACGGTGCCCGTGGTCCGGTGCCCTTCGGACCGTACGGTGACCGGTGGTCCGGTGCCCTTCGCAGCGGCTGCCGGGGCCCGGCAGGACCGCCGCACGCCTGACGCGAGGCCAATTGTCAGACCCTGGCGGTTTACTGACGGCATGACGAGAACGACCACCGCCCAGCATCTCACCGCCATCGACATCCTCCGCGGCCGGGACTTCCCCGACGAGCCGGTCCGCTCCGCCATGGTCGAGAGCGGCCCGGGCTTCCACGTCGCCCAGCTGCGTGGCGACGAGCAGCTGTGGGGTGCCGACCCCGCCGACGTCCAGGAGACCGCGCAGGAGTACCGGGCCGAGCTGGAGGGACTCATATCGGCTCTCTGCTTACGCTGGGGCGAGCCCGAGGTGGTCGACCTGGCGGACCACCTGGAGCGGGTGGCCATGGGCATGCCCGTCCGGCCGCCGCTCGACGTGCTGTGCGGCCAGGTCCCGCGGGTGCACGCCTGGCGTGCCGAAGGGCGCTGGATCGCGGTGGGCCTGGGGGAGGGCGGCCCCGAGATGCCGGTCTTCCAGCTGCTGGCGGCGGTGGGCCGGGCGGACCTGGTGCTCTGAAGACGGCGAACGGGTGGCGGCAGCGGTGCGGCCGGCCCGCAGCGGACCGGCCGCACCGCCGACGCCACCCGTTCCGGGCCCGTGGGGTGCGGAGGCCGCGCGCGGGCCGTGCCTGCGCGGCCGCCCCCGTACTCGTGTGCGGACTGTCCGTCCGGCTCGGCCTACTTGTCCTGGTCGCCCTGCTCGTCGCGGTGGTGCGCCCAGGGGTGGCGCAGGCGGATCCAGATGTCCCGGGCCTGGCGCCCGGCCTCGGTCCGGCTGTCGGCCACCAGCTTGCGGGCCTGTTCCGGGGTCTCGACCATCGGGCCGGAACCACGCAGCGGCTTGCCCGCCGTCTCGTGCAGGAAGAAGGCGGCGATGAAGCCGATGACACCCGCCACCATCAGGTAGTACGCGGGAATCATGTGGCTGCCCGTGGACTCCACCAGCGCGGAGGCGACCAGCGGGGTGGTACCGCCGAAGAGCGAGACGGAGATGTTGAACGCGATGGACAGCGCTCCGTAGCGCAGATGGGTGGGGAAGAGCGCAGGCAGCGTCGAGGCGGAGGTACCCGCGAAGCACACCAGCAGCAGGCCCAGGATGAGGCACCCGAAGGCCGGCAGCAGGATTCCGCCTTCACGGATCAGCAGGAACGCCGGATAGGCCAGCGCCACGAGCGCGATGCTGGACGCCATGAACACCGGCCGGCGGCCCCACCGGTCCGAGGAGCGGCCCACGGTCGTGATCGTCAGGGCGACGACGACCATGGTCCCCAGGACCATCAGCTGCGCGGTCGTGGCGTCCTCGCCGAGCGTCGCGGTCATGAAGGTGGGGAGGTAGGACGTCACCATGTAGTTGGTGACGTTGTACAGCAGCACCAGCCCCATGCAGATCAGCACGGCTTCCCAGTGCCCTGTGAAGATCTCCTTCAGCCGGCCCTTGCCGGACTGCCGGGCCTCCTCGACGGGAGTGTCGCCGGAGCTCGCGTTCTCGGCCTCCTGCCGCGCGGCTTCCGCCTCCTGCTTGAAGGCCGGGGTCTCCTCCAGCTTCATGCGCATGTAGAGGCCGATCAGACCGAGTGGCCCGGCCACCATGAAGGGGATGCGCCAGCCCCAGTCCTCCAGGCCGTCCGTGCCCAGTACGGCGGTGAGCACGGTGACCAGGCCCGAGCCGAGGGCGTAGCCGACGAAGGTGCCGAAGTCCAGCCAGCTGCCGAGGAAGCCGCGGCGCTTGTCCGGGGCGTACTCGGCGATGTAGGTCGTGGCGCCGGCGTACTCACCACCGGTCGAGAAGCCCTGCACCAGCCGGCACAGGAGCAGCAGCAGGGGCGCCGCGAAGCCGATGGAGTCGTAGCCGGGCAGGAAGCCGACCGCGAAGGTGCTGATCGCCATCATGATCATGGTGGCGGCCAGCACCCGCTGCCGTCCGATGCGGTCGCCCAGCGGTCCGAAGACCAGACCGCCGAGCGGCCGCACGAGGAAGGCGGCGGCGAAGGTGGCGAAGGTGGAGACGAGCTGGGCGCCGGGGGAGCTGGACGGGAAGAAGACCTTGCCCATCGTGGCCGCCAGATAGGCGTAGACCCCGAAGTCGAACCACTCCATCATGTTGCCGAGGGCGGCCGCCGTGACCGCGCGGCGCACCTGCGGTCGGTCGGTGACGGTGACTTCCTCGACACTGAGCTGGTGTTTGCGGCGGCGCAGCAGGGTGCGCAGCAGCCGGTCGGTGTCGGAGTTTCTTCCTCCGTCCGACCGCTTGTTCCGCCGGACGCGCGGCGGCTGAGGCTGACCGGTAGTCATCTCGTCCTGTCGCTAGGGGCTGAGCGGCACATCGGTAGCTCCGAGTATCAACGCAAAGGTCGAAATCGGCATAACCAGCATAGGAACGACACGAATGGGGCCAACGGAACGCCGGGCGGACTGTCGGCTCACTGGCCGTATCCACCCGGCGCAACGCTCCCGAACGGGCTAACCGCCCCGCACGGCCCCACCACCCCGTGCGCCCTACACACAAAGCACGCCTTACCCGTAACGCGCGACTCACACGTCCCGCGCGTCACCTTCCTCGCTCTCCTCGGCGAACGCCACCGCGCGCAGCCGCCCGTACTCCGCCGCCAGAGCGGCCGGCGGATAGTGCGCGTTGAGGCCGCTGGGGTTGGGCAGCACCCAGATGCGGGTGCCGCCGATCGTGCGGTCCTGCGGCCCGACCTTGGCGTGCTTGTCGTCGAAAGCCACCCGATAGGCCGTCACCCCGGCCACCGCGAGCCAGTCCGGCCGCAGCCGCCGCACCTTCTCGGCCAGCCGCAGCCCGCCCTCGCGGAACTCCTCGGCGGTCAGCTCGTCGGCCCTGGCGCTGGCCCGCTCCACGACGTTGGTGATGCCGAGGCCGTAGGCCGGCAGCTCGTTCTCCTCGGCGGGCTTGAGGACCCGCGGGGTGAACCCGGACGCGTGCAGGGTGGGCCAGAAGCGGTTGCCGGGCCGGGCGAAGTGGTGGCCGGTGACAGCCGAGACCAGCCCGGGGTTGATACCGCAGAAAAGCACCCGCAGGCCGGGCGCCGCCACGTCGGGGACGAGGCGGCCGCGCGCGGCCTGCAGTTCCTCGGGAGTGAATCCCATCTCAGCGGGGCCTCACAGGATCGAGCCGGGCGCGTACGCCGCGGCTTCGGGGTACTGCTTGGTGATCTCTTCGATACGGGACACGACGGCGGCCACCTGGTCGGCGGCAGCACCCGTGAAGGACAGCTTGTCGGCCATCAGCGCGTCCAACTGCGCCCGGTCCAGCGGAATCCGCTCGTCCGCGGCCAGCTTGTCCAGCAGCTCGTTGCGCTCCACGCCCTGTTCGCGCATGGCGAGCGCCGCGGCGACCGCGTTCTCCTTGATCGCCTCGTGCGCCACCTCGCGGCCCACCCCGGCCCGCACGGCGCCCATCAGCACCTTGGTCGTGGCGAGGAACGGCAGGTAGCGGTCCAGCTCCCGCGCGACGACGGCGGGGAAGGCGCCGAACTCGTCCAGCACGGTCAGGAACGTCTCCAGCAGGCCGTCCAGGGCGAAGAAGGAGTCCGGCAGCGCGACCCGGCGCACCACCGAGCAGGACACGTCGCCCTCGTTCCACTGGTCGCCGGACAGCTCGCCGGCCATCGAGGCGTAACCGCGCAGGATGACCATCAGGCCGTTGACGCGCTCGCAGGAGCGGGTGTTCATCTTGTGCGGCATCGCCGACGAGCCCACCTGGCCGGGCTTGAAGCCCTCGGTCACCAGCTCGTGGCCGGCCATCAGGCGGATCGTCTTGGCGATCGAGGACGGCGCCGCGGCCAGCTGCACCAGCGCGGTGACCACGTCGTAGTCCAGCGAGCGCGGATAGACCTGGCCGACGGAGGTGAACGCCTGACCGAAGCCGAGGTGCCCGGCGATCCGCTGCTCCAGTTCGGCCAGCTTCGCGGCATCACCGCCCAGCAGGTCCAGCATGTCCTGCGCGGTGCCGACCGGGCCCTTGATGCCGCGCAGCGGATAACGGGTCAGCAGGTCGGTCAGCCGGCCGTAGGCCACCAGCAGCTCGTCGGCGGCGGTCGCGAAGCGCTTGCCCAGCGTGGTCGCCTGGGCCGCGACGTTGTGCGAACGGCCCGCCATGACCAGCTCGGCGTGCTCGCCGGCGAGCCGGCCCAGCCGCGCCAGGACGGCGACCGTACGGTCCCGCATCAGCTCCAGCGACAGCCGGATCTGCAGCTGCTCGACGTTCTCGGTCAGGTCGCGGGAGGTCATGCCCTTGTGGACCTGCTCGTGCCCGGCGAGCGCGTTGAACTCCTCGATACGGGCCTTCACGTCGTGCCGGGTGACCTTCTCGCGCTCGGCGATCGAGGCCAGGTCGACATCGTCCAGCACCCGCTCGTAGTCGGCGAGCGCCTCCTCCGGCACCTCCACCCCGAGGTCCTTCTGCGCGCGGAGCACCGCGAGCCACAGCTTGCGCTCCAGCTTGACCTTGTACTCGGGGGACCACAGGACGGCGAGCTCCGCGGAGGCGTAGCGGCCGGCCAGGACATTCGGAATGCGGGGCTTGGCAGTCACGGGACGAGAGTCTACTGGTCACGGGAACGCGGCCGGTCAGAGGCGGGTGCGCGGGCCGGGCAGGGGTGAATCCCGGGAGGGAGCGCGTGCCGTGCGGGCGCCGCCCGGGCTCCGAGGCCCCGGGCCGCGCCCGCTCACCGCCGGACCGCGGAGGCCCCCGGGGGTGGAAGTGCTGGCAGCTCGGGAAGCCGACGTATCCGGCGTCACCGTCCGCGTACCACGTCTCCAGGTCGGCGTCGCGCAGTGGTAGCCCCGTAGGGAAGCGTTCGACCAGGTGGGGGTCGGCGTCCGGGCGATGTTGTCGTTGTCGAGGTCGGCGAGGCCATCCCAGGGCTGCTCGCGTGGGTCTCGGCTGAATGAGAGGGCAGGCTGGCGGAGGCGCGGGTGGACGTGTGACAGGGGTCACGGAGGGGGTATATCGATGTTCGCGCTAGAGTGAACATCGAGTGGCGGTGCCCTGCACAGGCACCCTTCGCGGACACAGACCTGGCACGAGATGGGGGACGATGGACAACGAACTCTTCGATTACCGCCCGATCGTCGAGCGGGAGCCGATCCACTGGCCGGGCGGCGCACGCGTCGCCTTCTACGTGGGGCTGAACGTCGAGCATTACCAGATCGACCGTCCCTCGACCAGCATCTTCCCGGGCACCGCCGGCCTGGCCCCCGACCCGCTGAACTACGGCTGGCGCGACTACGGGCCCCGGGTCGGTATCTGGCGGCTGATCGAGAGCCTCGACCGGCACGGTCTGCGCGCCAGCGTCATGCTCAACTCCGACGTCGCCCGCCACTACCCGCAGATCGTCGAAGCGGGCCGGGCGCGCGACTGGGCGTGGATCGCGCACGGCCGCGACAACTCCACCTTCCAGGCGGACATGACCGTCGAGCAGGAGCGCGCCTACCTGACGGAGGTCATCGGCACCATCGAGAAAGCCACCGGCCGGCGCCCCCGCGGCTGGCTCGGCCCGGCGCTCACCGAGACCTTCCGTACGCCGGAACTGCTCGCCGAACTAGGCCTGGAATACGTACTGGACTGGGCCAACGACGACCAGCCGTACCACCTGAACGTACCGGGCATGCTGAGCGTGCCGTATTCCATCGAGGTCAACGACATCAGCCTGTTCGTCGGCAAGAGCCTCGGCGGACCGGACTTCGTGCAGATCGTCAAGGACCAGCTCGACCAGCTGTACGCCGACTCCGCGGACAGCGGCCGGGTCATGTCCCTGGTCCTGCACCCGTTCGTCATCAATCAGCCGTTCCGGCACAAGTACCTGGACCAGGCGCTCGAACACGTCGCGAACCATCCCGGCGTCTGGCTGACCACCAGCGACGAGATCGCCGAGCACTACGCCCGGACGGCCACCGGCAAGGAGGGGCAGGGCTGCGCCTAGGGCGCTTCTGATGGCTCTTGGTCGGGCGTTGGGCTGATCGTCGGCGCAACGCGAGCTACCTCGTGATGCGCCGACTGCCCTTCCGGGCGCGCCAGTGACAGCCGTCGGACGGTTCCAAGAGCCGTCAGAAACTGCCTAGTCGTGGAAGGCTGTGGTCGACTCGAGTGGAGCCCGCTCGGTCTTCACCCGATTCACCGGCGCTGTCTCGTCGGCGTACCCGAAGGAGATGCCGACGAGCAGCTTGCCTGCGGTGACGCCGAGTTCGGTGCGGACGGTGTCGGCGTAGAAGCTCAACAGTCCCTGCGGGCAACTGTCCACGCCGTACGCGGTCATGGCCAGGAGCAGCGTCTGCAGGTAGGCGCCGGCATCCGCGGCCAGCCGGGCCTCTCCGTCACCGTGGACGAAGAGGAAGGCCGCGTGTGGCGCGCCGTAGAAGCGCAGGCTTTCCGTGTCGTAGGCCGCACGCGCCGCGTGATCGTCGGGGCCGATGCCCAGCGCCCCGTACAGTTCGGCGCCGAACGCCGCCCGACGTGTCCGGTGCACCTGCGCGTACATCCCCTCGGAATACGGGAAGTCCACCGAGGTGCGCCGTTCGGCGTGGGCCGTCTGCAGGGCACCGGCCAGGCGCTGACGTGCCGCGCCGCTCACCACCTCCACCTGCCACGGTTGTGCGTTGGAGTTGGACGGCGCGGTGCCGGCCAGCGAGAAGACGCTGCGCATCGTGTCCTCGGGTACGGGTTCCGGACGGAACGCGCGGGTCGCGTGTCGGCCGCGTATCAGCTTCTCCGCGCAGCTGCTCAGCTCGGTGGGGACGAACCTGCTCATGGGACTCCTTGATGACGGCAGAATTGATGTAAACGGTGCCGTTTACATGTGGAGGTCACCTTAGCGTGGCACGCCGACCTTAAGTAAACGAGCGCGTATACTTATTTCATGAACACGACCGTGAGTACGACGGCCACGGCATCCCGGCGGCGAGGGCGCGGCGGGCGGGAGCGCATTCTGGCTGCCGCCGCCCGACTGTTCGCGACCCAGGGCATCAGCGCGACCGGCATGGAACAGGTCGCCGAGGAAGCGCCGGTGTCAAAGCGGACGCTCTACGCGCACTTTCGCACCAAGAACGATCTGGTCATCGCCCACTTGCAGGGCCTCGTACTGTCGGGGGCCACCCTGGAAGGCGTGCTGACCCGCGAGGACATCCCTCCGCGTGACCGGATCCGCAGGTTGTTCGACCAGCCGGTGGCGGACGCGGCTCCGGTGCGCGGGTGTCCGTTCATCGATGCCGCCGCGGAGTTCCCCGATCCGCAGAGCGCGGTGCACTCCTACGCCCGGGAGCAGAAGCTGCGCATGGTGCAACTGATCGTCGCGGTGGTGACGGAGCTGGGCTGCCGCGACCCCCTCCCACTCGCCGAGCAACTGGCCACCCTCGCGGACGGGGCGGCCAGCCGTGCCATGGTGCTGGACGAAGCGGACTACGGCCGACACGCGCGGGCGGCGGCGGAAGTCCTCCTCGATCAGGCTTTGCCGGAAAAGACGGGAAAGGGCTGAGGAGGAAGACGGCGGGGCCGGCGCGGTCGGGGGCTGGAGGCGCGCTGGTGACCCGAGCGAAACGGCCCAGGCGGTTTCCGTTTGGATCAGCCGCTCGCTGGTCCGGGTGTGTCGTCGACGGACGCGCAGTGGGCGCGGATCGCGCCGTGACTCCCGGACCGGACGCCGCAGCGGAGTGGCCGGTGGCGAGACCACCGTGAGGTGATCGATGCGATCGCCGTCACGTTTCGGACCGGGACGCAGTGGGTGTCATGGCCCGTCTGTGTGTCCCCCGGCGCCGCGGACGGCCCCGAACCAGCCGGACATGGTCCTGGCCGGCAAGGCGTACTCGTCACGCGCGATCCGTGTCCACCTGCGCCGACGTGGCATCCGCACCGTCATTCCGGCCCCGGCGGACCAGCTCCGTCATCGACTGCGTCGAGGCAGCGACGACGGCAGGCCACCCGCCTTGGACCGTGAGGCATACGGACGCCTGCCCAGCCCACAGCTTGGTCCACCCTGACGGCAAGAGCCGTCAGAAACGGCTCAGCCCTCGTACGGCACCAGCTCCGGACGCTTCGGCGCGCGGCCGTCCCCGCTGGAGCGGCCGGTCAGGCGTCGGCCGATCCACGGGACGAGGTGCTGCCGCGCGAAGCGGACGTCCGAGGTGCGCCGGGCCGTCCAGCCCGGCGGGACGAAGGCGGGCAGTGGCGCGTCCCAGTCGGATTCGGCGGGGAGGCCGAGCGCCTGCCAGACGGCCTCGGCCACCCGTTGGTGTCCGGCCTTGTTCAGGTGGAGCCGGTCCTCCGCCCACATCCGGGGGTCGGCCAGCGCGCGGGAGGAGAAGAGGTCCACCACGATGGCGTCGTGCTGGGCGGCCAGCGCGTCGATGTGGGCGAAGAGCTGTTCCATGCGGGGCCGGAACCGTTCCAGGACCGGGCCCTGCCGCCCGGGGCTGCGCATCAGGACGAGCTGTCCGCAGTCTTTGGCCAGCCGTCCGGCGGCCTCCTCCAGGAGGGCGCAGACCCGGTCCACGTCGCACTTGGGCCGCAGTACGTCGTTCAGCCCGCCCACCAGTGTGACCAGGTCCGCGCCCATCGCGGCCGCCGGATTGGTCTGCTCGTCGAGGATCTGCCCGATCAGCTTGCCGCGGACCGCGAGGTTGGCGTAGCGGAAGCCGGGGGTGCGGGCCGCGAGCCGGGCGGCCAGCAGGTCCGCCCAGCCGCGGTACGAGCCGTCCGGCAGTATGTCGGACATGCCCTCGGTGAAGCTGTCGCCCACCGCGACGAAACTGGTGTAGGTGGCATTGATCTCCATGGCGGAGGAATCCTACCGCCGGGACGCGCCCCCGGCCGGTGCGGCTTTCTTGGGCTGCTGCTGGAGCACCAGCTCCCGCAGTACGTCCTCCATGGTGACCAGGCCCGCCAGGCGGCCGTCCTCGCCGATGACCGCCGCCAGGTGCGTACGGGAGGCCCGCATCGCCGACAGCACGTCGTCGAGCGGTGTCCCGGCCCGTACGCGGGCGATGGGCCGCAGTGCGGAGAGCGGGAACGGCAGGTCCCGCGGCGAGGCGTCCAGCGCGTCCTTGACGTGCAGGTACCCCAGGATGCGCCGGGTGCTGTCGACGACCGGGAAGCGCGAGAAACCGGATGTCGCGGCCAGTTCCTCCACGCCCTCCGGAGTGATGCCCAGCCGGGCCGTGACGACCTTCTCCACCGGCACCACCACGTCGGCGACCGGGCGGCGGCCCAGTTCCAGGGCGTCCCGCAGGCGCTCCTTCGCCCGGTCGTCCAGCAGCCCGGCGGCCTGCGAGTCCTCGACCATCTTCGCGAGCTGGTCGTCCGAGAACGTCGCGGCCACCTCGTCCTTGGCCTCTACCCGCAGCAGCCGCAGCAGCGCGTTGGCGAACGCGTTGATCGCGAAGATCACCGGCCGCAGTGCGCGGGCCAGCGCGACCAGCGGCGGTCCCAGCAGCAGCGCCGTACGCACCGGCTCGGCCAGCGCCACGTTCTTCGGCACCATCTCGCCGAAGAGCATGTGCAGGTATGTCGCCACGGCCAGCGCGAGGACGAAGGAGATGGGGTGCACGAGCGCGTCCGGCACGCCGACCGCGTCGAAGGCCGGCTCCAGGAGATGGGCGATGGCGGGCTCGGCGACGGCGCCGAGCACCAGGGTGCACAGGGTGATGCCCAGCTGCGCGGCCGCCATCACGGCGGAGACGTGCTGGAGCCCCCACAGGACCCGGACCGCACGGCGGTCACCGTCCTCGGCGTACGGCTCGATCTGGCTGCGGCGCACCGAGATCATCGCGAACTCGGCGCCCACGAAGAACGCGTTGACGACCAGCGTGAGCAGGCCGATGAACAACTGGAGCGCGGTCATCGGGTCTCCTCCCCCGTCTCGTCGTCGGCGCTGTCCGGCAGCGGCGCGTGCAGCAGTACCAGCGCCGCGCGGTGACCGGAGGCGTCCAGGACGTCCATCCGCCAGCCCGCGGCCTCCAGGCTGTCCCCGGCGGCCGGGATCCGGCCCAGTTCGGTGGCGATCAGCCCGGCCAGGGTCTCGTACGGGCCCTCCGGCAGCTTCAGGCCGATCTGTTCCAGCTGGTCGGTGCGGACGGCGCCGTCCGCCTCGTAGCGGGCGCGGCCGTCCGCGTCCTCGCCCGCCGGGGCCAGGTCGGGCGTCTCCAGCGGGTCGTGCTCGTCGCGTACCTCGCCGACGACCTCCTCGACGATGTCCTCCAGGGTGGCGACGCCCGCCGTACCGCCGTACTCGTCGATGACCACGGCCATCGTCTGCCGGCCGGACAGCCGGTCCAGGAGCCTGTCGACGGTCAGCGTCTCCGGTACGAGCAGCGGCTCGCGCAGCAGCTCGGCGACCGGATGGCGGGAGCGGCGCTCGGCGGGGACCGCCAGCACGTCCTTGATGTGCGCGACGCCGACCACGGAGTCCAGGCTGCCGCGGTAGACAGGGAAGCGGGACAGGCCGGTGGCGCGCGTCGCGGCGGCCACGTCCTCCGCCGTGGACTGCACGTCCAGGGCGGTGACCTGCACGCGCGGCGTCATCACGTTCTCCGCGGTCAGGTCGGCGAGGGCGAGGGTACGGACGAACAGCTCGGCGGTGTCCGGTTCCAGGGCGCCTTCTTTGGCGGAGTGCCGGGCCAGCGCGACCAGTTCCTGCGGGCCGCGGGCGGAGGCCAGTTCCTCGGCGGGTTCCATGCCCATCCGGCGGATCATCCGGTTCGCGGTGTTGTTCAGGTGCCCGATGAGGGGCCTGAAGGAGGCGCTGAAGCCGCGCTGCGCGGTGGCGACCCGGCGGGCGACGGGCAGCGGGCTGGAGATGGCCCAGTTCTTGGGCACCAGCTCGCCGATGACCATCAGGACGACCGTGGAGAGGGCCGTACCGAGGACCAGGGCCACCGAGTCACCGGCGGAGGGCGGCAGGCCGAGGGAGCCGAGCGGTCCGGTCAGCAGGGCGGCGATCGACGGCTTGGCGAGCATGCCGATGACCAGGCCGGTCACGGTGATGCCGAGCTGTGCGCCGGACAGCTGGAACGTCAGGCTGCGGACGGCTTTGAGGGCGCTGTCCGCGCCGCGCTCGCCGCGCTCCGCGGCGCGTTCGAGGTCGCTGCGTTCGACGGTCGTCAGCGAGAACTCGGCCGCGACGAAGACGCCGCAGGCCAGGGTCAGGAGCAGGGCCACGGCCAGGAGGAGCAGCTCGGTCATCGGGTCACCTCCGTCCCATGATCGAACAGGACCGGGAGGTTCGCGCCTCGGGCGCGGACGGGATGACAACTGGGAGGCTCGCCCATGGCTGGACGCTCACTCCTTTCGTTGGGAGACGGGGAAGGATCCATGGTAAAGGATGAGCAAAGCAGGTGGCGGACCGTGTGGTGCGGGGGAAAGGGCGGGCCGGGTCAGGCACGGGTGAGCGGCTTCACCCACCGTCGCCACTGTTCCTCGCGCCGGTAGCCGGCGGCCGACCACGCCCGCTGGGCCCGTTCGTTCGATTCCAGGACCATGGCGTCCCCGCGCCTGCCCCGCACGGCCAGGAAGCGCCGCTCGGCCGCTTCGAGCAGCGCGGTCGCGACGCCCTGCCGGCGGTGCGAGGGCAGCACCGCGAGCCGGTACAGCGAACACCGCCAGCCGTCGTACCCGGCGATGACGGAGCCGACCAGCGCCCCGCCGGACTCCGCGAGGATCAGGGCCTGTGGGTCCCGGTCGATCAGGCGGGCCACCCCGTCCACGTCGTCCGTGATGGAGGTGCCCTCCGCCGCCTCCCGCCAGAAGGCGAGTACGGTCTCGGCGTCGTCCGGTACGGCTGTGCGCAGCTGCAGATCGATCATGTGCGTGAGCCAAGCACGGAACGGCTCCGTGCTGCCAGTGGCTTTCGGACTGTGGGACATCGCTCCCGTACGGACCGAGAGCGTCACTCCCTGACGCGTGCGGTCCGGGCGCGCCAGGCCCCGGCCCTGCCCCGTCGGACACCCTGGCTGCCCTTCAACTCCTCGATGACCGGCGCGAACGCCTCCATGGAGGGGTTCAGGACGGTGATGTACGAGAAGCCGTAGCGCTCGCGGTGCTCGCGGAGCTGCTCGGCCATCTGCGAAACCGTGCCGAACAGGAACGTCGGTACGTCCAGGGCCTGTTCCTCGTCGACGCCGATGTTGTGCCCGGCGATCTCGCGCGCGACGGCGCGCCGGTCGTCGGTGACCCGGACCTGCTGGACCAGAATGTTCAGCTCGGCCGGTGCCGGGCGGTCCGCGGCGGCCTTGTGGTAGACGGCCAGAGTGGTGTCGAGGGCGTCCGGTGGCAGGAGCTCCAGGGTGCCCTCCGGTTTGCCGGGGGCGGCCCGGCCGCCGGTGAAGGCCGCGATGTCGGCGTGCCGGGCGGCGAGGCGCAGCATGCGGGGGCCGTTGCCGCCGATCAGCAGCGGCGGCCGGGGCTGCTGGGCCGCCTTCGGCCCGTGTTCCGGGTCGCCCAGGAGGCGGTCCAGTTCCTCGACCGTACGCGTGAGGTGGTCCACCCGTTCGCCGGGAGTGCCCCAGGGCAGGCCTGCCTTGTCGTGCTCGGCGCGTACGTACCCGGTGCCCAGGCCCAGTTCGAGCCGGCCGTCGGTGAGCAGGTCGGTGGTGGCCACCTCGCGGGCGAGCAGGGCCGGGTTCCAGAAGCCGGCGTTGAGGACGAAGGTGCCGAGCCGTGGGCGCTCGGTGACTTCGGCGGCGGCGACCAGCGCGGGAAACGGCGCGGGCCACCCCAGGTGGTCCGGTACGAGCACCACGTCGTACCCCAGAGCCTCGGCCCGGCGGCACTTCTCCCGCCAGGTGGGCCCCGATTCGATGGTGAGCATGTTGACGCCGAAGCGGAACGGACGTGGCATGGGGCCCCCTTGGGATGCGTGCGCGCGGCGGTGGGCCGGCGCGTGCGGTGGTCGCGTGGTGCGGACCGATGGTGAGTGTCATGGAGGTTCGGATGTGGTCGAACCTGTTGGCGGGCGGAGTGACGCGGACGAGAACCGAAGGGTGAACGGGCGCACCGGTCACTCGTGGGCTATGGCGGCCAGGACGTCGAGCCGGGACGCGCGCAGCGCGGGCAGCAGTGCCGCCAGCAGCCCGACCAGGACGGACCCGACCACCACCGCGGCCACCGTGAGCCACGGCACCGCGAACACCGTCAGGCCCTCCAGCGCCAGCACCCGCTGCGCGCCGGCGCCCCAGACCAGCCCGAGACCGAGCCCGAGCACCGCGCCGAACAGGGCGATCACCACCGACTCCAGCCGGATCATCCGGCGCAGCTGCCTCCTGGACAGGCCGACGGCACGCAGCAGCCCGATTTCCCGGGTGCGCTCCACGACGGCCAGAGCCAGTGTGTTGACCACACCGAGCACCGCGATGACGATGGCCAGCCCCAGCAGCCCGTACAACAGGTTGAGCAGCCCCTGGATCTGGCCGCTGACCAACTCCTTGTAATCGGCCTGGTCATGCACTTGGACCTGCGGGAACGGCGTGAGCGTCCGCTCCAGGGCGGCCCGCAGCCGCTCCGGATCGGTGCCGTCCGCAGCGTTCACGTACAGCACGGAGTTCTGCCCGCCCGGCACGTACGTCTCCAGAGTGGCCATCCCCATGAAGACACCGCCCTGGGCACCGGGCCCGGAACCGGGGTCCGCCGCCAGCGCGCCGACCGTGAAGCGGGCGGGCTTCCCGGACGCCAGTACCGCGTCCAGCCGGCTGCCCACCCGCAGGCCGTGCTCCCGCGCGAACTTCTCCTGGACGGCGACCCGCCCGGGCGCCAGCGCCGCCGCGGTGTTCCCCGCCGCGTACGTCACCTTCGCCACGGCGTCGAAGTCCCGGTCGAAGGCCCCGGCCACCGTCGTGACCGACCGGCCGCCCGGCAGCTTCAGCTTCAGCGGGACGATCCGCTGGCGTACGACCGTGCCGGTCCCCGGGGTGGCGCGCACCCGGTCGGTGATCTCCTCGGAGAACGGGAGGAACGACGCGTTCTGTACGACGAAGTCGGCGCCCAGCGTCCGGTCGATCTGCCGGGCGACCGAAGCGGCCGCCGACGCGCCGGCCACCGACAGCCCGGCCACCAGCGCCAGCCCGACCATCAGCGCTGCCGCCGTCGCGCCCGTACGGCGGGGATTGCGCAGCGCGTTGCGGCGGCTCATCCGGCCCACCGCGCCGAACGCCGGCTCCAAACCCCGCCCGAGCAGCCGGATCACCGGACGTACCAGCAGCGGCCCCGCGATCACCCCGGCTGCCAGCGTCAGCAGGACACCGAGCGCCAGCAGCGACCCGGCGACCGCCGTACGGTCACTCAGCACGCAGCCTGCCAGCGCGGCCGCACCCGCCGCCCCCACCAGTGATCCGGCGGCGGCGCGCAGGCGCAACGGCCGTCCGGCGCCGGGCAGTTCCACGTCGGCGAGGGCGGCCATGGGGGAGACCCGGCCCGCCCGCAACGCGGGAAGCAGCGCGGCGACGAAGGTCACGCCCACACCGACGACGTACGCGACGACCACGGCCGGCCAGTTCAGCACCAGGTCGGCGGTGTCCAGCCGCAGCCCGAACCAGCCCATCGCCACGACCAGCAGCACCGCGAGCCCGACGCCCGCCGCGAGCCCGGCCGTGGCACCGAAGACGCCCAGCAGCAGCGCCTCCAGCAGCACCGACCGGCGCACCTGACGGCGGTCCGCGCCGAGCGCCCGCAGCAGGCCCAGCTCCCGGGTGCGCTGCGCGATGAGCATCGAGAAGGTGTTGACGATCAGGAAGACCCCCACGAGGACGGCGACGCCCGCGAAGCCCACCATCATGTACTTCAGGACGCTGAGGAAGTCGCCCAACTGCTCGGCCTGCGTCTTCTTCTGCTCGGCCCGCGTCCGGACGTCGTACGCGGCGGCCTCGGCACCCAGCGCGGCGCCGATCCGGCTCTTGAGCACGCTGTCCGCCACGCCGGGCGCGGCGTCCACGGACACCCCGGTCGCCTTGTCCGTACTGCCCAGCAGGCCGCGCTGGGCGGCCCCGGTCTCCAGAAAGACCAGGGCGGAGCCCGGGTTGGTGGTGGTGAAGGCGGCGATGCCGACGACGCGTACGGGGAAGGTGCCCGGCCGGGCGATGACGCGCAGCGTGTCACCGATCCGTACGCCTGCCCGGTCCGCGGTGTCCTGGTCGATCATCGCCTCACCCGGACCGCGCGGCGGCCGGCCGCCGGTCACCCGCACCGGACTGCGCTCGCCCGGAGCCCAGTTGGTGGCGATGGACGGCGCGTTCCGCGTCGGCCCCACCGGCCGGTCGCGGGCGTCGGTGACGGTGACCCGCGCCACCTGCACGTCGAGCTGCGCGTCCGCCACCCCCGGCACGCCGGCGACCCGGTCCCGCAGGGTGGCCGGCACGGTCGGGGTCTCGGCCGAACCGATGCCGCCCGGCGCGTCGAAGTCCTGCCGCGGTGCGACCTGTACGTCCGAAGCGGTCGAGGCGAAGAGCCGGTCGAACGTGGCGCTCGAGGTGTCCGAGAAGATCAGGCTGCCCACCACGAACGCCACCGAGAGCACCACGGCGAGGGCGGAGAGCAGCAGCCGCCCCTTGTGGGCGAAGAAGCTCCGGAGCGTGGCCCGTAACACGGCTCAGCCGTTCCGTCGCGGGCCGGGACGGTGGCCGGGACCGGGACGGCGGCCGGGGCCGGCGTGCTGGCTGTCGTCGGGCCCGGCGGGTGCGGGCGGGGGTGCGGCCGGGCCCGGGCCCGCCGCGAAGACCTGCATCCGCGCCAGTACGGATTCCGCAGTGGGCCGCGTCATCTCGTCCACGATCCGGCCGTCCGCCAGATAGAGCGCGAGGTCGGCGTGGGCCGCCGCGTTCGGGTCGTGGGTCACCATCACGACCGTCTGCCCGAGGTCGTCCACCGCCTCCCGCAGGAACTGGAGCACCTCCAGACCCGAGCGGGAGTCGAGATTGCCGGTCGGCTCGTCCGCGAAGATCAGCGCGGGGCGGGCGGCCAGGGCCCGGGCGCACGCCACCCGTTGCTGCTGCCCGCCGGAGAGCTGGGAGGGCCGGTGCCGCAGGCGGTCGCCGAGCCGGAGCGTGTCGATCACCTTGCGCAGCCACTCGCGGTCCGGCTCGCGGCCGGCGATGTCCAGGGGCAGCGTGATGTTCTCCTCGGCCGTCAGGGTGGGCAGCAGGTTGAACGACTGGAACACGAAGCCGACGTGGTCCCTGCGCAGCCGGGTCAGCTGCCGGTCGTCCAGGCCGGTGATCTCCCGGCCGCCCAGCCACACCCGCCCGGCGGACACCGTGTCCAGGCCCGCCAGGCAGTGCATCAGCGTGGACTTCCCCGAACCGGACGGGCCCATCACCGCCGTGAACCGTCCCCGCCCGATCGACACGTCCACACCGTCCAGCGCCACGACCTGGGCCTCGCCCGTCCCGTACGTCTTGACCAGCGACTCCGCCCGCGCGGCCGCCTCGCCGCCCGGTGCGGTGCCCTTCGCCTCACCCGAGACCGGTGTGGACACGTCAGCCTCCCGACGTCGGCCCCGTGCCTCACGGGGCGGCAACTCCCGCATGGCCCACGACAGTAGGGCAGCTTCCGTCGTCCGGACATCCCCCGCGGGCCCGCTCCCGGCCCGGTGCGCGGCCCTGACGCTCAGCGGGTGGCCGACGGCACCGTAGCCGGGTTGTGGAACGTCACCTCCGGGTTGTCCGGCGTGGGGCCCTGAAGGAGGGGCTGGGGTATGTGCCGCAGGTGCTGGTCGAAGAACGCCCCTACATAGGCGCGGGTGAGGGCGACCGAGCGCCGGCCGGACAGCGGGGGTTGCGTGTCCGAAACAGCCGCGGGGCCCGCGGCCTGCTGGCCGAACTGCCCGACCAGGACAGGAGCGTCGGTGAAACTGAGATGGTCGGAACCGGCGACGGTCAGCCAGCGCTTCCACCCGTCCAGCCGGCTCCAGGCCAGGTCCCAGGTCCGGTCCCGGCCGCCGGGCCGGTGCACCCCGTTGTCGGTGCCGAGCATGAGGAAGGGGCGGGAGCCGAGACCACCGGCCGGAACGGGGTCCTGGAACGCCCCGTCCATGTTGACGCCCGCCCGTATGCGGCTGTCGCGCGCCATGGCGGACACGGCGCTCGCGCCGCCGAGCGAGTGGCCGGCCATGCCGATGCGCCTCTTGTCGATCAGGCGGGAGTGACGCCAGGCGGACCGGCTTCCGGTGAGCCGGTCCAGGACGAACGAGACGTCCCGGCCCCGGCCGACGGCCGCCAGCCGGACGCCGGCCTCGGTGCCGTACACCTTCTCGCAGGCGGCGCAGGTCAGTATCCGCCCGCCGGGGAAGACGGTGCCGACGCTCTCGTAGGCGTGGTCGACCGTCGCGACGACATGGCCGCGGGAGGCCAGGTCCTCCGCGAGGCCGGTCAGGCTGTAGCGGGGTGCGCCGAAGCCGGGCGAGACGATCAGCAGCGGATACGTGCCGGCCGCGGGGCGGGCGTCCGCGCGGCTGTGTACGGCCGTGCTGCTCAGGGTCTCGGGAGCGACCGCGTCCTCCCAGCCCTGCGCCTTGACGAGGTGCCGGCTCTCCTCGGTGGTGGCGTACCGCGCGGGTGTGCCCGTACCGCGGCGGGCCGGGTAGTAAAGGCCGACCATCAGCTCGCGGGCCTTCGCCGTGGGCACCCAGGGGTCACGGCGGCTGTGGTCGGTGAGCGGCAGCGTGGACCGGCCGACCGCGTACGGCCCGGTGGGCGCGGGCAGGCGTATCCGCGCGGCGGCCGTCGTATCCGTACCGACGGGTGGCGTGGCGGCCGACGGGACGGACGGGGACGCGGCCCAGCACGTGCCCGCTGCCGTCGCGAGCGGCAGTGGGAGGCTGAGCACCAGCGACGAGGCGACGGCTCTGGCCGCACGAGGAAGTCTGATCACGCGATGACGGTAGGCCCGTGCGCAGCCACGGCGCGTCAGCCCCAGGGCTGGTCCTGGTACGACCACGGGTTGATACGAGCGTCGGGCCGGGTGGCTGGAGCGGCGCCCCGTACGCCTGGGGCACCGGCGCCTGTACGAGCTCACAGCCCCTCAGGACCGGTCAGTGAGCTGGTCCTCCTCCGCCCGCCGTGCCACGCCCATCACCGTCCACGGGAGGGCGGGGCCGGGGCCCAGGATGTGGCTGCGGCGGTAGGTGGTGATGGTGAAGCCGGCGGTCTGGAGTTCGGCCAAGGGGGTGCGGGAGAGGTGGCAGTTGCCCATCAGGTGGGGCCATACCGTGCGGTCCAGGGCCCGCTGTACGGTGGCGGGGCCGTGGCGCAGGGAGCGTCCGTGTTCGAAGAAGCGGAGTTCGCCGTCCGGCCGCAGCACCCGCCGCAGTTCCGACAGCGAGCGCTGGACGTCACGTACCGAGCAGAGCACCAGCGACACGACCGCGGCATCGAAGGCTTCACTCTTGACCGGCAGTGCTTCCGCCGTGGCCGGTACGACGTCCACCGGTATGCCGGCGCGTGCCGCCTCGGTCAGGGCCCGTCGCCGCAGGGTGCGTTCGGGTTCGACGGCCACCACCTCCGCGACGGTCCGGGGGTAATGGGCGAAGTTCGCTCCCGTACCGGCGCCGATCTCGATCACCCGGCCCGAGAGGCCGGCCAGCATGTCGCGCCGCAGGGCCGTGAGGCCCGTGCGGTGGTCCGCGACGTGCGCGTACCACCGGGCGAAGACCGGATGGTGCACGACTCCTCGCTGGGCCCTCGTGCGCTGTGGCATGGCTGGATCCCTTCGCCGTACGACGTTCGCCGGTTCGAGTGTCCGTCGTGCCGCGCCGGGACACCACTGTCAAAGCGTGGCGGTGCCGCCGAGGGCGGGCGCCAGCCACCCCGGAGCCTGCGCGCGGAAGGCCTCCGGGGGCAGGCTGCCGGCGCCTTCCGGGACGCGTCCCAGCAGCGGCGCGCCGGCCGCCTGCGGAAGGTCGTCCAGGTTGCAGCGGGCGGCGAGGCCGGGGGACGCGGGCCAGCTGCCCACCACCACGCCAGGGCTGTCGATCCCGTACGTGCGCAGGGCCAGTGCGGTGAGCGCCACCGCGTTGAGCGTGCCCAGGCCGGCCTGGGCCACGACCAGTACGGGGGCCCCGGCCAGGCGTGCCGCGTCGGCGAGGGTCGCGCCCTGCTCGTCGAACCGTACGAGCAGGCCGCCCGCGCCCTCGACGAGGACGAGGTCGTGCGAGGCCGCCAGTTTGGCGGCCGTCTCCGCGATGTCCCCGGGGCGTACGGGCGGCAGGCCGGCGCGGCGTGCGGCCGTCTCCGGTGCCAGCGGCTCGGGATAGCGCGCCAGTTCGGCGGTGGTGACCTGAGGCCCCGCGAGCCGTACGACTTCCGCCGTGTCACCCGGTTCATGGGTGGTGACCCCGGTCTGCGCGGGTTTGAGGACCGCGACGGAACTGCCCTGGGCGAGCGCCGTCGCGGCGAGGGCCGCCGTGGTCACGGTCTTGCCGATCTCCGTGCACGTTCCGGTCACGAACAGCACCGACACGTTGGTTCTCCTGTCGTCGAGCATGGTTGTCGCCCTGGGGGCCCGGTGTCCGCAGCCCCCAGGGCAGGGCCTGGTGCGGCCTGTCCGGCGTCTCAGGCCTCGCGCGCCACCGCGCGCATCGCCGCGCAGATACGTGCCACGTCCTCGTCCCCGGTGATGTACGGCGGCATCGCGTACACGAGGTCGCGGAACGGGCGCAGCCACACGCCCTCCCGTACGGCCGCCCGCGTGGCGGCCGCCATGTCCACCTGGCGGTCGAGCTGGACGACGCCGATGGCGCCGAGGACCCGTACGTCCCGTACGCCTTCCAGGGCGGCGACGTCGGCGAGGCCGTCCCGCAGTCCGGACCCGATCCGTTTGACCTCGCGCGCCCAGTCCTGGGAGAGCAGCAGGTCCAGCGAGGCGTTGGCGACCGCGGCGGCCAGCGGGTTGCCCATGAAGGTCGGCCCGTGCGCGAGCACCGGCACGTCGCCGCGGGAGATCCCGTCCGCCACGGCAGGCGTGCACAACGTCGCCGCCATGGTGAGATACCCGCCGGTCAGGGCCTTGCCGACGCACATCACATCCGGTGTGACGCCCGCGTGGTCGGCGGCGAACAGCGCTCCCGTACGGCCGAAGCCGGTGGCGATCTCGTCGAAGACCAGCAGGACCCCGTGCTCGTCGCACGCCTCGCGGAGCACCCGCAGGTAGCCGGGGGAGTGGAAGACCATGCCGCCCGCCCCCTGGACCACGGGCTCGACGACGACCGCCGCCAGTTCGTCGGCGTGCCGCGCGACCAGCTCGCGCAGGTGCGCCTCGTACGCCGGGTCCGGCGGGGCGTCGAACCCAGGAGGCGGCGCGTCCGCGAAGAGCTGCCGGGGCAGGGCGCCTTGCCACAGCTCGTGCATACCGCCGTCCGGGTCGCACACCGACATCGGCTGCCAGGTGTCGCCGTGGTAGCCGCCGCGCCAGGTCATCAGCCGCTGTTTGCGCGGCTGTCCGACCGAGCGCCAGTACTGGAGGCACATTTTGACGGCGACCTCGACCGACACCGATCCGGAGTCCGCGAGGAAGACGTGCTCCAGCCCGCTCGGGGTGATGTCCGCCAGCCGGGCGGCGAGCCGTACGGCGGGCTCGTGCGTGAGCCCGCCGAACATCACATGGCTCATCCGGTCCAGCTGGCCGCGGGCGGCTTCGTTGAGCACAGGGTGGTTGTATCCGTGCACCGCCGACCACCAGGAGGACATCCCGTCCACCAACTCGGCCCGGCCTTCGACAGGTTCGGACAGCCGCAGTCGTACGCCGGAGGCCGACGCGACGACCAGCGGCTCGGCCCGGCCGGGCATCGGGCCGTACGGATGCCAGACGTGCTGCCGGTCGAGGGCCAGCAGTTCGGGGACGGAGAGCTGCGCGGCCTCAGGCATTCGGCGGCAGCTCCGTACCCGCGCCACGACGGCGTACGGAGACCAGGTCCGTACGGGCCTCGCCTGCCGGGGCGGCGGCAGTGGCGGGGGCAGCGGTCTCGGGGGCGGCAACTGCCGTGCCCCCCGCGGTAACCGCTCCAGCGTCCACTCCGGCATCCTCTCCGGCGTCCGTTCCCGCCCGTACGGCCGGTTCCGCCGCCGCGTCGCCGTCCCCGCACGGCCCGCAGCCGCCACCCCCGTGGCCACCGCAGCCGCCGCCCGCGAGCGCGTCGGCGCGGTGCTCCGGCAGGGTGGTGGTGTCCGTGCCCTCCACCTCGAAGCCGGCGTCCGCGATCATCGCCAGGTCGTCCTTGCCCGCCTGGCCCTCGCTGGTCAGGTAGTCACCGAGGAAGATGGAGTTGGCCAGGTGCAGGGCGAGCGGCTGCAGCGAGCGCAGATGCACCTCGCGCCCGCCGGCCAGCCGTACCTCCACGTCCGGGCAGACGAAGCGGACCATCGCCAGGATGCGCAGCGCACGCTGGGGCGTGAGGTTCCACTCCTTGGCCAGCGGGGTACCCTCGAAGGGGATCAGGAAGTTGACCGGCACCGAGTCGGGGTCCAGTGCGCGCAGCGCGAAGACCACGTCGACCAGATCCGCGTCGCTCTCGCCCATGCCCGCGATCAGGCCCGAGCAGGCGGACAGGCCCGCCGCCTGCGCCTGTTGGACCGTTTCGACCCGGTCGGCGTAGGTGTGGGTGGTGGTGATGTCCCCGTAGGTGGCTTCGGACGTGTTGAGGTTGTGGTTGTAGGCGTCCGCGCCCGCGGCCCGCAGCCGGGCCGCCTGGCCGTCCGAGAGCAGGCCGAGGCACGCGCACACCTCGACGCCCTCGTTCTGCTCCTTGATGGCGGCGATGGTCTGCGACACCCGGTCCACGTCCCGGTCCGTCGGCCCGCGGCCGCTGGCCACGATGCAGACCCGCTTGGCGCCGCCGGCCACCCCGGCCGCGGCCGCCTTGGACGCCTCCTCCGGCTTGAGCCAGGTGTACTTGAGGATCTCGGCCTTGGAGCCGAGCCGCTGGGAACAGTACGAGCAGTCCTCGGGGCACAGACCCGACTTCAGGTTGACCAGATAGTTCAGTTTCACCCGCCGTCCGAACCACCGGCGGCGCACCTTTCCGGCCGCGGCCACCACGTCGAGCAGGTCGTCGTCGGACGTCGCCAGCACGGCGAGCGCCTCTTCGCGGGTCGGCGATACGCGCCGCAGCCCCTTGTCCACCAGCGTTGTCAGCAGATCCATGGCGATGATCCTGGCGTACGCCCACGGCCCGCGACCATGGAGGAACCCGACAAGGGCGCCGATCCGGGGTGTGTGCATGGCCACACCGTAGGACGGTGTAACGACCGCTAACGTCTATCGACAGCCCACAAACGCGAAGGAAGCCGATGCATCAGGACGACCCCGCGCCGCCCCTGCTCCGCGACGTGCCGGCGCCGCCTCCCGAGGGGCCCGACGGGGCGCCCGCCCCCGGCCGCGGCACCGGGCCGGGCGCCAACGCGCGGGCGGCCGCTTTCGGCTGGATCGATACGGCCCGCGAACAGCGCCGCCGGGCGGGACTCGTCCGTACGCTGCGGCCGCGGCCGGTCGAATCGACGCTGCTGGACCTGGCGAGCAACGACTACCTCGGCCTGGCCCGGCACCCCGAGGTCACCCGCGGCGCCGCGCAGGCCGCGCACCGCTGGGGCGCCGGCGCCACCGGGTCCCGGCTGGTCTCCGGCAGCACCGAGCTGCACGCCCGGCTGGAGGCCGAACTCGCCGAGTTCTGCGGCTTCGAGGCCGCCCTGGTGTTCTCCTCCGGTTACGCGGCCAACCTCGCCGCCGTCACCGCGCTCGGCGGCCCCGGCGGCCTGATCGTCTCGGACGCGGGCAACCACGCGTCGCTCATCGACGGCTGCCGGCTCGCCCGCGCCAGGACCGTCGTGGTGCCGCACGCCGACCCGGACGCGGTACGCAAGTCGCTGGACGGCCACGGTGGTCCGGCGCTCGCCGTCACCGACGCCGTCTTCTCCGTGGACGGTGACGCCGCGCCCCTGCGGTCCCTCGCCGACGCCTGCCGTGCGCACCGTGCGGCCCTGCTCGTGGATGACGCGCACGGCCTGGGCGTCCTCGGCGACGGCGGGCGCGGCGCGGTGCACGCGGCCGGGCTCGCCGGGGACCCGGACGTGGTCGTCACCGCCACCCTGTCGAAGTCGCTCGGCAGTCAGGGAGGCGCGGTCCTGGGCCCGGCCCGGGTCATCGAGCACCTGGTCAACACCGCGCGGACGTTCATCTTCGACACCGGCCTCGCCCCCGCCGCCGCCGGCGGCGCCCGTACGGCGCTGCGCCTGCTGCGCCGCGAGCCGGAACGCGCCGGCCGGGTCCGCGCGGTGGCCGCGGACCTGCACCAGCGGCTCAGCGCCGCCGGGCTGGCGGTCGTCCGTCCGGACGCCGCGGTGGTCTCCGTACGGGCGCCCTCGCCGGAGCAGGCCGTCCGGTGGGCAGCGGACTGCCGGGACGCGGGCCTCGTGGTCGGCTGCTTCCGGCCGCCGTCCGTACCGGACGGAGTCTCTCGGCTGCGCCTGACCGCCCGCGCGGACCTGACTCCCCGGCAGGCGAGGGAAGCGGTACGGACCGTTGTACGGACGGCGCCGGGCGCCTGTTAGGGCCGGGTGCCGGAGAAGTTCCGTACGCCCTGCCGCTGTACGGCCGTACGGATCGTCCGGCCTGTCCGGATCATCCGGTCCGGACGGCTCATCCGACCTTCGCGAAACGGCTGTCGGTCAGCCCGTCGACGAAGGACTGCCAGGCCGATGTGGTGAACAGCAGGGCCGGTCCCGCGGTGTTCTTCGAGTCGCGCACCGCGAGCAGGCCGGAGCTGATGCGCGCCGTCTCGACGCAGTTGTTCATGCCGGTGCTGCGGCTGCTGCGCCGCCACCGCGCACCGTGCAGCGCGGCGCGGACGGGATCGTGCCCAGGCAGGAGTGACATGGATGCCTCCTCAGGTGCCGGCGCCGGCCCACGAGGCGGCGGCGATCCGGGCGATGAATTGCGCTGACTTCTCGCATGAGAGGGCGCGCCCCCGCAGCGTGTCGAACGCATCGCTGTACGCCCTGAGGTCTGTCTTCTGCTCCAAGTAGAGGCTACTCGTCAAATGGTCGAGAACAACCACATCCAAGTCAGAAGTGAGCGGAAATGAGAAGATAACGAAAGGACCGGTGATGCCGATGTGCACACCGGAAGCGAAGGGCAGCACCTGTAGTCGCACATGCGGCAATTGCCCCACGTCCAGAATGTGCCGCAACTGCGCCGCCATGACGCCGGGCCGACCGACCTCCCGGCGGAGCACCGCTTCGTCCAGCACCGCGCACAACTCCAGCGGCCGCTCGCCCCGCAGCACCTCCTGGCGGGCGATACGCACCTCCACCAGTTCCTCGACCTGCTTCGACGGCAGGTCCGACAGCGTGGCGCGGGTCACCGCCCGCGCGTAGTCCGGCGTCTGCAGCAGCCCCGGCACCACCGTCGTCTCCAGTGTGCGCGCCCGGGACGCCTCGTACTCCAGGCTGATGAAGTCCCGGTACTCCGGCGGCAGCAGGTCGCGGTACGTGTGCCACCAGCCGTGCCGCCCACTGCCGCCGCCCTGCGGGCCGTCACCGCACAGCGCCGCCAGCAGCGCGCGCAGTTCCGCGTCGCGCACGCCGTACGCGTCCAGCAGCAGTTCCACATCGGCCGGCCGGACGCCGCTGCGCCCGGTCTCGATGCGGCTGACCTTGGACTGGTGCCATCCGACCAGGCGGGCCGCCTCACCGCTGGTGAATCCGGCCAGCGTCCGCTGGCGCCGTAATTCCGCTCCGAGCTTGCGGCGGCGCACCGCGGGCCCGTACCGCATACCCGTCCTCCCTTTCCTTCCACGGGGTGCGCCGCGGGTGCGCCCGTCCCCTGATGGCCGGTTCCGGTCCGTCAGTGTGCCGCGCAAATACGTTCTCGCGTAGCAGAGTTCACCGCTTCGGGCGACAGATATATGCACTTCTTGGTGGATGACGCGCCACAGCCGCAGCATGAGTGGCAGGCTGACGCACAGCAGCAGTCCGAGGCCGGAGCCGAAGGGGCCGGAAAGGGCCCGGGAGGCCGGATGCGATGGCGGCTTCCTTCGGCGGCGGGCCGGAGTAGAGCCTCGGGTGG
Source organism: Streptomyces sp. NPDC030165 (assembly GCF_055573595.1). Lineage (NCBI taxonomy): Bacteria > Bacillati > Actinomycetota > Actinomycetes > Kitasatosporales > Streptomycetaceae > Streptomyces > Streptomyces sp. NPDC030165. The sequence goes on along the minus strand of NZ_JBVIBD010000016.1, from coordinate 38,033 downwards.
GAAAGGGACGGCGTCGCGATGGCAGACCATCAGGAATCCTCACTCACTCTGCCCAGCGCACCGGCATCGGTCGCGGAGGCCCGCAGGTACGTCACGGGCGTACTGGCCGAATGGGGCCTTCCGGACGGGACGGAGACGGCCGACACCGTACGGCTGATCGTCTCCGAACTCGCCACCAACGCCGTGCAGCACACATTCGGCCGGTCACCGGCGTTCACCGTCGACGTCCGGCTGGACCGCGACGAACGGCTGCGGATCGGCGTCACCGACGACCATCCGCGCTGGCCGAAACGGCTGCCGGCCGCCGTGCAGCAGGACAACGGGCGGGGCATGGTGATCATCCGTTTCCTCACCGCCGAGTCCGGCGGGCAGGTGACGGTCGAGCCCACCGCGTCCGGGGGCAAGACCGTCTGGATCAGCCTGCCGTGGAAGCTGTTCCTGCCGTAGCGGGTCGTTCGGGCGAAGCGGTTCTCGAAGGGCCGGTCGCGGAAAGGGCGGTCCCGGAAGGAGGCGGTTCGGACAGGGCAGGCCACGTCAGCGGCAGGATTCCGGGCTCCGGGAGGCCCGCTCAGGGCTTGGTGAGGAAGCGCGGCTTGCGGCGGCGGCCCGTACTGCACGCGCAGCCCGCACCACTGTCCCGTACCTGCCGGTAGGTGGGACTGGTCTCGCGGCCGCAGCGGGAACAGCGGCACGGCCACGGCTCGTACGCGCCGGGACAGGGGACCAGAGGCGTCAGCCCGGCGGCGTACATGACGCGTTCGGCGACGGTGGCCGGACCGGGTGCGCCCACCGGGGCGGCCGGGGCGCCCGTAGGGGCCACGGGGCTCGCGGGGGCCACCGGGCCCACAGGCACGGAAGCCGCAGGCAGTACGGGAGTGGCCGAGCCCCCGGAGTCTGCCCGGTCCCCAGGAACCGCCGGCCCCCCGGCAACGGCCGGTCCCGCAGGAGCCACCGAACCCCCGCCTGTCCCGGTACCAAGGTCCCCCGGATGCCACTGATGCAGGCAGGAGGCGCACCACCACAACAGTTCACCGGCGCCGTAGACCCCCTCGTCCTCCCACAGCACGTCCGTGCTGCCGCAGGCCGGGCAGGGGGTGGCGGGGGAGCGGCGGCGCAGAAGTCCGCGCAGGTTCACGAGTCGGTCCTGGTGTGCGTGTGCTGGGGCAGGTGTCCGTGCATGGGTCTCCTCACGTGCTAAGGAGACTCCATCGGTTCACCGTCGCCAAAGCAAGGACGACCAGGTCACAAAAGATTTCGACGGCACGATGCCCCGTGCGGGCCCCGGGAAGACCGCACGCACGGTGCCGGGCGCTCAGGACGACGAGTCGCGCGCGGACGGCTTGATGTGCCCGTTCAGATACCCCAGTACGCGGGGCAGCAGCGCCCACAGCCCGGCGCACGTCACCAGCGTCACCGAGCCCGCCACCACTCCCGCCCCGCGCCCCAGTACGACGTCGACGACCAGCAGTACGGCACCGGCCAGCGCCAGCGCGAGCACCGCCATACCGGCCGCGGTCAGCCGCGCGGAAACCTCCACGATCAGCCCCTTCGCGCGCCGCCGGAACAGCACCCGGTGCACCGCGGCAGGCGCGGTGAGCAGCAGCGTCGCCAGTACGGCCAGCAGCAACGTGCCCACGTAGAAACCGCGTTGCGTGGTGTCCAGGGACACGAAGCGCGGGGTGAACGCCAGCGTCAGCAGGAAGGCGAACAGGATCTGCACGCCGGTCTGCAGGACGCGCAGTTCCTGGAGCAGTTCGCCGAAGTTGCGGTCGTAACGCTCCAGAGGCGTCTCGTTGCGGTCCGCGCACGCGGTGTGGTGGGCGGAACCGGGTGACTGGTGCGGCTCGGGTGCATCGGTGATTCCCGGCAGTTCGGAGTGTCCGGGCAGTTCATTCCGGTCGTCGTCGGTGATGGGGGCCATTGCGTGCGGGTATCCGCCGATGCGTTGATCACTCCTCGGACGCGCGCGGGTGCGGGAGTCCGCACCCGCGTACGCACGGGAGGACCGGCGCGATCGGCGGATCACCACACCGGCGGACCGGGCGGTCAGCGCACCCGCCCGTACGAAACGCTGCGCGACCAGATGCGTTCCAGGCGCACCACGGAGCCGGGTTTGGGCGCGTGCCAGATCTTGCCGTTCCCCGCGTAGATGCCCACGTGGTAGATGCCGCGGCGGGAGTGGAAGAAGACCAGGTCGCCGAGGCGGCGCGAGGACGCGGACAGGTGCCGGGTGCGGTTGTACTGGGCCGCCGCGGTACGGGGCAGCCGCTTCCCGGCGCGTTTGAACGAGTACAGCGTCAGTCCTGAGCAGTCGAAACGGTAGGGCCCGCTGGCTCCGTACTTGTAGGGCGCCCCCTTCTTGGAGGCGGCGATCCGCAGTGCTGAGGCCGAGGTCGACGCGGCTTGGGCGTCCTCGGTGGCTCCTGGTACGACCAGTGTTCCGCCGGCTGTGGCGAGGGCGATGAAGGAGATCACTCCGGCTCGCGCCAGCAGGGGGGAAGTGGTGGTACGCGCGGTCATGCGCAACCCTTCGTCAGCCGCCTGCGAAGGAGTACCTGTCGGGTTCGGGCAGGCGAAGATGCCCGGTCGCCGTAACGACTTCACCCCAAGGGGCCGTCCGGCCGTGGTGGCCGGCGGTCCCGTCGTGCTCGGGTCCTCCGCTCCTGCCGGTCCAGGCGCATCGACCAGACATCCGGTACGGCGGCAGGATTGGGCGTCCGTCCGGACCGCCCCACCGCTGTGGCGGGGGCTTGTCGTCGAAGCGATCGTTGCGCACCTCGCGCCCGGATTCCGAGCAGAAACGGTTGTATGTGAGTTTGGTCACGTCTGCGCCGTTCGGGTGGACGGCCGGCGTTCCGTGGGGAATCCGCGACGGGTGAGGACCCGCGCACCAGCCCCGGAACGTGATGTTCCGGTCGAGACGTACATACGTCGCGCAAGCCGTGTGGCGCGGCACGCGGCCTTCCGGCTACGCCGTTGGGGCGAGCCCGATCGGGCTTCGTGTCGGCATACGGGTGGGTCCTTGCGATGCTGTAGCACCTCCTGGCCGCCTCTGTCACCCTCCGTCTGGGGTGTGCCGCGCGGGGCGGGTGGGTTCTTGTGTGCCAGAGGGGTGAGGGGAGGGCGTCCGACCCCCGTCCGGACGCCCTCCCGGCCGCCGTGGCGGCGTCGTGGTGGTCGCGCGCTCGTGACGCGGCCCTCTCCCGTCGGGAGGAGGCGCGGTCTGCCGTATCGGGTCAACTGTGTGGCGGAGGTACGGCGATCAGCCGCGCGCGGCGCTCACCGTCCAGTACGCGCAGGGCCTGCGCCAGCGTCCCCGCGTGCAGTTCGCTCTCGCCGCGGTCGTGCATCAGCGCCAACGCGTCCCGCAGGGCGGTGGACTTGCCGACCAGGGCCTGTGCGGCGCGCAGCCCGCCGTACGTGTCCGTGCCCCGGGCCGGGTTGATGCGGCCCAGCAGGTCCAGGACCGCGAGGTAGCTGTCGATGACCTCGGCCTCGGCGCGCGTCAGCGCGGGCAGTGGCGGCAGTTCGGGTGGCAGCATCCCGGGCTCACCTCGCGCCGGTCGCGGCGGGGCGCTGCTTGCGGCTGCGGGTGAGCCCGTCGATGAGGCCGTACGCCACGGCGGCCTCGGAGTCGAAGACCTTGTCGCGTTCGAGGTCTTCGGAGATCCGCTCGGCGGTCTGGCCGGTGTGCCGTACGAGCAGTTCCTCCAGGAATGCGCGGGTGCGCAGCAGTTCGTCCGCCTGGATCCGGAGATCGTCGGCCTGTCCCTGGACCGGCTCGCTGAACGAGGGCTGGTGGATGAGGACGCGGGCGCCCGGCAGGGCGAGGCGCTTGCCGGGTGTGCCGGCCGCCAGCAGCACCGCCGCCGCCGAGGCGGCCTGGCCCAGGCAGACCGTCTCGATGTCGCAGCCCACGAACTGCATCGTGTCGTAGATCGCGGACATCGCGGTGAACGAGCCGCCGGGGGAGTTGATGTAGAGCGAGATGTCCCGGTCGGGCGCGTCGTGGTCCAGGTGCATGAGCTGGGCGATCACGTCGTTGGCCGTGGTGTCGTCGACCGGGGTGCCGAGGAAGATGATCCGCTCGCTGAGCAGCTTGGAGTACGGGTCCATGGTGCGGGCCCCGTAGGTGGTGCGTTCGGTGAACTCCGGGAGGACGTACCGGGCCTGGGGGCCGTTCATGGGGAGCTCCTCTTCCCTGAGCGTCTGTAAAAAATGTACAGGACGTACGTATGGCTAGATAGGAGCACGGTCCGCTGGAGGAAGGCAATGCCTCTGGTGGGTGAAGTGCCGGACGCTCGCTGACAGCGAAAACCTCATGAGGCGTCAGGGCCATTGCGGACGCGACGGGCTGACTGCCCGTTCGCTCGCGCCTTCAGGGGCGCGTCCGCCTCCGGAGCGCAATGGCCGCTGTACGCCTGTGACCACTGCGAAGGACATCCGATGCCCGACTCGTGCCGCCTCGCGCCCCTGTTGCCCGGAATCGCCGACGACCGCCACGCGCTCCGGGAAGCGCTGCTCCTCCTGGCCTTCCAGCGACTCGTCCAGTACAGCGGCCCGGAGACGGTACGGGTGACCACGGTCGATGCCGCCGCCTGCCGGGACACCGCCACCGTGCTGCACAGCCTGTATCGCACCGCCCTGCTGGGCGCGCCGTGGCCGCTTCCCGGGAGCGACCTCGCCGCCCTGCGCAACTTCGCTGCTGCGCACGTGCAGGCCGTCGCGCGCCGGGACGCGGTGGAAGCGGCGGGCAGTGAACGCGCACTGTGGAGCGTCTTCGTGCACGCCTGCCGCAACCGGCCCCTGTACGACGCCGTCACACAGCTCGCCCGTGGGTGACCGGCAGCGCGCCCTGCACTGTACGGACGAGTACTGGCAGCGCGCGCTGCAAGGCGCAGACGAGCACTGGAGGCGCGCGAGCGGCACGACCGCCCTCTGATCCGGCAGCCGCCGGAGCGGTCGACGAGCGGACCGGTGCGGTGCGCTCCGGCTGTCGTCTCCCCAATGCGTACCGAAGGAGTGCATGGGCGCCGTCGGGGTCATATACCCGTGTGGTGGGGGCGGGGCGAAGGGAGCGGGAGAGTGGGCGACACGGAGAGCGTCCCGCTGCGTGTGATCGTCACCCGGGTCGTCGGCACCGGCGCCGTGCTCGTCGTCGCCGGCCAGCTCAACGACGATTCACAGGTCGTGCTGCGCATGAAGGCCAAGGGCCAGATAGCGCTGCGCCGCGACCATCTGATACTCGACCTCGGCGGCCTGGAACGCTGTGACGTGGGCGGGCTGGGAGCCCTGATCTACGTACGGCGGCAGGCCCTCGCGCAGGGCGGCAGCGTCCGCCTGGTGGGCCTGAGCGGGTCGCCGCTGCGCGTCTTCCTCCGCGCCGGACTGTCCGTGATCTTCCCGCTCTACCACGAGCTGGGCACGGCGAGCGTCAACTGGCCGCCCCGGCAGCCGTCCTGCTGACGCCCGGCCGGGCCCCGTTCGCGCGGTGGCGCGCCGGCGGTGCAACGTTCCGGCCGAAGTCCCCCGCGCGCTCCGGCGCCGGCCCGGCGCACCGCGTGCCGGACCTCCTCTGCCGTCCCACGCGTCCTCGCCCGCGGTCCCGGCGGACAGCACGAGGCGACACCTGACGCGCGCGCCCCTGGCCAAAGGAGCCCTTGCGGAATCCACACGTACGGAAACCACCGTTCCGGCCTGGTCCGCCCGGGTACCCGCCGGGCGGACCCGAGTTGCTCGGGTCTTGCCGAGTCCAGGAGGACGCGATGGCTACCGCTTCATCCGCCGGATACCCGGAATCCGGCCGCTCCCAGGCCGCCCGTACCGAGCGGCACACGAGCGCGGAGACCAAGCCCGCGTTCAAGAGCACCGAGTTCTTCGTCTACCTCGCCGCCGTCGTGGCGGTACTGGTCGCTTCCGCCATCGTCGGCGGCGGCGCCACCGATGTGGACGTCTTCCCCGCCGACCAGGCGTGGCTCTACGTCACCCTGCTGACCGTCGGATACATGATCAGCCGCGGCCTGGCCAAGTGCGGCAGCCGCGAACCCGCCGACCGCACCACCACCTGAGCGCCCCGGCGCCCGCGGCCCGGCAGCGCTGCCGGGCCGTCGGCGTGCGCACGGCGCCGTACGCGCGGTTCGGGTGGGAGCCCGTCCGAGGGGCACGCGTCCGGGCAGCCCGCGGAATCCGGCCGGTCGCGGCCCTGGCCGGGATGTCGTGGACGCGACCTAAGCTAGGAGCATGGCTTATGAGATTCCGGTGACGCAGGCCCGGGCGGAGTTGGCGGACCTGATCAACCGCGTCGTCTACGGCGGTGAGCGGGTGGTCGTCACGCGCCACGGCAAGCCGCTGGTGGGGCTGGTGTCCGCCGCCGACCTGGAGCGTCTCGAGGCGTACCGGGAGGCGGAGGAGGCCGCGGCGGAGGAGCAGGTGATCAGCACGGTCTCCTCGGTACGGCCGTTCCCGGCCCCGCCCGGCGAGTGGCGCCGCTTCGGCATCGCGGCGGAACACCGCGGTACGGCGGGCGGCCGCGGGGCGGCCGGCGGGCACGGCGCCACGGGCGGGCAGGGCGCCGGGGAGCACTGACCGGGCAGCGCGCGGACCGCCGCTGCCCGGTGTCCGGGCGCCGTGCCGGAGCGGTCCGGCGTCAGAAGCTGAGCTGCCAGACCGCGTCGGCGATCGCCGCGGTGTTGTGGCCCAGCGCCGTGTCGTCGATGTTCTTCGAGGTGTCGCAGGACGCGTGGTAGCAGGCGTCGAACGCCTTGCCCGCCGTTCCGCCCCACCGCTTCGCCTGCTCGGCGGTCTTGATGTGGTCCGCTCCGGAGAACAGGCCGCCCACCGGGACGCCGGCGTCCTTGAACGGCGCGTGGTCGGAGCGGCCGTCGCCCTCCGTCTCGATCTCGGTGGCGATGTTCTTCGCCGCGAAGTGGTCCTTGAAGACCTTCTCCAGACGCGTGTCGTCGTCGTACACGAAGTAGCCCGGGTTGGGCGAGCCGATCATGTCGAAGTTCAGATACGCGTCGAGCTTTCCGCGGTCGTCGGCGGACAGGGCGTTCACGTAGTGCCGGGAGCCGGCCAGCCCGTACTCCTCGGAGCCCCACCAGGCGAACCGCAGGTGCTTGGCGGGTTCGAGGTGGGCCTTGGACACCGCGAGCGCCACTTCCAGGACGGCCGCGGAGGCGGAGCCGTTGTCGTTGATGCCGGGGCCTTCGGTGACCGAGTCGAGGTGGGCGCCGGTCAGCAGGGTCCGTTCCGTGCCGCCGCCGGGCCAGTCGGCGAGGAGGTTGTAGCCCGTGGTGCCGTTACGGGCGAACTCCTGGACGGTGGTGGTGAAGCCGGCCGCGTCCAGCTTGGCCTTGAGGTAGTCGACGGAGGCCCGGTATCCGGCGGTGCCGTGGGCGCGGTTGCCGCCGTTGGCGTCCGCGATGGACTGCAACCGGTCGAGGTGGGCCTTGACGGCGGTGACCGGGATGTCCGGAGCGGCCGGTTTCGCGGGGGCGGTGGCCTGCGCACCGGCGGTGGGGCCCAGTAGTGCGGCGGCGAGGGCGGCTGCCGCGCCGACGGCCGGTGCGGCACGGCGTATTCGGGTGGGGGTGGGAGTCACGGTGTTGCTCCGATGCTGGTGTGGGGGGTGGTGCCCAGCGTTTGACGTGAGCATGAGGATTACGAGGGATGCGTGCCGCGTCAAGAGCGGATACCGGACCATGGTGTCCGCATAATGGGCGCACCGGTCCGAAGTGGTACAGCGGGCCGCGGCGGCACCCGGCCCGAAGTGCCGCACCGCACCGCGCGGGTGGCGCCGGCGCGCCCGGCCGGTGAAGTTCCGCTGTCGACCCGTCGAGTTAACGCCGGTGAAACGGCGCGGAACTACCCTGCGGCCGACGGGCTATTGATGGAGCGGAGCTGGAGAGCAGTTTGCTCCTCCTTTAATTACTGTGTGATACATCTGCTTTTGCGGGTGTATCGCCACCTGTGACCTGGGCGGATGCGCCCAGCTCGAAGACGGTGAGGTGAAGGTATGCAACTGACCCCGCACGAGCAGGAACGCCTGATGATCCACGTGGCGGCCGACGTGGCCGAGAAGCGGCGCTCCCGCGGGGTACGGCTCAATCACCCGGAGGCCGTCGCGCTGCTGACCGTCCACATCCTCGAAGGCGCGCGGGACGGCCGTACGGTCGCCGAGCTGATGTCGACCGGGCGCAAGGTGCTCACCCGTGACGAGGTCATGGAAGGCGTCCCGGAGATGATCCACGACGTACAGGTCGAGGCCACCTTCCCCGACGGCACCAAGCTGGTCACCGTCCACGAGCCCATCAACTGAGGGCGGGGGCAGCGACCATGATTCCCGGCCAGATCCTGCACGCCGACACGCCGGTACGCCTGAATCCCGGGCTCCCCGTCACCCGGCTGACCGTCCTGAACGCCGCCGACCGCCCCGTACAGGTCGGCTCCCACTACCACTTCGCCGAGGCCAACCCGGGCCTCGACTTCGACCGTGCGGCCGCGCACGGCCGGCGGCTGAACGTCCCCGCCGGCTCCGCCGTGCGCTTCGAGCCCGGCATCCCCACCGAGGTCGAACTCGTCCCCGTCGGGGGCAAGCGGATCGTCGCGGGCCTGCGCGGCGAGACCGGAGGCTCCCTCGATGGCTGACCTGACCCGCGCCGCCTACACCGACCTGTACGGCCCGACCGCCGGCGACCGGGTACGGCTGGCCGACACCGACCTCCTCGTCGAGATCACCGAGGACCGGGCGGGCGGCCCGGGCCGGGCCGGTGACGAGGCGGTCTTCGGCGGCGGCAAGGTGATCCGGGAGTCGATGGGCCAGTCCCGAGCCACCCGCGCCGAGGGCGCGCCCGACACCGTCGTCACCGGCGCGATCGTCCTGGACCACTGGGGCGTGATCAAGGCGGACGTCGGCATACGGGACGGCCGGATCGCCGCGCTGGGCAAGGCCGGCAACCCCGACACCATGGACGGCGTCCACCCGGATCTGGTGATCGGCCCGGAGACCGAGGTCATCGCGGGCAACGGCAAGATCCTGACGGCCGGCGCCATCGACACCCATGTGCACTTCATCTGCCCCCAGCAGGTGGACGAGGCGCTCGCCTCCGGTGTGACCACCCTGGTCGGCGGCGGCACCGGTCCGGCCGAGGGGAGCAAGGCCACCACCATCACACCCGGCGCCTGGCACGTGGCCCGGATGTTCGAGTCGATGGACGGGCTGCCCGTCAACGTCGGCCTGCTCGGCAAGGGCAACACCATGTCCGCCGCCTCGATGCGTGACCAGCTGCGCGCGGGCGTCCTGGGCTTCAAGATCCACGAGGACTGGGGGGCCACCCCCGCCGTGCTCGACGCCTGTCTGCGCGTCTGTGAGGAGAGCGGCGCGCAACTGGCCATCCACACCGACACCCTGAACGAGGCGGGCTTCCTCCAGGACACCCTGGCGGCCATCGCGGGCCGCGGCATCCACGCGTACCACGTGGAGGGCGCCGGCGGCGGGCACGCGCCCGACATGATCGCCATGGTCTCCGAGCCGAACGTGCTGCCCGCCTCCACCAACCCGACACGGCCGCACACCGTCAACACCGTCGAGGAGCACCTCGACATGCTGATGGTCTGCCACCACCTCAACCCGGCCGTACCGGAGGACCTCGCGTTCGCCGAATCCCGGATCCGGCCCTCCACCATCGCGGCCGAGGACATCCTGCACGACCTCGGTGCCATCTCGATCATGTCGTCCGACGCCCAGGCGATGGGCCGCATCGGCGAGGTCGTGCTGCGTACCTGGCAGACCGCGCACGTGATGAAGAAGCGGCGCGGCGCCCTGCCCGGCGACCTGCTCGCGGACAACGCCCGCGCCCGCCGCTACGTCGCCAAATACACCATCAACCCGGCCGTCGCCCAGGGCATCGACCACGAGGTCGGCTCGGTCGAGGAGGGCAAGCTGGCCGACCTGGTGCTGTGGGACCCGGCGTTCTTCGGCGTCAAGCCGCAGCTCGTCATCAAGGGCGGCCAGATCGCGTACGCACAGATGGGTGACGCCAACGCCTCCATCCCCACCCCGCAGCCGGTCCTGCCCCGCCCGATGTTCGGCGCCCTCGGCAGGGCGCCGGGCAGCAACTCCGTCAACTTCGTCTCCGAACAGGCCGTCGCGGACGGGCTGCCGGAACGGCTGGGACTGGCCAAGTCCTTCCGGGCCATCCGCAGCACCCGCGGCGTGACCAAGGCGGAGATGCGCAACAACGACGCGCTGCCCCGTGTCCACGTCGACCCCGACACCTTCACGGTCACCATCGACGGCGACGTGGTCGAGCCCGCTCCGGCCGCCGAACTGCCGATGGCTCAGCGCTACTTCCTCTTCTGAGCGGCCAGGAGACGGACGAGATGCCGGGGAAAGAGGTACGGGGATGAGCAGGGCGACGCTCCTGGTCCTGGCGGACGGCCGGTTCCCGGCGGGCGGGCACGCCCACTCCGGCGGCGCCGAGGCGGCCGTCGAGGCGGGGCGGATCCGGGACGCGGCGAGCCTGGAGGAGTTCTGCCGCGGCCGGCTGCACACCGCGGGCCTGGTCGCCGCCGGGCTGGCCGCCGCCGCTGCGGCCGGGTGCGACCCGCTGGAACTGGACGAGGCCGCCGACGCCCGTACCCCCGTACCGGCGCTGCGGCTCACGGCGCGCCGGCTCGGACGGCAGATGATGCGCGCCGCCCGCGCCACCTGGCCCTGCGCCGCGCTGGACGCGCTGGCCGCGGCCCGGCCGCGCGGTGCGCACCAGCCCGTCGTGCTGGGGCTGGCGGCCCGGTCGGCGGGGCTGGAGCCGCTGGACGCGGCCTATGCCGCCGCATACGAGAACGTCAGCGGCCCGGCCACCGCCGTCGTACGCCTGCTGAGCCTGGACCCTTTCGACGCGACCGCCGTGCTGGCCCGCTTGGCGGCGCCGCTGGACCAGGTCGCCGGGCAGGCCGTCGAAGCGGCCCGCCGGGTCCCTGCGGAGGGGACCGGGGCGCTGCCGGCGGCGTCGGCGCCACTGCTGGACATCACCGCCGAGCAGCACACGGCCTGGCCGGTACGGCTCTTCGCCTCGTGAACACCGGCGTTCACACCGCCGCCAACACCACCACCCGACCCGATCACGGAGCAGCCATGCATCTCGATCACGACCTCGACGAGCGCTTCCCGCACCGCCACAGCTACAGCGCCGCCGCCCACGAGCGCCCCGACGGCACCCGCCGCGCGCTGCGCATCGGGCTCGGTGGACCGGTCGGCACCGGCAAGACCGCCACCGTCGCCGCCCTGTGCCGCGCCCTGCGCGAGGAACTGTCCCTCGCGGTCGTGACCAACGACATCTACACGCGCGAGGACGCCGAGTTCCTGCTGCGTGAGGCGGTGCTGCCCGCCGAACGCATCACCGCCGTGGAGACCGGGGCCTGCCCGCACACCGCCATCCGCGACGACATCTCCGCCAACCTCGAAGCCGTCGAGGACCTGGAGGACGCGGTCGGCCCGCTGGATCTGATCCTGGTCGAGTCCGGCGGCGACAATCTGACCGCGACGTTCTCCAAGGGGCTGGTGGACGCGCAGATCTTCGTCATCGACGTGGCGGGCGGCGACGACATCCCGCGCAAGGGCGGCCCCGGCGTCACCACCGCCGACCTCCTGGTCGTCAACAAGACCGACCTGGCCCCCTACGTGGGCGTCGACCTGGAGGGCATGGCCCGCGACGCCAAGGCCCAGCGCGGCGAACTGCCCGTCGTCTTCACCTCCCTCAAGAGCGAGAACGGCGTGCGGCCGGTCTCCGACTGGGTACGGGAGCGCCTCGCCGACTGGACCGCGGGCCCCGCATGACCCTCGCGCCTCCCGAGCGGACCCGTCCCCGGGATCCCGAGCCGGTACGTGTGCACGGCCCCGCCCCGACGGCCCACGGACTGCGCGCCACGGCCCGGATCACCGCGCGGACCGGCGCGGACGGCGTGACCGGCCTGCCCGTCCTGGACGGCGAGGGCCCGCTCGCGCTGCGCCGCGTCCGTTCCTGCGGAAAGCAGGCCCGGGTGTGCGTCGTCGGCGCCATGAGCGCCCCGCTCGGCGGCGACCGGCTGTGCATCGAAGCCACCGCGGAGGACGGCGCCGACCTGTGCGTCACGGCGGCCGCGGCGACCGTCGCGCTGCCGGGGCGTACCGGCGGGCACGCCACGTACGACGTGGAGCTGACCGTCGGCGAAGGCGCCCGGCTGGAGTGGCTGCCCGAACCGCTGATCTCCGCCGAGGGCAGCGACCTGCGGATGACGACGACCGTGCGTCTCGCGCCGACCGCGCGCCTCGTACTGCGCGAGGAGCAGGTGCTGGGGCGCAGCGGTGAGCGGACCGGGCGGCTGAGCAGCCGCCTCACGGTCCGCCGTGCGGGCCGTACGCTCCTCGACCAGGAGACGGCGTACGGGCCCGGAGCCCCCGGCTGGGACACCGCCGCGGTCCTCGGCGGCAACCGCGCCACCGGTCAACTCCTCGTCGTGGACCCGGCGTACGACGACCGGCCCGCCGAGGTCCTGCTGCTGGGCACGGGGCCGGGGGAGGGGCAGGGGGTTCGCAGCCCGCTCGCCGGTCCTGCCGCGTTGACGACTGCTGTCGCACCGGACGGGCTACGGGTACGGCGTCTCCTGGAGGCGGGTGGGTAGCGGGACGGGTGCGGTCCCGTGACACGGATTGCGCATTCCGGGAATGTGTTACGTCCCGCGCCCGTATGCTGACGCCCGTGAGACTGTGGCGGGGGGCCGGGGCGGCCGAGAACGCCGTCGTCGCCAAGCAGATGCGGAGCTTCTTCGAAGCGCTGCCGGCGGCGGACCGCAGGGATCCGAAGCAGGTGGCCCAGGCGTACGGTCGGCATCTGTTCCATGAGCGGCGGCGTTGTCTGGTGGATGAGAAACGGTTCGCCGACTGCCGCTTCCACGTCGGGGTCGGCGTCGGGCCGACCGGATTCGAGCGGCTGACCCAGCGGGCCGTGCTCGTCTCCGACACGCTCCTGCTGTCGCACCACGGCCAGGGCACCCGGCACCTGATCCACACCCTGGACAGCCGGGGGAGGCCGAATCCCGCGGACTCCCCCTACGACGACGGCCGCGACCCGAGGCCCCCGGCCGAGTACACCGGCGGCACCATCGACACGGAAACCCTGCACATGCACTGCCCGGACCTGGACTACCTGGGCCGATGGCTGCTGAAGGCGGAACCGCTGCTGCGCACCGGCTCCGCTTGGTACCTGCCCTCCTACTCCGTGGCGCGGAGCACGGAGTACCACTATCCGGACGGCACTGTCTCCGCCCCCGACGCCGCGCACACGCGGGTCCCGAGTCTGCTGGACTTCCTGCAGGACGGGCGCCGTGTCGTCGCGCAGAGCGACACCCCCGCCGTGCTCTGCCGGGTGGTCCGTCCAGTGGTCGAGAACCTGGAGCTGCCGTATCTCACAGGTGTACCGCTGGATGTCTTCAGCGCCATCACCGCGCAGGAGTTCGGGTCCTACCGCCGTCACCGCAGCTGGCTGCGGCAGCAGCTGAACGGACTGGACGCCGCCCTGAACGCGGTGCAGTCCGAGAGCGAGTTGACGAGGATCGGCGAGAGCATCCGGGAGGAGATGTCCGGCATGGGGGCCCGGATGAAGGAAGTCCGCCGCAACCGTGCCGTGGCGGCGTCCGGAGCGAGCGTCGCCACGGTCTTCGCCAGCCTCCTCGCCGTGCACGGCCCCTCGATGCTCCAGGCGGTCGCCGCCGTGCTCGGCGGGGCCGCCTCCAGCGGACTGTGGACCGCCCTCCAAGCGGAGGCGGACCGCCGCAAGCTGCGTGACGATCCCTGGTACTACGTATGGGTGCTCTCGCGAGCCGACCGCGGCCTGTGACGACGACGCGGCGCCGCTCTTGGGGGAGAGAGCGGCGCCGCGTACAGCAAGACGGCGAATGCGCGGAATCGGTGCCGTCAGGTGACGGGCAATCCGCGAAATGCCGGAGAGCCCGTCACAGGCCTCAGTCCTCCAGCATCGCGGCCAGCACCGACCGCCAGTCCTCGCCCGGACGCTCCGCCAGTTCCTCGGCGAGCGCGCGGGCGGGACGGTAGCGGCGGCGGTGGTGCAGGAGGAAGTCCGGCTTGGCCTGCTCCGGACGGCCGTCCGCCGGGGCCGGGCCGCCAGGACCCGCGTGTGTGGCGTGGATCTCGCTGGAGCTGCCCAGCAGCCGGATCAGTTCGGCGGCGAAGTCCCGCCAGTCGACGTGGTCGCCGACGGCGTTCACCACGCCGCCGGACGGCCGCTCCACGCAGCTGACCAGCGCGCGGGCCAGCGCGGCACCGTGCACCCAGGGCGCGCCGTACCAGCCGCGGTCGCGTGCGGGCAGTTCGACCGGCTCGCCGTTCCGCGCGGCCTGGAAGAACTGGCCGGTGGCGCCCCAGCGCAACTGGTCGCGCAGCCTGGCGTGCGGCCCCCACACGATGGGCACCCGGACCGCACTGGCCCCGCCCCGCCCGCCGGTCCCGGCGGCGTCCAGCAGCATCCGTTCGCAGTCGAGCTTGGCCCGGCCGTACGCGGTGAACGGACCGGCCGGCGCGGTGTCCTCGGTCACCTCGTTGACCGGCGGCTGTCCGTACGCGTCCACGCTGCTGACGAAGACGAAGGTGCCCCGCCGCCACCCGTCCAGCGCGGCCCGCATCGCCGCCAGGTCCACCTCGGGGGAGGTGAAGGTGCAGGCGGCGTGGATCACCGCGTCCGCGCCGGCGACCGCCGCCCGCAGGCTGTCCGGGTCGCCGAGGTCGCCTTCGGCCACCTCGATCCCGTCCGCGGCGAGGAGGTGTGCGGACTCGGGCCGTACCAGTGCCCTCACGGGACGGCCGCGCGCCGCCAGTTCCCGCAGGACGAAGGCGCCCACGCCGCCGGTGGCGCCGGTGACCAGCACCGTGCCGGTGCGGGCCGCCGAGGGGCGGGAGCCGCGGGGAGCCGTGGCCGTGGGCCGGGCCGCCGCCTGGACGGCGGCCCGTGCCGCCGCGCGTTCCTGGTCCCGCCCGTCGAGCAGGGCCGCGATGGCGCGGGGGCTGCGGTGCTCCATCACGTCGAGGCCCGTCAGCGGCAGCCCCAGCCGTTCGCGCAGCTGGTCGGCGAGTTGCACCGCCAGCAGCGAGTGTCCGCCGAGCAGGAAGAAGTCGTCGTCCGGCGCGGGCCGTCGGCCCAGCAGTCCGGTGAACGCCTCCAGGACGGCCTGCTCGCGTGCTCCCAGGGCGTCGGCGGGCGCGGCGGTCGTGGTGGCGGTCGCCGGTGCGCCCGGCAGGCGGCCGCGGTCCACGGTCCCGTCGGCCGTACGCGGCAGCGCGTCCAGAACCGTCACCGCGGCCGGTACCAGCTCGGACGCCAGCTTCGTACGCAACGCGGCTCGCAGGCCCACCGGTTCGAGGGTTCCGGTGCGGCTCGGCACGACGTACGCGAGGGGTGGCCGGCCGTCGATCTCCAGCAGGAACGCTTGTGCGACCTCCGGCCGGTCCCGGAGGAACTGTTCTGCCGGATGGATCGTTTCCGCGCCGTCCTGGGCCGCGGTCTCGGGCAGCGGCCGGGTCAGCGGGCGACCGGGGTCGGCGGCCACCGCCGCCAGCAGGTCGGCGAAGCCGCGCAGCAGCTGCCGGGCCGTCTCCTCGGCGAGCCGCGCCCGGTCGTACTGCACCAGGCAGCGCGGCGGTTCGCCGGCGCTGCGGCCCTCCTCCACATAGAAGCCGAGACCGAACTTGGCCGTTCCCAGATCGATGTCGACCGGTTTGCTCACCAGACCGGGCAGATCCAGGGTGACGGGCGCCCGGAGTACGTCGGCCGTGACGTCCACCAGCGGATGGCCGTCCGCCCCGCGGGCCGCCGCCCCCAGCCGCTCGACGATCAGGTCGAACGGCACGTCCCGGTGCTGCTGCGCCTCCAGCAGCGCGTCCCGGACCCGGTCCAGCAGCTCACCGAAGGCGTCCGTACTCCGCGCGTCGACCCGGACGGGCAGGGTGTTCACGCACAGGCCGACCAGATCCCGTACCTCCGCCCGGTCACGGTGGCTGCTGGCGCAGCCGAGCACCAGGTCCGGATGGCCCGTCGCCTCCAGCAGGGTGGCGTACGCGGCGGCCAGCACGACGGTGAACAGGGTGCTCCGGTGCTCCCGGCCCACCGCGCGCAGCCCTTCGAGGACGGCGGGCGGCAGCGGTTCGGCGAGCAGCGCGGCCTGTCCACGCCGGTCCGGGGCCCCGGAGTCCGCGGCCGGGGCGGGCAGCGGTACGGGCCGGGCTCCCGCGAGGCGGCCGAGCCAGTACTCCAGTCCGTGCTCCAGGGCGTCGGCGGCGGCGTGCTCGCGGCGCGCGAAGTCCGCGTACTGCGGCGCCGGGCTCGCGAGCGTCCCGGGCAGCTCGCCGGTCAGTGCGTCATCGCCGTCCAGGGCAGCCCCGTACAGCGCGCCCAGCTCACGCGCGACGACCGCCAGTGAGCCGCCGTCGATGGCGATGTGGTGCAGCGTCAGCAGCACGGTGTGGTCCTCGGCGGCATGCCGTACGACCAGCGCGCGCAGCACCGGGCCGCTCGCCAGGTCGAAGGGGCGCGCCGCGGCCGCCCGCAGCTGCTCCGCCACGTCACCGTCCGCAGGCACCACCTCGACCGGCACCGTCGCCGCGTCCGCCACCTCCTGGTACGGCTCGCCGTCGCGCTGCCCGTAGCGCGTACGCAGTACCTCGTGACGGCGTACGAGAGCGGTCAGCGCCCGGCCGAGGGCCCGCGCGTCGAACGGCCCGCGCACCCGGGCGGCGAACGGTACGTGGTACGCGGCGCCGCTGCCGCCGAGACGGTCCATCAGCCACATGCGGCGCTGTGCCGCGGAGAGCGGTGCGGGGCCGGTTGCGCCGGTGGCGTCCGTACGGGCCGGGTTCCCGCGTTTGGCGGCCTGCCGCTGCCGGGCGATCCGCAGCAGCGCCGCCTCGCGGGCGGTGTCCGGAGCGGTGGTCATCGTCGGTCCTCCAAAGCGGTCTGGGCGGCCGGCTCGTCACCGGGCGCGCCCGGGTCCTCGTGCAGGTGCAGCAGAGCCTGCTCGACATGGGCCGCCTGCGCGGCGACCGTGGGAGCGGCGAAGAAGTCGGCGAGCGAGAGCTCCACCCCGAGGTCCTCGCGCAAATCCTCCACGACGCACAGCGCCAGCAGCGAGTGCCCGCCGAGCGCGATGAAGTCCGCCTCGGGGTCGTCCACGGGGATGCCGAGGGCCTGGCTCCACAGGTCGGCGACGACCTGCTGGAGGGGCGAGAGGTGCCCGGCGGCGGCAGGGGACCCATCCACCGGACCGGTCCCGGGCTCCCTCACGGGACCGGACCCGACCCCCTCCACCGGCCGCTCGACCAGCGCCCGCCGGTCCACCTTGCCGACACCGGTCATCGGGAGCGCGTCCACGAACGCCCAGGCGTTGGGCACCAGGTGGGCCGGCAGGCGGCCCTCCAGGTGCGTGCGCAGCGCTCCGGCGTCCGCGGCCGCACCGGCCTCCCGCACGACGAAGGCCACCAGCCGCGCGTCGTCCGGCGCCGGCCGCTGGACGACCACGGCCGCGTCGGCGACCCCGGCGTGCTCGCGCAGCGCGTGCTCGATCTCGCCCGGCTCGATCCGGAAGCCCCGGACCTTGACCTGGTCGTCGGTCCGGCCGTGGAAGTCCAGCGTGCCGTCGGGGCGCGCCGAGACCACGTCGCCGGTGCGGTAGAGCCGGCCGGCGGCCGGGTGTTCGACGAAGCGTTCCGCCGTGCGGTCCGGCTGCCCGACGTAGCCGAGCGCCAGCCGCGGGCCGCCGAGCCACAGTTCGCCGCGGACGCCCGGCGCCACCGGCTCGCCGTGTTCGTCCATGACGTACGCGGTCGTCCCGGCGATCGGGCGGCCGATGGGCGGCGGGCCGTCGCAGTCGGCGTCCGTCACGCGGTGCGCGGTGGCGAAGGTGGTCGCCTCGGTCGGCCCGTAGCCGTTGATCAGCTCCAGCCAGGGGTGGGCGCGCAGCACGGAGCGCGCGTGCTGCGCGGACAGCGCCTCGCCGCCGGCCAGTACGCCGCGCAGCAGGCCGAAGAGCGGCGAGCGCCGGGCGGCCAGGTGGTGGAAGAGCGCGGTGGTCAGCACGGTGACGGTGGCGCCGAGACGTTCCGCGTCCCGCGCCAGGCCCGTCGGGGAGAGCCGGTCGGCGGTGGACACCGCGACCGCGGCGCCGTTCGCCAGCGCGGCCCACACCTCGAAGGCGGAGGCGTCGAACGTGACGGGGGAGTGGAACAGCACCCGGTCGCGCGGCGTGATCGTCATGTACTCCGGCCGGTGCGCCAGGCGTGCGATGCCCTGGTGGGTGACGGCCACGCCCTTGGGCCGGCCGGTCGAGCCGGAGGTGAACATGACGTAGGCGACGGCGTCCGGGGCGTGGGCGTCCTCGCCGGGAGCGGGCACGCCGCCTCCGGCGCCCTCCGGCCCGCGGGCGGGCGGTGGCGGCAGGGCCCGGTCCCCGGGGATGCCCGCCGCCTCCGTCAGGTCCTTGTCACCGACCGTCAGCACCGCTCCGGCCGTCTCCAGCATGGTCGCGATGCGCGGCGCCGGATAGTCGGCGTCCAGCGGTACGTAGTGGGCGCCCGCCCACCAGACGGCGAGCTGGGTGACCACGGTGGGCACCGAGTGCGGCAGCAGGACGCCGACGGCGTCGCCGGGACGCACCCCGCGGTCCCGCAGTACCCGTGCGAAGTCCCGGGCCGCGGCCGCGAGTTCCGCGTACGTCAAGAAGGTTTCGCCGTCGGTCACGGCGAGGGCGTCGGGGGTGGTGCTGGCATGCTGCGCGACGAGACCGGGCAGGCCGGCCGTGAGGCTGGTCATCTCACACCCCCGCCGGATCGGCGGCGACGCGCCGGGCGTCCACCAGGGCCGCCAGCGCCCGCAGGTCGGGCTGCCGCAGCACCTCGGGCGCCCGCAGGCGTACGCCGCAGTGCTCCTCGATGCCGGTGAGCAGCCGGGCGGTGGCCAGGGAGTTGCCGCCGGCCGCGGCGAAGCTGTCGCCGGTGCCGAGGGTCTGGCTGCCGAGCAGGTCGCGGCAGAGGCGCAGGACCAGTTCCTCGGTCGGCGACTGCGGTGCGCCGTCGCCCTCCGGGGCCGCGGCCTGGTCGGTCTGCGCCGCTTCGGCCGCCAGGAGCGCGGCCCGGTCGACCTTGCCGTTGGCGTCGAGCGGGAAGCTGTCGAGGAACCGTACGACGGCCGGTACGGCCTGTTCGGGCAGCCAGCCGCGGGCCTCGCGGATCAGCTCGTCCGCGGCCGGTGCCGGCGCGCCGGGGACGGGCAGGACGAAGGCGACGAGCCGGGTGGCCCCGCCGGCGGCGGACCGTACGGCGACCGCGGCCCGCCGTACGCCCGGGTGGTGTTCGAACGCGGCCTCCACCTCGGCGAGTTCGATGCGTACGCCACTGACCTTGACCTGGTCGTCCAGCCGCCCGAGGAAGTCCAGCACCCCGTCGGGCCGCATCCGTACCCGGTCGCCGGTGCGGTAGACGCGGTCGGTTCCGGTGACGCCGGCCGGCGGGGCCACGAAGCGGGCCGCCGTCAGGTCCGCGTCCAGGTACCCGAGTGACAGTACGGCGCCGCCGACGCGCAGTTCACCGGCCTCGCCGCGCGGGACCACGCGGCCCGCCCCGTCGGTGACGCAGACGACCGCGCCGTCGACGGGCGTGCCGATCGGCGGGGGAGTGGCGTCGCAGTCATCGGCCTCGACGTGGTGCGCCGTGGTGACGACGGTGGCCTCGGCGGGGCCGTACGCGTTGTGCACCTGGGCCGTGACCTGCGGCGCGGGCCTGCGGCGCAGCCGGTCGCCGCCCACCACCAGGTGGCGCAGGGCGGGGAGTTCGGGCCAGGGCCGTTCGAGGACGGTCTCGGCGAGCGGTGTGGGCAGGACGGCGACGGACACCTCGGCGCGGCGCCACCAGCCGGTGAGGGCGTCCGGGTCCCAGCGCACCTCCTCGGGCGGCACGCTCAGCGTGCCACCGGAGGTGAGCGCCGCCCACAGTTCCTTGACGTGCGGGTCGAAGGAGACGCCGATCAGCAGGCTGTGCCGGTCGCCGGGCCGGGCTCCGGTGTACGCGTGGTACCAGTCCAGCAGCGAGCCGAGCGACGCACCGCCCACCGCGACGGCCTTGGGCGTGCCCGTCGAACCCGAGGTCAGGACGGCGTAGAAGGTGCCCGGCGGCGTGGCCGGCGCGGTGGCGGCGGGCTCGGCGCGGAACGCGGCCACGACGCTGCCGGCCGCGTTGGCGCCCTCGGCGGGCAGCGGCAGGGCCACGGCCCGCCCTGTACGGTACGCGGCGGGCAGCAGCGCGGGGTCGCCGACGAGGCAGGGCACGCCCAGCCGCTCGGTCACCGTCGCCAGCCGGTTCTCGCCGGGCCGCGGACCCAGCGGCAGGTAGACGGCGCCGAGCCGGGCCAGCCCGACCGCCACCGCGACCAGCGCGGCAGAGCGGTCGAGGCACACACCGACCAGGTCACCGGGCGACACCCGGCCGCGCAGCGACTCGGTCACGACGCGCGCCAGGGCGTCCACCTCGGCGTAGCTCCACGCCAGTTCGCCGTCCTCGACGGCGGGCGCGTCGGGGGTGCTGTGCACCCAGTGCTCGTACCGGGCGATGATGTCGGACCGGTCAGGACCGTCCGCCGTGGTGCCGTACGCGATGCTGAGCCGGTCGTCCTGCGGACTGCTGCCGGGACGCTCGTGCGCTGAAGTACTCATGATTCCTCTGCGGTTCGCAAGTTCACGCATTCGTATGGGGCAGGGCCGGGGGGCGGTGGTCCGGCCCCCGGGCCCCGGAGGGCGGACGGCTCAGCCGAGACCCATGGACCGGGCGATGATCACCTTCTGGATCTCCGAGGTGCCCTCGATGATCGTCATCGACCGGACATAGCGGTACAGGAACTCCAGCGGATGCCCGCGCACCCACCCGGTGGCGCCGTGCACCTGAAGGGCCCGGTCCACCACCCGTACCGCCGTCTCCGACGAGGTCAGCTTGGCCAGCGCGGCGTTCTCCGGCGCCTCCGTGCCACTGTCCACCAGCCGTGCGCAGGCCAGCGTCAGCAGCTTGGCCGCCTCGATCTCCGCGCGGCTGGTCACCAGGTGCTCCTGCACGTGCTGGTACGCGCCGATGCGCTCCCCGAAGGCCCGCCGCTCACGGGCGTAGGCGATGCCCTGCTCCAGCGCGTACTCGGCGATGCCGTCGCACATCGCGGCGACCACCAGCCGGCCCCGGGACAGGCTGTCCATGCCGTTGCCGAGCGCCGAGCCGACCCCGTCCGGGCCGCCGATCACGGCGTCGCCCGGCACCCGGGCGTCCTCCAGGAGCAGCTCGTACAGCGGTTCGCCCGACATGCCGTCGTAGCGCTGCCCGATCCGCAGCCCCGGGTTGCCCGCCTCCACCACGAAGGCGGTCGGCTCACCCTCGGCCGACGCGACGACCAGGGTGAAGTCGGCCCGGTCGGCGTTGCTCACGAAGGTCTTGCGGCCCTTGAGGACCCACTCGCCGGTCGCCTCGTCGCGTACGGCGGTGGTGGTCAGATGGAAGGCGTCCGAGCCCGCGTGCGGTTCGGTCAGCGCCAGGCAGCGCACCGCCTCGCCGCGCACCAGCGGCTTGAGATAGCGCTCGATCTGCTCCTGCGTGCCGTGCCGCAGCAGCGGGCTAGGGCCGTCGGAGCCGGCGAGGGCGTACGGCGCGAGGGAGCAGCCGCTGCGGCCCGCCGCGTGGTGCAGCAGCACCACGGCGGTGAACGGCATACCGGAGCCGCCCAGTTCCTCCGGATAGTCACCCGCGTAGAAACCGAGGGCCGCTGAGCGGCGGCGTACGTAGTCGCGCAGCTCGGCCGGCGGCAGGTCGGCGTCCTCGGGCAGGTCCGCCGCCAGCGGCACCAGCTCCTTGCGGATGAACGCCTCGAAGGAGGCGGTCAGCTCCCGGTGGTCGGCCTCCAGGACCGACGAGGGGTGGGTGCTCACGCCGCGACCTCCCGCACCGCACGGGCCTGGTCGGCCAGCACCGGGTTCTGGAAGAACAGCCGCAGCGGCGGCCGGCTGCCGAGCCGGGGCTCCAGCCAGGCGGCGAGCTGCGCCGCCATCAGGGAGTGGCCGCCGATCTGGAAGAAGTGCGACGCCGGGGTGAAGTCGTCGTGGCCCAGCACCTCGCGCCAGCCCTCGGCGAGCAGCGCCACCTGCGGGTCAACGGGTTCGGCCGGGCCTTCGGACGCGGCGCGCGCGTCCGCCTCCTCCGGCAGCTCGGTCACCCGGCGGGCCAGGGCCGCCCGGTCGGGCTTGCCGCCCGGCAGCGTCGGCATGGCGTCCAGCCGTATCCAGCGGGCCGGTACGAGGGCGGTGGGCAGCCGGCGGGACAGCGCGGCGTGCAGTTCCTGCTCGTCCGGGCCGTCGCCGTCCCCGGCGCGGGTCTCCAGGAATCCGATCAGCCGCGGCCCGGCGGGACCGTCCGGGTCGAGCACGACGGCGGTCGACCGGCCGCCCAGCTCGGTGGAGGCCGCGGCCTCCACCTCCTCCAGCTCGATGCGGTAGCCGCGCAGCTTGACCTGGTTGTCGCGGCGGCCCAGGAAGTACAGCCGGCCGGTCAGGTCCCGGTATCCGAGGTCGCCGGTGCGGTACACCCGCTCGCCGCCCAGGGCGTCCGGTGTCACGAAGCGCTCGGCGGTGGCCTGCGGGTTGCCGAGGTAGCCGTCGGCCAGCCCGGCGCCCGCGACGGCCAGTTCACCGACCGCGCCCGCGGGCAGCGGCCGCAGCCCGGCGTCCAGCACGTGCACCCGGGTGCCCGGCAGCTCGGCGCCGAGCGGCACCTCGGCGCCGTCCCGCAGGTCCTCCCGGGTCACCTCGTGGACGGTGCTGGTGATCGCCGCCTCGGTCACGCCGTACGCGTTGAGCACGGCGACCGACGACGGCCCGGCGGCGTCCACGGCGTCGGACAGCTCGCGCAGCGCGCCGGCCGGCAGCCGCTCACCGCCCAGGACGAGCATGCGCGGCGCCCAGCGGCCGTCCCGCAGCGCTTCGCCCAACTCCTGCCGTACGGCGAGGAAGTAGCTGGTCGGCAGGTTGGCGACGGTGACGCGACGGGCCGCCAGGACCGCGGTCAGCTCGTCCGGGGTGGGCACCTCGCGCTGCGGCAGCACCAGGCAGGCACCGGCCAGCAGCGACGGCAGCACCTCCTCCAGCGCCACGTCGAAGGACGGCTGGGCGAACAGCAGTACCCGGTCCTGTTCCGTCAGGCCGTACCGGACGGCCGTGGCGCGGGCGTGCTGCGCCAGCGCCGGCCGGCTCACCACGACCGGCTTGGGCAGGCCGGTGGAGCCGGAGGTGTGGATCACGTACGCGGCGTCCTTGAAGGCGTCCGGTCCCGCGTCCTGGCCCGGGGCCGCCTCGGGGAAAGCGGGGCCGTCCAGCAGCGCCACCGGCAGCCCTTCGGCAGGCAGGGACAGCGCGCTCTCCCGGGTGGCCAGCACCAGCGCGGGGTCCAGCCGCTCCAGCAGCGTCCGCAGGCGCTCGGCCGGGTCGTTGGGGGAGAGGGGGCAGTACACCGTGCCGGTGCGCAGACAGGCGAGCAGCGCGACGACGGAGTCCGTGCCGCGCGGCAGGACGGCGGCCACCGGCCGGCCCTCCGTCACCCCGGCCGCGCGCAGCCGGCGCGCCAGGTCGTCGACGCGGGTACCGAGCTGACCGTACGACAGGCTCTGCGCGCCGCCCACGAGCGCGGGGCGGGCGGGGTCCTGGCGGGCTACCGGGTCGAGCACCTCGTCGGTGGGGACGGCAGAGAGGGCGTCCACGGCCTGTGCCTCGCCGTCGGCCGGTGCGGTCGCCTCTTCGGCGCCCAGCGCGGCCAGCGGTGCGTCCGGCGTCTCCAGGTAGGCGCGCAGCACGTCGAGGAAACGTTCCGACAGGAGCCGGACCACGTCCTCGCCGAACAGGTCGCGGTCGTAGTCCCACACCAGCGTCATCCCCGCCGCGCCCTGCCGCGGGCCGACCGTCCGCCGGTCGTCCGGCATCAGCACCAGATCCAGGTCGAAGCGCGTGGTGCCGGTGTTGAACCCCTCGTACAGCGCCACCTCCAGCTCCGGCACCTCGATCTCCGGCAGCGCCGCGTCGTGCGCGCTGAACATCACGCTGAACAGCGGGTTGTCCGCGCCGCTGGTGTGCCGGCCGAGCGCCCGCGTCAGCTCCTGCACCGGCACCTCCTGGTGCGGCAGCGCCCGGATCAGGGTGTCGGTGACCTCGTCCACCGTCTCCAGCGCTCCGGCGGCCCCGTCCAGCCGCAGGCGCAGCGGGATGGTGTTGACGAACATGCCGACGGTCTCCTCGAAGCCCACCGGACGGTTGCCCACCGCGGTGCCGACAACGATGTCGGTCCGGCCGCTGTGCCGTCGCAGCAGCTCCGCGAAGAGGCTCAGCAGCGTGGAGAACGGCGTGTGCCCCTGGGCGCGGCTGCTCTCCCGCAGCCGCTCGGCCAGGTCGGCGCCGATGGCCTGGCGCAGCTGCCCGCCCGCGTGGCGGCGCTGCGCACCGGGCCGGGCGAGGCCGGGCAGCGGCAGGTCGAAGGTGGCGTCCGACAGCTCCGCCGTCCAGTGCGCCAGGCTCGCCTGCCGGTCGGCGCCCGCCGCGGCGCGCGCGTGGTCCTCGTACGAGCGTGCCGCGGGCAGCTCCACCGGCTCGCCGAGCACCTGCCCGCGGTACGCGGTGAACACGTCGCGCAGCAGGATCGCGAAGGAGTGGCCGTCGTGGATGAGGTGGTGCTCGACGTGCACGACACGGTGGTGCCGTTCGCCCAGCCGGGCCAGGCACCAGCGCAGCAGCGGCGCCTCGGAGGTGTCGAGCGGCGTGACGGCCTCGGCCCGCAGCAGCTCCTGGAAGGCTGCCTCCGGGTCGGCCTCCCGGGAGAGATCCACCGTGCGCACCCGTGGCTCACATCGCTCGCGCACCCGCTGTTCGGGCACCTGGCCCGGCTGCTCGACGAGTTCGAGGCGCAGGCCGGCATGCCGTTCGAGGGCGGCGCCGAGCGCGGCGCGCAGCGCCGCCTCGTCGAGCCGGCCCCAGAGGTCGATCGAGGCCGTGAAGTTGTAGGCGCGGCTGCCCGGCAGCATCTGCTCGTGCAGCCAGACGACGTCCTGGGACGGTGAAAGTCCGAACATGGTCCATCCTTCGGGTGGTGGATGAGGGGTGAACTCGGCCCGGTGCCCGCTGTCGGTCGGACGCGGGGCCGGGGTGGTGCCGGTACGGGGAGCGGTGCCGGTGGTCGCCCTGGGTGAGGGCCGGGCCGCCGGCGTCCGGGTCAGGCCACCGGGGTGGCGGTGCCGGTACTCGTGCGCCCTTCGCCGGGAGTGGTGCTTCCGGCCGGATGGCCGGCTGTGCTTCCGGCCGAATGGTGCGCTGTGCTGTCAGCCGGGTGATCCGCCGCGCCTCCGGCCGGTTCGCCGGACAGCTCGTCGGTCAGGGCGGCGAAGGCGTCGTGGACCAGGCCGTCCGGGAAGGCGTCCCGGTCCCAGGCCATCCGTACGAGCAGGTCGGTTCCGTACGAGACGGAGACCGCGAACGGCGCCTGGAGCGGCCGCCCGTCGACGTGCACCTCGCGGCCCGCGACGCCGCCCAGCCGCAGCGGCGGCCGGCGGTGCAGGTCCTCGAAGGTCAGCAGGCCGTCCAGTTGCCCCGTCCAGGGGTCGGCGGCCGTCCGGGCCGCGCGGACCACTTCGTCGAACGGGGTGTCGGCATGGTCGAGGTCGTCCCACCAGGTGGTGGTCAGGTCGTCCGGGCCGCAGGCGGCGGCCGGGTGGACGACGGTGTTGAGGAAGCAGCCGAGGACCGGCGGCGCCGCCGCGGGACGGCCGCCCCAGGGGTAACCCAGCAGCGGCGTGCGGCCGGGCGTGTGTGCTGCGCCCAGGGCGCGCGCGACACTGCCGCACGCCCCGAGCAGGACGGGGAAGGCCGTGGCCCGCCCGTCGCCGGTACGGATCGGCAGGCGCGCCTGGAGCGCGCCGGTGGGGCGCGGTGCTGCCGGTGCGGACGCCTGCTGCGCCGCGCGCCGCCCGGGAGCGGCGCTCGCGCCCCCCGCGAGCGCCGGGGCGATCCTCCGCGCCCAGTACGCGAGCGCGGCCGGCCCCGACGCCCGCTTCTCCGCGTCCAGTTGGAGGCGTACGGCCTCGCGGTACCCGGCCACGTCCGCGGCGGCGCGGTCCCGTGGTACGTCGCCGGGGCCCAGGCGCTGCCCGTACGCGGCCTCGAGGTCCGCGGAGATCCGGCCGAGCGACTGCTCGTCGCACACGGCGTGGTCCAGGGCCAGGGCGAGGATCTCCACGGCGCCCGAGCCGCCGTCGGCCGATGCCTGGATGCCGGCACCGGCCTCGGCACCGGCGACGCCGTGGGCGTCCGCCAGGAACAGCCGCAGCGGCGGGCCTTCGGGCGACCAGGCCAGCAGCGTCCGGCGCAGGGCCGCCGCCGCGCTCTCGCCGGGGCGCGGGGCCACCCGGTCCACCTGCGCCTCGGGTGCACGGAGCCGCTGTACGGGCGCGCCGCGCAGGACGTCGGGCCGTGTACGGAGCGCGGGGTGTGCGGCGGCCAGGTGACCGGCGGCGGCGCGCAGTCGCTCCAGGTCGATCGTGCCGCGAGGGAAGGCGAAGAACAGCGGTACGACATCGGGCCGTCCGCCGGGCGCCAGCCGCCGGGCGAGCAGGAACCGCCGCTGCGCACCGGTGACGGGCAGCAGCGCGTCCGGGTCACCCACACCGGCGGCGGCCTTCTCATAGCGGGCGAGGTACTGCTCGGTGATGTCGGCGGTGACTGGCCGCGCGCCGTTGCCGGTGGCGAAGTGGGGGCGGATGCCGGTTTTGGCCGGTGTGCCGGTACTGATGCCGGCCGTCGTGCTGGGGTCCACATTGACCTCCTTTGCGCCGCCGCGGACGGGGCGTTGCCTTCGAGACGTGTAAGACGTGCGAGCGAGACGTATGTGACGTACGCGGTGCATGAGACGGATGAGCGGTACGAGGGCGTGCGGACGTGGCCGCGCACGGTGGATCACGGCCGGTCCGGGTACGGGCTCCGGCTCAGCGGCCGTGGGTCCGCGACGGTGCGCGGGTCAGCCGGCGGCTCCGGGCGCATCAACTGCCTCGGAAGCCGCCCCGGAGCCGGCTCCGCGCGCCGCTGCTCCGTGCTCCGCTCCGGGAGCCGGCAGATCCCGCAGTTTCCGCAGGGGGGACAGCAGCAGCGGAAGCGGTACGAGCAGGAAGCCGGCCGCGCACACCCATACGGCGGCCCGCGGGCCGGCCGCCCCGGCGACGGAGCCGCCGACCAGCGCGCCGAGCGGCATGGTCCCCCAGACCATGAACCGCAGTGTGGCGTTCATCCGGCCCAACAGGGCGTCGGGGCAGAGCAGTTGCCGGAAGCTCACCTGGGCCACGTTGTAGACGACGGCGCCGAAGAACACGGCGCCGGAACCGAGCGCGAACCAGCCGGCGGCGGCTCCGTGGCCCGACAGCGGCCACAGCAGGGCGAACGGTCCGGTGACCACGGGTGCCAGCCAGATGATGCGGGCCTGCCCCAGCCGCCGTGCGACCGGCCCGGCGCACAGCGCACCGGCCAGTCCGCCGACGGCGGAGGCGGACAGCATCAGCCCGAGCACGCCGGGCGGCAGCCCCAGCTCCCGGGTCAGGAACACGGTCTGTACGGCGACGAGCATCGCGGAGAAGAAGTTCGCCACTCCGGTCGACACGGCGATCATGCGCAGGACGGGATGCCGCAGCACGAAGGCCAGGCCCTCCTTGACCTGCGCCGACAGCGACACACCCGGTGTGACCTCGGGCTCCGGCTCCCGTACGCGGATGCCGCGCAGGAACAGGGCGGAGGCGAGGTATCCGGCCGCGTTGGCCAGCACGGCCACCGGCGGCCCGAGCAACTGGACGATACCGCCGCCGAGTCCGGGGCCGGCCACCTGCGCGGCCGAACGGGCCGTCTCCAGCGCCCCGTTGCCCGCCACCAGCTGCGGCCCGGGCAATACCCTCGGCAGGTAGCTCTGGTGGGCCACGTCGAAGAACACGGTGGCGACACCGGTGACGAAAGCCACCACGTACAGCTGGGCCATCGTCAGGGCGTGGCACGCCGCGGCGAGCGGCACACTGCCCATGGCCGCCGCGCGCACCACGTCCGTACGGATCAGCAGCGGCAGCCGCCGGACCCGGTCCACCCAGGCGCCCGCCGGCAGGCCGATGAGCAGGAACGCGGCGGTCTCGGCCGCGGTGAGCAGGCCCACTTCGAAGGCCGAGGCGTCCAGCCCCACCACGGCAACCAGGGGCAGGGCCACGAGGGCCACTTGGGTGCCTGCCTGGCTGGCCGCGGCTCCGGCGAGCAGCAGCCGGAAGTCGCGATGGCGGAGGAGCCCGTCACCGGCGCGGCTGCCGGAGGCTCGTGAGGTGGTCACATGGCTGACATTTGGTGATGAAGAGGGGGCGGGTCAAAACGACCGTAGGGTTTCCGGACAGCTTGATCCGCATTCCGGACGCCGTACGAAGGTTTTGTCGTAAACCGTCCGTTCTCTCCGGTCCACCCTGCCCTGAGGTGACCTGCCACATCCCCACCAAACGTTCACCGAGCGACCATATTTTCGGTCGTCGAGCGAATGTCCGGTTAGCGCGGCTCGGTGTGTTCAGAATCCGTAAGGATTGCTGACGCGCGGAGCGAGGTGTGTTATGAGCCGTGAACCCAATGTGATCGCGGGTCCCTGGGCTCCGGCTCCGGCACCGGGCGGTCCACCTCCAGGGCACGCGGCGCCGTCGCCGCGTCCCGAAGCCCGCGCCGCCGCCTGCCCGTCCCCGGACGTACGGTCAGGCCCCGCCGGCACCGCTCCAGGTACTCCGTGATCTCCTCGTCGTCCCACCCGCCCGCCTCCCGCAGCCCCGACGACAGATGCGCAAGGTAGGCGTCGGTCGGCTGTGTACGCGGAACCTCGCCCGCGCTCCACGGCGCGGTGAACGTCAGCAGCGGCAGCCCGTCCAGCGTGCCGGGATGCACCAGCGTCTCGTAGCGGCCGGGCCCGAGCTGCGCCCGGCCCCGGTCCAGCACGTCGGCCAGGTCCAGGTCCGCCGCCGGGACCCGGTGCATCTCCTGGGCCGCGATGTCGGAGAACTGGCCCCGGGTCACCAGATGGGCGCGGGCCCACACCTCGCCGGGCCCGTCCGGGTCGTAGAACGCCACGCCGCCCGTCCAGTTCAGCGACTCCAGCGCGAAGTACATGCTCCCGGGCAGCACCACCGGCGCGGAACGGACCGGCGGCCGGGGATCGCGGCACCCCGGACACGTCCGCATGCCGCCCGGCGGACGCCCGCCCGCCAAGTAGTGGCGCAGCCGCGCGCCGTGCATGTTGGAGCCGTACGACACGTACCAGACGTGCACCACATCGTCCCTTCGCCCACGGACCCGGGACAAGCCGCGCAACCCGCCCGTCCCGCACCAACCGAACACACCGCCCGACCCGGATGATCCGTACGCCGAGCCGCATACCGGACCGAACGCCGAGTCGTACGCCATGGTGTGCCCGCCGGTACCGCAGATCGCTGAACGAATCCTGCGGTTTGGTAAAGAAAAGGCAGGGAGCCCTGTTCAGAGGGGGGTGACAGGAGACAGGATCCCCCGTGCAGCTCTGTGATCACCGCCGCCACGCGCGGCGCTTTATGCAGGGGGACCCCCACGTGAGAAGAACAGCAGCGCTCGGCGCCGCCGGCACCCTGGTGACCGGCACGCTCATAGCCGGAGCGATAGCCGCCACGCCCGCCAGCGCGGGCCAGCAGCACCACCGCGGCTCGGCCGAGGACCGCGGCGTGCAGGTCGCCGCCGCCCGCGCGGCCAAGAAGGGCATCGACTGGCAGGCCTGCCCTGCCGACTGGGGCCTGAAGGCCCCCATCCAGTGCGGCTATGTGACCGTCCCGGTCGACTACGCCAGGCCCGACGGCCGCACCATCAAGATCGCCGTGGACCGTATCGGCAACACCGGCGGCAAGAAGGAGCGCCAGGGCTCCCTCATCTACAACCCCGGCGGCCCCGGCGGCTCGGGCATGAAGTTCCCGACCCGCGTCACCGGCAAGAACGCGGTGTGGGCGAAGACCGCGAAGGCGTACGACTTCGTCGGCTTCGACCCGCGCGGCGTCGGCCACTCCGCCCCGATCTCCTGCGCCGACCCGCAGGAGTTCGTCAAGGCCCCCAAGGCCGACCCGGTGCCGGACAGTGAGGCCGACAAGCGCGCCCAGCGCAAGCTGGCCAAGGAGTACGCGCTCGGCTGCAAGGAGCGCAGCGGCGCCCTGCTGCCGCACATGACGACGCCGAACACCGCCCGTGACCTGGACGTGATCCGCGCCGCCCTCGGCGAGAAGAAGCTCAACTACCTCGGCGTCTCCTACGGCACCTACCTCGGCGCCGTGTACGCCACGCTCTTCCCGGACCACGTCCGCCGGATGCTCGTCGACTCCGTCGTCAACCCCTCGCGCGAGAAGGTCTGGTACCAGGCCAACCTCGACCAGGACCTCGCCTTCGAGACGCGCTGGAGCGACTGGAAGAAGTGGGTCGCCCGGCACGACGCCGTCTATCACATCGGCAACACCGAGGCCAGGGTCCAGGCGAAGTGGGAACAGCTGCGCGCCACCGCCAAGAAGAACCCGATCGGTGGCGTCGTCGGCCCGGCCGAGCTGACCAGCTTCTTCCAGAACGCGCCCTACTACGACTCCGCGTGGGCCTCGACCGCCCAGGTATGGAGCGCGTACCTGTCGGGTGACGCCAAGCCGCTGATCCAGAACGCGGGCCCCGACCTGAGCGACACCAAGGGCAACGCCGCCTCCGAGAACAGCAACGCGGTCTACACGGCCGTCGAGTGCAACGACGCCAAGTGGCCCACCAGCTGGCGCAAGTGGGACCGGGACAACACCCGCATCCACCAGAAGGCCCCGTTCATGACCTGGGCCAACGCCTGGATGAACCTGCCCTGCGCCACCTGGCCGGAGAAGCAGCGGACCCCCGTCGAGGTGCAGACCGGCAAGGGCCTGCCCAGCGTCCTGATCGTGCAGAGCACCCGCGACGCGGCGACTCCGTTCGACGGCGCCGTCGAGCTGCACAAGCGCCTCAAGGGCTCGCGCCTGATCATCGAGAAGGGCGCCGGCTCGCACGGTGTGACCGGCCTGGTCAACCCCTGCATCAACAACCGGGTCGACACCTACTTCCTGACCGGGAAGACCGACGCCAAGGACGTGACGTGCGCGCCGCACGCCACCCCGGAGCCGAGCAAGGCGTAAGCCACCACCGGCACACCGGGCCCCGTGCACCCGCGGCTGAGAAGCCCGCGGGGCGCGGGGCCCGGTGCGTTCGCGGCGCGCCGTCAGGAGCCCTCGGGCCCCGAGGCCGCCGGCCGCGCGGCGGGCGGCAGTGGTGAGCGCTCGCCGGAGGACCGGAACGCCTCGATGACGTAACCGGCGAACCGCCGCGCGGCCGCGACCCTGACCGCCTCCGAGGCGGCATGGATCCCCTTGTTCGCCATGAGCATGAGCATCAGGTCGTCCAGGACGAAGTCGGGTCGCAGGTCCCCGGCCTCCTGCGCGCGGCGGGCCAGCCCGGCAACCGCCCGCACCGTGTAGGCACGGGTCGTGGCGACGTCCGACGCGCTCCACCAGGCTGACATGAAGGCCTCGGTGAAGCCCCGGTCCCGTGCGTGCAGTTCGCAGATCCGCTCGATCACCAGACAGAAGCCGCGCCACGGATCAGGATCGGCGCACCCCTCGTCGACGAGGTCGCGGCACGCGCGCGCCTGCGCCGCGAAGACTTCGCCGATCAGCACCTGCTTGGTCGGGAACCGGCGGTACAAGGTGGCGGGCCCCACCCCGGCGCGCCGCGCGATCTCCCGCATCGGCACGTTCAGGCCCTCGGTGGAGAACAGCGCGCGGGCCGCGCCGAGAATGCGCTCGCGGTTGTCCCTGGCGTCCGCGCGCAGGGAGTGAGGCAAACAGTCGGTCACCGCTCTCACTTTACCGAAGTGGACGGGGGCGTCCGTTAGCGTCCGGACGCAGAAGAATGCGCAGCTCTGCGGGGCGCGGCCGCGGCGTCGGGCCCGCCGGCTCCGGTGCGCGCCCGAGAGGACGGAGACCACGATGAAGGCAGTCTCGATCCGCACGTACGGAGGCCCCGAAGGCCTGGCGGTCGTCGATCTCCCCGCCCCCGAACCCGCCGCCGGACAGGTGCTGATCGCCACCGAAGCGGCGGGCGTCGGCGGCGTCGACATCGTGATCCGCAGCGGAGCGCCGGCTGACCACGGCTTCACGGAAGGCCACGTCCCGGGCAGCGAGGTGGCGGGCACCGTGACCGCGGTCGGCGACGGGGTCGACGCGTCCTGGATCGGCCGGCGGGTGTGGGGGTTCACCGGCACGGGCGGAGGCTACGTCGAACAGGCCCTCGCGTCGGCCACCGCGATCCTTCCCCTGCCCGAGGGCCTGTCCGCCGCCGACGCGGTGACCCTCGGCACGTCCGGAGTGGTGGCCCACTTCGCGCTGACCCGGGCCCGGTTCGCTCCCGGGGAGACGGTGCTGGTGCGCGGCGCGGCAGGGAGTATCGGCATCATGGCGGTGCAGCTCGCGGCGCGGGGCGGTGCTGCCGCGGTGGCGGTCACGACATCGTCGGCCGAGCGCGGCGAACGGCTGCGCCGGCTCGGCGCGACCCACGTGCTGGACCGCTCCGGCGCAGGAGGGGAGGACGCTCCCACGGGCTATGACGTCATCATCGACGTCGTGTCCGGCGCGGACATGCCGTCGTTCCTCGACCGGCTCGCTCCGAACGGCCGCATGGTGGCCGTGGGCATCGTCGCGGGGCCGCCGCCGGCGGACTTCGGTACGAGGCTGATCGCGGCGTTCCGCAAGTCGCTCTCCTTCGCGACGTTCAGCGCCGACACCGTCACCGAAGACGAGCAGCGTGCCGTACGGCGCGAGCAGTTCGCCGCGGCGAGCCGCGGTGAGCTCGCGACGGTGGTGCATGAACGGCTGCCGCTCGGCCAGGCGGTGTCGGCGCACCGGAAGATGGACGCGGGCGAGGTTTTCGGGCGGATTGTGTTGACTCCGTAGTCTTTTGCGGTGTGTCAGTGCGTGGACGGTTGGGGAGCGGTGAGGGTGTCGATGTGGCGCCACGATGGCGCCAATGCGGCCTCTTCTGGCGTTCGGTGTGGCGCCGGGAATGGCGCCCCTGGTGTGTCACGTGCGACGTCTCGTCGGCCTCGCCGATCGCCGGATGGCCAGGCGTAGGATTTCTCCGGTGCGGGCCCGACTCGGAGCGGCGCTTCGTCCTCGCAGCTCAGCGGGGTGCGGGGCGGAGTGTGGAGGTTCCGTCGTGGAAGTTCGTGGCGCCGGTGTACCGCCCGTCATGGCTCGCCATGGCGCCATCGGTGTGCCATGATGGCGTCATGGATCTCACGCCCTACGTCGACAACCTCCGGCACGAACTCGCGGTGGCCGCGGACGCGGGGGGAGAGGAAGCCCGTGCCCTCGCCGAGCGGCTCACCGCGCCACTGGAATCGGCCGCCCGCCTCACCCTGCTGAACGCGCTGTCCGCCGCCATGGGGGACGTCACCCGCGACCTCGCGCCGGGATCCGTCGACGTACGGCTGCGCGGACTCGACCCCGAGTTCGTGGTGACACCGCCCCCGGCCCCCCAGCCGTACGAGCAGGAGGAGCGCGACAGCGCACCGGGCGGCGCATGGACACCCGCGCCCGCCGTCCCCGCGGACAGCGGTGACGGCAGCACGGCCCGTATCAACTTCCGGCTGCCCGCCCACCTCAAGGCCCGGGTCGAGGATGCGGCGGGCCAGGAGGGACTGTCGGTCAACGCCTGGCTCGTACGGGCCGTCGCCGCGGCGCTGGAACCCGGTGAGCGCGGCCGCCCGTCCGGCCACCGGCGGCACGGAGGCCAGCAGGGCTATACGGGCTGGGTCCGCTGACCGGCTCCGGCACCCCGGCCGCCGAGCCGGCCCCTGTTGCACCTTGACCCGCCTGACCAGCGGGAATGTACTCCACGCCATGAGGACGGGACAGCCATGCCGAACTTCGACACGCCGGAACCGATCGTCGCCACCCTCGACTTCGACGCCGCGTCGGTACGGATCAGCGCGAGCCGGCGCACGGACACGCTCGTCGAGGTGCGGCCGGCCGACGATGCCGACGAGGCGGACGTACGGGCCGCGCGGCAGACCGATGTCACCTGCTCGGGCGGCAGGCTGCTGGTCAAGGGGCCGCGTAAGCGCTCCCTGTTCAGCAGGAGCGGCACGGTCGACGTGAGCGTGGAACTGCCGGCCGGTTCGGACATCCGGGGCAACTCACCGGTGGGGAACTTCCGCTGCGAAGGGCCACTCGGCGAGTGTCGCCTCAAGACCTCGGCCGGTCACCTTCAGATCGCCACGGCGGCCACGGTGGACCTGCGTACGGACCACGGGGACGTCAGTGTCGACCACGTGGCCGGGGACGCCGACATCGTCGCGGCGGGCCGGATCGTCGTCGGTGAGATCACCGGCGGTGCCACGATCAAGAACGGCAACGGCGCGACCACGGTCGGCGAGGTCGTGGGCGACCTGCGGGTCAGCGCCGCCAACGGCCGCGTCTCCGTCGGCGTCGCGCACGCCGGGGTCGACGCCAAGTCGGCGAACGGCGGCATCCGGATCGGCGAAGTGGCCCGCGGCCGGACCGTCCTGCAGGCCGCGGCCGGCGACCTGGAGGTCGGCATCCGCCCCTCCACCGCCGTCTGGCTCGAAGCGCACACCCAACTCGGCCACCTGCACAACGACCTCGGGTCGGCGGAAGGCCCCGCAGCCGGCGAGGAGACCGTAGAGGTACGGGCCCGCACCGGCATGGGCGACATCGTCATCCGCCGCGCCTGACGCCGGAATCGGCACGTCGAACAGCCGCCCCCGCCCGGGCGGCTGTTTCGCTTTCGCCTCCATGAGCCGAACGTCCGTTCTCTTCGCTGCTATATGCTCCCGCTGCCATACGCGACCGCTTCGGCCCGGCCTGACACCACTTGACGCCGGGCCGTGCGGTGTGCCGGTCATGTCGACGAACTGGGGGGCCAGTGAAAAGACCCGTAAAAACCGCCGCAGGGCTGGGCGCGGCCGGACTTGCGCTGCTCACCACGATGGCGCCCGGCGCCCACGCGCGAACGGCCACGCCGCGTCCGCAGTACACCGAGGCCCAGATAGCGGCAATGGCTCCGGAGAAGCAGGAGAAACTGCTCGCACCGCTCCGCGCCTTGGCGGACGCCGCCGAACGCGTCGGATCGGGTGACCGGGCGGCGGACATCTACGCCGGGGTACGTATCGACGCACCCCACGGCACCGTGGAAGTCCAGCTGACCGACCTTTCCCGGGCCGCGAGATTCATCGCCGCCGTATCGGCGGCGGACCGCCACGTCGACACCGGAAAGCTCGTCCCGGTGAAGGCCGGACATACGCGTCGGGCGCTGCACGAGGCGCGCGACCGGCTGTTCGCGCAGGAGAAGGCGGGCGAACTGCCGTACAAAATCCATACCGTGGCCGTCGCGGCCGATGCCTCTTCCCTGGAAATAGCGGTGGACAAGCCCGCTGTGGCAGCCGAGGCGGACGCTACGGCACGACGGGAGGCCCCGGGCGCACGAAGTGCCGCACCGGCACACGACGTGCCCCTCGTCTTCAAGCAGGGCCGGCGCATATCCTCCGCCGCCAGAACCTGGGCCGACGTGAAATGGAAGGACAGTACGCCGTTCATCGCCGGTGACGTACTGACCGACGGCGGGCAGTACTGCTCGGCGGGATTGCCCGCCGTACGCAAGAAGGACAACAAACCCGTGATGGTGACGGCAGCGCACTGTTTCAGCAACGGCGCCAAGATATACACCGGTTCCGGGGCCACGCCCGCGTTCGGCAGGTTCTACGACGGCCTCAACGGCTTGACAGGCAATTACGCAGGTACGGTGAACGGTATGGCGACCGGCTGGGACGCCGAACAGCTCATCGGAGCCGACAACAACGCCGACACGAGCGAGACGACCAGCTA
This sequence comes from Streptomyces sp. NPDC030165, assembly GCF_055573595.1. NCBI lineage: Bacteria > Bacillati > Actinomycetota > Actinomycetes > Kitasatosporales > Streptomycetaceae > Streptomyces > Streptomyces sp. NPDC030165. The sequence goes on along the minus strand of NZ_JBVIBD010000016.1, from coordinate 1,959 downwards.
CCGGCCCGTCACCAGCGTCGCCTACTCGCACAATGGCGACTTCGTCTGCCACAACGGCGCCGCGTCCTTCTTCATGAAGCGGGAAACCGTCTGCGGCATCAAGGTCACCCACGACGACATCACCTACACCCTGGACACCGGGTGGAAGGTCCGGGGCGTCGAAGGAACCCGGCTGCCCGGAAATCCGTGGGCCGCCGCGCACGGTGACAGCGGCTCCATGGTGTTCACCCCGAAGGGTTCCGTACGCCAGGCGCGCGGAATCGTTTCGGCACTGTCGGGCCCTTATCAGGGCAACGCAGGCAATTACCTTTACTGGACCGAGGCGACGGACATCCTCGACCACTTCGGCCTGAAGCTCAATCCGAAGACCTGACACCGCGCTCCGGGCGGAAACGCCGGGCCAGACCGCGTGGCGCCTGCTGCTGCGCCTTCGCCTCGTTCGCGTACATGTCCACGTACTCCTGCCCGGAGAGCCGCAGGATCTCGTACATGATCTCGTCGGTGACGGCGCGCAGTGCGGCGTGCTCGCCGTCCAGCCCGGCGAACCGCCCGAACTCCAGCGGCTTGCCGAACCGGATCGTGATCCGCTTGGCGCGCGGCAGCCGCCGCCCGGTGGGCTGCGCCTCGAACGTGCCGATCATCGCGCACGGCACCACCGGCACCTGCGCCCTGATCGCCATCGCCGCCACCCCCGTACGGCCCTTGTACAGCCGGCCGTCGTGCGACCGCGTCCCCTCCGGATAGATCCCCAGCACCCGCCCTTTGCGCAATACCGCCAGCCCGGACTTCAGGGCGGCCTGTGCGGCCTTGCCACCGGACCGGTCCACCGGAATCTGCCCGATCCCCCGGAAGAACGCCGCGGTCAGCCGGCCGCGCACCCCGGGACCGGTGAAGTATTCGGCCTTCGCCAGAAAGGTGACCCGCCTCGGCACGATCACCGGCATCACGAAATGGTCCGAGAAGGAAAGGTGGTTTCCCGCGATGATCGCCGCCCCTTCCGGCGGTACGTTGTCCAGCCCTTCCACATGCGGCCGGAAAAGCAGCCTCAGCAGCGGCCCGAGAATCACGTACTTGAGGACCTGGTAGAACACAGGGCTTCCCCCTCACGCTCCGGAACCGGCGCACCCGGGTCGTTTGCATTGTTTTCGCAGGTCAGGCGAGGTGCAAGAGGGAATAGTGTAAGTGCGGACACCGGCATTCCGTAACCACCCGTCGAGACCGGAAGCGGCCGAAAGCCGATCTTCCGGCGGGTGGCCGGGTGACCTGTGATCTTCCGGCTGGTATCGGTCACCCGCGTGCGTGCACGCACTCCGTCGTCAAGCGGTGACAGACGGTCCCGTTATCTGATCGTTCCGTCACAAGCGTTCATCCGGTATGCAGCAATCGGTCAACTGGCGGTATCGTCCCGGAAAAAGGCTGATGCCGTCCGTCTTCCGGACATGAGGGACGGACGGCGCTCTCACGGGAGGGACCGGGATGCGAACGCCTCGCACACGCCGTCACGGGCGTCCCGCGCCGGCTGCCCCGGAGCGCCCGGCGGACCACGACGGCGTGCGGTGGCAGTACGAGGGCGGGCGCGCCCAGGGCACGGTCCCGCCCGGCGCTCCGGTGCCGGTCGGAGGAGGCTGGACCATCTCCAACCCGCTGTTCTGACCCTTTGGCCGAGTGCGTCCGGCGCGACGGTCGACCTGCGCACGGACCTGACACGTCCGTGCGCAGCGCCCTTTCGGCATCCTGCCGGGCCCCGACTCGCCGCGAAACGCGTCCTGCCGCCTCGGACCTGCGATACGCGGTGCGTTCGACGTGAATGGACGGACCTTTACTTCGAAGATGGTGTTCTGTGACTGAGATATCCGTAGTTGTCATCGTCTATAACGATGCCGAGCGGTTGCCTGCTGCGGTGCAGTCGGTGTTGGGGCAGACGTTTGGTGATGTTGAGGTGGTGATTGTTGACGACTG
>NZ_JBVIBD010000015.1:147790-263972 GCF_055573595.1 Streptomyces sp. NPDC030165 | reverse complement strand
TTAGCGGGATCCGGGGGGGGGGGCGCGGGGGGGGGGGGGGGGGGGGGGGGGGGGAGGGGGGGGGGGGGGGGGAGGGGGGGGAGGGGAGGGGGGGACCCCCCCCCCCCCCCAGGTCAGCTCTCCGCCGGAGCCGCGGCCTCCGCCTCTGCCTCCGTCTTCGGCGGGACGGCCGGTACGGGCAGCAGCGGCAGCTGCAAAGCGGCGAACGCCTGCTCGGGCACGGCCGGGCGGCGCGGTGCCACGGCGGACAGCCGCCGGTACGGGCGGCCCGGCGCGGGGCGGACGTCGTCCTCGCCTTTGTTGGGCCAGAAGGACATGGCGCGTTCGGCCTGTGCGGTGATGGTCAGCGACGGGTTGACGCCGAGGTTCGCGGAGACCGCCGAGCCGTCGACCACCGAGATGCCGGGGTGCCCGTACAGGCGGTGGTACGGGTCGATCACGCCGTGGTCCGCGTCCTCGCCGATCGGGCAGCCGCCCAGGAAGTGCGCGGTCAGCGGGGTGCCCATCAGCTCGCCGATGTTGCTGCCCGCGAAACCGTTGATCTCCTGGGCGAGCAGGGTGGCGGCCCGGGTGGCCTCGGGAATCTGCTGGGGGTTGGGCGCGCCGTGTCCCTGGCGGGCGGTGAGCAGCCCTTTGCCGAGACCGCCCGGCTTGCGGTACGTGGTCAGGGAGTTGTCCAGGGACTGCATGACCAGGCCGATGATGGTCCGCTCCGACCAGCGGCGGTTGGACAGCGAGCGCAGCAGCAGGAGCGGGTGGCGGGCGCAGTTGGCCGCCCAGGCCAGGGCGCGGGGCGCGCGGGTGGCGATCGGGACTTGAAGGATGGACAGGCTGCCCATCGCGTTGGAGCCCTTGCCGTAACGCACCGGCTCGATGTGGGTGCTGTCGTTCGGGTGGATGGACGAGGTGATCGCGACGCCGCGGGTGAAGTCGGCCTTCGGCGCGCCGTGCGCCTTGCGGTAGCGGCGGTCGTCGGTCTGCGCGCCGACCAGCGCCTCGGAGTTGGTGCGGGTCAGCTCGCCCAGCCTGGCGGAGATCCGGGGCAGCAGGCCGCTGTCCTTCATCCGGTGCAGGAGGGTCTGGGTGCCGTACGTGCCGGCGGCGACGACCACCCGCCGGGCGGTGAAGGTGCGGCCCTTGCCCTTGCGCTTGTCGTCGGTGGGCAGGGTTCCGACGGCGAAGCCGCCGCGGGAGTCCTCGGTGACGGTGACCACGGACGTCATCGGATGGATGACGGCACCGGCCCGCTCGGCGAGGTGGAGGTAGTTCTCGTTGAGGGTGTTCTTGGCGCCGTGCCGGCAGCCGGTCATGCACTCGCCGCATTCGGTGCACGCCGTACGGGCGGGGCCCGCGCCGCCGAAGTACGGGTCCGGGACCTCGGTGCCGGGCGCGGCCTGCGCCGTACCGCCGGCGTCCTGGCCGTCGCCGAAGAAGACGCCGACGGGCGCCAGGTGGAAGGAGTCGCCGACGCCCATCTTCTCGGCGGTGGCCTTGAGGTGGACGTCCGAGGGGGTCATGGTCGGGTTGAGGCGTACGCCGAGCATCCGCCGCGCCTGGTCGTAGTACGGCTTCAGCTCGTCCTGCCAGTCGGTGATGTGCCCCCACTGCCGGTCGTCGAAGAACTGTTTCGGCGGTACGTAGAGGGTGTTGGCGTAATTGAGCGAACCGCCGCCGACCCCGGCGCCCGCCAGGACCATGACGTTGCCGAGCAGGTGCACGCGCTGGATGCCGTAGCAGCCGAGGGCGGGCGCCCACAGGTAGTTCTTCAGGTCCCACGAGTTCTTGGGCAGGGTGGCGCGGGTGAAGCGGCGCCCGGCCTCCAGGACGCCGACGCGGTAACCCTTCTCGGTCAGGCGGAGTGCGGAGACGGAGCCGCCGAAGCCCGAGCCGATGACGAGCACGTCGTAGTCGTACCCGGTCCCGTCCCCGGAGGCGTCGGACCGGTTTCGGGCAGGGTTGTCCTGGGGCACTGGCACTCCCTCGGTCTCGGGCGGGCGCTGGGGCCCGGGTCTCAGCGGAGGCGGAACGCCTTCATCGCCCGCAGGCTGCGGGTCATGAACGCCGCGTACGTCTCGTCGTCCATGCCGAACGACGGGGCGAGCGGCATGAGGCGCTGGTGGGCGACGGTCTGCGCCTCGGTGTACTTCAGGATGCCCTCGGAGCCGTGGCGGCGGCCGAGTCCGGAGTCGCCCATGCCGCCCATCGGGGACTGGACACTGCCATAGCCCGCGGCGTACGCCTCGTTGACGTTGACGGTGCCGGTACGCAGCCGGGCGGCGACGGCGCGTCCGCGGCGGCCGTCCCTGGTCCAGACGCTGGAGTTCAGGCCGTACGGGGTGGCGTTGGCGCGGGCGATCGCCTCCTGCTCGTCGCGGAAGCGGTAGACCGAGACGACCGGGCCGAAGGTCTCCTCCTCGCAGACGGCCATCGGAGACTCGACGCCGTCGAGGATGGTGGGCTCGTAGAACAGCGGGCCGATGTCCGGGCGGGGGCGGCCGCCGGCGACCAGCCGGGCGCCCTTGGCCACGGCTTCGTCCACGTGCCGGGTGACGGTCTCCAGCTGCCGCTCGCCGGCCAGGGAGCCCATGTCGGCACCGTAGGCGAGGGCGTTGCCCAGGCGCATCGCCTTCGTGCGGGCGGCGAACCGCTCCACGAAGGCGTCGGCTATGGACTCATGGACGTACAGCCGCTCTATGGAGATGCACAGCTGGCCGGCGGAGGAGAAGCAGCCGCGTACGGCGCCCGCCGCGGCCTTGTCCACGTCGGCGTCGTCCAGCACCAGCATGGCGTTCTTGCCGCCGAGTTCGAGGGAGACGCCGACCAGGCGGGCGGCGGCGCCCTGGGCGACCTCGCGGCCGGTGCGGGTGGAGCCGGTGAAGGAGACGTAATCGGCGTGCTTGACGACCTCGGGGCCGACGACCGGCCCGTCGCCGAGGACGACCTGCCAGACCTCCGGGGGCAGCCCGGCCTCGATGAGCTGTTCGCGGGCCCACAGGGCGGTCAGCGCGGTCTCGGTGTCGGGCTTCATGACGACGGCGTTGCCGGCGGCGAAGGCGGGCAGCGCGTCGCCGACGGACAGCTCGAAGGGGTAGTTCCAGGGCGCGATCTGCCCGACGACGCCGCGCGGCTGCCGCAGTTCGGTGACCTTCGTCAGGGTCGGTACGACGCCGGTGTGGCCGCGGGGGCGCAGGTACGCCGGAGCCTTGCGGCCGTAGTGGCGGGCGGCGACGGCGACCGCCTGGATCTCCTCGTGGGCGTGCAGCCGGGCCTTGCCGGTCTCCAGCTGGATCAGGTCCAGCACTTCGGCCTGGCGGCGGAGCACCAGGTCGTGGAAGCGCAGCAGGACGGCGGCGCGCTGCCGTACGGGCACCTCTGCCCAGGCACGCTGGGCGGCGCGGGCCCGCTCGAAGGCGGTGGCGACGTCCTCGGGCGTGGACTCGGGCAGGTCCGCCAGCTTCTCACCGGTGAACGGTGTGTGGTTGGCGGTCCGGCCGCTGCCGGTCACGCCGCGGGTGAGGCGGGTGACCAGGTGCGGGGTGACCACGTCGGCGGCGGTACGGGTGCCGGCGGCAGCGCGGGCGACGGGGTTGCCGCCGGCTGGGGCGGTCCGGTCGGCGACCGTGGTGCCGGCGGGTGCGTCGCCGACGGGTGCGGAGGAGCGGGTTCCGGTGTCCTGCGAGTCCGTCATGCGGGCGAGCGTATGCCGCGCCGGACGCTTTGGGTACCCACCGGTAACGAGTTTTCACGTCCTGGGCACAATCGCGCCAGTATTCACTGGCCACAAGGCCGCTGTGCTGGGAGCTTGCGAGTGCGGGAGCGGGCCGGCGAGGTGTGGCGGGCCGGTCGGGAGTTCCGTGGGGCGTCCGGCCGCGGAGCCGGTGCCCCCTCGGATGCCCTGGATCTTCAGGAAGATCACCGCGTTCGCGAACAGCTCGTCGCCGTCCTTGTCCTTACCTGCCCGGGAACGGCCGCCCGCACCCGGTCCGGTGGGCGGTACCGCCGTGTGACCCGCGTCCCGCTGCCACCTGCGCACATCCCGGGATCAGCCGCCCGGACCGGACTTCACCGGGTGGAACGTGCGCAGGGCGAGCGCGAAGTGCCGTTTTGCCCGGCCGCGTTCGGCGAGCGGCGCCGAGACCCACACGTCGTACGTCCGGCCGCCCTCCTCCCAGCTGAGGTCGAAGGTGTGCCGGGGGCCGCCGTCCCCCGGACCGCCGTCCCAGGTGAACTCCCACAGGGCGGCGGGGCGGCCGCGGTGTGTGGCGCGCGAGACCGTGCCGTCGCGGTAGCCGGGGTAGCGGTCGGGGCCTTCGGCGTGTGCGCGGCGCATCGTGCCGAGCGGTCCGGCGGGGGCCTGCTTCTGGAGGTGGATGCCGAGCCGGTAGCGCTTGCCCGGGGAGTAGTAGAAGACGCGTGGTTTCTCGTAGGAGCGGGAGAAGCCGTCGGGGACGGCGAGAGCGAAGCCGAGCGGGTCGCGCACGATGTGGTAGCCCGGCGGGGCGGTGGCGGTGCCGCCGGGGCTGGGGGCGGGCGTGCCCGTACCCGGACCGTCCGTACCGGCGGCGTCCGTACCAGGGCTGCCCGAACGCTCCTGCGACGGCCGCGACTGCGTGGCCCGGGACCCGCCGCCCTTCCCGTCCGCGTCCCCGCCCCGGAGGACCAGCGCCGCGAGGCCCACACCCGCCCCCGCGAGCACACACACGGCCAGGCCCGTGAGGAGCGCGGTGCGAGCGCGTCCGGTGTGCGGACGGGCCGCGGCGGCCAGTGCGCGGTCCGCCAGGGCGTCCGGTATCGGGACGCCGTGCGTACGGCCCGGCTCGTGCGGATGCCCAGAAGGTCCGGAGGCGGTGGGCGCGGGCGGCGGCGGTGTCCCGGGGGCGCGGCCCGACTGGAGGTAGCCGCGCAACAGCCGCTCCGTACCCGGGATGTCCAGCCGCCGGTCCGGGTCGCGCTCCAGCAGGCCGCGGACCACCGCCAGGAGGGGCCGGGCGGGCTCCGGCAGTTCGATCTCGTCGTGCACGACCGCGTTCAATACGCCGCCCAGCGAGTCGCGGTGGAACGGCGACCGCCCGCTGAGCGCCGCGCACAGCAGCGCACCGACCGACCACAGGTCCGCCGCCGGCCCGGCGTGCCGGCCGGCCATCCGCTCGGGCGCGGTGTACTCGGGCGAGCCGACGAACCCGCCGGCCTCGGTCAGCGTCGGACCGCCGGGGACCTGGGCCACGCCGAAGTCGGTGAGGACGACCCGGCCGGTGCCCTCCTCCAGCAGGACGTTGGCGGGCTTGATGTCGCGGTGCAGGACACCGCGCGCGTGTGCCACCCGCAGCGCGCCGAGCAGGGCGAGCCCGATGCGTGCCACCTCGCGGGGCGCGAGCGGCCCGCCGCCGGTCAGCCGGTCGGCGAGGGAGCCGCCGTCGACCAGTTCCATGACGATCCAGGGGCGGGCGTCCTGTTCGACGACGTCGTACAGGACGATCACGTTCGGGTGCTTGATCTGCGCGACGGTCCGGGCCTCACGCATCGCGCGCGCCCGCTGGTCCACGGGGTCCGCGCCGGCCGGGCCGTCGTCCAGGTGCAGTTCCTTGACCGCGACCTGGCGGCGCAGCATCTCGTCGGTGGCGCGCCAGACCGTGCCCATGCCGCCGCGGCCGAGCCGTTCGCCCAGGCGGTAGCGGCCGGCGATGAGCCGGCCCTCACCCCGCAAGCTCCCCATGGGGTCATCTTGCCCCAACGGCCCGGCACGGGCGGCGGATGTCGTCGGGACACGGGGTGTGCGAGAGGCGCACGAGTCGGTTGCGCACGATTGCGGCGCGCGCCCGGGGGCAGGGAGTGGGAAGCTCCGCCGGACGGTGTGCGGTGGGGCGAGGTGACCGCGCGTACGGCAGTGCCGCACGACACACGCGGGGGAACCTCCGCCGCCTCCGCCGCCGTCCTTGACACAGTGAGGCGGCAGCGGCACACGGCCGTGGGAACAGGGCAGCGACAGGCGGACAGTCGGCAGCACACGGGCCGGCGTGGGTGAGAACGGCTTGGCGGACCGGGGGTCGGACATGGTGATGCAGGACGGCGGTGCGGTGGATGTCCGGCCCGGCCCCGATCCCGGCCGGGCGGCGGCCGGGCACGAGCGCGCGTACCGCACGGCGGGGGCCGCCCTCGCGCTCTACGGCGGCGCGCTCACCGCGTGGACGGTCTACGGGATCATCCAGGGCGACGGCAGCGTCTGGGACTTCTTCGAAGGGCTCTTCAACCCGCGCGCCTCCTTCTTCATGTGGACGCTCGGGCCCGGCGAATGGGCCCTGGTCGTCGCACTGCTGGCGGTCGCGGCCGGGGCGCTGGCCCTGCGGCGGGTGGCACGCACGGGCGCGCTGCTGCTGGGCTGGGTGATGCTCGCCCAGTCGGTGCGCGAGATCGTCGGCCTGTGCCACGCCGGGTACCGGCAGTTGTACGCCCTGGAACCGCTCGGCGGCTGGGTGCTGGCGACACGGGCCCTGGGACTGCTGGCCGCCCTGGTCGTGGTCGTGTCGCTGCTCGGGGCCACGGAACGGGCGGGGGCGGACGGGGACGCCGCGGACGGCGGGGAGCGCGGCGTCCGGGCCGGGGTGGCAGAACGGCCGTGCGCCGGCGCCCACTCGTGGTGGCGGCGCCGGCTCTCCCGTATCTGCGGGGTGCTCTTCCTGGTCATGGGCGTGGCGCGGCTCGCCTGGACGGTCTGGGGCATGGCCGAGGAGCACCTCGCCCCGGGCTCCTACCTGCACCGGGCGGTGGACGGCTCCACGGCCGGCGGAGCCGTCCAGCTGTCCCAGTCCGGCGAGTTCACCACGCTCTCGTCGGTGACCGTCCTGCTGGTGCTCGGTGTGCTCGCCGTCCGCAGCGACCGCGACGTGCGCGGCGCACTCCTGGTGTTCGCCGCTGTCGAGCTGTACCTGACCGTGCGGACGGTGGTGCTGCTGACTGTCACCGGTTTCTTCGGCGGCCCGATCGTCACGGGCGAGAGCGCGGTGTCGCTGGTGCTGACGGCCTACGAACTGGCCGCCACGACCTCGGTGGTGGTCCTGGCGACCGGCCGCTCGTTCAGTGCGTACGGCTCGTACGAGGGTCGGCTCAGCGGCCCGTATGGCGGTGGAAGCCATCGATCATCGCCTGACGGCCGGGCAGGTTGAACTCGCGGCCCAGCGTGCGCATGATCGAGTCGGCGGTGGGCCGGTTGAGGCCCTTCGGGTGGTAACCGGCGCCCTCGAAGGCACCGACCTTGCCGCCGTCCGGCGAGTTCCGGCCGAGATAGCGGTACCACTTGGCCTTCTTGGCCTTCAGCTGCGCGGCGCTCATTTTGGTGATGTTCGGCGCGGCCGGCTCCGGGCCCGTGTACGTGCCGTTGGTGTCGTACACGTACTCGTCGGCCAGCTTCCCCAGGGAGTGGCCCGTCTCGTGGACCGCCACCTGCGCGGAGTCGCGGTGGTCGGAGGAGGCGGTGGCGATGCCGTCGTACCCGACGGGCGAGGTGATGTCGTTGTAGCCCGCGCCGCCGTACTTCGTGGAGTTGCCCAGGACGATGACGAGGTCGGCGTCCGGGGCCTTGGAGGCGTACGACTCGACCTTGCCGGTGTCCACGCACAGCAGGCGCTCGATGTCGTCGCACCAGAAGCGGGCGTCCAGCGCGGTGTCCTTGACCACGTCCTTGGACGGGTCGCCGGAGACGCCGGACTGGTTGGATACGGCGTCCACGGCCCAGACGTTGAACAGCGAGCGGTTCGAGGCGTACGGCTCGACGGCGGAGATCTGCGCCCACTTCGCCTTCACGTCGGCGTGGAAGTCCTTCTGCTGGGCGAGCGTGTAGCCGTCGCCGATGAAGACGACATCGACCTTTTTCGCGGTGGGGCCTTTGCGGATGACCGGGGTCACGTCGCCGTCGGCGGCCAGTTCGGCGGCGGAACGGGCGCGGTGCGCGCCGGCCAGGCTCTTGGGGGTGGCGACCGGGACGGTGGTGTGCCGGGGGTGGCCCTGCGGGCCGGTGAAGTACTCGACCTGCTGGGTGCGGGGGGCCCCGAGCGAGGGCGCCGGGGCCGGGGCAGCCGTGGGGGAAGCCGCGGCGGTGGGGGCGGTGGCCGCTGTGCCGCCGACGAGCGCGAGGCCGGCCGCGGCGGCGGCCAGGCGTATGCCCGTACGGCTGCGGGTGGCCGCCCGGGTGCGTATGCGAGCCCGTATGGAAGTGCCGGGCGGTGTGGGGGTACGCCGGGGTCTGTGCACGAAGAAGCCTCCGAAGCGATGCCGGGCCGTGCCCCGGGGGGCCGTGCTCCGAGGGGGGTGGTGGCCCCGCGCGACGCCCGGCAGGCGGGCGTGCGGCGGATCGCGGACAACCTAGAGGCGGCAGTGACGGGAGGCAACGGGTGGGGCGGAAGTTGTCCGGAGGTGAGGGGATTCGGGCCGCTGACGGGCCGTGCAGCGTGGCGGCCGGGCTCGACGGCAACGGCCGCCGCGTGTGGGGGTCGCGGCGGCCGTCACTGTGAGCTGCACCGCGTGGTCGGCTGGTGGCCCCCTCGGTGGTGCAGCATGAAAGGCACTCTGCCCGCGGGCGCCACCTCACGGCATCCTCCGCAGGTCGTGCACCGACCCCCGCCGTCCGGCGGGGGTGGGCCACGCCACGCGGCGGGCAGGCCCGAGGACGCGATGCAGAGAGGGGCGGCCGGTGATCCGTGTCGCGGTGGTGGACGACGAGCGGCTGGTCAGATCCGGGCTGCGGATGATTCTGGGCACCGCCCCGGACATCGAGATGGTCGCGGACTGCGGCGGCGCCGAGGCCGTGGACACCGTGCTGGACAGCGCGGCGGACGTCGTGCTGCTCGACATCCGGATGCCGGACGTGGACGGGCTGACCGTGCTGCGCCGGCTGCGCGCCGCCCCCGAACCGCCCGCCGTGGCCATGCTGACCACGTTCGACGTGCAGGAGTACCTGACCGCGGCGCTGCGCGAGGGCGCGGCCGGCTTCCTGCTCAAGGACTCCGACCCCGAGCAGCTCGTCCGGGCCGTACGGACCCTGGCCGAGGGCGGCAGCGTGCTGGACCCGGGCGTCACCCGGGCCGTGATCGGCGGCTTCCTCACCGCCGGGGACCAGGCCGCGGCGGCCCGTGCCGTACGGGCCCTGACGCCACGGGAGTCCGAGGTGCTGGCCCTGCTGGGCGAGGGCCTGGGCAACGCGAAGATCGCGGAGCGGATGGGGCTGGCGCCGAGCACGGTCAAGGACCACGTACGGACGCTGCTGGGGAAGCTGGGCGGCCTCAACCGCGTCCAGGCGGCGATCCTCGCGGACCGCGCGGGCCTCGTCCCGGGCGGTCCCCGGTGAGCGCGCGCGGCGGCTTCCCCGGCGGCATACGCCGGGTCGTACCGCTCGTCGTGCCGATGTTCCTGTCCATGGTGGACGCCTTCCTCGTCAACGGACTGGACCTGGGCCTGGAGTTGGGCGTCTCGCTGGTCGCCGCGGCCGCGCTGCTGCTGCGGCGGCGGCTGCCGCTCGCCGTCTACCTGGTGTCCCTGCCCGGCCTGTACATCGGCTACATCTGGTTCGCGCCGATGATCGCCCTCTACACCCTGGCCGCGCTCCGGCCCGGCCGCGCCCGGCTCGGCGTCTGCGCCGGGCTGCTGATCGCCGCGCACTTCCTGCCGTACCCGGTCTCCGACCTGGACCTGGGCGCGCACCGCGAGAACGTCCAGGTGCTGATCGACGCGACGGTGACCTCGGCCGCGCCCATCGCGCTGGGCCTGCTGGTGCGCACCCGCCGCGAACTCGCCGCCCGGGTCGACGACCTGACGCGCAGCCTGCGCCGCGAGGACCGGCTGATCGCGGACCGGGTGCTGGCCACCGAGCGGGCGCGACTGGCCCGCGAGATGCACGACGTGGTCGCGCACCAGGTCAGCCTGATCAGCCTGCAGGCCGGTGCGGTGCAGGTGAGCACCGGGGAGGAGGCCGCGCGGGAGTCGGCCCGCACGATCCGCGAGCTGTCCGTCCGGACCCTGGAGGAGCTGCGGCACATGGTCGGCATCCTGCGGGCGGCGGGCGGCGGCAGCACCGACGCGCGGGAACCGGCGCCGCAGCCGGACCTGGCCGAACTGCCGCGGCTGATCGAGCTGAGCGCCCTGGACGTCGATTACGAGCACGAGGTGCCGGCGGGGGCGGCCGGGGCGAAGGCGGTGGAACGGGCGGCCTTCCGGACCGTCCAGGAGGCGCTGACCAACGTACGCAAGCACGCGCCGGGCGCGCGGGTACGGGTACGGGTCGAGGCGGTGGGGGCGGAGCGGAGCCCCGGAGGGGAAGGGCCGGCGGCCCCGCGGGGACTGCGGGTGGAGGTGCGCAACGGGCCGCCGGACGCTTCCGCTCCGGTCCCGGCGCTGCCGGGCGGCGGCCATGGTCTGGTCGGTCTGCGCGAGCGGGCCCAGAGTCTGGGCGGGCTGCTGGAGGCCGGGCACACCGCGGACGGCGGATTTCTCGTGCGGGCGGAATTTCCGCGGGAGGCGGAGTGACGGCACGTGACCGTTGGGGGGAGTGAATGTCGCGCGGCCGAGAAGAACTCACAGAAAGTCAACAACTCCAGGTAATCGGTTCATTACCTGGAGCGATCAAAAGGGAACGTGTTCGTCCGGCCCTGCCGTGGGCACGCGGTTACGCGGAGAGCGGGGCGGCCGCTTCGTCGACGGCCGTGCTCAGGTCCGGGTAGACCTCGAAGAGACGGCGGACGCCGAGCGCCGCGAGCACCCGGTTGACGTGCGAGCCGTCCACCGCGCCCTGGGCGGGCAGGATCAGCCGCAGCCGTCCCTGGCAGGACCGCATCAGCCGGCGGGCGGCGATCAGCACGCCGACGCCGCTGGAGTCGCAGAACCGGACCTCGGAGAGGTCGAGCACCACGCTGCGGCGGCCCTCCGCGACCGCGTCGTGCACGTGCTGGCGTACCGCCGGCGACGTGACCAGGTCCATCTCGCCGGAGACCTGCAATACGGCCCAGCGGCCCTGCTCGCCTTCTGTCACCTTCAACGACACGCGCTCGAAGCCTTTCGCTCGCTTGCGGACGGGACACCCTCCGACACCAACCGGAATGCACCCTTCCCGCCTCGACTGCCCGGCCGCTCTTCCCTGAAACTCTTCAGAATTCTTTGCGCAACAGGCCGTTCCCCTCCAAGGCTATGCCCAGTGAGCGGGGAACTTTCCCCGGGAACCGGTCACACACGGATAACACATCGGCAGATACGGACGCGAACGGTTGCGCTTCGGTCCGCTATGAACGGGCATTACCACCAAAAGTGACCGTCTCCATACCATCCGTGGACCACCGGTCGAGTGGGTTTGCCGCAAAGAGGCGTCAATGTCGGACCGGACCACTACATTCGATGGCACGGTGGAGTGCGGGACCGTGCCGGGGCACGGCGGCGGCGAGGGATGGGGGCCGGATGGGACATGACGCACCGCCGCGCTGGGACAGGCGGATGCAGCAGCGGCTGGCGCGCGGCGAGGCGGCCGCGCTCGGCGAGCTGTACGACCGGTTCGCTTCGCTTGTGCACAGCCTTGCCCGCCGGGTGCTCGGCAGCGAGACGGCCGCCGACCGCATCACCCGCGAAGTCTTCGGCTACATCTGGGAGAACCCCGACTCCTACGACCCCAAACAGGGCTCGCTGCGCTCCTGGGTGGCCCAGCTCGCCCACCGCCAGTCCGTGCACCGGCTGCGCCAGACCGAGGCCGCCTCCGCCCAGGACCGCGGCCAGGACGCCCCCGAGCCCGCCGAGGTGGAACGCCAGATCCGCGAGGCCTCCACCGCCGCCCGCGCCGACTACATCGTCACGTCCATGCCCGCCCCGCTCCGCGCCGCCCTGGAGCTGGCGTACTTCCAGCGCCGCGACTACCGCCAGACCGCCGCCGACCTGGGCGTCACCGAGGACGAGGCCCGGCGCCGGCTGCGCCTGGGTCTCCAGCTGCTGTCCACCGCGCACCACCACCAGGCCCTGCCGCCCGCCCGGCCCGCGCAGTCCCCGCCCAGCGGCCCCGGACCCGGACGGCAGCCGTGAACGGCCCGGAGGAGTGGGACCGGCACGACCGGCACGACCCTCATGATCCGCACGACCCGGGCGCCCCGCAGGGCCCCGGTACCGGCGGCGCGTCCCGCTCCGGCGGCCGGCCCCGTATACCGTCCCCGCGTACGGCGGCCGAGGACAACGGGCCGCTGCCCGACGCGCCCCCGCCGGCAGCTGAACCGCCGGCGGCGGAACCACCCGAACCGGAGCCGCCGGCACCGGCAGCACCCGCGCCCGCGCCCGCCCCTCCCCCGCACCGGATCCTGAAGTCCCTGCTGGGCGCGTGGGCGCTGGCCGCGTGCTCCCCGGAGGAGACGGCCGCCGTCGAGGACCACCTCACGGACTGCGCGCCCTGCGCGGACGAGGCGCTGCGCCTGCGCGACGCGGTCGGCCTGCTGCATCCGGCCGACCCGCTGGACCTCGACCCGCTGCTGCGTTCCCGCGTCCTGGAGGGCTGTCTGGGCCGCCGTCCGGCCCGTATCCCGGTTCCGGAGTGGGCGGCTCCGTACGACGCGGAGGCGGCCAAGCTGGACGCGCTGCTCAGCGACATGGGCGAGGCGGAGTGGCGGGCTCCGGTACGGCTGCGCTGGTTCCAGGGCGAGCGGCCCGCCGAGCGGCACACCACCGTCGCCGGAGTCATCGGACATCTGATGGCCGTGGACGGCCTGGTCGCCGCCGCGCTCGGCCTCGGCGACCCGCTGGGCGCCGCCGCCCCGCACGGGCCGGCCGGGCCCGGTGACCGTACGGAAGCCTGCTGGCAGGCGATCGCGGACGGCCGCGCCCCGCACGCCACCCGGGCACCGTGGCGCGACCAGAGCCACACCCTGATCCGGACGGTGTCCTTCGCCGGGCACGGCGTCGCCGAACTGACCGTGCCGTACGGGGACGACCACCTGCCGCTGCGCGACGCCTTCCTGGACCGCGCCTTCGAGTGCTGGGTGCACGCGGGCGACATCGCCGAGGCGGTGGACTATCCGTACGAGGCCCCGGCCCCCGGGCATCTGCACCTCATGGTCGACCTGGCGGCCCGGCTGCTGCCCCGCGCGCTGGCCGCACGGCGCCGGGCCGGGCTGGCGCCGCCGCCGCAGCGCCTGGTCGCGGCGGGCGCGCCCGGCCGTACGCTGCATCTGGAGGTCGAGGGCTGCGGCGGCGGTCACTGGTACATATCCCTGGACTCGCCGGGCGCCGTCGGCACACCGGACCGCACGGTCGCGCACATCGCGCTGGACAGCATGGAGTTCTGCCAGCTCGCGGCCGGGCACGTGCTGCCGGAGGAGACGGCCGCCGGGCAGCGCGGCGAGCCGGAGGCGATCCGCGACGTGCTGTTCGCCACGGCGTCGCTCTCACGGCTCTGAGGCTGTACGGCCGTGCGCCCGCCGGGCACCTGACCGGCGGGCCGGCCGGCCCGGGCCGCTACGCGAAGACGACCGTGCGCGCGCCGTTGAGCAGGACGCGGCGCTCGCTGTGCCACTTCACGGCGCGCGCCAGGGCCTGGCACTCCACGTCCCGGCCGACGGCCACGAGCTGGTCCGGCGTGACGCCGTGGCCGACGCGCTCGACCTCCTGCTCGATGATCGGGCCCTCGTCCAGGTCCGCCGTCACGTAGTGCGCGGTGGCCCCGATGAGCTTGACGCCGCGCGCGTGCGCCTGGTGGTAGGGCTTGGCGCCCTTGAAGCTCGGCAGGAAGGAGTGGTGGATGTTGATGATCCGCCCGGACAGGGCCTTGCACAGGTCGTCGGAGAGCACCTGCATGTAGCGGGCGAGCACGACCAGCTCGACGTTCTCCTCCCGGACCAGCTCCAGCAGCCGCGCCTCGGCGGCGGCCTTGGTGTCCTTGGTCACCGGGATGTGGTGGAAGGGGACGTCGTAGGAGCCGGCCAGCTCGGCGAAGTCGGTGTGGTTGGAGACCACGGCCGCGATCTCGACCGGCAGCGCGCCGATCCGGGAGCGGAAGAGCAGGTCGTTGAGGCAGTGTCCGAACTTGGACACCATCAGCACGACGCGCATCTTCTCGTCGGCGCGGTGGATCTGCCAGTCCATCTGGAAGGAGTCGCCGACCGCGGCGAAGCTGGCGCGCAGCTTCTCGACGCTGACCGTGGCGTCCGCGCTGAAGTGGACCCGCATGAAGAAGAGCCCGGTGTCGTGGTCCCCGAACTGCTGGCTGTCCTCGATGTTGCAACCGGTCATGAACAGGTAGCTGGACACCGCGTGCACGATGCCCTGCTTGTCCGGGCAGGAGAGGGTGAGGACGTACTGGTCGGGGGTACTGGGCTGCGAGTCGCTCATGACCTCATAGGGTCGCACATTCCCGGCCGTGGTCCGTCCCCCGGCGGCCGGGCCGCCGCGGGACGGACGCGGGCGAAACCTTTCGGCCGTACGGCCCGGGCGCCCTCAGGCCGCGGCGCCGTGGCTCCGCGTCATGATCGCCAGGACTTCGAGGGAGTGCGGCGGCGCGTCCGGGTCCTCACCGTCCGCCGTCGCCATCCGTACGTGCGCGTCGCGCGCGGCCCGTACCGCCTCCGGCCAGCCGTGGTGCTCCAGGTAGGCGGTGACCGGGGCGTCCGGGCCGACCTGGTGCATGATCCGCAGCACCCGCAGGACGGCGACGTCGACCAGGGACGCCTCCTGGGAGTCGCGGAAGATCGTGCCGACGTACTTCTCGGCGGACCAGTTGTCCAGCCAGGTGTCCTCGACGAGGCGGTACACGGCGTCGGTGACGTCCCCGTACCCCGGGAGGCCGGCCAGCCAGGTCTCCCGCTGGAAGACGGGGTCGGAAAGCATGTGCAGCGCGGAGCGCACATTGCTGCGCCAGCGCCACCACGGCATGTCGGTCAGCGGCATGGCGCCCATGGTGGTCGAGCGACGGCCGCGGCGGGAAGACTTCTCCGAACCTTGCACAGTATTCGATCGTACGTTCTCGGCCGATGATCACCGGCGGCCCCCCGGAGTTCACCCCGCTGTCACCGCTCGTTGCTCCGGCGTCACTCACACGTTCCGGGCGAAGCGGAATGCTCCGTGCACATGACCGGACGGCGACGCCCCTCCTCCCCCCGCCCCTTCCCCCGCGTCCTCGCAGCCGTCACCGCTGCGACGGCCTGCACGGCGGCCCTGGCGTCACTGCTCTCGGCCTGCGGCTCCCTCCCCGGCGCCTCGGGAGGCTCCGGGGAGAAGGAGCCGCTCACGGTGATGACGTGGGCACCGGTGAATACCAAGGCGACCAACATGCCGGGCATGCCCGCGATGGCCGAGGCGTACGCACGCTGGGTCAACTCCCGGGGCGGCATCGACGGCCATCCGCTGAAGGTCGTCACGTGCAACGACCACAACGACTCGGTGGCCGCCGCACACTGCGCGCAGCGCGCGGTCGACGCCGGGGTGGTCGCGGTCGTCGGCTCGTACAGCCAGTTCGGCCGCTCGTTCATCTCGCCCCTGGAGCGGAACGGCATCCCCTACCTCGGCGGCTACGGCGTCTCCGACGAGGAGTTCGCCAGCCCCCTGTCGTACCCGGTCAACGGCGGGCCGGCGGCCCTCCTGGCGGGCAACGGGCGCCAGCTGGCGAGCGTCTGCGAGCGGGTCTCGCTGGTGCGCCCGGACACCATCCAGGGCGACAAGATGCCGGCCCTGATCAGCGCGGGCCTCGCCGACGGCAGCCGCGCCGCCGCGAAGGACGTCCGCGCGCCCGAGGACGGCACCGACTACACCGACGCGGCCCGGCGCGCCCTGGACGGCGTGGGCGCCACGTCGGCCGGGCCGGGCGCGGCGGGCGGCACGAAGGGGGCGGGCGGCTGCGTTTCGGCCACCCTCGGCGAGCGCACCGACACGTTCTTCGACTCCTTCCGGCGCCTCCAGCCCGACGGCTCGAAGGTGCGGATCGCCTCGGTGCTGGGCAGCGTCGGGCAGGCGCTGGTGGACCGTACGGGCGGCCGGTCCGGGCCGCTGGAAGGCGCGTACCTGACCGGCTGGTACCCGGTCGCCAGCGACCCGCGCTGGAACCCGATGCGCAAGGTCGTCAACGACCACGCCTTCGGCGACAACCGCATCGACCCCGCCGACCCGGGCGTGCAGACGACGTGGATCGCCTACACGGTGCTGCGCGCGGTCGTCGAGCAGCTCGGCAAGGAGGGCGTCGGGGACATCACGGCCCACGCCGTGCAGCAGGCGCTGGACCGCGGCGACCGGCCCGTGGACACCGGCGGCCTGACACCGAAGCTGCGCTGGCGCTCCGAGGACATGCTCGCGGTGCAGGACTTCCCGCGCATAGTGAACGGGCTGGTGACCTACCAGGCCGTACGGGACGGGCGGTTGGTGGCGGCGAAGGAGGGCTTCGTGAACGTCGCCGGGACGCTGGAGAAACCGCGGGCGGAGAGCTGAGGGGCGGGCGGCGGCGTGAGCCGTCCGGGGGGCGCCCCGTGACGCCCTCGCCGCCCGCCCCGCGCAGGCCCGTTCAGCTCTTCTTCGCCAGGGCCTGCTCGACGTCCGTGAGGACGGCCTGCGCGGCGAGCGGTCCGCCCGAGCTGTTCCACGCGGAGCCGTCGATCACCACGACGTGGTGCTTCCCGACGGCCTTGAGCTTGGTGAAGTTCGGTACGCCGGTGGCCTCCTTCAGGCCCTTCTCCCCCGCGGCCCTGTCGCCCAGCGCGCCGAGGAACAGCCAGTCGCCGTCGATGGTGTCCAGGCGCTCCAGGCTCACCGCCTCGCTGTGACCGGAGCTGGCCCCCTGCTGGCCCTGCGGCCGCTTCAGGCCGAGCGCGGCGAGGGTGTCGCCGACGTGCCCCTTGCCCTTGCCGACGACCGAGGGCGCGCCGTTCTGCCAGCGGATGACGCTGGTGACGGCCCCGGCGTTGGCCCCGAGCCCGTTCTTGACGGTCCTGAGGCGGGCGTCGAAGGAGGTCAGCCACTTCCGGCCGTCGGCCTTCTTGCCGAGGGCGTCGGCGGTCGCGGTGAAGGCGTCCCGCCAGGGGGCGTTGAGCTTGGCGGTGAGCACGGTGGGGGCGATACGGCTGAGCTTGTCCCGGACGCGCTTGGCGCCCACCGTCTCGTCCAGCAGGATCAGGTCGGGGCGCAGGGCGGCGAGCTTGTCCAGGTCGGGTTCGGCGACGTTGGCGACGATCTGCGCGGACCCGGCCTTCGGCGCGAGGTAGCCGGCCACGCCGGACTGGCCGCGGCCGCTGGTCGCGCCGATCGGGTGGGCACCGAGGGCGAGCGCGGCGTCGAGGGTGGGCTCGCTGAGCGTGACCACCTTCTTGGGGGCGGTGGGCACCGTCACCTTCTTGCCGTTGGCGTCGGTGACGGTACGGGTGCCGGAGCCGCCCGCCGTGCCGTCGGCGCCGCCCTTGCCGCCGGAGCCGCCGTCCCCGCAGCCGGCGAGGGTCAGGGCGCCGGCCAGGGCGACGGTGAGCAGGACGGCGGGTCGGCGGAAACGCATCGGGGTTGCTCCTTGGGTGTGCGGAAAGCGGACGAAGTGGCGGGATCAGCGGGGAGCGGCCACCGGGCGGGCGGCCGGCGTTCCAGGACCGAGGAGGGTGATCAGCCCCTGGGCCAGGGCGACGGACCAACATGCGTAGTCATGGCCGCCGTTGAATTCGGAGCCGGTGACGGGGTGACCGCCGGCGCGGAGCGTCCGGCGCAGGTCGCGGGTCTGTTCGAGCATGCCCCACTCGTGCAGGCCCACGTCCAGGTGCACCCGCAGGCCGCGCGGGGCCCCTTCGGCGTAGCGGCGGGTGATCCACGCGGTCTCTTCGGCCGGTTCGCCCGGAGGCCGCCACCACAGGGAGGGGGACTGGGCGAGGACGTTGCCGAACCGTTCCGGGGCGGCGTACCCGGCGTACAGGGCGGTGAGTCCGCCCAGGCTCTGCCCCGCGACGACCGTGCGCGCCGGGTCCGTGGCGACCGGCAGCCATGCGGCGGCCCAGGGCAGCAGCTCCTCGCCCAGGAAGGTGACGTACGCGGGGTGGCCGCCGAACTCCCGGGCGCGGGTGGCGTTGTCGACGGCGTGCGGGGCGAGCACGGTCAACGGCGGGATCGCGCCGTCGGCGAGGAGGCCGTCGAGCACGTCCTCCAGGTGGAGCTGACCGAACCACATGTCGCCGTCGAGCAGGACGAGGGTGTCGGTGGGCTCCCTTGCGCCGTCCGTGATGGGTGGCTCGTACACCCACACCTCGCGCGCCGCGTCGCCGAGCGCGGCGCCGGTCACCTGGTGCCGCCGTACCGTGCCGCGCGGCGTGCCAGGGCGCGCGGGGAGGGTCCAGGGGCGCGGGGGCGCGTGCGGGAGCTCGAAGACGGACCCGGGCGGTCCGTGCCAGCGGGTGGCGATCGTACGGGGGTTGAGGGGGTCGCCGACGCCGGTGGCGGCCAGGCTGCCGAGGTCGCCGGGCGGGCGGCCCTCGGTGTCGGGGGCGATGCGGTACGAGCCGCGGTGGTCGTCGCGCAGGCGGTACGTCAGGTGCCACACGTCCGTACCGGGCAGGCGGCGCATCAGACCGGCGGCCAGGTCCGCGCGGTCCATCAGCCGGTTGACCATCAGCAGTACCTGGCGGGTGGCGGGGCCGCCGCGCCAGAGGAAGGTGACGGCGCGGTGGCCGGGGTCGCCGTCGAGTGGTTCGACCAGCGGGGTGCCGGCGTCCGCCACTTCGGCCCAGAAACGGTCCAGCACGGTGGCGCGGGCGTCCGCCGCACCGGCGTCGGCCGCGGTCCCGGCTTCGGTCCCGGCGTCGGCCGCGGTACCGGTCCCGGCATCGGCCGCGGTGAGCTGCGCGGCGAGCCGCGTCAGCCGTGGGCTGTCCGTGGTCTCGGCCGGGTGCGGCCGGGGGACGCGGGGCGGCCCGGCGGGGGCCGCAAGGGCGGTGGGGGCACCGGCCGGCGGGGTGCCGTCCGCGTGGGTCATCTGTCCGCTCCCTGGGAGAGGGCCAGTTCGACGAGTCGGGGTACGGCGTCGGCGGGGCTGGGCATGGCGGCCATCTCCTCGGCGGTCTCGCGGGCGGCCGTGGCCAGCGTCCCGTCCTCCAGGAGCCGCCGTACCAGGTCGCGCCCGGGGCGGTCGGGGTCCGCGAGGGCGGACGGGTCCCGCGGTACGAGGCCGCAGCCGCGCGCCTGGACGGCCGCCGCGTTGGCGGGCCGGTCGGCGCCCTCGCCGAGGACGAGCTGCGGCAGGCCGGCGTCCAGGGCGGTCAGGGTGGTGCCGGCGCCGCCGTGGTGGATGGTGGCGTCGCTGCCGGCAAGCAGCGCGCCCAGGGGCGTCCATTCCACGGGGCGTACGTTGCCGGGGAGCGGCCCGAGTGCCGACAGGTCGGCGCCGCCGAGCGCCAGCACGAACTCGGCGTCGGTCACGCGGGCGGCGTCGACGACCCACTCGACGGGCGAGACGCCGTCCACGACCGGGCGGACGGTGCCGAGGGTGACCGCGATCCGGGGGCGCTTGCGGTCCTCGAAGAGCCAGTGCGGGAGCGCGCCGCCGCCGTTGTACGGGACGTAGCGCAGGTGGCGGCGGTGCGGTTCCGCCGTGACGCTCATGGTGGGCGGGGTGACGTCGAGCCAGGCGGCGACCGGTTCCGGCCCGGCGAGGCGGTGGCGGGCGTACCCGTCGGCGAGGGCGTCGTTCATCATCGCGACGTGCCGGCCGGTGTGGCCGAAACCGACCGCGTGCAGGACCGAGGGGATGCCGAGGGCGGCGGCCACCAGCTGGCCGGCGACGCCGTTGGGCGTGTGTACGACGAGGTCGGGCCGCCAGTGGCGGGCGACGTCGACCATGGTGTCCGCCATCTCCTCGCTGAAGAAGGAGAATCCCTTGCCCTTGGGAGCGGCGCGCTGCTCGCCCGGGGCCGGCGGCTTGCCCCGGCGGCCTTTCTCCATTGCGGCGTACAGGGCGTCGGGGTCGGTGCCGGGCGCGCAGTCGACGGCGGGCAGTCCGGCG
The DNA here is from genome assembly GCF_055573595.1 of Streptomyces sp. NPDC030165. Taxonomy (NCBI): domain Bacteria; kingdom Bacillati; phylum Actinomycetota; class Actinomycetes; order Kitasatosporales; family Streptomycetaceae; genus Streptomyces; species Streptomyces sp. NPDC030165. The sequence continues at coordinate 244,012 of NZ_JBVIBD010000015.1, read as the reverse complement.
GCGACGGTGTGGCCGACGGCGCGTCCGCAGGTGGCGACGAGGACGTCGTGGCCCGCGGCACGGAACGCCTGGGCCAGCGGGACCATCGGGTAGAGCAGTCCGAAGAAGGGAGGTCCGGCGAACAGGACACGCATCGACAACCTGCTTTCTTTCCCGACGAGGCGTCAGGTCGGTTCCAGGGCACGGGTGGTGCGGCGGAGCGGCGTGAAACGAGTGGTTCGGCGTGCGTGTGTGCCAGGTCACACACCCTGAGTGGCGATCCGCCACTTAGGTAAGCCTAAGCTAACCACGTGCTCAGCAGGTCAACAACGCCCCCCGGCTGGATACGCAGGCTCGGCGCCGCGTGCCGGCACCACCCCCGACTCCTCCTCGCGGTCGCCGTGAGTTCCGTGTTCGGCACAGGACTTGAGGCGGTCGGCCCGCTGCTGGCCCGGCTCGGCGTCGACGACGCCGTGGCCGGACACACCGGCCGCATCGGCTGGCTCGCCGCCGCCATGGCCGGCCTGGCGCTGGTCCAGTTCGGCGCCGAGTTCACCCGCCGCTACACCGCCGGAAAACTCGCACTCGCCGTTCAACACCGGCTGCGCACCCAGGTGTTCGACTCCCTCCAGCGCCTGGACGGCGTCAAACAGGACGCGCTGCGCACCGGCCAGGTCGTCTCCCGCGCCAACAGCGACCTCACGCAGGTACAGATCATGCTCGGGATGCTGCCGATCCCGCTCGGCACCTCGGCCCTCTTCCTCGTCGCCGTCGGCGCGATGCTGTGGCTGTGCGCCCCGCTCGCCCTGGTCGCGCTCACCGTGGTGCCCGCCACCACGTGGGCCGCCGCCCGCAGCCGCGCCCGCCTCGTCCCCGCCACCCGCGAGGCGCAGGCCGGGGCCGCCCGCGTCGCCGAGCAGGTCGAGGAGGCCGTCACCGGCGTACGGGTGGTCAAGGGGTTCGGCCAGGAGGACCGCGAGACCGACCGGCTGGCCCGTACCGCCCGCGGCCTGTTCGGGCGGCGGATGCGGGTGGCCCGCATCCAGGCCGGCGCCACCGCCACACTCGCGGCGCTGCCCGCGCTCGGCCAGGTCGGGGTGCTCGCCCTCGGCGGCTGGCTGGCGCTGCGCGGCACCATCGGGCCCGGCACCTTCCTCGCCTTCGCCGCCTACCTGGCGCTGCTGGCCGGGCCCGCCCGCCTGTTCGCGAGCTTCCTGGTCACCGCCCAGCAGGCGCGCGCCGCCGCCGAGCGGGTCGGCGAACTCATCGACGCCCGGCCCGACATCACCGAACCGGACGAGCCGGCCGCCCTGCCCGCCGGTCCGGTCGGCCTGGAACTGCGCGACGTACGCTTCGGGTACGCACCCAGCGACCCGGTCCTCGACGGCGTCTCCCTGACCGTACGGCCCGGCGAGACGCTGGCCCTGGTCGGCCCGTCGGGCTCCGGCAAGTCCACCGTCTCCCTGCTGCTCCCCCGCTTCTACGATCCGCAGGCAGGCTCCGTGCACGTCGGCCCACCGGGCGCGGCCCCCGACGTGCGCGCACTCTCGCTCGCGGACCTCCGCTCCACCATCGGCGTGGTCTTCGAAGAGCCCTTCCTGTTCTCCTGCTCCGTCCGGGACAACATCGCCTACGGCCGTCCGGACGCCACCGACGAGCAGGTCAGGGCCGCCGCCGAGGCCGCCGAGGCGCACGGGTTCATCGCCGCCCTGCCCGACGGGTACGCCACCGAGGTCGGCGAGCGCGGGCTGACGCTCTCCGGCGGTCAGCGGCAGCGCGTGGTACTGGCCCGCGCCCTGCTGGCCGACCCGCGCGTGCTCGTGCTGGACGACGCGACCTCCGCCGTGGACGCGGGCACCGAGGCCGCCATCCACCGCACGCTGCGCGCCGTCACCGGCGACCGGACGACCCTGCTGATCGCGCACCGCCGCTCCACGCTCCAGCTCGCCGACCGCATCGCCCTCCTGGACGACGGCCGCGTGGTGGACACCGGCACCCAGGAGGAACTGGCCGAGCGCTGCCCGCTGTTCCGCGAGCTCCTGGCCGGGCCCGGCGACTCCCTCGACGTACGCGTCACCACCGGCCCGCACACCGGCGACCGGGGCGTCACTCCGGACCTCTGGCCGGAACCCCCCGCCGACGCGGACCGGGACACGCCCGAGGACACCACCGACGACCCGCGCCTGGACGAGGCACGGCTGCGCGCCCCCGACCCCGACGCACGCTTCCGGCGGCTGCTCACCCCCGTACGCGCCGCCCTGCTGCTGGGCCTGCTGCTCGTCGTCGCCGACTCCCTCGCCTCCCTCGCGCTGCCCCTCCTCGTCCGTCACGGCCTGGACGCCGGGGTCGGCGCGGGCGACGGCAGCGCCCTCACCGCCACCGCCCTCGCCGCGCTGCTCGTCGTCACTGCCGGCTGGGGTGTACTCACCGTCCAGGCACGCGTCACCCGGCGGGCCGGGGAACGGGTGCTGTACGGCCTGCGGGTGAAGACCTTCGCCCACCTCCAGCGGCTGGGCCTGGACTTCTACGAGCGCGAGCGCGGCGGCCAGATCATGACCGCCATGGTCAACGACATCGACGCGCTCTCCGCCTTCCTCCAGACCCACCTGCTGGCCTCGGTGGCCGCGCTGGCCACACTGTGCGGCGCCGTGGTGGCGATGCTCGCCGTCGACCTGCCGCTGGCCCTGACGGCGCTCGCCCCCGTCCCGCTGATCGCCGTGGCCACCGCCGTCTTCTGGCGGCTGTCCTCCGCCGCGTACACCGACGCCCGCAAGCGCGTCGGCGAGGTCAACTCCAGCCTCCAGGAGAACGTCTCGGGCCTGCGCGTCGCCCAGTCCCAGAGCCGGGAGGGCAGGACCGCCGAGGAGTTCGGCAGGCTCTCCGAGAACTACCGCGCCGCCCGGCTGCGCGCCCAGCGCTACGCCGCCGTGTACTTCCCGTGCGTCAACCTCACCGCCGAACTCGCCAAGGCCACCGTGCTGCTGTACGGCGCGCACCGGGTCGCGGACGGCGGCATCGGCCCCGGCGTCCTGGTCGCCTTCACGCTGCTCCTCGGCATGTTCTTCTCACCGGTCCAGCAGCTTTCGCTCGCCTTCGACGGCTACCAGCAGGCGTCCGTCGGGCTGCGCCGCACCCTGCAACTGCTGCGCGTCACGCCCTCCGTGCGGCCCGCCGCCGATCCCGTACCCGTACCGGACCGGCTGCGCGGCGCGGTCGAACTGCGCGCCGTCACCCTCCGCCACCCGGGCGCCGAACAGCCGTCCCTGGACCGGGTCAACCTGCGCATCGGGCCCGGCGAGACGGTCGCGCTCGTCGGCGCCACCGGCGCGGGAAAATCCACCGTGGTCAAGCTGCTCGCCCGCTTCCACGACGCGACCGAGGGCCAGGTACTGGTGGACGGTGTGGACGTCCGTGCCTACGACCCGTCCGCCTACCGGCGGCTGCTCGGCGTCGTCCCCCAGGAAGCCCACCTGTTCACCGGGGACATCGCCGACAACGTCCGCTACGGCCGGCCCGACGCCACCGACCAGGAGGTCGAGGCGGCCGTACGGGCGGTGGGCGCGCTGCCCGCGGTGGCCGCCCAGCCGTACGGCTTCCACCAGCCCGTCGGCGAACGCGGACAGCGCCTGTCCGCCGGGCAGCGCCAGCTCGTCGCGCTGGCCCGCGCCCACCTCGTCGCCCCCGGCCTGCTGCTGCTCGACGAGGCCACCGCCGCCCTCGACCCGGCCACCGAACGCACGGTCCTGGACGCCGGGGACCGGCTGGCCGCCGGCCGCACCACCGTCCTGGTCGCGCACCGCCTGGCCACCGCCGCCCGGGCCGACCGCATCGTCGTCCTGGACGCCGGGCGGATCGCCGAAGAAGGCACCCACCAGCAGCTCCTCGCCGCCGACGGCCCGTACGCCCGCCTGTGGCACCACCACTCGGCCGCCGAACCCGCCCCCCTCACCCAAGGATGACCCCCTCATGAAGGCACTTGTCCTCTCCGGAGGCACCGGCAGCAGACTGCGTCCCATCACCCACACCGCCGCCAAGCAGCTCGTCCCCGTCGCCAACAAGCCGGTGCTCTTCTACGGCATCGAATCCCTGGTCGCCGCGGGCGTCACCGATATCGGGATCATCGTCGGGGACACCGCGGCGGAGATCCGCGCGGCCGTCGGCGACGGCTCGCGCTTCGGCGCCCGCGTCACCTACCTCCCCCAGGAACGGCCCCTCGGCCTCGCGCACGCCGTCCTGACCGCCCGCGACTGGCTCGGCGACGACGACTTCGTGATGTACCTCGGTGACAACTTCGTGGTCGGCGGGATCACCGAACTCGTCGAGGAGTTCCGGCAGTCCCGGCCCGACGCCCGCATCCTGCTCACCAAGGTCCCCGACCCCACCGCCTTCGGCGTCGCCGAACTCAGCCCCGAAGGGCGCGTGCTGCGCCTGGAGGAGAAGCCCAGCCACCCGCGCAGTGACCTGGCCCTGGTCGGCGTCTACCTCTTCACCCCCGGCGTGCACGACGCCGTACGGGCCATCTCGCCCTCCGTGCGCGGTGAACTGGAGATCACCGACGCCCTCCAGTGGCTGGTCGACGCCGGACGCACCGTGCAGTCCACCGTCATCTCCGGCTACTGGAAGGACACCGGCAACGCCACCGACATGCTGGAGGTCAACCGCACCGTGCTGGAGGGGCTGCCGCCCGCCGTCCTGGGCGACGTGGACAGCGACAGCGAACTGGTCGGCCGGGTCCGCATCGAGGCCGGGGCCAGCGTCGTACGGTCGCGGATCGTGGGCCCGGCCGTCATCGGCGCGGGCAGCGTCGTCCGCGACTCCTACATCGGCCCCTCCACCTCCGTCGCCGACGGCTGCCTGATCAGCGGCAGCGAGGTGGAGTTCTCCATCGTCCTGGGCGACTCCCGCATCGAGAACGCCGGACGGATCGAGGGCTCGCTCATCGGCCGCATGGTCCGCATGAGCGGCGCCGCCCGCGCGCCGCGCGCGCACCGCCTGGTGCTCGGCGATCACAGCCAGGTGCAGATAGCGCCCTGAGCCCGGTGCCCGCCCACGCGCCGCGCCACCCCGGGCCCGGCGGGCCGCCGTCCGCCCCCGCCCGACCGCATCCCCGTTCCCCTTCCCTTCTTGGACCGACACCTTGAGAATCCTCGTCACCGGCGGGGCCGGCTTCATCGGCTCCCACTTCGTCCGCACCCTGCTCACCCCCGAAGGCCCCGGCGGCGGGCCGCACGTCATCACCGTTCTGGACGCCCTGACCTACGCGGGGAACCGCGCCAACCTCCAGCCCGTGCAGGACGACCCCCGGTTCACCTTCGTGCACGGCGACATCCGCGACCAGCCGCTGGTGGACGACCTGCTGGCCGACCACGACGCGGTGGTGCACTTCGCCGCCGAGTCGCACGTCGACCGCTCCATCGCGGGCGGCGCCGACTTCGCCGCCACCAACGTCCTCGGGACCCAGGTCCTGCTGGAGTCCGCCGTACGCCACCGCGTCGCCCGCTTCGTCCACGTCTCCACCGACGAGGTGTACGGCTCGATCGAGGACGGCTCCTGGACCGAGGACCAGCCACTGGCCCCCAACTCCCCCTACTCCGCCACCAAGGCCGGCTCCGACCTCCTCGCCCTGGCCCACCACCGCACCCACGGCCTGGACGTGTCCGTCACCCGCTGCTCCAACAATTACGGCCCCTACCAGCACCCCGAGAAGGTCATCCCGCTCTTCGTCAGCCGCTTGCTGGCGGGCGGCCGCGTCCCGCTGTACGGGGACGGGCTCCACGTACGCGACTGGCTGCACGTCGACGACCACTGCCGGGCCCTGCGCCTGGTCCTCGAGGGCGGCCGGCCCGGCGAGGTCTACAACATCGGCGGCGGCACCGAACTCAGCAACAAGGACCTCACCGAGCGCCTTCTCGCCGCCTGCGGCGCCGGCTGGGACCGGGTCGACCACGTCACCGACCGCAAGGGCCACGACCGGCGCTACTCCGTGGACTGGACGAAGATCCGTACCGAGCTGGGCTACGTTCCGCGGCACTCCTTCGAGGACGGGCTCGCCGAGACCGTCGCCTGGTACCGCGACCACCCCGACCGGTGGGCCCCCACCGCTCAGGTCCTCGGGGGTGCCGCCCGGTGAACCGCTGGCTGATCACCGGCGCGAGCGGCATGCTCGGCCGCGAGGTGTGCCGCCTGCTGGCCGCCGAGGACATCTGCGCGCTCCCCCTGGACCACCGGTCGCTGGACCTGACCGACACCCGCGCCGTGGAGTCCGCCCTGCGCCGCGTCCGGCCGGCCGTGGTCGTCAACTGCGCCGCGTACACGGACGTGGACGCCGCCGAGTCCCACGAGGAGCAGGCGCACCGCGTCAACGCCCACGCCGTACGCGGCCTGGCCCGCGCCTGCGCCCGCGGCGGCGCCCGGCTGCTGCACGTCTCCACCGATTACGTCTTCGCGGGCGACGCCGCCGCCCCGTACACCGAGGGCGCGCCGACCGGGCCTCGCACCGCCTACGGGCGCAGCAAACTCGCGGGCGAACAGGCCGTCCTGTCCGCACTGCCGCACACCGGGACCGTCGTCCGCACCGCCTGGCTGTACGGGGCGCACGGCCGCAACTTCGTCCGGACCATGGCCGAGCGCGCCGCGCGCGGCGCCGCCGTGGACGTCGTCAACGACCAGACGGGCCAGCCCACCCCGGCCCGCGACGTCGCTGAACGACTGCTCGCCCTGGGGCGCGGCCCCGCCCGCCCCGGCGTCTTCCACGCCACCACGAGCGGCCTGACCACCTGGTACGGGCTGGCCCGCGAGGTCTATCGGCTGGCGGGCGCCGACCCGGACCGCGTGCGGCCCACCGACAGCGCCGCCCTGGGCCGGCCCGCCCGCCGCCCCGCCTGGAGCGTGCTGGGCCACGACCGCTGGGCCGCCGCCGGGCTGCCCGCGCCCCGGCACTGGCGGGACGCGCTCGCCGCCGAATTCGCCACCGTCACCGCGACACTGGGAGGAGCCGTCTCATGCGCCCGCTGAGCATAGAAGGAGCCTGGGTCCGCGAACCGCTCGTGCACCGGGACGACCGGGGCTCCTTCCACGAATGGTTCACCCAGCCGGAGTTCACCGGCGCCACCGGGCGCGCCCCGGTCCTGGCGCAGGCCAACTGTTCCGTCTCCCGCCGCGGTGTGCTGCGCGGCGTGCACTTCAGCGAGGTGCCGCCCGGCCAGGCCAAGTACGTCACCTGCGTACGCGGCGCCGTACTGGACGTGGTGGTGGACCTGCGGACCGGCTCCCCCACATACCGCGCCTGGGAGGCCGTACCGCTGGACGAGGACGGGCTGAGCGCGGTGTACCTCTCCGAAGGGCTCGGCCACGCCTTCATGGCCCTGACCGACGACGCCACCGTGGTCTACCTGTGCTCCACCGGCTACCGGCCCCGCCGTGAACACGGCGTCCACCCGCTGGATCCGGACCTGGGCATCGGGTGGCCCGCCGGCGTCACCCCACTGCTGTCCGCCAAGGACGCCGCCGCGCCCACGCTGGAGGAGGCGGAGCGGCTGGGGCTGCTGCCTTCGTACGAGGTGTGTGTACGGCACCGCGACGAGGAATCCGCTCGCCCCGGGGACGAGGAGCCCGTACGTCACCGGGCCGCCGTACGGGAAGGCAGTGCGGCGTGACGACGGCCGCGCCCCCGGCGCGCGCCGGTTCGCCCGCGCCGGAGACCCCGCCGGCCCCGACACCCCCGGCCGCACCACCCGCCGGGCGCCGCGTGCTGCGGGCCGGCGGGCTGCTGCTGGGCCTGGCGCTGCTGGCCGTAGTGGTGCTGGCGAGCATCGCCGTGGGTGCCAAGGCCATCCCTCTCGACCAGGTGTGGCACGGCCTGTTCGAGTCGACCGGCACCGCCGACGACCGGATCGTGCGCGAACTGCGCCTGCCGCGTACCGCGCTGGGCGTCGCGGCGGGTGCCGCCCTCGGGCTGGCCGGCGCCGTGATGCAGTCCCTCACCCGCAACCCCCTGGCCGACCCCGGCCTCCTCGGCGTCAACGCGGGCGCCTCGGCCGCCGTCGTCACCGCGATCAGCGTGCTGGGCATCGCCTCCTTCACCGGTTACCTGTGGTTCGCGCTGGCCGGCGCCGGTGTGGCGGCCGTCCTGGTCAACGCGCTCGGCGGCAGCCGGGCCGCCACCCCCGTACGCCTGGCCCTGGCGGGCACCGCCGTCAACGCCGCCCTCTTCGGCTACGTCAACGGACTCCAACTGACGGACCTGGGCGCTCTGGAGACCATGCGGCACTGGTCGGTCGGCACCCTCGCGGGCCGCCGCGGCGACCTGCTGCTGACCGCGCTGCCCTTCCTCCTCGCGGGCGCCGTCCTCGCCCTGGCCGTGGCCCGTCCCCTGAACGCGGTCGCCCTGGGCGAGGACACCGCCCGCTCCCTCGGCGCCCGGACCGGCCGCACCCGGGTGCTGTCCATCGCCGCCATCACCCTGCTGTCCGGCGCCGCCACCGCCGTCTGCGGGCCGATCGGCTTCGTCGGCCTGATGATCCCGCACGCCGTACGCGCCTTCTGCGGCCCCGACAACCGGTGGCTGTTCCCCTACTGCGCCGTCTTCGCGCCGGTCCTGCTCCTGGGGTCCGACATCATCGGCCGGGTGCTGGTCCCGCCGACCGAGATCGAGGTCGGGGTCGTCACCGCGTTCTGCGGCGGTCTGCTGTTCATCCACCTCGTCCGCCGGCGGAAGGTGGCCCAGCTGTGACCGCCGTACGCACCCCGACCGCGCGCCGCACGGCGCCGCGCCCCACCGTCCTGCGCACCCGCGGCGGGCTCTCCCTCCGGCTGGGCCGCCGCGCCCTGCTGGTCTGCGCGGCGCTGGCGCTGACCGGTGCCCTGGTGGCCGTCCTGTCCCTGGGCACGGGCAGCTACCGTCTCAGCCCCGCCGAAGTCCTCGCCACCCTCTTCGGGGACGGCCCGCCCGGCGCGGACTTCGTCGTGGGCGACCTGCGGCTGCCCCGGGTGCTGGACGGGCTGCTGGCCGGGTTCGCGATGGGCCTGAGCGGCGCGGTCTTCCAGTCACTGGCCCGCAATCCGCTCGGCAGCCCCGACGTCATCGGCTTCGGCAGCGGAGCGTCGGCCGGCGCCCTGGTCTCCGTCATCCTCCTGGAGGCGGGCACCGCGCAGATCGCCCTCGGCGCGGTGCTCGGCGGACTGGCCACCGCCGCCGCCGTCTACCTGCTGGCCTGGCGGCGCGGCGTACACGGCTACCGCCTGGTGCTCGTCGGCCTCGGCGGCTCGGCGGTCCTGGGCTCGCTCACCAGCTACCTCTACGTACGGGCCGACATCGGCAAGGCCGCCGAAGCCGCCACCTGGATGATCGGCAGCCTCAACGGGCGCGGCTGGTCCGACGTGGGCGTGGCCGCGCTCGGCGTCGTCGTCCTGGCCCCCGCCGTCCTGGCGCTGGCCCGGCGGCTGTCCCTGCTGGAGATGGGCGACGACACGGCGGCGGCCCTGGGCGTCGCCCCCGAACGCAGCCGCCTGGCCCTCCTCGCCACCGGCACCGGCCTGACGGCACTCGCCGTCGCCGCCGCCGGCCCCGTCCCCTTCGTCGCCCTCGCCGCGCCCCAGCTGGCCCGCCGTCTCACCCGCTCCCCTGGCCCCAACGTCCTGCCCGCCGCCTGGATGGGCGCCGTCCTGGTCACGCTCGCCGACTGGTCGGCGCAGCGCATCTCCGGTACGGGCATCCTGCCGGTGGGCGTGATCACGGGAGTGGGTGGCGGGGTGTATCTGGCGTGGCTGCTGTTCCTGGAGAGGAGGGCGGGGAAGGTGTGAGGGGGGTGGTGATCGGCGTGGGAGCGTCGGCCGCTCACGGGCCGGGAGTCCGGCCCGTCAGAGCTGTTCCGGGCGGCGTTCGGTCAGCTTGTACTTCTGCGCGATCGGGTTCCACAGCTTCGCCGCCTGCTGTTTGGCCTTCGTGGCCCGCCCACTGTCCGCGTTGCCCTGGGCGGGCTCCTTGCCGCCGCGGGCCTTGCCCTTGTGGCAGCCGTTCTTGCCCTTGACCTGACCGGCCCAGGCCGCGTAGTGGTTGTCGGCCGAGGCGGAGGACTTCCACGCCTCGTTGAGCGCCGCGGTCAGCTCGCCGCTGCCGGGCAGCTTGTCGACGGGGAGCTTGGCCAGGCGGCTGACGAGGTCGTTGCGCTGTGCCGCGGCGTCCCGCAGGTCCTTGGCCGCGGCGTCGAGGTTGTCGCACGACTTGATGCTCTTGACCGCGCCGATCACGGCGGAACGGCTGTTGTTGCTGTCCGCCAGGAGCGCGTCCAGGTCCTTGGCCTGCGCGGCCGCCGGGTCGGCTGACGGCGACGGCTGCTGCTTGGCGTCCGTGCCGCCCGCGCCGTCCTTCGCCGCGCCGGACGCGCCGCCGGACTCCTGCTTCTTGGGGCCGTCGTCACCGCCCCCGCTGAGCGCCCAGCCGACACCGAGACCGGCGCCCGCCAGGGCGACCACGGCCACACCGATGATCACGGCGGGCGCGAGGCGACGACGCCGGCCGCCGCCGTCCGGCTCGTAGTCCGAGTGCGGCGCGTAGTGGTCGTACTGCTGCCGGCCGGAGGGCTGCCGGCTGAAGGACTGCCGGCCGTACGGGCCCTGAGGCGGCTGGTCCGCGTCGTCGAAGCGGGGCAGCTGTGCGGTGGCGTCCGGCACGCCGCCCGGTACTCCGGACGGGGCGGCACCGCCCGGTCCGGAGCGGAACAGGCCCTCGAACTCGGCGGGGGTCGCGCGTTCGCCGGGGGCGCCGGGGGCTGCGGGCGCTCCGGAACCTCCGGGCCGTACGCCGAAGGGTGCGCCGGGGGGCGGCGTGGGACCTCCGGCGCCTATCGGCGGTATGAACTGGGTGGCCTCGGAGTCGGCACCGGGCGGCGCGGGCTGACCGGACGGCGCGGGCTGAGCGGGCTGTGCAGATGGTGCGGGCTGTGCCGCGCCGGGCTGCGGGCCGTTCGGCTTGATCGCACGCAGCGTGCGGGTGGACTCACCGGGCGACTCGGGACGTGCGCCCGCGGGGCCGCCGGCCTGCGGCGGAAGCGGCGCGGCACCGGGCATCGGGCCGGGCTGCCCGCCCTGGGCGCCCGCTCCCGTCCGGCCCTGCTGGGCGCCGATGGGGCGCAGCAGGGCCGTGGATTCCGGGTCGCCGGCGGCGGGCGGCATCGGCGCACCGGCCTGCGGCGTCGCGCGGACGAGCTGGCCGTGCGACGTCTGCTCACCGGACTGCGGGTCGAACGGGGATATCAGTGCGGTCGCTTCCATGTCCGGGGAAGGGGCCTGCCCCGGCTGCGCAGGATTCTGCTGAGGCTGCGTCTGCTGAGGCTGCATCTGCGAGGGCTGCGTCTGCGGGGGCAGAGGCATGGCGGGCGGAGGCTGTTGCTGCTGGAGCGGCGGTTGCGGCTGCTGGGCGGGCGGTTGCTGGGCGAAGGGCTCCTGGCCATACGGCTGCTGCTGGGCGTACGGCGCTTGCTGCTGGCCGTACGCCTGCTGCCCCTGCCCGAACGGCTGCTGCCCGGGGGCCTGCTGCTGGTACTGCGGCGCCTGCCGGCCGTAAGGCTGGCCGGGCACCTGCTGCCCACCGTACGACTGCCCCTGGGCCGACTGCCCCTGGACGGGCTGCCCCTGGGCCGGTTGTCCCTGAACCGGCTGTCCCGGAAGCGGTTGTCCCGGAAGCGGTTGTCCCGGAAGCGGTTGTCCCTGGCCCGGCGCCCCCTGGGCCGGCGCCCCCTGGGCCGGCTGTCCCTGAACCGGCTGCTCGCCCGGTGCCTGCTGCTGCTCGGGGCCCCAGGGCTGCCCCCAGGGCTGGCCCGCGGGTGGTGCGGCCTGCCGGCCGGGGACCCACGGATCACCGTGAGCGGGCAGCACAACGCCCTCTCGCGCGGGCTCGCCCGCAGGATTGTGCGGGTCGTTGCCCTGTCCGCTCTGCGTCACCGGGACTCCTACGATCTGCTGACTTACGGAAGCGTCGGCTCACGCTACCGGGTCGCAGTCGCGTTCGACCATGTCCCCTGGTCACCACCCACCCGAAGCGCCCCACAAGGGGCTTCCAGGCCCTTCTGAGGGCCTTCTGGGGTACGGAGGAACCGCCGGGCGGGCCCTGCGCGGCCCGCCCGGCGGGAAAGGACGAGGCGGCCCGGGCGCCGACCAGCCCTCCCCCGGCTGCCGCGGGCCGCGAATCCGCTACGCGGCTGCCCGCAATTCCAGCCGGGCACCGAACTCCCGCACCACCGGCTCGTCCCGGTACGGCTCCAGCCGCAGCTGGAAGTCCTCCAGGTACTCCGCGCCCCGGTTGGACCGCAGCCCGCTCAGCAACTCGACGGCCTGGGTGCCCGTGTGGCACGCCTGCTCGATCTCGCGCTGCTGGACCTGTGCGCTGGCCAGCAGCACCAGCCCGATGGCGCGGCGTCGTGCCCGCCCTTCGGGATGCCCGTCCACCGCTTCCTGCGCACGCTGGCGGGCCGCGCCCGCCTGCCCCAGGTCGCGGTGGCAGTGCGCGAGTTCGTCGGCCAGGTAGGCCTCGTCGAAGTGGGAGATCCACACCGGGTCGTCGCCGGTGCCGGAGGAGCCGACGGCGCGTTCCATGGCGCCCACGGCCCGGCCCGCCACGACCTGGAAGGCCCGCGCGTCCCCCATCAGGGCGTGCCCGCGCGCCTCCGCCGCGAAGAACATCGCCTCCGCGCGCGGCGTGACATGCCCGCGCGCCCCTTCCTGCGCGGCCTTCGCGAGCTGCGCGATCTCCCGCGGGTTGCCGAGCGAGGCGGCGAGGTGGCTCATGCTGGCGGCCAGCACGTACCCCCCGTACCCGCGGTCGCCGGCCGCCTGCGCCAGCCGCAGCGCCTGGATGTAGTAGCGCTGCGCCAGTCCCGGCTGGCCGGTGTCGACGGCCATGTAGCCGCCCAGTTCGGTCAGCCGGGCGACCGCCGCGAACAGTTCGCGGCCGACCGATTCCCGGTACGAGCCGGCCAGCAGCCCGGAGACGACGCTGTTGAGGTAGTGGACGACGACCGGCCGGACGTGGCCGCTGCCGTAGCGGTGGTCCAGTTCGCCCAGGGCCGTGGTCATGGCCCGTACGGCTTCGACGTCCGAGATGCCCACCCGCGCACCGGCGCTCCGCGCGACCTGCGGGTCGGCGCTGGTGATGAGCCAGTCACGGCTCGGCTCGACCAGAGCGGAGGCGGCCACGGTGGAACCGCTGAGGAAGTCGCGCCGGCCGACGTCGCTGCGCCACAGCTCACAGACCTGTTCGATGGCGCCGAGGACGGTGGGCGAGAACTGCAGGCCCACACCGGACGCGAGGTTCTTGCCGTCGGCCATCCCGATCTCGTCGATGGTGACCGTACGCCCGAGTTTGCGGCCCAGCGCCTCCGCGATGATGGCGGGGGCCCGGCCGCGTGGCTGCTGGCCGCGCAGCCAGCGGGCGACGGAGGTCTTGTCGTAGCGCAGGTCGAGGCCGTGTTCGGCGCCGCACATGTTGACGCGGCGGGCGAGTCCGGCGTTGGAACAGGCGGCTTCCTGGATGAGCGCCTGCAGCCGTTCGTTCGGCTGCCGCGCGACGAGTGGCCTGGCGGCCATGCTGCACCCCCTGATTACTGCTGCGCGTTCACCAGCGAACGCCGTACCCGTGGACCAATTCCCCGCGCATATGCCGGATATCCGGGATATCTCGGATGTGCGTCATGTCCGCCGAAGCCTTGACATTCCCCGGCCGAAGCGGTCGGACCGGCCGGCCGGCGGATCGCTCCGCCGGATTGCGGTGTCCGGTAGGCCCTGCCGCTCCGGTTCCGCGTACTGCCTGACGGGCCCGGTTCATGCTGCTCCGGTCTTCGGTCCGCGTCCTTCGGTCTGCGGTCTCCTCAGGTCCGCGGGCTCCTCGGGACTGTGGAGTCCTCAGGCCCGCGCACTCGGGATTCCGGCCTCCGACTTCGGACTTCGGACGTTCGGTGGGACGGTGTTCCGGGAAATCGGCCGAACCGGGGTACGCCGTGCGGTACCCGCGTCCTGCTCGCGGCGCCCGCCGCACCGTACGGGTCCGGCGTTCGCTCCGGGGTCCGTCTCGGCTGTGCCGCGGCCTGCCGCCGGGCGGCCTCTCCGCCCGTCACGCAGGTGGCTACCCGTTCTTCCGGCGCTCCCCCGCACGCGCCCCCGGCCATGCATCCATGCGCCCCACGTGCGGGAACGATGCGCCGGGGTGGTGCACGTGTCGGCCGTAACCCTTGGTGACAGGGAAAGTTGTCCAGCACGTGGAAGACACCATCGGAGTCACAGGAGCCTCTCAGGTCCCCGAGCAGCGTGGCGAGCTGTTGATCGAAACTGCGGTGCGTTACGCGGAAGAGCGGCATTGGGACGTCTTGCCCGGCGCATGGCTGGAGGACGAGGGCGAAGTGCCGCGCTGCTCGTGCGGCGCGGCCGACTGCGCCGCGCCCGGCGCGCACCCCACGGTCCCCGGCTGGGCCGGCCACGCCACGGGCAGCGCGACGGCCGCCCGCCGCCTGTGGAGCAGGAATCCGCGCGCCTCGATCCTGTTGCCGACGGGCCGTACGTTCGAGGCACTCGACGTGCCCGAGACGGCGGGCTGCCTGGCGCTGGCCCGGATGGAGCGGATGGACCTGCCGCTCGGGCCGGTGACCCGTACCCCGGGCCGCCGGATGCTCTTCTTCGTCCTGCCCGGTGCCTCGGTCAAGGTGCCTGACCTGGTACGGCATCTGGGCTGGCCGCCCGCGACGCTGGACCTGATCGCGCGCGGCGAGGGCGACTACGTCGCCGCGCCGCCGACGCGCGTGGGGGCGCACGGGGCGGTGCAGTGGGTGCGCGAGCCCACCGCCGCCAACCGGTGGCTGCCGGACGCGGACGAACTGATCAGCCCCCTGGCGTACGCCTGCGGGCGGGAGGCCGCGGCGGCACGCGGGCGGTGAGGGCGGGGCGGCGGAGGCGTACGGGGCACGTCTGCCGCGCCGTCGCCCTGCTCCCGTACCCCGTGCGTGTGCGCCGGGCGCGTACCGCACCGTGCACGCCCCCTCCCCACACCACGCTCTCCCTTTTCCCGCTCCTTGCGCCCGGCCGTGCGGCCGCACCGGCCCTGTCGCACACCCGCCCGTATCGTGGGATGAACGGACAGGGGCATGACCAGCCCCTGCGGGGACGTGGAGGGCAGAACCGGTGGCCAACGAACCGGAACAGATCGACCAGTCGGCGGGCACGGCCACACCACCGGACGGCCCGTCCGTCCGGACGGACGGCACGGTTCCGCCCGCCGTGCACGTCCAGGGGCTGTGGAAGAAGTACGGCGAGCAGGTCGCCGTGGCGGGGATCGACCTGACACTGCCCGCGGGCCGGTTCATCGGCCTGGTCGGCCCGAACGGCGCGGGCAAGACCACCACCCTGTCGATGGTGACCGGCCTGCTGCGCCCGGACGCCGGGCAGGTGGAGATCGGCGGCCACGACGTGTGGCACGACCCGGTCGCGGTGAAGTCCCGTATCGGCGTACTGCCCGAAGGACTGCGCCTGTTCGAGCGGCTGTCCGGACGCGAACTCCTGGCCTACATCGGGCGGCTGCGGGGGCTGCCCGGCGCGGAGGTCGACAAGCGCGCCGACCAGCTGCTGGAGGTCCTGGACCTGTCCGGCGCGCAGAACAAGCTCGTGGTCGACTACTCGACCGGTATGCGCAAGAAGATCGGGCTGGCGGCGGCGCTGCTGCACAACCCGGAGGTGCTCTTCCTGGACGAGCCGTTCGAGGGCGTCGACCCGGTGTCCGCGCAGACCATCCGCGGCGTACTGGAGCGCTACACCTCCTCCGGAGCCACCGTCGTCTTCTCCAGCCACGTGATGGAGCTGGTGGAGTCGCTGTGCGACTGGGTGGCGGTGATGGCCGGCGGGCGCATCAGGGCGGACGGCCCGCTCGCCGAGGTACGCTGCGACGCGCCGTCCCTGCAGGACGCCTTCCTCGAACTGGTCGGCGCCAACGGCCGCGCGGCCGGGCAGGACCTGGACTGGCTGGGCGGCGGGGGCGCCCGGTGACCGCCTCCGCCACCTCCACGACACCCACCGGCACGCCGCCCGGCGCCCCGCAGGCGGCCTCGGGCGCGTCACTGACCCCGGTCTTCATCCGCCTCAAGCTGTCCCTGCTGCGCAACGGCCTGCGCCAGTCGTCCGGCCGGACCTTCGCCTACGTGGCGTCGCTCGTGGTGTCCCTGCTGTGTGCGGCGGGCGTCCTGCTCGGTCTGATCGCCCTGCGGGACGTCGACCACGCGGGCGCTCTGGGCGTCCTGCTCGCCGCCGTGCTGACGCTGGGCTGGGCTGCGATGCCGCTGTTCTTCCCGTCGGGGGACGAGACCCTCGACCCGACCCGGCTGGTCATGCTGCCACTGCGGCCCCGGCCGCTCATCGTGTCGCTGCTGGTCACGTCGCTGGTCGGGATCGGCCCCGTCTTCACCCTGGCGCTGGCCGTCGGCTCGGTGATCATGATGGCGCACAGCGCGGGCGCCGCGGCCGTCGGCGTGCTCGCCGTCGTCCTGGTCGTCCTGGTGTGCGTGGCCCTGGCGCGGGCCGTGGCCACCGCCAACGTACGGCTGCTGACCAGCCGCCGGGGCCGCGACCTCGCCGTACTGAGCGGCCTGTTCGTCGCGATCGGCGCACAGGGCGTGAACGTCGGCGCGCAGAAACTGTTCGGCTCCGGCGCCGGGCTGTCCGCCCTGGAGCCCACGTCCGACATCCTGCGCTGGGTGCCGCCCGCCTCGGCCATGGACGCCGTCCGCGCGGCGAGCGAGGGCGCGTACGGGCGTGCCGTCCTGGGCCTGGCGCTGGCCGCGGTGGCGCTCGGCCTGCTGCTGTGGTGGTGGCGGCGCACCCTGACCACGGTGATGACCTCGCCCGACTCCTCCACCCTCCAGGCCGTCGAACAGGACAGCGCGCGCAAGCAGCGCTCCTCGGGCGGCGGTCTGCAGCGGCTGCTGCCGGAGAGCCGTACGGGCACCGTCATCCTGCGGATGATGCGCTACGCCTGGCGCGACCCGAAGTCCAAGATGTCGTGGGCCATGGCGTTCGGTGTGGGCCTGCTCGTCCCGGTGGTTTCCGCCCTCCAGGGCGGCGGCAGCATCTACACGGCGTTCTCGGCGCCGGCCCTGCTGGGCATGCAGATGTACAACCAGTTCGGGCAGGACACCTCGGCGTTCTGGATGGTCGCCTCGACGATCTCCACGCCCCGCGACGCCTACCTGGAACTGCGCGCCCGTGGGCTGGGCCTGGCCCTGGTCGGTGTGCCGTTCGTGACGCTGGTCGTGATCGGCGCGGCCGCCTTCCTCGGCCCGTGGTCCGCGTTCTTCGACGTCTACGGACTGTCGCTGGCCCTGCTCGGCGCCCTGGTGGCGACCGGTGCGGTGACCTCGGCGCTGTTCCCGTACTCGATCCCGGCGGAGAGCAACAAGAACATCGCCCCGGGCCAGGGTGCCATCGCCTGGTTCAGCCTGTTCGGCGGGATGCTGGTGAGCGGTGTGCTGGCCGCACCGGTGGTCGCGCTGATGGTCTGGCTGCACGTGGCGGGCCTGAACAGCCTGCTGTGGCTGCTGCTGCCGGTGGGAGCGGCGTACGGGGTCGGTATCGCGCTCCTGGGGATGCGGGTGGCGGCCCCCCGGGTGGCGCGGCGGCTGCCGGAGATCCTGGGGGCGGTCAGCAAGGGGTGAGACGTGGTCGGGGCATGGTTGGGGGCGTGACTGAGGTGCGGCTGAGCCGCGGCTGGGACGTCGTCACGGCCTCGGCGACTTGACCTCAAGTCAACTTCAGGTCGGAGGGTGTGGGTGATCGGCCGGCCACCGGGGCCGGCCGCCGTCACGGGGAGCCTCCGCCATGCCCACGCCACCAACGCCAGTGCCGTCAACGCCTGCACAACTCCGGGCAACCCGTGCGGATTCGCAACCTTCCCGCACGGGCGGCCGGGCCCGGGCCATGGACCACGGCGTCATGGCGATGGCCTTCGTCATCGTCCTCGGCTCGCTGATGACGGTCCTCGACACCACCGTCGTCAACGTCGCCCTCAACCGCCTCTCCGCGGACTTCCACGCGCCGCTGGCAGCCATCCAGTGGGTGGCCACCGGCTACACGCTCGCCCTGGCCACCGTCATCCCCGTCACCGCGTGGGCCGTCGGCCGCTTCGGCACCAAACGCCTCTACATGCTCGCGATCGCCCTGTTCGCCCTCGGTTCGGCGCTCGCCGGGCTCGCCTGGAACATCGAGTCCCTGATCGCCTTCCGAGTGCTGCAGGGCCTGGCGGGCGGCATGGTCCAGCCGGTCGGCATGACGATCCTCCTCCAGGCGTCCGATCCGGCCCGCCGGGGACGGATGATGAGCGTCCTCGGCATCCCCGTACTGGTCGGTCCCCTGATCGGCCCGGTGCTCGGCGGCTACCTGGTCGACGAGGTCTCCTGGCGCTGGATCTTCCTGATCAACATCCCCGTCGGAGTCCTGGCGTTCGTCCTGGCCGGCCGCGTCTTCCGGCGCGACATCCCGGCACGCGGCCCCCGCCTGGACATCCCCGGCCTGCTGACGCTCTCCCCCGGCCTGGCCATCCTCATCTACGGCCTGAGCAGCGGCGCGGAACAGCGTTCCTTCACCACCGCCGGCGCCCTGGTGCCCACACTGGCGGGCGCCGCGCTGATCGCCGCTTTCGTCGTACGGGCGCTGACCGCCGAGTCCCCGCTGATCGACCTCCGGCTGCTGCGCCGCCGCCCGTTCGGCCCGGCCGCCGCCACCCTCGCCCTGTTCGTCTGCGGCTACTTCGGCTCGATGCTGCTGATGCCGCTGTACTACCAGGTGGTGCGGGGCCAGAGCGCGACCGGCGCCGGGCTGCTGGGCATCCCGCAGGTCCTGGCGACCGGGATCACCATGCAGTTCGCGGGCCGCCTGGTCGACAGGGTCCCGGCGGGCAGACTCGTCCCGGCCGGCGTGGCCCTGGCCGCGGTCGGCTTCCTGACCTTCACCACGCAGGTCGCGGCGGACACCCCGTACTGGGTGCTCGCGGGCGCGCTCGCCGTGATGGGCGTCGGAGTCGGTACGACGATGATGCCGACGATGGCCACCGCCACCCGCGGCATCGACCACGCCCGTCTCCCGGTCGCCTCGACGACGCTGAGCATCATCCCGCAGCTCGCCGGCTCGGTGGGCGCCGCCTTGATGTCCGTCCTGCTCGCGAACGCCATGAGCAGCCGGATTCCGGCCTCGCACGGCGAAGGCGGCGGCCTCGAATCCGTCCACGGCCTGCCCGCCGACGCGGTGCGCGCTCTCGCTCCCCGTCTCGCCGACGCCTTCCAGCACACCTACGTCTGGGCAGTGGCCCTGGTGGCCCTGGCACTCGTCCCGGCCCTGCTGCTCCCCCGCCGCCAACACCCGCTCGGGTGACGGACATCCGGCGCCGCCGAAGGTTGTCCACAGGCTTCCCCACGCCGAGAAACCGGCCGGTACCGTCATGACACACGGCGACGAAGTGATCGCCTGGCTGACACAGACATCGACGAATCCGCCGGCAGAACCGGCGAACGGGGGTGGGAAAGCATGTGGCTGACCCAAAGCACGCCGGCAGAGCGACCACAGCCGAGCAAACGCCCACTGCGCACCGCAGCAACACTCGCCACGACAACACCAATCCTCACGCTACTCACCACCACCCCCACGCAAGCAATACCCCTGACCTCCACCTTCACCTCTGCCTCGACCTCCCTCTCCCCTTCCCTCCCCCGCCTCCTACTCCTCGTCGCCGGACCGCTCCTGCTCATAGCGGCCGTCGGTCTCCTGCTCCGGCGCCGCTCGCGACTGCGGGACTTCGCCCAGCCGTTGTCGATCCCCCGGCAGGTCTTCACCGCCGTGTACCGCGCCGACGAGGCCGGGATACGGGAGCGTGCCACCGAGGAAGTCGCACGTCTGACCGGCCATGTACGGACCGCCAGGGCCGCACCGGCTGCCTCGGAGCGAGCCCGCGAGGCCTGTACCACGGCCGACACCCTGCTGAAGAAGTCCCGAGGAGTCCCCGACCTGGCAGGCGTATTCGCCCTCCTGCACGAAGGCTACGCAGCCCTCGACCGGTCCACGGGCCCGCTCCCCCTGTGCTTCTTCCACCCGCTGCACGGCCCCGCGATCCGGCGCATACCGTGGCGCCCGCCGGTGAACGACGAACGCTTCCAGGCGGGCGTGGCTGCCTGCGCGACCTGCATACGAGCCGTCCGGGCGCACCGTGAGCCGGACACGCTCACCGACCACCTCACGGGCCGCCCCGTCCCGTACTTCGAAGTCCCACCCGAGCACAGCACGTGGTCAGCCACCGGCTACGGCTCCCTTCCGACCGACGACTCCCTGACCACACAAGTCCAACGCGACCTCAACCCCACACCATGAACCCAAACCACCACACCCACCACCACCTAAGACACCGCTGGGGCGAACTACCCACATGGGCGCGGTGGGTCGCCGCGACATACGCGATCGGCTTCGCCCAAGGAACCTGCGCCCACCTCATCGACCTGATGCGCGACGGCATCCACGCCTACGCGGTCTTCCCCCAGGTACCGCTACAGGTGTTCTTCACCAGCCTGGTGATCCTCGACCCGCTGACCGCCTTCCTGGTGATACGCCTGCGCCGTTCCGGGGCCTGGCTGGCATGCGGCGTAATGATCGCCGACGCCACCGCGAACTGGGTCGGCAACTGGCAGTGGATACAGGCCAACCCGGCAGCCCTGATCCGCCCCGTCGGCCTGCTCCCCCTCACCCTCTTCGCCCTGTACGTCCTCGTCACCTGCTTCCCACTACAACGCGCAATGACCCGAACCCGACAGTCGAACAGCCGAACAACCCACACGGAGGAGCCCACATACAGCCACGGATCAACGCCGGCGAATCATAGGCGGCCTACCGATCACCTTTAAGCACAGTCCAGTTGACCGGCCAGTTCGGCCAGGTCATCGGCATACAGATCGAACCGGTCGGAGGAGGTGGGCGGGTCGCCGACGGGGCGGGCGACGCAGGCGGTGCGACATTGCTCGCGTTCGATGTGCTGCTGCCACAACACCAAGAGCTGCTCAACTTTGGAATCTTCGAGTGAGGGGGCGAATGCACGAATGCCGCCACGGATACCGGCCGGCTTCGTCGACGAGCGTGCCGAGCACGTCGAACACGACGGCGTCGATCTCTGACTGGAGCATGGGCGATGTCTCCTGGAGGAGGCAGAGGCGCAAGAAGTGACTGTCAGGCGGAACGCATCGGAATGCCACTCTGATTCCCGGACATCACGGCCGGCACCGCCGGTACGGCAACCACATCAACCCGGTCAGCTAACGGGCCGTCAGCCCTCAACGCACGCCGGGCGTGCCAATGGGGGCCGCTGATCCCGAGTGGGCTGCCGGAGCCATGAGGGGGACCGGACCCTGAGGGCGAAACCGCTCGCCCGGGTCGCGGCGCCGTCTCGGCCGGGGAGTGCGGTGTCGTCTCGCCCGGGACGCGGTGTCGTCACGCTCGGGAGTGCGGTGTCGCGTCCCGCCCAGGTGCGCGGTGTTGACTCACCGGGGCACGGTGGTTCGGCTTCGATCACGCCTGTGAGCTCGAACTCCGCCACGCCTGCGGGCCTCGTAGGTCTCGGGGGGGGCGGGAGGGGGTGGGAGGGGGGCGGGGGCGGGGGGAAGGTAGAGATGCGCGTTGAGAGTGGCGGCCCGGAGGGGGTGGGCCCGTGCACCGCCCCGGGGCAAGTCCACAACGACGGCGCCGGAGGGCATGCTCGTGATGGACGTGAGCGGCAGCGGACCGGGGAGCCGAGGAACGCAGCCGCCAGGTCTGCGCGCGGGGGATGCACGCACGGACGACGTGCACACGGACGATGTGCACACGGACGATGTACGCACGGTCGATGACCGCGATGAGGTGCGGCTTTCGGTGTCTGCATCGTACGTACAGCGAAGGGAAGCCGGAGACGCATGGCCGGGCGGGCCGGCCATGGTCCGGGCCGGCCATGGTCCAGGTGGGCCGGGGGCTCAGTTGTCGGTCAGGGTGTGGGTGAGGAGGGGGAGGAGGCGGTCCCAGTGGCGCTGTAGGCCGGAGGGGCTGAAGGCTTCGGTGTCGGACATGGTGAAGCCGTGGACGGTGTCGGGGTAGACCTCGGTGGTGTAGGTGACACCTGCGGCGTCCAGGGCCTGGTGGAACTCGCTGAGGGCCTCGGGTGTCATGTCGCCCTCGGCGAGGCCGAGGTGGAGCTGGGCGGTCAGCTTGGAGACCTGACGGTGGGGGCTGTCGGGTGCGTCGGTGACCAGGGCGCCGGGGTGGAATCCGGCGACGGCGGCCACCTGGCCGGGGTGGGCCGCCGCGGTGCGCACCGCCAGGACGGCGCCCAGGCAGTAGCCGATGGCGGCGACGGGTCCGGTGCTGGCCTCGGGCTGGGCGGTGAGGAAGGAGAGGTAGGCCTCGGCGTCGTGCAGGACGCGTTCGGTGGTGTGCGCCTCGACCAGGGGCATCACCTCGGCGAAGATCGCTGGCCGGGCCTCTTCCCCGATGAGTTCGGGGAGTTCGAACACCGGGGCGGGGCGGGTCCGGTAGTAGATGTTGGGTACGAGCACGTAGTACCCGTGCTCGGCCAGTTCGCGGGCCATTTCCTTCAGTACGGGCCGCACGCCGAAGGCGTCCGGGTACAGCAGCACTCCCGGGTGCTGCTCGCCGCCGTCGGGGAAGGCGGCGAAAGCGTCGGCCTGGCCGTCCGCGGTGGGAATCCGAAGAGCCTTGGTGGGCAAGTTCTTCCTTCCTTGGAGTTCACTCGAACAACGTTTGTCGCACTAACGTTTTCGGACGAGTGAACGTACATCGTTAGATTGACTAACGCAATGGGTAGGATCTGCGCCATGATCAGAGCCGAGGCCGCGGACCTGCCCGACGACGGCGCGCTCCGGACGCCCGACCGGCTGCGTCGGCGGGCGAGCCGGCTGCTGTCGCAGCTGACCGTGCGGTCGGACCGGCTGATCTGCGAGGGGCTGGCCCAGGTCGACGCCCGCAAGTGGCACTACGCCGTACTCGCCTCATTGCAGGATCACGGGCCGGGCAGCCAGGCGGCACTGAGCGGGCGGACCGGCATCTACCGCAGTGACATGGTCGGCGTGCTCAACGAACTGGCCGAGCGCGGCCTCGTCGAGCGGGCGCCGGACCCCGAGGACCGGCGCCGCAACGTCATCACGATCTCCGCCCAAGGCCGTCGCCACCTGCGTCGCCTCGACAAGGTCCTGGACGATCTCCACGACGAACTCCTCGCGCCGCTGAGCCCGGCCGAACGCGACCAGTTCGTGCAGGTGCTCACCCGCTTGCTGGACCACCACACCCGAACGCCCCGACTGGGCTGAGTGGTTCGGGTTCGGGAGAGACATGGCGTCGGCACACGTCGTGCCCCGGCCGAGACCGACCAGCCCCCCCGCCCCAGCCCCCATCCGCTCAGCTGGTGGGGCGTGAAGCCGGTGTGAAGGGCTGGGCCAGGGCGGCCCGTTCTTCCTCGGGGGTGTAGCCGAAGGGGAGCGATGGCCCGCCGCGGGCGCGGTCCCAGGCCAGGACGTCGGCCGCCGTCACCTCCAGCGGTGTCGCGGGCAGGCCCGCCTGGCGGGCGCGTGCCGCGCTGCGTTGCTGGGTCGTCCAGTCGGGGCGTACGAGCGGGAACATCTCCGGTGCGCCCTCGGGAGAGACCGGCACGATCTCGACCTGGGTGCCTGCCGCTCGCGCGCAGGTCTCGATCAGTTCGCCGAGGGTCGTCGGCTCGGCCGGGCCCACGGCGTGGAAGGCACCCGGGCGGTCGTCGGTGAGCAGCCGCACCACCAGGCGGGCCAGATCGCGGGAGTCGATGACCTGCACCGGCTGGGCGGGGTCGGCCGGCAGCGCCACCCGGCCGCCGCGTGCGGCGCGGCGGACCCAGTACGTGAAGGTGTCCATCGCGTCGTGCGGCCCGGCCACCTTCCCCGGCCGGACGATCGTCGCCCGCGCGCCGTACCGGGCGAGCACATCGTCCTCACAGGCCACCTTGAGCGGGCCGTACGTGGCTTCGCTCAGCTCCTCGGTGTCGCGTACGGGTGGGCGGCGCGGGGTGTTCTCGTCACTGCCCGGGGCCACGCCCGTGCGGGCATAAACCGCGTGGCTGGAGATGAACAGGTAGCGTCCGATCCGGTCGCCCAGGGCGTCCATCGCCTGTCCGACGTGCCGCGGGACGTAGCCGCTGACGTCGACGACCGCGTCCCAACCGCCGTCGCGCAGGGCGGCGTAATGGCCGGTGTCGCGGTCGCCGATGAGCCGGGTCAGGCCGGGGAACAGGTCCGGGTTGGTGCGGCCCCGGCCGAACAAGGTCACCTCGACGCCGGTACGCAGGGCGTCCTCGACGATCGCGCGGCCCACGAAGGACGTACCGCCAAGTACAAGAAGGCGCATGGTCGGCGACACTATCGGCGTCCCGCCGGGCTCGGCAGGCAATTCGGGGTGGGAGGGGCGGCGGTCAGGCCGGGAGGACGGATTCGAGGAAAGGGCCCAGGGCGCCTCGCCACTCCTCGGGGGCTTCCCAGGGGAGCCAGTGCCCGGCGTCCGGTATCTCGGCGTAGACGCCGTGCGGGAGGACGCGGACCATCTCCTGGGCTTCAGCGCGGCCCAGTTCGCCGTCCAGGCCGCGGACCACGAGTGCGGGGCACTGCACCTGGGCGAGCTCCTCCCAGTGCGCGTCATGGACCCAGGTCTCGCGGGCGGTGAGCATCTGGTGGCGGGAGAAGACCGGGCGCCAGCCGTCCGCACGTTCGGCCATGATCTCGGTGAAGAACTCGCCGCGGGCCGGCTTGGACCGCTCCAGGGTCGGGTCGTCCTCACCGAACCACTTGCGTACGTCCGCGAGGGTGGCGAACGGGACCGGCCAGGAGCGGAACCAGTCCGTCCACTCCTGCTGCGAGGCCGCACCCAGGGCGGAGGCCCGCATGTCGCAGATGACCAGCGCGCTGACGAGGTCGGGCCGGCGGGCGGCCACCTGCCAGGCCGTCAGGGCGCCCATGGAGTGACCGATCAGAACGGCGGGCGCCAGGCCGAGCTGCTCGATGGCGGCGATGCCGTCGGCGACGTACGCCTCGCGGTCGTACGGGCCGTCCTGGGGTTTCTCGCTGCGGCCGTGGCCGCGCTGGTCCAGGCCGACGGGGCGGCACCGGGAGCCGAGCCAGCGGGCGGTCTCGGCCCAGTGCGACGCGCGTCCCATGAGGCCGTGCAGGAGCAGTACGCCGGGCCCGCGATCCCCTTCCTCCCCGGCCCGGCCGGTCTTCGGCGGGTCGGTGAACTCCCAGGCGGCGAGCCGGACGCCGCCGGTCCCCGTCACGTCGATACGCCGCACCATGGGCCCTGGCACCCCCATTCGGTCCTTGAGCAGCCCCACACTATCGAACCTCTATTCGAGTAAGTCGTTTCTGCGCCCAATAACCCTCGTTCGGGTGACCACACCCAAGGATTGCCGGTCCCCGCCGAGGGGAGACACGTAGCGGGAGGCGGGCCCCACCGGGAAGGGGGCCCACGGGGAGAGACCCTGAGAGCTCGGGGCTCCGGGTCTGGGCGGGGGACATGGGGAGGCGGGGCCCCGGCTGCTCGCAGCGCCGGGGCCCTGGTCGTTTCCGGGGCCACGATCGCCGCGCCGCCATCGAGGGCAGTTGAGGGCCGAGCCGCAGCGCCTGGGAACGCCGTCACTTTCAAAGTCACGGTCGCCGGGCCGCCGTCGGCAGGCATTGAGGGCCGAGCCGCGTCGCCCGGGAACGCCGTCACTTTCAAAGTCACGGTCGCCGGGCCGCCGTCGGCAGGCATTGAGGGCCGAGCCGCGTCGCCCGGGAACGCCGACGCTTCCGCGACCGGGCCGACGGCCGCTGTACGGGGAGGGCGGCCACGCGCACCCGCCGTCCGCGCA
The DNA here is from genome assembly GCF_055573595.1 of Streptomyces sp. NPDC030165. NCBI lineage: Bacteria > Bacillati > Actinomycetota > Actinomycetes > Kitasatosporales > Streptomycetaceae > Streptomyces > Streptomyces sp. NPDC030165. Next base: position 218,112 of record NZ_JBVIBD010000015.1, on the reverse strand, counting down.
ACTTCCCGAAGTCGCCCTGCGCGTACGCGTCCGCAACCGCATCCGCTTCTTCGCGCGCCGCGCGACCGGGGGCGGCGTCCCGGCGTGGGGGTGGGGTCGCGGCGGAGTGCTCCTCACCCGAGCCCCCTCCCCGACCCAGGGCCGCGGCGGCAGGTGTGGTCCTGCCCTGTCCGTCGTCGGCCGCCTCGCCCCAGGTCTCCGGCGCCACACGTCATGAGCCCGCTGTCGTCGCGTGCGCGTACGCCCGCCGGGGCCCGTACGGCATCGCCGCGCGGCCCTCGGCAAGCCGTCGCGCACACGCTCAGCGCCAGCGTGACATGCCACCGGCCGCCGCGCTCGCGTTCCGCCAACTCCGCCGGTTGGTACAGCGGTTGAGCACTGCGCCGGGGCGGCCGTCGCGCCAGGTCAGCCGGGCGGAGCGGGGCGGAGGCAGGTCAGCGCTTGGCCACGAAAACGTGCGCGGCGATCTCGGAGTCCAGCTCCGCCGCCTCGCCGCTGCTGCCGATGAGGACGCCCGTGGACGACTCGGTCACGCTGACCACCGCGCCCGGCTGCACACCGGCCCGCCGCAGCGTGTACATGAGCTGGGCGTCCGCCTGGATGGGCTCGCCGATCCGGCGCACCACGACCGTCTTGCCGTCCGCGCCGGCCTCCAGGTCCATCAGGCTCACCATGCCGGCGTCCAGGAACGGGTCGGCCTCGGCCTTCTCGCCCAACTCCTCCAGGCCCGGGATGGGGTTGCCGTACGGCGACTCCGTCGGATGCCGCAGCAGCTCCACGACGCGGCGCTCGACCGCCTCGCTCATCACGTGCTCCCAGCGGCACGCCTCGGCGTGCACCTGCTCCCACTCCAGCCCGATGACGTCGACGAGCAGACACTCGGCGAGCCGGTGCTTGCGCATGACGCGGGTCGCCAGCCGGCGGCCCTCCTCGGTCATCTCCAGGTGGCGGTCGCCCGCGACCGTGAGCAGGCCGTCCCGCTCCATGCGCGCCACGGTCTGGCTGACCGTCGGGCCGCTCTGTTCGAGCCGCTCGGCGATCCGGGCGCGCATCGGGACCACACCTTCCTCTTCCAGCTCAAGGATGGTGCGGAGATACATCTCCGTGGTGTCGATCAGTCCGGACATGCGTGCCCCTTGATGTGTCGTGCGGTGGCCCTGACCTCAATTCTGACGCATCCCACTGACAACGGTTCCGCGTCCGCTCCGGCCGGCCCCTCCCGGAGCCCCGGTACGGCGGTGCCCGCCCTGCGGCGGGACGGCAACCGGGCGACGCCGGGGCGGCCGGAAGGTCTCCGTCCGGCCGCGCGCGGTGGCGTACACCGTATTGACAGGGCACTGGTCCAGACCGCAACGTGATCCGCGCCACGGCTGTCCCCGGCAGGACCGCCACCGTCCCGTACCGGTGCGTGCCGCCGTCGGCCGGCCCATACTGCCGGGCGCGTCAGAACGTAGGACAAATGTACGAGGACCAACGTACAAGACCGATGAGTACCGACGAGAGGGGCCCCGCGGCGATGGGCGAGAGCAACCGGTTGGCCGGGCAGTACTTCGACGCCGCGATCGGCCTGCTGCGCCGGGTGCGCGACGAGGAGGACGAGCGGATCGGCGCCGCCGGGACACTCATCGCCGACACCGTCGAGGCCGGCGGCCGCGTCTTCACCTTCGGCGCCGGGCACTCCTCCCTCCCCGCGCAGGACACCGTCTACCGGGCCGGCGGCCTCGCCGTCATGAACCTGCTGACCGTCCCGGGCGTCGTCGGCGTCGACGTACGGCCCGCCACGCTCGGCAGCGCGCTGGAGCGGGTGGACGGGCTCGCTGGAGCCGTCCTGGACACCAGCCCGCTGGAGGCCGGTGACGTGCTGATCGTCATCTCCCTGTCCGGGCGCAACTCGCTGCCGGTGGAGATGGCCATGAACGCGCGGGCGCTCGGCCTCAAGGTCATCGGGCTGACGTCGGTGGCGTACGCGGAGGAGACCAGGTCACGGCACGTCTCCGGCACGTATCTGCGGGACCACTGTGACATCGTGCTGGACAGCAAGATCCCGGTGGGCGACGCCGAGTTGACGCTGCCGGGCATCGAGGCGCCGTTCGCCCCGGCCTCGACGGTCGTCACCAGCGCGATCATGCAGTCCGTCGTCGCGACCGCCGCGGGCGTGCTGGCCGACCGCGGCATCGACCCGCCGCTGCTGCGCTCCGGGAACGTGGACGGCGGCCACGACTGGAACGGCCGGGTGATGCGGGAGTACGCGGACCGGATCTACTACCGGCAGTAGCGGACGGGGCCCGGCAGTCGCCGCCGGGCCCGCCCTCTCAAGCCCCCGCCGCCCCTCCGGCCAGGTCGAGGGCCGCCGCGATCCGGGAGGCGACGTCCTCCGCGTACGCCGCGTCCGCGCGGTCGAAGGGGCGCCGCGAGGGGCCGCGCAGGAACGTCACCACGCCCAGCGTCCGCCCCCGGCTGCGCAGTACCACGCACAGGCCGTGCACGGTGCCGTCCGGCCACTTGCGGGCCGCGGCCCAGCCCTCCGCGATCGCCGGGCCCGCGCCGGCCCGTACCGAGCCGCACCGTTCCAGCGCCTGTGCGGCCGGGTGGCCCGCTCCGTAGGCCACCGGAATCCCGGTGGGCGGTACGGCCTCGGAAGGGCCGGGAGCGCCCGCGGGTGAGGCGATGGCCCGTACGAGCGTGGGCGCGTCCTCGGAGGGAGCTCCCAGGCCGCTGTCGGCACCTGTTTCACCCCCGCTGCCCACCACGTCGACCAGCCCGTGATCGGCGAATCCCGCCAGCGCGAAGTCCAGGTGGACCGCCGCCGCCTCCATCGGGTCCTCGCACTCCCCCGCGGCCCGGCCCGCCCGGTGCAGCTGCTGGGCGCGGAAGCGCAGCAGGGCGCCTTCCTGTTCCGTGCGCTTGGCCTCCGTGACGTCCTGGAAGAGCCAGCCGACGCCGAGCGGTACGGGCTCCTCCGTCAGGGGCGAGGCCAGCCGGACGAAGCCGCTGCGCCAGCACCGGCGGGTCTGTTCGGCCTCGTCGGACCGGAGCGTGACCCACAGTTCGGCGGCGGCGGGCGGGGTGCCTTCCGCGAGGACGTGTGTCAGGGCGCTCTCCAGCTCCTCCACGCCCTGGGTCAGCAGGTCGCCCAGCGGGCGCCCGAGGACGGCCGTGCGGCCCATACCGAGGGCGCGGGCGGCGTGCGCGTTGACGACGGCGGGCCGCAGGTCGGCGTCGACCAGCACCACGCCCCAGGAGGCGTCCACGAAGAGCGCCTCGCTCAGCGCGATGGAACGTTCCAGGTCGATCTGGGTGTGCACCTCGCTGAACGCGCAGTACACGCCCGCCGCCCGGCCGTCGGGTCCGAGCACCGCGGAGGACTGGGTACGCACCAGGACGCGGCGCCCGTCCTTCGTCAGCAGCGCGAACTCGTGGACCTGGCGCCCCGGGGAGCGGGACGCCGCCAGCAGGCGGGCCTCCACCTCGTCGGCGTCCTCCTTGCGGACCGCCCAGCCGGCCAGCCCGGGGCGGCCGACCGCCTCGTCCGCCGTCCAGCCGAGGATGCGTTCCGCCTCGCGGTTCCAGTGCGTGACCGAGCCGTCCGCGCCGAAGGCGCACAGCGCGGCGTCCATGCCGTCCAGCAGGGCGGCGAGCAGGCCGGAGTCGTCGCTGTCCGGCTGCGGGTCCGGGTCGGTGTCGGTACACGCGTCCGCGCGCGCGTCGTCCGGAGGCGGGCCGCCCCGGTCCGCCCCGCGGCCCGGTCCCCCGGGCGGTACGGGCTCGAAGCGGTGCGACGAGGACGACGATGACGATGACGACGATGACGACGAGGAGGACGACGAAGACGAAGCAGCCACTGGCACCCCCTACGAACGCGGCCGCACGTGCTGCACGCCGGATCATTCAACTGGAACGTGACCCGGGCCACACCCCATTCGCGGAAATCCCTGCGATCCCGGCCGCCGGAAATTCGGTTGTGCGGCCGCCGCACCGGTTCCTAGGGTGTGGGGCACACGAGAAGGGAGGTGGTTCGGCAGATGATTTCGCACCGGACGCGTGAGGTGGCTGCGGGCTAGCGGCCCGTCGTCGCACTCAGTGTGCAGCGCCGGACCAGCGCAGGAGACAGCTGCGCAGCCGGCCTATTCCCAGCAGTCACCCGACCCGCGGGCTGCCGGTTCGTCCGACCGGCCCCTTCGCGCCCCAGGCGCGGGGGAAGCAGCCCGCGGGTCGTCTGCGTCCGCGGGCGGGCAGGCGTAGCCGTACCCGCCGCCCGTCCGCCTTCGCGGGCACGGACGCGTAGCCGTACCCGCTCCTCCTCGGGGGCCGGACCCGCCGCGGCTCAGGGCGCGAGCCGTACGACGGACCAGCCGCCACCGTCCCCGCCCGCTTCCCGTTCGTACCGCAGCCGGTCGTGCAGGCGGTTCTCCCGGCCCTGCCAGAACTCGACGGCCTGCGCGACGACCCGTACGCCGCCCCAGTGCGGCGGCGCCGGCACCTGCTCGCCTTCGGGGTAGCGGGCCGCCAGGTCGTCGTAGGCGCGTTCCAGATCCGCGCGGGAGGCGACCGGTGCGGACTGGTCGCTGGCCCAGGCGCCGAGCTGGGAGCCGTGCGGGCGGGTGCGGAAGTACGCGGCGGTCTCGTCGCGGCCGATGCGGGCGGCCGTGCCGGTCACGATGACCTGGCGGGCCAGCGGGTGCCAGGGGAAGAGCAGCGAGACGTGCGGGTTCTCCGCCAGGTCGCGGCCCTTGCGGCTGCTGTAGTTGGTGAAGAAGACGAAGCCGTGCTCGTCGAACCGCTTGAGCAGTACGGTCCTTGAGCTGGGGCGGCCCGCCGCGTCAGCGGTCGAGACGACCATCGCGTTCGGCTCGTGCAGTCCGCTGGTGGCCGCTTCCTTGAACCAGCGCGCGAACTGGTCGTACGGGCTGGGGGCGAGTTCGGCCTCGGTGAGTCCCTCGGCGCGGTACTGCGCCCGCATGGCGGAGGGATCGAGCGGGTCCGGGGTGGGCGTGTCGGCGGAGTGCACGGCCACATCTTGCAGCATGCGGGCCTGTTGGGGCAGCCGGGTGGCAGGGAAGTCTGCCCTTGGACAGCGTGCCGTAACCCTTCCTTCAGCGAATCGTCCGGTGTGCCGGATCTCACGCTTCCCGGTACGTACCGGACCGGCCAGAATCGTGCCGCGAGCCACTGTGGCGCACGGTCGGCGCGGGATATCGTGTCCGCCCTGAAGTGATCGAAGTGAGATCGAAGTGACGTGCTCCGGGCGGGACGCCACGGGTGCCGGTCGGGTGACCAACGCCCGCGCGGGGCATGACGGGAGTGACCGGTACGGACCGCGAGCCGCAGGGGCGGCCGCGTAACCGGACCGGCGGCCCGGACCGGCCGTCCGATGCCCGGAGCGGCCCTCGGACCCGGCGGTCCACCCGAGCCGTCCGCCGCCCGGCCGCCGTGCCGGACTCCGGACGACGGCCACCGCGCCGCCGGCCCGAACCGCCCGACCCGACCAGCCTGACCTGACAGATCTTGAACGCACGGCATCTTGGTCATGAGCCGCATGTCGTCCACATCTTGAGGAGCCGCCTGATGTCCGACTTCGTACCCGGACTCGAAGGAGTCGTCGCGTTCGAGACGGAGATCGCCGAACCGGACAAGGAAGGCGGCGCGCTGCGCTACCGCGGTGTCGACATCGAGGACCTGGTCGGCAAGGTCTCCTTCGGGAACGTGTGGGGGCTGCTGGTCGACGGGTCGTTCAACCCGGGACTGCCGCCCGCCGAGCCGTTCCCGATCCCGGTCCACTCGGGTGACATCCGGGTGGACGTGCAGTCCGCGCTGGCCATGCTCGCGCCCGTATGGGGCCTGAAGCCGCTGCTGGACACGGACGAGCAGACCGCCCGTGACGAGCTGGCGCGGGCCGCGGTCATGGCCCTGTCGTACGTCGCGCAGTCGGCGCGCGGGCAGGGCCTGCCGATGGTGCCGCAGAAGGAGATCGACAAGGCCGGCACGATCGTCGAGCGCTTCATGAAGCGCTGGCGCGGTGAGCCGGACCCCAAGCACGTCGCGGCGGTGGACGCGTACTGGACCTCGGCGGCCGAGCACGGCATGAACGCGTCCACGTTCACCGCGCGTGTCATCGCCTCGACCGGCGCCGACGTGGCCGCCGCGCTGTCCGGCGCGGTCGGCGCGATGTCCGGGCCGCTGCACGGCGGGGCGCCGTCCCGGGTCCTCGGCATGATCGAGGAGATCGAGCGGACGGGGGACGCGACCGCGTACGTGAAGCAGGCGCTGGACCGCGGCGAGCGGCTGATGGGCTTCGGCCACCGGGTGTACCGGGCCGAGGACCCGCGGGCCCGGGTGCTGCGGCGCACCGCCCGGGAGCTGGGCGCGCCGCGTTTCGAGGTCGCGGAGGCGCTGGAGAAGGCCGCTCTGGAGGAGTTGCACAACCGGCGTCCGGACCGGGTGCTGGCGACGAACGTGGAGTTCTGGGCGGCGATCGTGCTGGACTTCGCGGAGGTCCCGGCGCACATGTTCACGTCGATGTTCACCTGTGCCCGTACGGCGGGCTGGAGCGCGCACATCCTGGAGCAGAAGCGCACGGGCCGCCTGGTCCGGCCGTCGGCCACGTACGTGGGCCCGGGGCCGCGCGGGCCGGAGTCGGTGGAGGGCTACACGCTGCCCGCGTGAGGGGCCGGGCGCTGCTGGCGCCGTACGGCGTCCTCGGTGACGGGCGTGAAGAGGTTGACCAGGTTGCCGTCGGGGTCCCGCAGGAGCAGGGAGCGGTTGCCCCACGGCATGGTCGTCGGCTGCTGGACGACGGCGCGGCCGAGGGTGGTCAGACGCCGGTGTTCCGCGTCCACGTCCGGGACGCGGAACTCGATGATCACCGTGTGGCCGGTGGCTGTCCGTGCGGTTGCCGCGCCGAACAGGGCCATCGTGCGGGTGCCCGCGATCGCCAGCGTGCAGGACGGCGTGCGCAGTTCGGCGAATTCGGGGGTCGCCCAGGCCGCCGGGACGCCGGTGACGCGTTCGTAGAACGCGACGAGACGGGCGACATCATCGGTGATCATGCGGAGCGAGACGAGGTTCATGAGCCGGCTTTCTGGCGTAGGGACATGCGTGGCGTGAGGAGATGCGTGGCGCAGGGCCATGCGCCCGGATCTGCGGGCTCCGCTCACGCTAGGGCCGATACCGGACAGGTTCCGCCCGGTATGCGCGGCAGACTTTCCGGGTGACCACTTCGACCACTGCCCGGGTGCTCGCCCTGCTGGAGATCCTTCAGGGCGGCGGCATCCGTACCGTGCCCGAGCTGGCCGCCCGCCTCGGCGTCGACGAGCGCACCGTCCGCCGCTACGTCGGCCACCTGCTGGACCTCGGCATCCCCGTCGATGCGGTGCGGGGCCGCTACGGCGGCTACCGGCTCGCCCCCGGCTACCGGATGCCCCCGCTGATGCTCACCGACGAGGAGGCCCTGGCCGTGCTGCTCGGCCTGCTCGCGGGGCAGCGCGGCGGGCCGGGCGCCGCTTCCGCGGCGGCCGGTGAGAGCGCCGCGGCGAAGGTGCGGCGGGTGCTGCCGGTGGCCCTGCGGCGGCGGCTGGAAGCGCTGCTGGAGACGGCCGACTTCACCGAGCGGCCCCGTCCCGCCGCCCCGCCGGAGGCGGCGGTGCTGCTCGAACTCGCCGAGGCCGTACGCCGGCGGCGGCCGGTGGCGTTCGCGTACACCGACCGCAAGGGCGGCGACAGCGCCCGTACGGTCCTGCCGTACGGTCTCGTGGCGCACTCCGGACGGTGGTACCTGACCGCTGCCGGCCGGGACGGCGAGCAGGTGCGGATCTTCCGGCTGGACCGGATCACTTCCGTCAGCGTGCTGTCCGGTTCGTTCGATGTTCCGGACGGCTTCGACCCGGCGGCGACCGTCCTCGGCCATCTCGCCCGCACGCCGTGGACCCATGACGTGTCGCTGCGCGTCCGCGGCAGCGTCGAGCACCTTCGCGGGCACCTTCCGGCCGGGATCGCCGCCCTCTCCGCTGACACGCCCGAATGGGTACGCGTCCGCATCCGGGCCGAGCGGCTGGACTGGATTCCTCCCGTACTGGCCGCGCTGGACCGCCCCTTCGTCATCGAGCGCCCCGCGGAGCTGCGCGACCTCGTCAGCGCGCTGGCCGGCCGCCTCGACACGTACGCCGCCGAGCCCTCCCCTTAGGCCCCGCCACCCGTCCCGTTCAGCACCGTGTCCAGGATGTGCGCCCACTGCGTCACCACACGGTCGCGGCGCGGCTTGTCGTCGGTGAGGAGGGTGGCGAGGCCGAGGCCCCGGGACATGTCGAGGAGGCCCTGTACGGTCTCGCGGACGCCGGTGACCGACTCGTCGGCGCCCAGCAGGCCGACCGCCGTACGGTGCGCCTCGCGGCCGACGCGGGCCTCCAGGGCGGTGACCCGGTCGCGGAGCGGCTCCTCGTCGGAGGCTGCCACCCACAGGTGCAGGGCGGCGCGGAAGAGGGGGCCCGTGTAGAGGCCGACGATCTCCTCAACGACGATGCGGGTGCGCGCGGCGGAGCCGGTGGGCGGCAGGTCGTGCGCCACCGCCTTGAGCGCGACCTGGCGCTTCTCCGCGACGTGTTCGACAGCGGCCGTGAACAGGTCCTCGCGGGTGCGGAAGTGGTGCTGGGCGGCCCCCCGCGAGACGCCCGCGCGTTCCGCGACGACCGCGACGGTGCTGCCGCTCCAGCCGCGTTCGGCGAGGCAGGAGACAGCCGCCTCCAGGAGGGCGCGGCGGGTGGCGCGGCTGCGTTCCTGCTGCGGTTCCTTGGCGGCGCGGGAGGAGGTCACCGTGCCCATGCCGGTTCCCGGCGCTGGAGGAAGGCGGTCATGCCCTCCCGGGCCTCGTCGGAGGCGAAGAGGCGGGCCGAGGTGTCGGCGAGGGCCGCCGTGTCGCGGTCGAAGACGCGCAGGACCTCCGCGGTGACCAGGGCCTTGGAGGCCGCCAGGCCCTGCGGTGAGCCCTTGCGGAGGCCGGCGAGGACCGGTTCCAGGGCGGCGTCCGGGTCGTCGGCGGCCAGCGTCACCAGGCCGGTACGGGCCGCCTCGGCGGCGTCGAAGCGCTCGCCGGTCAGGTAGTAGCGGGCGGCGGCGCGCGGGTCCATGCGGGGCAGCAGCGGCATGGAGATGACGGCGGGGGCGAGGCCGAGACGCGCCTCGGTGAAGGCGAAGGTGGCGCCGGGGCCCGCCACGGACACGTCGCAGGCGCCGAGGAGGCCGAGGCCGCCGGCCCGTACGTGGCCGGTGACCTTGGCGACGACGGGCTTGGGGAGTTCGATGACGGCGCGCAGGAGGCGGGCGAGGCCCAAGGGGCCGGAGGTGGGCGTGTCGCTTCCCGTGGCCGCTTGCTCCGTCGCCTCCGAGAGATCCGCGCCCGCACAGAACGTCGTCCCGGTGTGCGTGAGCAGCACGGCACGCGTGTCGTCGCTGGAGGCCACCGCCGCCAGCGCCGCGTGCAGTTCGCCCACCAGCCGCCGGGAGAGCGCATTGCGGTTGTGCGGAGAGTCGAGGGTGAGGGTGGTGACGCCCCGCTCGTGGGCGTGCCGTACCAGCGGGGCGTCCGGCGAGACTTCCGGCGTGGCGTCGGTCATGAGGCCGTGGAACTCCTTTCCCTGGCGCGCAGTTCGCGTCGCAGGATCTTGCCGGTGGCGGCGCGTGGCACGGCGTCCGTGAACTCCACCCGCCGTACTTTCTTGTACGGGGCGACCTGCCCGGCAACGTACGCGATGACGCCGTCCTCGGTGAGCCGGGCCCCCTGCTCGCCGTGCTGCCGTACGACGTACGCCTTGGGCACCTCGTTGCCGTCCGCGTCGGTGACCCCGATGACCGCGGCGTCCGCGATGCCCTCGTGGGTCAGCAGCACCGCTTCGAGGTCGGCCGGCGCGACCTGGTAGCCCTTGTACTTGATCAGCTCCTTGACGCGGTCGACGACGTGCAGCCAGCCGTCGGCGTCCACCCGGCCGATGTCGCCGGTGTGCAGCCAGCCGTCGGCGTCGATCATCGCGTCGGTCTCCGCGGACCGTCCGAGGTAGCCCTTCATGACCTGCGGGCCGCGGATGAGGATCTCGCCGCTCTCGCCGGTGCCCAGGTCCTTGTCGGCGTCGGTGGAGCGGATGCGCATCTCGGTGCCGGGCAGCAGTTTGCCGACCGTGCCGGGTGGCGGGTCGACGGCGCCGAGCGGTACGGCGTGGGTGCCGGGCGAGAGTTCGGTCATGCCGTACGCCTGCATGATGTACGGGAGGCCGAGGCGGCGGGCGCAGGCGCCGGCGAGCCGGGCGTCGAGCGGGGCCGCGGCGCTGACGACGTAGTCGAGCGAGGACAGGTCGTACTGGGTGACCGCCGGGTGCTTGGCGAGGGCCAGCACGATGGGCGGGGCCACGTACACCGCGTCGACCCGGTACTTCTCGATGGTGCGCAGGAAGTGTTCGAGGTCGAAGCGGGGCAGCACGACGACGGTGGAGCCGTTGCGCAGCGGGGCGTTCATCAGGGCGGTCAGCCCATAGATGTGGAAGAAGGGCAGCACCGCCAGGACGCGGTCGCCGGGGCCGCTGCTGATCAGCCGGTCCAGCTGGACGAGGTTGGTGGCGATGGAGCGGTGGGTGAGCATGACGCCCTTGGGCGTGCCGGTGGTGCCGGAGGAGTACGGCAGGACGGCCACGTCCTGGGCGGGGTCGAGGTGGACGGCGGGTTCGGGCGCGGTCGAGGCGAGCATGTCGCGGACGGAGCGGTGGCCCACGGCGCCGTCGCAGACGAACACCTCGGTGATGCCGCCCGCCTGTTCGGCGGCGCTGCGGGCGGTCTCCAGCAGCGGGGAGACGGTGACGATCCAGTTGGCGCCGGAGTCGCGCAGCTGCTGGGCGAACTCGCCTGAGGTGGACAGGGGGTGGACGGTGGTGACGGCGGCGCCGCAGCGGGAGGCGGCGTAGAAGACGGCCGGGTAGGCGATGGTGTTGGGGCTGTGCAGGGCGAGTACGTCACCGGGCCGGACCCCGGCGTCGGCGAGGGCGGCGGCGATCCGGCGGGTGGCGCCGTCGAGTTCGGCGTAGCTGACCGTGGTGCCGTCCTGGCCGTCGATCAGGGCGGGCAGCGCGGCGTGCTCGGTGGCCGACCGGCCCAGTACGGCTTCGTGGATCGGCAGATCCACCGGCGCGACATCGGCGTACTGACTGTGAAAGACCATGGCCATCCCCTCAGCAGCGGCGCTCGTCCGGGCCGGTCCGGGCCGCGGGCGGGCGTCTGTCCGTGTGCGTGCAGCATCGCGGCTGCCGGTGCGGTTGTCAGCACGGCGGCCGCGATGCGGCGCACCGCGGATCAGTACGACTTGGGCAGGCCGAGGCTCTGGTGGGAGACGTAGTTGAGGATCATCTCCCGGCTGACCGGCGCGATCCGTGCGACGCGGGCAGCGGTGATCAGTGTGGCGAGGCCGTACTCGTGGGTCAGGCCGTTGCCGCCGAGGGTGTGCACCGCCTGGTCCACGGCCTTCACGGCTGCTTCCGCGGCCGCGTACTTGGCCATGTTGGCGGCCTCGCCCGCGCCCATGTCGTCACCCGCGTCGTACAGGTGGGCGGCCTTCTGCATCATCAGGCGGGCGAGTTCCAGCTCGATGTGGACCTGCGCGAGGGGGTGGGCGACGGCCTGGTGGGCGCCGATGGGCTCCTTCCAGACCTGGCGGGTACGGGCGTAGTCCACGGCCCGCCCGACCGCGTAACGGCCCATACCGAGGGCGAACGCGGCGGTCATGATGCGCTCGGGGTTGAGCCCGGCGAAGAGCTGGAGCAGCCCCGCGTCCTCTCCCCCATGGCCTCCGGCGTGGGAGGTGCCCCCGCCCACCAGCGCGTCCGCCGGCAGCCGTACGTCGTCCAGCGTCAGTTCGAACTGCTTCTCCGGAGCGGCCAGTTCCATCGCGATCTGACGGCGGCCGAAGCCGGGGGTGTCGCGCGGGACGATGAACAGGCAGGCCTTGAGCTTGCCGGTACGGGCGTCCTCGGTGCGGCCGACGATGAGAGTGGCCTCGGCGATGTCCACGCCCGATATGAAGACCTTGCGCCCGTTGAGGACCCACTCGCCGGTGGCCGGGTCGCGGCGGGCGGTGGTGGTGATGCGGTGCGAGTTGGAGCCGGCGTCCGGCTCGGTGATGCCGAAGGCCATCTTGCGGGAGCCGTCGGCGAGGCCGGGCAGCCAGGTCCGCTTCTGCTCCTCGGTGCCGAAGCGGGCGATGACCGTGCCGCAGATGGCGGGTGAGACGACGAGCATGAGCAGCGGGCAGCCGGCCGCGCCCAGCTCCTCCAGCACGATGGAGAGTTCGGCGATGCCGCCGCCTCCGCCGCCGTACTCCTCGGGGAGGTTGACACCGAGGTAGCCCAGCTCGGCGGCCTCCGTCCAGAGTTCGTCGGTGTGCTGTCCCTCGGCGACGACGCGGGTGAAGTACTCGCGTCCGTAGCGCTTGCCGAGCGCGGCGACGGACGCGCGGAGGGCGCGGTGTTCCTCGGTCTCGATCACGGGGGTGCTCACGGGTACTCCTTCGAGGGGGAGCGCCGTCATGCGGTGACGACGGCCAGCGGCGTGCCGACCTCGACCTGCTGACCGGCCTTGACGTGCAGGGCGGTCAGCGTGCCGGAGGCGGGGGCGGTGATCTTGTGTTCCATCTTCATGGCTTCGAGCCAGAGCAGCGGGGCTCCGGCATCGACGCGGTCGCCCTCGGCCAGTCCTTCGGCGACCCGGACGACCGTGCCGGGCATGGGGGCCAGCAGGGAGCCCGGTTCGGTGCGGGCGGCGGGGTCGGGGAAGCGGGGCCGGGCGGTGAGGGTGCGGGAGGCCGCGGCGGAGTCGACGAAGACCTGGTCGCCGTACCGGGTGACGGCGAACTCCCGGCGCACACCGTCCACGTCCAGTACGACCCGGCCGGTCGCGGCCGACAGCAGCCGTACGCCGGGAAAGTCCTCGGTGAGCAGACCGTCGCGGCCGACGCGGTAGCGGATCTCGTGCTCGGTGCCGCCGCAGGCGTACGTCTTGGTCTGCGGCTGCGACGGCACGTTGCGGAACCCGCCGAAGCGGGACCGGCCGTGGGCGTCGGCGAGTGCGGCGGCCAGCGCGCACAGGCCGGTGGCCGTGGCGTCGGGGGCCGCCGTCAGCCCGTCCAGGTTGCGGTCGTAGAAACCGGTGTCCAGGCCGCTCGCGGTGGCGAATTCAGGGTGGCGCAGGGACCGTACGAGCAGGTCGCGATTGGTGACCGGGCCGTGCACGCGGGCCCGTTCCAGCGCGCCCGCCAGTTTCCGTACGGCCTCGGGACGGGTCGGCGCCCAGGCGATGACCTTGGCGAGCATCGGGTCGTAGTGCACACCGATGACGGCGCCGTCGGAGATGCCCGAGTCGAGGCGGACGCCCTCGGGCACGGAGAGGTGGTGCAGCGTCCCGGTCTGCGGCTGCCAGTCCGCCGCCGGGTCCTCCGCGTACAGCCGGGCCTCGACGGCGTGGCCGCGCGGCGCGGGCGGCTCGTCGGGCAGCGGCTCGCCCTCGGCCACCCGCAGCTGGAGGGCCACCAGATCCACCCCGTACACGGCCTCGGTGACCGGGTGCTCGACCTGGAGGCGGGTGTTCATCTCCAGGAAGTGGGCGTGGCCGGTGGCGGAGACGAGGAATTCGACGGTGCCCGCGCCGCGGTAGCCGATGGTGCGGGCGGCGTCGGCCGCGGCGGTGTGCAGGGTGGCGCGCAGGCCGTCGGAGAGCCCGGGCGCGGGGGCTTCCTCGACGACTTTCTGGTGGCGGCGCTGGAGGGAGCAGTCGCGGGTGCCGAGTGTCCAGACCGTGCCGTGCGTGTCGGCGAGGATCTGCACCTCGACGTGGCGGCCGCCGACGACGTACGGCTCGGCGAAGACCTCACCGTCCCCGAAGGCCGCGGCGGCCTCGGCCCGCGCCGCCGCCAGTTCGCCCGCCAGGTCCGCCAGTTCCCGTACGACACGCATGCCACGGCCGCCGCCGCCCGCCGCCGCCTTCACCAGCAGCGGCAGGTCGGCGTCGGTGACCCGGTCCGGGTCGACGGGCGCGAGCAGCGGCACTCCGGCTGCCGCCATCAGTGCCTTGGCGCGCGTCTTGGAGGCCATCGCCTCGATGGCGGCGGGCGGCGGTCCGACCCAGGTCAGGCCCGCGTCGCTGACGGCGGCGGCGAAACCGGCGTTCTCGGAGAGGAAGCCGTACCCGGGGTGGACGGCGTCGGCACCGGCGGCCTGCGCGGCCTTCACGATCAGGTCGCCGCGCAGATAGGTGTCGGCGGGGGCGCTGCCCGGGAGGCGGACGGCGGCGTCGGCTTCCCGGACGTGCGGCGCGTCGGCGTCCGCGTCGGAGTACACGGCCACCGTGGTGATGCCCAGCTCCCGGCAGGTGCGGAAGACGCGGCGGGCGATCTCGCCACGGTTGGCGACGAGGAGGGAAGAGATCACTGGTTCCTCACATCCGGAAGACGCCGAAGCCGCCGCGCGCGCCCTCGACGGGGGCGGTGTGCACGGCGGACAGGCACAGGCCGAGGACGGTTCGGGTGTCGCGCGGGTCGATGACGCCGTCGTCGTACAGGCGCCCGGACAGGAACACCGGCAGCGACTCGGACTCGATCTGCTGCTCGACCATGGCGCGCAGCCCGGCGTCCGCCTCGTCGTCGTACGGCTGTCCCTTGGCGGTGGCGGAGGCGCGGGCGACGATCGACAGCACCCCCGCGAGCTGCTGCGGGCCCATCACGGCGGACTTCGCGCTGGGCCAGGCGAACAGGAAGCGCGGGTCGTAGGCGCGGCCGCACATGCCGTAATGCCCGGCACCGTACGAAGCACCCATCAACACCGACAGGTGCGGAACCTTCGAATTGGACACCGCGTTGATCATCTGCGCGCCGTGCTTGATGATGCCGCCCTGCTCGTACTCCTTGCCGACCATGTAGCCGGTGGTGTTGTGCAGGAAGACCAGCGGGATGTCGCGCTGGTTGGCCAGCTGGATGAACTGCGCCGCCTTCTGCGACTCCTCACTGAACAGCACGCCCCGGGCGTTGGCGAGGACGCCGACCGGGTAGCCGTGCAGCCGGGCCCACCCGGTCGTCAGCGAGGGCCCGTACAGCGGTTTGAACTCGTCGAAGTCCGAGCCGTCCACGATGCGGGCGATGACCTCGCGCGGGTCGAAGGGCGTCTTGAGGTCGCCGGGAATGATGCCCAGCAGCTCGTCCTCGTCGTACTCGGGCGGCGCGGCATGCTCCGGATGCGGATGCGCCTTCTGCCAGTTCAGACGGGCGACGACGCGGCGGGCCCGCCGCAGCGCGTCCGGCTCGTCCACGGCGAAGTGGTCGGCGAGTCCCGAGGTACGGGCGTGCATCTCGGCGCCGCCCAGCGACTCGTCGTCGCTCTCCTCGCCGGTGGCCATCTTGACCAGCGGCGGTCCGCCGAGGAAGACCTTCGCCCGCTCCTTGACCATGATCACGTGGTCGGACATGCCGGGGATGTACGCGCCGCCGGCGGTCGAGTTGCCGAAGACCACGGCGACGGTGGGGATGCCGGCGGCGGACAGCCGGGTGATGTCCTTGAACAGCGCGCCGCCCGGAATGAAGATCTCCTTCTGGCTGGGCAGGTCCGCGCCGCCCGACTCCACCAGCGACACGACGGGCAGCCGGTTGGCGAAGGCGATCTCGTTGGCGCGCAGGGCCTTCTTCAGCGTCCAGGGATTGGAGGCGCCGCCGCGTACGGTCGGGTCGTTGGCGGTGACCAGGCACTCCACGCCCTCGATGACACCGATGCCGGTGACCAGCGAGGCGCCCACCGGGTAGTCGCTGCCCCAGGCGGCCAGCGGCGACAGTTCGAGGAACGGCGTGTCGGGGTCGAGGAGCAGCTCGATGCGCTCGCGGGCGAGCAGCTTGCCGCGCTTGCGGTGCCGCTCGACGTACTTCTCGCCGCCCCCGCCGATGGCCTTGGCGTGCTCGGCCTCGATCTCCGTCAGCTTGGCGAGCATCGCCTCGCGGTTGGCCGCGTACTCGGGCCCTGCCGGGTCCAGTCGGCTGCCCAGCACGGTCACAGCAACACCTCCGGTATGTCCAGGTGACGGGCGCGCAGCCACTCCCCCAGGGCCTTGGCCTGCGGGTCGAAGCGGGCCTGCGCGGCGACGCCCGCGCCGAGCAGGCCGTCGATCACGAAGTTCAGAGACCGCAGGTTGGGCAGCACATGGCGGGTGACGGGCAGGTCTCCGGCCTCCGGGAGCAATGCGCGCAGCCGCTCCTCGGTCAGCTCGTGCGCCAGCCAGCGCCAGGCCGCGTCCGTACGGGCCCACACGCCGACGTTCGCCGAGCCCCCCTTGTCGCCGCTGCGGGCCCCGGCCACCAGGCCGAGGGGCGCGCGGCGCGTCCGGCCACCGTGCGCGAGGGGTTCGGGGAGCGCGGGCTCGGGAAGCGGCG
This sequence comes from Streptomyces sp. NPDC030165, assembly GCF_055573595.1. Lineage (NCBI taxonomy): Bacteria > Bacillati > Actinomycetota > Actinomycetes > Kitasatosporales > Streptomycetaceae > Streptomyces > Streptomyces sp. NPDC030165. The sequence continues at coordinate 201,680 of NZ_JBVIBD010000015.1, read as the reverse complement.
TCAACGCACGGGTCTGAGCAGGTGGCGGCACCTCCACTCGGCTGCCGTCCGGGAGCACGGCGAGGTGCGGCACCTCCGTCCCGGCCACGTACTCCGCTTCGAACACGCCGTACGGCTCGCCCTTGCCCGGCGGCGCCGTCACATGGAACCCGGGCACACTGCCCAGAGCCAGTTCGACGGCGGCCCCGCTGACCACCCGGCCCACCGCCTCCTGCTCGGCGTCCCGCACCACCAGCCGCAGCAGCGCGCTCGCCTCCTCCTGAACAGCGGCATCCGCGTGATCGGTCCGGGCCAGCGACCACTCCACCGTCGCCGGACGGCGCTTCGCCGCGTCGAAGGCCGTTTCCATCTGCTCCCGGACGAGCGCGGCCTTGGCCTCGATGTCCAGGCCCGTCAGCACGAACGTGACCGCGTTGCGCCAGCCGCCGATACGGGTCAGGCCGACCTTCAGCGTCGGCGGCGGCGCCTCACCGCGTACGCCGTCGATACGCACCCGGTCCGGTCCGTCCTGCGTCAGCCGTACGGTGTCCAGCCGGGCGGTGACGTCCGGGCCCGCGTAGCGCGCGCCGGCCGTCTCGTACAGGAGCTGGGCGGTGACCGTGCCGGTGGTCACCGCGCCGCCCGTACCGGGGTGCTTGGTGATCACCGAGGAGCCGTCGGCGGCGATCTCGGCGAGCGGGAAGCCGGGGCGGCGCACGTCGTGGGCGGCGAAGAAGGAGTAGTTGCCGCCGGTGGCCTGGGTGCCGCACTCCAGGACGTGGCCCGCGACGACCGCGCCCGCCAGCCGGTCGTGATCGGTCGGCGCCCAGCCGAAGTGGGCCGCCGCCACCCCGCTGACCAGGGCGGCGTCGGTGACCCGACCGGTCACGACCACGTCGGCACCGGCCCGCAGACACGCGGCGATGCCCCCGCCGCCCAGGTAGGCGTTGGCGGTCAGCACACCCTCGCGCCCGCCGTACCGGTCCACGAGGTCGTCACCCACCACATGCGCCACCCGGACCGGCACCCCGACCCGCTCCGCCAGTTCCCGCACGGCGTCGGCCAGCCCGGCCGGATTGAGCCCTCCCGCATTGGCAACAACCCGCACCCCACGCTCGACGGCCAGCCCGAGACCGTCCTCCAACTGCCGCAGGAAGGTCTTCGCGTAGCCGCGCACGGGGTCCCTGAGCCGGTCGCGGCCCAGGATCAGCATGGTCAGCTCGGCGAGGTAGTCACCGGTCAGCACGTCGAGCGGGCCGCCGGTGAGCATCTCGCGTACGGCATCGAAGCGATCACCGTAAAAGCCGGACGCGTTACCGACACGCAGCACCTCGCCGCTCACAGGGAGCCCTCCCGCCCACCACGCCCACCCGGCTCGCGCCCCTTGCCGGGCGGACCGGCGAACGCCTGCGCGATGCCCAGCCAGCGGTCGGCGTCCGCCCCTTCGGCCCGTACGTCCACGTCGTCGCGGTGAGCACGCTGGGTCACCAGCAGGCAGAAGCCAAGGGCATCACCGGTCACCCGCTGCGCAGCACCCTCCGGGCCGTACGCCCAGGTGCCCCCGCCGGGAGCGCGCAGCTCGACCCTGAACTCCTCCTCCGGAACGGCCAGTCCGTGAGCCGCAAACGCGAAGTCCCGCGCCCGCACACCGATCCGAGCCACGTGCCGCAGCCGCACAGTGGGCTCACGCGTCACCCCGAGCGCGTCGGCGATGTCCTGGCCGTGCGCCCAGGTCTCCATCAGCCGTCCCGTGGCCATGGAAGCGGTGTTCATCGCCGTACCGAACCACGGCAGCTTGTCCCCGGCGGTCCGCGTGGCAAGAGCCTCGTACAACTCGCCCCGACCCGTCCGCCAGCGCGCCAACAGCTCGGCGGGCGGCGCCTGCGCTTCCTCCACCGCGCCCTCGTCCACGAAGGTGGCAGGCGCGGCCAGGGCCCGCTGGACCGCTTCCTGAAAGGCGACGGGGTCTGTCGCGGACAGCAGGGCCTGCCGGTCGGTCCAGGCCAGGTGCCCGATCTGATGGGCGACGGTCCACCCCTCGGCCGGCGTCGCCAGCGCCCACCGCTCCGGCGCCAGCCCGCCGACCAGGGCATCGAGCGCGTCCCCTTCGTCCCTCAGGTCCGCCAGTACGGTATCGGCGTCGGACACGCGGCGCTCCCCTCGTCGGCCATCTGCCCTACGGGCAGGGCACGTTGACTGATGCGGTGCGGTCCGAGCGTGACAGCGCCGGGGGAAACAATCAAGCACGCATGCATGATTTTTTGGAAGGGGGGTGCGGACGGACGGCCCCAACGGAGGGCCGCAGGCCGGAAGGTGGCCGAGGCGCCGAGCCGGGAAACGTCGCACCACCCCCAACCGAGCCATGCGCATCTCGCTCCCGGCCACAGGCGTGATCGAGATTCAGCCACATTCAAGAACACAGCCCGACATGCTTCAATTCCCCTTTCCGCATACGCCAGGATGCTAAATCAAACGCGGTTACGTCGTCTTGCAGGGGGGCAATCGGAGCGCCCGAGAAGTTATCGAGACAGCGGACGGCGGGTACTTGAATTTCTTGAATCCTGGACGGCGATCCCGCCCCGGCTGCGAAGGTCGACGGCCCCTGAGGCGCCGCCACTTCGATACCCGGCAGCCTGCCCAGGCAGAGTACAGTCCCACTGCACGGGGCACCTGCACCCGCGCCCACCAGCGCAGTAGTCGACCGGGGCCTGTCCAGGCCGCGCGCGACCGAGCAGAATTCGGCATGCGCAATTCGCGCGTCGACATTCCAGAGCATTGGCGCGAGTGGCTGGCCCGTTCGACGTTCGATCACTTCATAATTGCGGCGGCACCCAAGAGCCGCGCTACAGGGCGAGCAACTACCAGCGAAGCGGCGGCTGGAGCAGCACCATCCGGGACTGGAGGGTCGGCAACGAGTCGCGGCACTGGGATGACGAGGGTTCCATCACCGTCACCTTTCAAGGATGTGACCCGGTGGGCTTGAAGAGCGTCGGTGTCCGGATGCGGGAAGACGTGAGCTGGAATCCGGACCCGACGCTCGGCCTGAAGACGTTCACCCAGTGCACGAAGCCCTTCCCCGGCAACTTCAGCAAGGGAACGCGGAGTGATCCTGTCGCCGCCCGGGCCCTGCGGTCACGCCGACCGGTAGGGTTCAGGCGGCGCGCTCCACTCCGTCCGTTCAAGGCGGAAATGACGTACGAGGCCGGGGTGACTCACCCATCGGCCGCAGGCAAAAGGAGGTTGGGTGCGGCTTTGGAGCCGGGTTCGTTCCAGTAGCGCGCTGTGGGCGGCACCGTTCGTCGTGGCCATTCCGGTTCTTTACTACATCGGCGGTGCAAGCAAACCGGTGGGCGAGGTGTACGGGTACGCCCCCACGGTGGTCTCCGCGCCTTTGTACGCGGCCTATGCCTTCGCCTACGCGGCCGTCGCGGCGCTGGCGGCGTGGGAGAGCGGCAAGCTGAAGGAAGCGGGCGTCCGGTGGCTGGCTCCAGCCCGCAGCCGGTACCGGATCGCCGCCGGTGTGCTGTCGCCGGTGGTTGTTCTGGGCTGGCTGACGGTGATCCTTCCGGTCACCGTGGCCCTGGTGGACTACGGGGTGTGGCCCAGCGAGCTGAGCCTGCGGCCGGTGTGGCTGGCCATGGTGGTGTGCCTGGCGCACGCCGTGATCGGTTTCGCCGCCGGGCAGTGGATGCCCAAGGCCATCGCCGCTCCGGTGCTGGCCATCGGCGTATGGGTGGCCGTCAGTTACAGCGTCACCCTGGACCCCCCGTGGCTCCGCAACGTCTCCGGCGCGTTCTTCAACAAGCTGATGCTCGGGGAAGCCGTCCCCTACCGGGTGCTGCTGCCTCATGTCCTGCTGACCGGCAGCATCGCGCTCGCCCTCGCCCTGGGGTGGGCGCGCCTGGGCAGGGCCGTCCAGCGTACGGTCCTGGCCCTGGCGGTGGTCGCCGCCGGCAGCGGGACCGCCTGCGCGATGGCCGCTGACTGGGGCTACACCCCGCCTCTTCTGGCCGACCAGGCACCCATGGCCTGTTCAGGCCACGCACCACGGGTGTGCGTTCCGCGGACGCTGAGCGGATCTTTGGAGCCGGCCCGGCGCGAAGTGGCCGAGGTGATCGGAACGTTCGGCGCCGCGGGGGTCAGGCTCACCCCCGCACTGGTCAGCGACAATCTCACCCAGGGGCGCCATGCGGGCGAGCGGCCCTCCACGGCGCGCACCTGGCGCCCGCCGCTCACCGCCGCAGCCCGAGGAGGACAGCTGCGGTACGCGGTCACCGTGGCAGCCGTCGTTCCTCCGTGTCCCCGCCCCGACCCGGCACGGATGCTGGCCGCGACACTGTGGGCGACCGGCCTGACAGGGACTCAGCAGGACCTGCGCAAGGACATTGTCACCGACAGCACGGGCGCGCCCGACGAAATGGCCGTACGGGACCGGGCCGAACAGACCTACCTCAAGGCCCGGGAACTGCCCGAGGACCAGCAGGCGGCGTGGTACCGGGCGACGCTGCGCGCCGCGTGCCCTGCGGGATCGTGATGACCCGGTGCGGTGTGTGGTGGTGGGCCAGAGCCCGCCGTCTGTGGGCCCTGGACATGGCGCTGGCCGCCTTCACAGCGCTGGTGGCCGCCACCCAGCAGGGTGCCGCAGTCCCGATCCTGTCTCTCCTGTCCGCCGTGTCGGTACCCGTGCAGCTGCTGTTGTTCGCTCCTGTGCCCGTCGTGGCGGCTCTGGGGTGGTGCCTGGACAACCGGCTGCCGGAAGCCGAGGCCGTCGCGGTACGGCCGGTACGGCTGACCGATACGGCGCTGGCCGCCGCCACCGGCGTCCTGACCGTGGCGGTCACCCTGGTGCTCGCCGCAGCGTCCGATTCGGCGACGGCCGTCGCCGCGGGACGCGACACCTGCTTCTTGGCCGGCCTCATGCTGTGCCTGCGGCCCGTGCTGGGCCAGGGCGCGGTGATGACCGGGCCCGCCTGGCTGGCCGTCGCCGTCTTCTTCGGCTTCACTCCCGACGGCGCCTTGTACCGCTGGACGATCGTCGGCCACCCTGCGTCATCCGTCCCCTCCCTGGCCGTCACCACGCTGACCCTCGCCGCCGGCCTGGCCGTGCTGGCACGACCTACGCGGAAATCTCCATGACCCTGGAACTGTCCGACTGCACCTACCGCTACCGCCGCCGTCGTTCCGCCGTACTGGACGGCCTCACCTACCGGCTTCCGGACGGGCTGACCGTGCTGCTCGGCGCCAACGGGGCGGGCAAGTCAACCCTGCTGCGGCTCGCGGCTTCCGTCACCCGCCCGGAAAGCGGGACCGTGTCCCTCGACGGACTGCGCGCGGGAACCACCCCGTACCGGCGAGCCGTCGCCTGGATGCCGCAGTCCATCACCGCGATGCACGGCCTGACCGCACGCGAACAGGTCGCCTACTGCGGCTGGCTCAAAGGCATGTCGAACAAACGCGCCTGGGAGAAGGCGGCCCAGGCACTGGACGCCGTCGGCCTGAGCGACCGGTCCGGCACGAAGACGACGGAGCTGTCGGGCGGCCAGCTCCGACGCCTCGGCGTGGCCGGCGCGCTCGTCCACGACGCCCGCGTGCTCCTCCTGGACGAGCCGACCGCCGGCATGGACCCCCGCCAGCGCCGCGTCTTCCGCGACCTGTTGAACCGGGTCACCCGCTCCGGTGTCCGCGTACTGATGTCCACCCACGACGTCGCCGACCTCGCCGAGGAAGCCGACCACGTCACCGTCCTGGTGCAAGGCCGCATCGCCCACAGCGGGCCCACCCGCACCTTCCTCGCCCACGCCCCGACCGGCACCCCGCCCGGACGCGCCGCCGAGGCCGCCTACAGCGCCCTCGTGGAGGCCATCGGCGGCAGCACGTCACCGTGACGCGTCACGCGACACCGCTTCAGCGAACGCCGTCCTACCCCCTGCTCGTACTCCGCACCGCCCCCACACTCGCCGACACCACCAGCCCGATCGCCACCACCTCCGCCCAGCCCAGCGCCTGGTGCAGGACCAGGAAGCCGGCCAGCGCCCCGGCGGCCGGTTCCAGGCTCATCATGACGGCGAAGCCGGAGGCCGGGAGTTTGCGCAGGGCGAGCAGTTCGAGGGTGTACGGCGTGACCGAGGACAGCAGGGCGACGGCGGCGCCCAGCCCGATCGTGACCGGGTCGAGGAGTGCCGTACCGGCGGTGGAGATGCCGAGCGGGAGGCTCAGCACGGCCGCCACGGACATCGCCAGGGCCAGGCCGTCCGCCTGCGGGAAGCGCTGTCCGGTGCGGGAGGAGAGCAGGATGTACGCGGCCCACAGGGTGCCCGCCGACAGTGCCAGCCCGGCGCCGAGCGGGTCCAGTCCGTCGAAGCCCTCCCGGCCGAGCAGGGTCACGCCGCCCAGTGCGAGCGCCGCCCACAGCAGGCTCAGCGCGCGTCGTGAGGTGATCACCGAGAGGACCAGCGGGCCCATGAACTCCAGGGTGACGGCGGCGCCCAGCGGGATGCGGTCGATCGCCTCGTAGAAGAGCGAGTTCATGGCGACCAGGGCAACGCCGAAGGCGAGGATCGTGGCCCAGTCGCCCCGGGTGTAGCCGCGCATCCTCGGCCGGCAGACGGCCATCAGTACGAGCGCGGCGACGACCAGCCGGAGGGTGACCACGCCGAGCGCGCCGGCCCGGGGGAAGAGCAGCACCGCGACCGAGGCGCCGAACTGCAGCGAGATGATCCCGCCGATGACCAGCGCCACGGACACCATGTGCCCGCCCGCGGCCGCGTCCTTCTCGGCGGCCCGTACCTCGGGCGAGGCCGGCACCGCTTCGGGGCCCCGGACCGCCGCGGGCCCCCGGACCGCCGCGGAGCCCCGGGCCGCCTCGGGAACCGGGCCCGGTTCCGGAACCGGAGGTACGGACGGCAGGCTGCTGGGCTCGTGGCGCGACTCGTTCACACGCCCACGCTACGGCCCGCCTCCCGCACCGTGAAATACGGATTTCCACCTGGCGTTATGCGCTGTATGCACAAGCAGCGGAATGCGGCATTCCCTACCTTCGGCCCCGCCGCGGCAGCGCCTCGGCCAGCACCTCCGCCAGGTGCCGCGCCCGCCGGTCGGTGAGCTGACCGATCTGGGTACGGCAGGAGAAGCCGTCCGCGAGCACCTCGGCCCCGGGTTCCGCTTCCCGTACGGACGGCAGCAGCTGCTCCTCCGCGCAGGCCACGGACACGTCGTAGTGGCCGCGTTCGAAACCGAAGTTCCCGGCCAGGCCGCAGCAGCCGCCGCTCAGCCCGCCTTCCAGCCCGGCCCGGGCGCGCAGGCGCTGTTCGGCCGCCTCGCCGAGCACGGCGTGCTGGTGGCAGTGGGTCTGGCCGACGGCCGGGCGGCCGATGCGCGGCGGCTCCCAGGCGGGTGCCTGCTCTTCCAGGGTCTGCGCGAAGGTGCGTACGGACGCGGCCACCCGTGCGGCGCGCGGGTCGTCGGAGAGCAGTTCGGGCAGGTCGGTGCGGAGGGCGGCCGCGCAGCTCGGTTCGAGGACGGTCAGCGGGGTGCCGTCCGCCAGCAGCGGGTCGAGGGCGTCGACCGTACGGCGCATGACCGCGCGGGCCTGGCCGAGCTGGCCGGTCGATACGTAGGTCAGGCCGCAGCAGAGGTTCGATCGGCGGCCCACGGGGGGCAGCCGGACGGAGAGGCCGGCGGCCTCCAGGACGTGGACGGCGGCGCGGCCCACTTCGGGAGCGAGGTAGTTGGTGAAGGTGTCCGGCCACAGCAGGAGCGCCGGTCCTTCCGGGGGCTCCGAGGCTGCCCGCTTCGTCCACCACCGTACGAACGGCTCGGTGGCCAGTTCCGGGATCGCCCGTTGCGGCGCGATCCCGCCGAGTCGTTTTCCGGCCCCCGCCAGCGGCGTCCGGGCCAGGGCGTTGAGCAGCGGCGCGACCGGGGCCGCCGTGCGCAGCCAGCGCGGCAGGCGGCCCATCGAGTAGTGCGCGGCGGGCCGCAGCCGCCCCGCGTAGTGGTGGTGCAGGAACTCGGCCTTGTACGTGGCCATGTCCACGCCCACCGGGCAGTCGCTGCGGCAGCCCTTGCACGAAAGGCACAGGTCCAGCGCGTCCCGTACCTCCTCGGAACGCCAGCCGTCGGTGATCACCTCGCCGGCGAGCATCTCGTGCAGCAGCCGGGCGCGGCCCCGGGTGGAGTGCCGTTCCTCGCCGGTGGCGCGGTACGACGGGCACATGACGGCCGACGGACTCGGGGCGGCGTCACGGCACTTGGCGACACCGACGCAGCGCCGTACGGCCGCCGGGAAGTCGCCGCTGTCGTGCGGGTAGCCGAACGCCACGTCCACCGGGCGCTCCGGCAGCGGCGCGAAGCGCAGATTCTCGTCCATCCGGTCCGGCCGGACGAGCATGCCGGGGTTCAGGCCGCCCGCCGGGTCCCACAGGTCCTTGAAGCGTTCGAAGAGGCCGACGAGTTCGGTGCCGTACATCCTGGGCAGCAGTTCGGCGCGGGCCTGCCCGTCGCCGTGCTCGCCGGAGAGCGACCCGCCGTGTGCGACGACCAGGTCGCCCAGGTCGCAGGAGAACGCGCGGAACCGGCGGATGCCGGGGGCGGTCAGCAGGTCGAAGTCGATACGGACGTGGATGCAGCCGTCGCCGAAGTGCCCGTACGGCGTGCCGCGCAGGCCGTGCTGGGCGAGCAGCGCCCGGAAGTCGCGCAGGTAGGCGCCGAGCCGCTCGGGCGGCACCGCGCAGTCCTCCCAGCCGGGCCACGCCTCGGCGCCGTCCGGCATCCGGGTGGCGGTGCCGGAGGCGTCCTCGCGCACCCGCCACAGGGCGCGCTGCCGTGCCGGATCGGTCACCACCGTGTGGTCGGTGGTCGCCGACCCCGCGCCCCGGCACAGTTCCTCGGCGCGGGCAAGGGCCTCCCCCGCGGTCTCGCCGCCCATCTCGACGAACAGCCAGGCGCCGCCCTTCGGCAGGCCCGCCGCGCTGCCCACCAGGTCGGCCGCCATGCCCTCGACGGTCAGCGGACGGTACGGCAGCAGCGTGTGCGCCGCCTCGGCCGCCGCGCTCTCGTCCACGTACCCGAGCACCGCCAGCACCTTGGCGGCAGGCGGCCTGACCAGCCCGACGGTGGCCTCGGTCAGCACGCCGAGGGTGCCCTCGCTGCCGGTGAGCGCCCGCGCCAGGTCGGTGCCCTTCTCGGGCAGCAGGGCGTCCAGCGCGTAACCGGAGATGCGGCGCGGCAGGTCGGGGTAGCCGGTGCGCAGCAGCGCCAAGTCGCCGTCCACCAGGGCCCGTACGCCGTCCCGCAGGCGCTGCGGGAGCGTGTCCAGGGCCGCCGCTCCCCGCCCGGCGCGCAGCCGCTCGCCGCCGTACGTCAGCACCTCCAGCTCGCGCACGCTGTCGGCGGTGGTGCCCCAGGCCACCGAGTGGGAGCCGCAGGAATTGTTGCCGATCATGCCGCCGAGGGTGCAGCGGCTGTGTGTGGACGGGTCGGGCCCGAAGGTCAGGCCGTGCGCGCCGGCCGCCGCCCGCAGGTCGTCCAGGACCACGCCCGGCTGGACGACCGCCGTGCCGGCCTCGGCGTCCAGCGACACGATGCGCCGCAGGTGCCGGGTGAAGTCCAGGACCACGCCGGTTCCGGTGGCCTGCCCGGCGATGCTCGTCCCGCCGCCGCGCGGCACCACCGGCATGCCGCGCTCGCGGCACACCCGCAGGACGGCGGCCACGTCCTCCGCGTCCCGCGGCGCGACCACGGCCCGGGGCACCCGCCGGTAGTTGGACGCGTCCATCGTCATCAGCGCCCGGTCCCCGGCGGCGAGCGAGACCTCTCCCCGGACGGCGTCCGCCAGCTCCCGGGCCAAATCCCGCGTCCCGTCCCGCGTCACGCCCGGTGTGCCGTGCCGCGTCCCGCGTGTCTCCGTACGATCAGCCATGCCCCCAGCCTGCCCACTCGACCGGGGGCGCTCCCTCCCGCTTTCGCGCACTGCGCCCGGCTACGCCCGGAACAGGTTCTCCGGGTCGTACGCCGCCTTGGCGCCGGCCAGCCGCCCGTACGTCTCCTCCTCGTACGCGTCGGCCGCCTTGTCACCGTGATCACCGAACAGGAAGTTGACGCTGCGGCCGACGGCCCGGGACGCCAGCGCCGTACGCACCTCCCCGTGCAGGGCCCGTACGGCCTCGATGTCCGTGCCGTCCAGCGGCGACAGCAGGCGCAGCAGGTAGCGCGCGTCCCGGTGGCCGACGGAGCCGCCGCCGGTGGCGAGCGCGCCGCCGAGGTGGTTGAGCTGGACCACGGTCATCAGCGGGGCGTCCGGCCCGGTCAGCGCGGTCACCGTGCGCAGTTCCGCCGCGTCCAGGCCGTTGAGCAGGACGCTGTCGCCGTCGTAGGCGTGCGGTGTCTCCGGGTCCCGGTGGATGGTGTGCGACTCGGTGTACGGCATGTCGTGCAGTGTGTCGGCCACCCGTGGCCCGACCACGCGCAACGGCGCGACCAGCCGCTCGCCGTCCTGCGCCGTCCCCGTGTACGCGATCCGGATCTGCGCGAGGTAGCGCCCGCGCAGGTGGCCGGGCACCGCCGGGACGTCCGGGTACGCGATCAGGCCGACCGACGAGGTCAGCGTGTCCGGCAGGTCCTCCGTCCAGGCCAGGTACGCGGCCAGCGCTTCGTCCATCAGGTCGGCGCCGAACACCAGTTGGCCGCCGTACACCCGCTCCACCGGCACCAGTCCGAACTCCAGGCCGGTCACCACGCCCAGCCCGTGCCCGCCGCCGAGCAGCGCCCGGAAGAGGCCGGCGTCGTGCTCCGGCGTGACCCGGCGCAGCGCACCGTCGGCGGTCACCATTTCCACCAGCCGCACCCGGTCCGACGCGTAACCGAACTCCCGGCCCAGGATGCCCAGTCCGCCCCCGAGCAGGTAGCCCACGACACCCACGCCGGGCGACGAGCCGTTCACCGGCGCCAGCCCGTACGGCGCGGACTCCTCGATCACGTCGGCCCACAGCGCGCCCGCCCCGGCCCACGCGGTCCGGGCTTCCGCGTCGACGCGCACCTCGTCCATCCGGCGCGTGCTGATCAGCAGCCCGCCGTCGGTGGCCGCGGCCAGGCCGTGGCCGGTCGACTGCACGGATACCGGCAGCCCGGCGGCGCGGGCCCAGCGCACCGCCGCCAGGACGTCGGCCGCCCCCGCCGCGCCGACGATCACCGACGGCCGGTGCCGGTGCCCGGTCTGGAAGCCGGAGCGCTCGGCGTCGTACCCCTCGTCGCCGGGGACGAGGATGACGCCGGCGACCTGGACGGCCAGTTCGGCCAGTGCGGCAGGGGTGGCGGAAACTGCGGGAGCGGTGCGGTGCGTGATGTCCATGGCCGGAACTCTGGCCCCATAACCTGACACCTCCCGTCAGGTTTTCCGCCGGCTTCTCCGGCAGGCTCTCCGCCGGCTCCTCCACCGGTCCCTCCGCCGGCTTCTCCGTCAGCGCTTCCGGAAGACTGGCCCGCGTGAAATCCGACCGCCTCCTCTCCGTCCTGCTGCTCCTCCAGACGCGCGGCCGGGTGCCCGCCGCCGATCTGGCCGCCCGGCTGGAGGTGTCCGTCCGCACGATCTACCGCGACATCGAGTCGCTGTCGGCGGCCGGGGTGCCGGTGTACGCGGAGCGGGGGCGGCACGGCGGGATCGCGCTGCTGCCGGGGTTCCGTACGGACGTGACCGGGCTGACCACCGACGAGGCGCGGGCACTGTTCGTGCTGGCCGCCGAGGGGGCACACCACGCGCTCGGACTGGACGACGCGCTCGGGTCCGCGCTGCGCAAGGTGATGGCCGCACTGCCCGCGCCGCACCGGCCCGCCGCCGAGCTGACCAGCCGCCGCATCCTGGTCGACCCCGGGCGCTGGCGGTCCGGACCCCGGCCGGCCGTGGACCTGGACACGCTGCACACCGCGGTCTTCGCCGACCGGCGGCTGCGGCTGCGGTACCGGCACAGCGGCGAGACGCGCACCCGTACGTACACCGTCGATCCGTACGGGCTCGTCTCCAAGGCCGGGACCTGGTACCTCGTCGCCGACCGGCGGCGGCGCGCGCAGCTGTTCCGGGCCGACCGGGTGGCGGCGGCCACCGTGCTCGACACGCCCGTCCGGCGCCGCGACGGTGTGGAGCTGACCGACGTGTGGGAGGCGCTGCGGCAGCAGGTGGAGGCCCGGCCGGCCGGGCTGCGGGTGACGGCCCGGGTGCTCCGGTCCCGGCTGGACCTGTTCGTCCGCATCGTCGGACCGGCGCTGGTGGAGCCGCCGCAGGACACCGGCGGGACGTGGGTGACGGTCCGGCTGGCGTTGCAGGAGCTGCGCGCGGTCCGCCAGCTGCTCCAGTTCGCGACGTCCCTGGAGGTCCTGGAACCGCCGGAGGCCCGGGAGGAGCTCGCGCGGGCCGCCGCCTCGGTCACCGCCCTGTACGCGGACGCCGCGGCGGCGGACACCCGCCGAACGGCCGCATCCGTTCCGTCTCACCCGGTGGACCCCGGTCCTGACCGGGCCCCGTGACGGATTACGCTTCGCCCGTGGCTGATATCCAGATTCCCGCTGACATCAAGCCCGCCGACGGTCGCTTCGGCGCGGGCCCCTCCAAGGTGCGTACGGAGGCGCTCGACGCCCTCGCCGCCACCGGACGTTCCCTGCTCGGTACGTCCCACCGCCAGGCTCCGGTCAAGAACCTGGTCGGCAAAGTACGCGACGGCGTACGTGACCTGTTCCAGCTCCCCGAGGGCTACGAGGTCGTCCTCGGCAACGGCGGTTCCACCGCGTTCTGGGACATCGCGACCCACGGCCTGATCGAGCGCAAGTCCCAGCACCTGACCTTCGGCGAGTTCTCCTCGAAGTTCGCCAAGGCCGCGAAGCTGGCGCCGTGGCTGGCCGAGCCCACGACGATCTCCGCCGAACCGGGCAGCCATCCGGAGCCCAAGGCGGAGGAGGGCGTGGACGTCTACGCCTTCACCCACAACGAGACCTCCACCGGTGTCGCCGGCCCCGTCCAGCGCGTGGCGGGCGCGGACGCCGGCTCCCTGGTGCTGGTGGACGCCACCTCCGGCGCGGGCGGCCTGCCCGTGGACATCGCGCAGACCGACGTGTACTACTTCGCGCCGCAGAAGTCCTTCGCCTCCGACGGCGGCCTGTGGATCGGCGTCTTCTCGCCCGCCGCCCTGGAGCGCGCCCGCAGCGTCCACGCCTCCGGCCGGCACATCCCCGAATTCTTCTCGCTGCCGACGGCGATCGACAACTCGCTGAAGAACCAGACGTACAACACCCCGGCCCTGTCCACCCTCTTCCTGCTCAACGAGCAGCTGGAGTGGATCAACGGCCAGGGCGGCCTGGACTGGGCCGTGGGCCGCACCGCGGCCTCCTCCGGCGCCCTGTACGGCTGGGCCGAGAACTCCACGTACGCGACGCCGTTCGTCACCGACCCGGCCAAGCGCTCCCAGGTCATCGGCACCATCGACTTCGACGACGAGATCGACGCGGCCGCCGTCGCCAAGGCGCTGCGTGCCAACGGCATCGTCGACACCGAGCCGTACCGCAAGCTGGGCCGCAACCAGCTGCGGGTGGCGATGTTCCCGGCGATCGACCCGGCGGACGTCGAGGCGCTGACCGCCTGCATCGATTACGTGATCGGCAAGCTGTAGGGGCCGCTGACGCACGTGTCCGGGCCCCGGCGGGACGAACTCGCCGGGGCCCGGCCGCCGTTCAGCGGCTGAGGCGCTGGAAGCGGCGTACCGCCAGGGGCAGGAAGACGGCGGTGAGGGCGATCGGCCAGGCCACCGCCATCAGCAGGGCGTGCTGTTCGATCCAGCTGTCGCCGGTCGTGCCGGGCCGGCCGAACAGTTCGCGGACGGCATTCGCCGTCGAGGAGACCGGGTTCCACATCGCGATCGCGCCCAGCCAGTCCGGCATCATCGACGGCGGTGTGAAGACGCTGGAGATCATGCCGAACGGGAAGGCCAGCGCGAACAGGCCGCCCGCCGTCTCCTGGTTGGGCACCAGCAGGCCCAGCAGCACACCGATCCAGATGAGCGCGAAGCGCAGGAGCAGCAGCAGGGCGAAGGCGGCCAGGGTGGCGAGCGGGCCGCCGTCCGAGCGCCAGCCGACGACGACAGCGATCACCGCCAGCACCGCGAGGTCCAGTGCGGCGCCGCACACGTCGGCCACGCCCCGGCCGCTGACCACCGCCGAACGCGCCATCGGCATCGAACGGAACCGGTCGGTCACGCCCCGGTCCTTGTCGACCGCGACCAGCATCGCGGTGTTCATGAAGCCGAAGGCCATGGTCATGGCGAACATGCCGGGCATGGCGTAGTCCCGGTAGGAGCCCTCGCCGCCGACGTCCATCGCGCTGCCGAAGACGTAGACGAAGAGCAGCACGGAGACGATCGGGAAGCCGAGCTGCCAGGCGATGTTGACGGGCTGTTCGACGAGGTGGGTGAGGTCGCGGCGGACGATGGTCCAGCAGTCGGCGAAGGCCCGGTACAGGCGCCGCCCGCGGGCGGGCGAGGTGCCCGGGGTGCTCATGCGGCGGCCTCCGTCCGGTACGCCGGGGCGGTCGCGTCCGCCGTACGGTGTCCCGTCAGCCGCAGGAAGACCTCGTCCAGTGTCGGCCGCCGCAGCCCGATGTCCGCCACGTCCAGCCCCGCGTCCTGGAGCGCCCGGGCCACCTCGGTGAGCGCCGCCACGCCGTCGGTGACCGGCGCGCCGACCCGCCGTTCCGCCACGTCCGTGTCCGGCGCGGCGCCGTCCGCGGCCACCCGGGCCACGATCCGCGCCGCCCGCGGCAGTTCGGCGGGGTCACGCAGCACCACCTGGACGCGGTCGCCGCCGATGCCGTGCTTGAGCCCGTCCGGGGTGTCCTCCGCGATGGTGCGGCCGTGGTCGATGACGGCGATCCGGTCGGCGAGGTGGTCGGCCTCGTCGAGGTACTGCGTGGTGAGCAGGACGGTCGTACCGCCCGCGACCAGGTCCCGTACGGTCTCCCAGACCTCGTTGCGGCTGCGCGGGTCGAGGCCGGTGGTCGGCTCGTCCAGGAACAGCACCTCGGGGGCGAGCAGCACGCTGGACGCCAGGTCCAGCCGCCGCCGCATTCCGCCGCTGTAGTGCCTGACCTGCTTGCCGGCCGCGTCGGACAGGCCGAAGCGCTCCAGCAGTTCGTCGGCGCGGGCCCGCGCCCGCCGCCCGCCGAGGTGGAAGAGCCGACCGAACATCTCCAGGTTCTGCCGCCCGGTCAGGATCTCGTCGACGGCGGCGTACTGCCCGGCCAGGCCGATCCGCTCGCGTACGGCGTGCGGCTCGCGCGCCACGTCGTGCCCGGCGACGGTCGCCCGCCCGTCGTCCAGGCGCAGCAGGGTCGCCAGGATGCGTACGGCGGTGGTCTTGCCCGCGCCGTTGGGGCCGAGCAGGCCCTGTACGGTGCCGCGCCGCACGGCGAGGTCGAAACCGTCGAGTGCCCGCTTGTCCCCGTACCGCTTGGCCAGGCCCTCCGCCAGGACCGCCGTTCCGGATGTCCTCATGTGTCCCCCGTGTCCGGATCGGGTGCGCCGCGCACCCCCGTTTCGAGTACAGCGTACCCAGTTGCGCGTACACCGTACCCGATGTTGCGTACGTCGTACCCGGTTTTCTCGCTGCGGCTTACACTGAGCGCACCATGACGACAGAACACAGCGGCAGCGGCGATGCGGCACGCAGCATGGAGCTGCTCTGGGGCACCGGCGAGCGCCCCACCCGCGGCCCCAAACCCGGCCTGACCCTCGACCGCATCGTCACCGCCGCGATCACGGTCGCCGACGCCGAGGGGATCGGCGCCGTGTCGATGCGCCGGGTCGCCTCCGAACTGGGCGTCGGCACGATGTCGCTCTACCGGTACATACCGGGCAAGGGCGAGCTGCTGGACCTGATGCTCGACAAGATCGTCGAATTCGACCCCGCGGAGTTCCCCGGGCCCGAGGCCGGCTGGCGCACCGTCCTGGAGACCGTCGCGCACGGCAACTGGCAGCTCCACCACCGGCACCCCTGGCTGCTCCAGATCGACCAGACGCGGCCGCTGCTGGGGCCCAACTCCCTGGACGGCCTGGAGGCCACCCTGCGCGGGCTGTCCGGCCTGGGTCTCCCCGACCGGGAGAAGATCCGGATGCTGATGACCGTGGAGGGTTACGTCGCGGGCGCCGCCCGCACCCGGCTGAACTCGGCGATGGCCGAGAAGCGCACCGGCATCAGCGACGACGAGTGGTGGAAGACCCAGGAACCCGTGCTGACGCGGGCGATGGAGAGCGGCCGCTATCCCTACCTCGCCCAGCTCGATGACGACACGTTCGCCCTCGACTGCGAAGGCGACTCCGGCGACGCGGCGTTCGAACTGGGCCTCGGCCGCCTGCTCGACGGTTTCGCGGTGTACATCGAGAAGCTGGGCGGCTGAGCGGGACCTCCGGCCACCCGCGCCGCCCGCTGCTCACCGCCTCCGGAACGCCCTCCGCAGCGCCAGCACCAGCACCGTCGCCACCCCGAACGTCGCCGCCGCCAGCAGTACGTTGCGGTTCTTGCCCGCCGGGTCCTGGCTGCCGTCGGACGCGCCCCCCTTGCCGGCACCGTCGCCCTCCTTGCCGTCGGACCCCTTCGCCGACTCCGGGAGCTGGTCACCACTGAGCCCTACCGGCTGCACCTGGCCGGCCTTGCCCTCCGACCCGAACAGCAGCGTCCGCCCGTCGGGGGTGAACGTCACCGACTCGCCCTGCATCTGGAGCGGCACGCCCACGCTGCCGATGTCCTTGGGGCGCCCGCCCTCCCAGCGGTACATCTCCGCGCCGAAGTAGCCGCGCAGCAGCAGCCGCGTGCCGTCCGGTGAGAACGCGCCGTCCGTCACCCACTGGTCGATGCCCGCGATCCGGCGGAAGGTGTTCGTGCCGCGCGCCGACAGCCGCTCGGGGCCCTCGTACAGAGCCGCGCCGCCGCTCTTCTTCTTGCTGGCAATGTAGACCCGCCCGGTCGCGGGGTGCACCATCATCGCCTCGGCGTCCCGCGGTCCCTCGTCGTACGCGACCGTGAGCTGGGCCGCGGTGACGGTCTGGTCACGCAGCTGCTTCGGCTCGGCGAAGCGGTAGATCCATACGTGGTTCCAGCTGCCGCCGAGGTTGTCGCCGATGTCACCGACATAGACGTTGCCGTCCGGGCCGACCGAGACGGCCTCCACGTCGCGCGGGTCGCCGATGCCGCGCAGGGTGACGGTCGCGACCGTGCGGCCGGTGCGGCCGTCCACGGCGTAGACGTACGGCCCGTCGTCGCTGTCGTTGTGGGTCCAGTACACGCCGGGGTGCGCCCGGCTGGCCGCCAGGCCGCTGGACTCGGTGATCCGCGCGTCCTCGATCGTGAATCCCTCGTCCCCTCCTCCGCCGTCGGCCACCGCCGGCCCGGCCGCCGCGAACAGCACGATTCCCGCGGCCCCGGCCGCGCACAGTAGCGAACGCATGGGCACAGCCTCCCACTTCGTCAGCGCGGCGGGCCCGCCCGGTGCCCGCGCACGGGGAAACCGGCCGTCGGCACACCCGGTGGGCCGGCTCCGCGCCCACACACATTCAGCTCAGGAATTCAGTCGCACAGCAGTACATTCATGGAAAGGGGACAAGATTTGCCGAGTGGCGTCCCTTCACCTTCCGCGGCAGATCGGCCGCATTCCCGACGGGGACACGATCACGTAGTTGGAATTCACGTCGCCATACGTCCAGCAGACCGTCTTGTGCCGGCCGCTCTTCATATTTGTGGTGAACTGGTTCCCGTTCCTCGCCCACTGCCAGTTGTCGTCGTTGAGGTGCGCGCGCCAGTTGTCCGGGTCCGGCTGGCCGTTGTACAGCCCGTACCGGTCGCGGCCACGAGCTGTCGGCCGGAGCCATGGCCGCACCGGTGAGCGTGAGAGCCGTCATCGCCGGACAAGCGCCTTGCGCATAAGTCCTTCCATTTATCTTTCGGGTCGGGATGACCTGACCGCGATCAAGGTATGTGCCGACACCGCGGCCTGCCATCGCTCAAAAAGGTAGGTTTCATTGCGAATCCGCGCGCACATTCCCGGTCCGGCTCCGCCGGACAGCCGCCGGCCCGCCCCGCCCGTCACCCCCGCCGCCCCGCTCCTTATGATCTCCGCATGACCACCCCGACAGCGCTCTCCGGCGCGCCCGGGCCGGGCGGCCGGGAGGTCGTATGCGTGTGATGTTCGTCGGTGACTCGATGACGATCGGCAGCTCCGGTGACTTCACGTGGCGCTACCGGATGTGGCAGCACCTCAACCGGACCTACGGCGGCCCGTACCGCATCGTCGGCCCGCGTACCGAGCTGTACGACGTGTCCGCCGGCGCGGCGGTCTCGCACGCCTACCGCGACCCGGACTTCCCGGAGCGCGCCCGGCGCCACCTCGCCGGGTGGGGCGAGGGCTGGTGCCACATGGCGCCGCTGATCGGCGACGTGGTGCGCAGGACCAAGGCCGACACCCTGCTCGTCTCGCTCGGGCTGATAGACCTCGGCTTCTACACGAACGCGGAGCAGACCGCCGCGAACGTACGCCGCTTCGTCGCCGAGGCGCGGGCGGCCGACGCGGGCGTACGGGCCGTGCTGCTGCCCGTCATCCCGAACACCCGCGCCCTGTCCGACGCGCCCTTCGCCGCCGAGTGCGAGCGCTTCAACGAACTGCTGGCCAAGGCCGTCGCGGACCTGTCGGCCCCCGCCTCGCCGCTGCTGCTGGCCTCCCACCCGGACGGCTACGACCTGGACCGGGACACCTACGACGGGACGCATCCCTCCGCGTCGGGCGAGCACCTGCTCGCGGCGGCCTTCGCGGACGCCCTGCACCAGGCGTGGGACGTGGGCGCCCCGTACACCCCTGTGAACGCCTGAGGGCGCTCGGCCCCGGCCGTCCGTACGGCCGCCCGCGGGTCACGGCGCACTTCTTGATTCGAGCGCACTCCAGGGCGTTGGCTAGGGCCCCATGGAGTACACGCAGCTCGGACGCACCGGACTCAAGGTCAGCCGACTCGTCCTCGGCACCATGAACTTCGGCCCCCAGACGGACGAGGCCGACAGCCACGCCATCATGGACGCCGCGCTCACCGCGGGCGTCAACTTCTTCGACACCGCCAACGTCTACGGCTGGGGCGACAACAAGGGCCGCACCGAGGAGATCGTCGGCTCCTGGTTCGCCCAGGGCGGCGGCCGCCGCGACAGGACCGTGCTGGCCACCAAGGTCTACGGCAACATGGGCGGCGACGGCGAGCAGGTCTGGCCCAACCACGACCGCCTCTCCGCGCTCAACATCCGGCGGGCGGTGGACGCCAGCCTCAAGCGGCTGAACACCCACTACATCGACCTGTACCAGTTCCACCACGTGGACCGGCACACGCCCTGGGACGAGATCTGGCAGGCCATCGACGTCCTGGTGCAGCAGGGCAAGATCCTGTACGCCGGGTCCTCCAACCACGCCGGCTGGCACATCGCGCAGGCCAACGAGGCCGCCGCGCGCCGCGGCTCACTCGGCCTGGTCAGCGAACAGTGCCTGTACAACCTCGCGGAGCGGCGCGCCGAGATGGAGGTGATCCCGGCGGCGCAGGCCTACGGGCTCGGCGTCATCCCGTGGTCGCCGCTGCACGGCGGCCTGCTCGGCGGCGCCGTACGCAAGGAGCGCGAGGGCGGCGGAGCCCGTACGAACGGGGGCCGCTCGGCCGGCGCGCTCGCGAACTCCGCAATCCGGGCGCAGATCGAGGCGTACGAGGACCTGCTCGACCGGCACGGGCTGCCGCCCGGCGAGGTCGCGCTGGCCTGGCTGCTGACCCGGCCCGGTGTGACGGGGCCGATCGTCGGCCCGCGTACCACCGAGCAGCTCGACTCCGCGCTGCGCGCCGTCGAGCTGGAGCTGCCGGCCGAGCTGCTGGAGTCGCTGGACGAGATCTTCCCGGGTACCGGGCCGTCGCCGGAGGCGTTCGCCTGGTGAGACCGGCTTCACGCGGTGCCGTCGGGGGCCGTCCCGCGTCTCAGCGCAGGGCGGCCGCCACGATCACGACGATGAGGAGCACGGCGAAGAGTCCGGACATGATCCGGTTACGGGTTTTGGGGTCCACCCTTCGAGCGTAACCGGACCGCTCACCGGCCCAGCGGCCAGGCCGCCACCGTCTCGTACCGGGGCTGCTCCCCCGCCACCCCGGAGGCCGGCAGGTGGCTGCGGACGAGGGCCAGCTCCCGTACCGTCCACGCGCTGCCCTCGAAGTCCGCCAGGCCGTCGGCGAACGGGCCGAGGCCGAGGGCTTCCGCGCGGTTGCGCGCGACGGTCAGGTGCGGGGTGTACGGGCGGTGGCCGGACATCTCCACCCCGGCGCGGCGGGCCGCCGCCGCGGCCGAGTCCGCCAGCTTGCGCAGCGCCGGCAGGCCGCCCTCGGCCCCGGCCCACACCACCCGGTCGGCGAAACGCCCGCCGCCCTTGAGGCGCAGCGGGACCGGCTCGTGCCGCCGCGCGGCCCGCGCCAGACGTTCGTGCAGACCGGGGAGGGTGGTGTCGGGCACTTCGCCGTAAAAGGCGAGGGTGAAGTGCCAGCCGGCCCGCCCGGTCCAGCGCAGCCGGTCCGCGCCGGGCAGGGCCCGCAACCGGCGTACCCGGGTGTCGAGTTCGTCGACGGCGGCCTCGGGCGGCAGTACGGCGGCGAAGAGTCTCATGCGGTCAGTGTCGCGTACGGGGCGATGCGCGAGAGTTCGTACCCCGGGCGGGGCGGGTGCCCCGGCCGCCGCCGCGCGGCCGGGGCACCGGGGACCGTCAGGCCGCCGCGGCCAGCCGCTCCGGTTCACCGTCACGCTCGCGCGGTACGAACCGTACGTGCTGGTGGCCGCGCCGCAGGTCTATCCGGACCCGCAGACCGCCCGCGCGGCTCAGCATCAGGCCGACGCCGGCCGCCGCCAGGGCGGAGACCACGCCGCCCGCGAGGAAGCCGAGCCGGGCGCCGTACGCGTCGGTGACCCAGCCGACCAGCGGCGCGCCCAGCGGCGTACCGCCCATGAAGACCATCATGAACAGGCTCATCACCCGCCCGCGCATCAGCGGGTCGGTGGCCATCTGCACGCTGGAGTTGGCCGTGACGTTGATCGTCAGGCCGACGACGCCGATGACGATCAGCAGCGCCCCGAAGATCCAGACGGCCGGGGAGAGGGCCGCGGCCATCTCCAGGACGCCGAACAGCAGCGCCGCGCCCACCAGCAGCCGCAGCCGCGACGTGGAGCGCCGGGCCGCGAGCAGCGCGCCCGCCAGCGAACCGGCCGCCATCAGCCCGTTGAACCAGGCGTACATGCCGGCGCCGCCGTGGAAGACCTTGTCGGCGAAGGCGGTCAGCCAGATCGGGAAGTTGAAGCCGAAGGTGCCGATGAAGCCGATCAGGACGATCGGCCAGATCAGCTCGGGGTGGCCCGCGACGTAGCGCACGCCCTCCCGCAGCTGGCCCTTGCCGCGCGGCGCGCGGTCGACCTTGTGCAGCTCGCCGGTGCGCATCAGCAGCAGTCCGGCGAGCGGCGCGAGGAAGGACAGGCCGTTCAGGAGGAAGGCCCAGCCGCTGCCGAGTGAGGTGATCAGGGCGCCGGCCACCGCGGGGCCGATCAGCCGGGCGGACTGGAAGTTGGCGGAGTTCAGGCTGACGGCGTTGCGCAGGTCGTCGGGGCCGACCATCTCGACGACGAACGCCTGCCGTGCCGGGTTGTCGACGACGGTGATCAGGCCGAGTACGAAGGCCATCAAGTAGACGTGCCAGACCGCGACGTTTCCGCTGAGGGTCAGTACGGCCAGCGCCAGGCCGGTCAGGCCCATCGAGGCCTGGGTGACCAGCAGCAGCTTGCGCTTGGAGACCCGGTCGGCGATGACCCCGCCGTACAGCCCGAAGAGCAGCATGGGCAGGAATTGGAGCGCGGTGGTGATGCCGACGGCGGCGGACGAACCGGTGATGCTGACGACCAGCCAGTCCTGGGCGATGCGCTGCATCCAGGTGCCGGTGTTGGAGACGACCTGGCCGGTGGCGAAAAGACGGTAGTTACGGACTCTCAGCGACCGGAACATGCCCCCGCGCGGTTCGGCGGCGGTGCCCTTGGTGCCTGTCGGGGGCGCGGTCGCGGCGTCGGTGGCGGTGGTGTCGTGGGAGTTCGGTGCGGGGGCGGAGTCTGCTCCGGATCCCGTACTCAAAGTGGGTTCGCCTCCTCGGCTCTCGGTTTCTACAGCTGGGCGAGCTTCTCCAGCACGGGTGCGGCGGTCCGCAGTGCGGCCCACTCGTCCTCGTCCAGCCCGGAGGCCAGCTCGGCCAGCCACGCGTTGCGTTTGCGGCGGCTCTCCTCGAGCATCGCCTCGGCCTGTTCGGTCTGGGTGACGACCTTCTGGCGGCGGTCGTCCGGGTGCGGTTCGAGCCGGACCAGGCCCTTGGCCTCCAGCATCGCGACGATGCGGGTCATCGACGGCGGCTGGACGTGCTCCTTGCGGGCCAGCTCACCAGGGGTGGCGTGACCGCACCGGGCGAGGGTGCCGAGCACCGACATCTCGGTGGGGCTGAGCGACTCGTCGACCCGCTGGTGCTTGAGTCGGCGGGACAGCCGCATCACGGCGGACCGCAGAGCGTTCACGGCGGCGGCGTCGGCGGCAGCGTCGTCGCCAAGGGGCAGTTCCGGCATGTTCGTTAGCATAACTCATTACCCTCTCTAATGAAAGCCCGTACATCCGCCCCCCTGCGCATCACCCTTCCGAGTGAGGACGCAGCGGAAAGTGACCCGCCTGACCAGGGCGTGAGAGGACCGTGGCGGTATGGGATCGGGAGTGCTCAGCCTGCGGATGGACGGGGAACTGCTGGAGCGCCTGCGGCAGCACGCCTCGAAACGCGGAATGAGCGTCCAGGACTATGTGACCCGGACGCTCATCCGTGAAGACTTCGACGAACGTTTCAAGATGTCGGTGGACCGGACGGAACGGTTCTACGCGGCGCCGCCGCTCTGAGAACCGCCGCTTTGGGCACCGCCGGCGCTGACGCCCGGCCGGGCGTCAGTGGACGCCCAGCACCTGCTCGATCGGGTTGAGCAGGAAGTAGACGAGGAAAGCCGCCCCCACGGCGTTCAGCAGCCACGGGATCTCCTTGAAGCGGCCGGTCGCCGTCCGCAGCAGGATGAAGGCCAGCACGCCCATGCCGATGCCGTTGGTGATGCTGTAGGTGAACGGCATCGAGATGATCGTCAGGAACGCCGGGACGGCGATCGTGAAGTCGCTCCAGTCGATGTCCCGGACGTTGGCCGACATGATCAGGAAGCCGACGACCAGCAGCGCGGGCGTCGCGGCCTGCGACGGCACGACCGTCGCCAGCGGCGTGAAGACCAGCGCCAGCAGGAAGAGCCCGCCGGTCACGACGTTCGCCAGCCCCGTACGGGCGCCCTCGCCGACACCCGCCGTGGACTCCACGAAACAGGTGTTGGCGGAGGCCGAGCCGACACCGCCGGCCGCGACCGCGATGCCGTCCACCATCAGGATGCGGCCCATGCCGGGCAGGTTGCCGTCCTCGTCGGTCAGCCCGGCCTCCTCGCCGACGCCGATGATCGTGCCCATCGCGTCGAAGAAGCCGGACAGCAGCACGGTGAAGACGAAGAGGCAGCCGGTCAGCAGGCCGACCTCCTCGAAACCGCCGAACAGGCTGATCTGGCCGACCAGGCCGAAGTCCGGCGCGCCCACGATGCCGTCCGGCACGTTCGGGACCGCCAGGCCCCAGCTCGCGTCGGGGATGTCCGCGACGGCGTTGACGACGATCGCGACGACCGCCATCACGACCATGCCGATCAGGATCGCGCCCTTGGTCTTGCGTACGGTCAGGAGGAACATCAGCGCCAGGCCGACGACGAAGACCAGTACCGGCCAGCCCTGGAGCTGACCGCCCTGGCCCAGCGCGAGCGGCACGGTGGTGTGCGCGGCGTCCGGGTTACGGGTGACGAAGCCCGCGTCGACCAGACCGACCAGCGAGATGAACAGGCCGATGCCGATCGCGATGGCGCGCCGCAGCCCGTTGGGGATCGCGTCCATGACCCGCTGCCGCAGGCCGGAGGCGACCAGGATCATCAGCACCAGCCCGGCCAGCACGACCATGCCCATCGCGTCCGGCCAGCTCATCTTGGGGGCGAGCTGGAGGGAGACGACGGCGTTGATGCCGAGGCCGGCGGCGATGGCGATGGGCACGTTGCCGATGACGCCCATCAGGATCGTGGACAGGCCGGCCATCAGCGCGGTGGCGGTGACGAGCTGGCCGTTGT
This sequence comes from Streptomyces sp. NPDC030165, assembly GCF_055573595.1. Lineage (NCBI taxonomy): Bacteria > Bacillati > Actinomycetota > Actinomycetes > Kitasatosporales > Streptomycetaceae > Streptomyces > Streptomyces sp. NPDC030165. The sequence goes on along the minus strand of NZ_JBVIBD010000015.1, from coordinate 177,407 downwards.
CCAGCTGGTGCCCGAACTTGTCCTGGCCGGCGCCGAGGATGATCGGGTTCAGCACGACGATGTACGCCATGGCGAAGAAGGTGGCGAGACCGCCGCGCAGCTCGCGGGAGACCGTGGACCCCCGCTGGGAGATCTTGAAGAACCGGTCGAGACCGTTCTTGGGCTGCTGCGGGCCTGGGCTCTGGACGGCGTCGACCGGCGTGGTGGCCGAGGGGGACATGCGCGGACCTCAGTCGTACGGGCCTGGGAGAGGCGTGGGGGCCCCGGATCGGGCCCAGAACACAAACAAACCGGATCAGATTGGAGGATTCGACGAATCAAACCATTCAGAACCGGATAGGTTCAGTATGAATAAACAAGTCGATGATCGCTATCTCCGCGCGTAGACCCCGGTATGGAACGGGCCGGAGCCCTTCCACGGCCCGGCCGGGAGCGCCGCCCGCCCGCCACCCGTACGGAACCGGCCTTGTATCGGCCGTGTCGGCGGCTGCCCGTAAGCTGGCCCCATGTGGAAGAAGTCCGAACTGCGCGAGGCCCCGGAGCCTCTTGAGGGTCCCGTCGTCGGCACGATCACCGGCGGCACCATCATCTGGTTCGTGCTCTTCCTGGCCCAGCTCCCCTTCTACGGCTGGTTCGCCGACCACGACCGCACCTGGTGGGTGTGGACCTGCCTGGCCGGCGGCAGTCTCGGCATCCTCGGCATCTGGTACGTCCGCAAGCGCGACGCCGCCATCAAGCGCGCGGCGGCGGCCATCGCGCCGGACACGGACCGGGCCCCGGCCGACGCGTCCTGACACACGCCGGCGAATCCACCCGATCGGGGACGCACCCCACCCCTCCCCGGTTGACGCGGACCCCTCCAACAACTCCCGCCACCTTCCTGTCCGCATCCAGCGGGTGAATCGTCCGTTCCGCCCGTAACGTCGAAGGCATGACTGAGCGGGCCAAGACCGAAGTCGAGGAACCCGAGCCGGGCACCGGAACCGCGGAGGGGCCCGCCACCACGCCGGCCCACCGCGGCCTGAGCGCCGCCGAGGTCGCCGAGCGGGTGGCCAGAGGCGAGGTCAACGACGTCCCCGTACGGTCCTCGCGCTCCACCGCCGACATCGTCCGCTCGAACGTCTTCACCCGCTTCAACGCCATCATCGGCGTGCTCTTCGTGATCATCCTGATCGTCGGCCCGATCCAGGACGGCCTGTTCGGCTTCGTCATCGTCGCCAACACCGGCATCGGCATCATCCAGGAGCTGCGCGCCAAGAAGACCCTGGACAGCCTCGCCGTCATAGGCGAGTCCAAACCGACGGTACGGCGCGACGGGACAGCCGCCGAGATCCCCACCTCCGAGGTCGTCCTCGGCGACGTCATCGAACTCGGCCCCGGCGACAAGGTCATCGTCGACGGCGAGGTCCTGGAGAGCGACGGCCTGGAGATCGACGAGTCCCTGCTCACCGGCGAGGCCGACCCGGTCGTCAAGAAGCCCGGCGAGAAGATGATGTCCGGCAGCTTCGTCGTCGCCGGCGGCGGCGCGTTCACCGCCACCAAGGTCGGGCGCGAGGCGTACGCCGCCCAGCTCGCCGAAGAGGCGTCCCGCTTCACCCTCGTCCACTCCGAGCTGCGCAGCGGCATCAGCCAGATCCTCAAGTACGTGACGTGGATGATGGTGCCGACCGCGATCGGCCTCATCCTCAGCCACCTGTTCACGCTGAACATGGCGGGCGACGAGGCGGTGCGCCGGATGGTCGCCGGCATCGTCCCGATGATCCCCGAGGGCCTGGTCCTGCTCACCTCCGTCGCCTTCGCGATCGGCGTCATCCGGCTCGGCCGCAAGAAGTGCCTGGTCCAGGAGTTGCCCGCGATCGAGGGCCTGGCCCGCGTCGACGTGGTCTGCCTGGACAAGACCGGCACGCTCACCGAAGGCGGCATGGACGTCAGCGAGCTGCGGCCGCTGGGCGGTACGGACGAGGACCGCATCAAGCAGATCCTCGGCGCCCTCGGGGCGTCCGACCCCCGCCCCAACGCCTCCCTCCAGGCGATCATCGACGCCTACCCGGCCGATGACGGCTGGCGGTCCACCGACGCCCTGCCCTTCTCCTCAGCCCGCAAATACAGCGGCGCGGCCCTGGAGGACCCCCACGGCGAACACACCACCTGGCTGCTCGGCGCCCCCGACGTCCTCCTCCCCGCCGGCGACGACGCGCTCACCGAGATCGAAGACCTGAACGCCCAGGGCCTGCGCGTCCTCCTGCTGGCCCACGCCGAACAGGACCTGCACACCCCCTCCGTCGCCGACCACGTACAGCCCACCGCCCTGGTCGTCCTCGAACAGCGGCTACGCCCCGACGCCATGGACACCCTGCGCTACTTCGAGGAGCAGGGCGTCCAGGCGAAGGTCATCTCCGGCGACAACGCGGTGTCGGTCGGCGCGGTGGCCGGCAAACTCGGCATGCCAGGAGCCGAATCCCCCGTCGACGCCCGCAAACTCCCCGCCGACCAGGACGAGATGGGCAAGGTCCTGGAAGACGGCGCGGTGTTCGGCCGCGTCACGCCCCAGCAGAAGCGGGACATGGTCGGCGCGCTCCAGGCACGCGGCCACACCGTCGCCATGACCGGTGACGGCGTCAACGACGTCCTCGCCCTCAAGGACGCCGACATCGGCGTCTCCATGGGCGCGGGCAGCGAGGCCACCAAGGCCGTCGCCCAGATCGTGCTGCTCGACAACAGCTTCGCGACGCTGCCGTCCGTCGTCGCCGAAGGCCGCCGGGTGATCGGCAACATCACCCGCGTCGCCACCCTCTTCCTCACCAAGACCGTCTACTCGGTGCTGCTGGCGATCCTCGTCGCCTGCTGCCAGATCCCGTACCCCTACCTGCCGCGCCACCTGACGCTGCTGTCCACCCTCACCATCGGCGTCCCCGCCTTCTTCCTCGCCCTCGCCCCCAACAAGGAACGCGCCAAACCGCATTTCGTACGGCGCGTGATGCGGTACGCCGTCCCCTCCGGCCTGATCATCGGCCTCGCCGCCTTCGCCACGTACCTCCTGGCCCGCAGCCACTACACCGGCCCCGACGCCCTCCCCGCCGAGACCAGCGCCGCCACCCTGACCCTCTTCCTCAGCGCCATGTGGGTCCTGGCGATCATCGCCCGCCCGTACACGTGGTGGCGCGTCGGCCTGGTCCTGGCCATGGCCCTCGGCTTCCTGATCGTCCTCGTCGTCCCCTGGCTCCAGAACTTCTTCGACCTGAAACTCGTGGGCACGACCCTCCCGTGGGCCGCCGTGGGAATCGCCGCCGCGGCAGCGATCCTGCTGGAGATCGCATGGCGGCTGATCGGGCGGCGGTTCCCGGCATAGACCGCTCGCCCCACCCCCGAAGCGACCTAGTCGAACCAGCGCGCCTCCGCCAGCTCCTCCGCGCGGTCCAGGTCCTCCAGGAGCGCCGCCGTCTCGAAGCGGCGGGGCCACTGGCCGGCGGCCCAGGCGAGGCCCGCGGCGACGCCTTCCAGGGTTGCCGCATGGAGGGTGCCGTCCGGAGTCCAGCGCCAGTCGAGCTCGGTACCGTCCTCGACGGCCAGTTCCCCGTGCTCGACGTACGACCGCGGCGTGTCCGGGCCCAGCAGCGTACGCACCGCCTCCGGAACCTCGTGCCGGCTCCCCTCCGAGGCCACCGGTGCCGCGAAGACCTCACTCAGCCGCCGAACCTGGAACAGCTCCGCCAGCTCCGCCGCACACGCCGGACGCACCGGCAACAGCGGCAGGCCGGCGGCCAGCGGCATCAGGTCCGGCGCGTCCGCGACGACCGCCTCCGCCGCGTCCACGATCCGTACCTCACCGTCCACGACAGCCCGCAGCTCGTCCGGCAGCGTCACCTGCTCGGGGTCCAGATCCGCCAGCACCCCGTACAGCGCATGCAGCTGCGCGGAGCCCACCTCACGCTCCGGGTCCGCGAGACGGGCCAGCAGCTCCGCGGCGCCGCCCGGCTCATCCAGGAGCGCCGCGACGGAAGTCCGTACGCCCAGGGCACGCAGCACCTGCGCGTCCACATCGCCCGCGTCCGCCGACTCGTACAGCCCCGCCAGCAGCGGATCGCCGCCCGCGGCCCGCAGACCGGCCGGCCGGCGGCCGTCCAGCACCGGATGCCCGCGCAGCCACCACGCCGCATACGGGCGCACCGACTCGGTCGTACCGTCCGGCAACAGCACCCGTACGGGCGCGGTCAGCGCGTCCCGCAGCGGCGGCCGCGACAGCATCGCCAGCGCCTGCGGCCACGCGTCGTCATCGACCAGGTCCAGATCCCGTACGGCCACGATCTCCGTCGCGACCGGCGGCACCGGCGTCTCCGGCAGCCCGTCCAGGACGTCCTCGCACCACACGTCCACGGCATCCAGCACGCCGACGTCGTCCGGCTCGGTGAAATCGCCGTCCCGCGGCTCCAGCTCGTCCGGGTCCAGCACCACGTCAGGAGCCCGTACGAGGCTGAAGCCCGCCAGCACGCCGACGGCGGTCAGCGGCTGCTCCCCCCAGCGCTCCGCGAACCCGGCATCGACGGCCGCGAGTTCACCCTCCCGGATCACCCGTTCGAAGTCACTCCCCGGCAGCACCAGTTCACCCGCCGGTGCCGGCTCACCGTCCTCGTCCGGCAGCGCGAGCGCGGCCAGCCACGGCTCGTCACCAGGCGCCAGATGCGCATCCCGAACGAGACCGAGCACGGCCTCCGCCAGCTCCTCACCACCGAGCCCGGCCGGCTCGCCGTCGAAGCCGAAGGCGTAATCGTCCTCGGCCGCGTCCAGTGAGCCCGCGACGGCCGCCCGCACCTGCGGAGTCGTCAGAACGGCACGCGGACTCGCCGGCGTGGCCCCCAGTTTCTCCAGCAACGGGTGCACCGCGTCCGGATGCGCGACCTTCAGGCCCAGCCGGGCCAGCGTCGCATGCCGCTCCGCCGCGTCGCCGCCGCCCTCCCGGAGCGGCAGCAACACCTGCCGCGGACCGATCGTGGTCCGCGCCGCCCGGCCCTCCTCACCCGCGGGCCCCGCAAGCGGCACCGGCAGCCCGCTCAGCCGCTCCGGATCCGTACCGGCCAGCGAGTCGTACAGCCGCCACCACCACGCCGGCGACCGGTCCACACCCGCCAGCCGGTCCACGACCTCGCCCAGCGGCACCCGCGCCACACCCAGCGCCCGCAGCTCCGGACGGCGCTCCAGCCCGGCAGGCAGCAGGCTCGGGAACAACTCCGCCAGCACCCGGACCGTGTCCGCCCCGGCGCCCTCGACCAGCTCGGCGTCGACAGGCCGCAGGACGTACGCGTCCTCCTCACCCCGGGCACCGCCCCAGCCACCGCCCTCACCGGGCGCCAGCTCATCAGGGCCGGACGCTGTCGGCACCGCCTCAAGGGACAGTCCGGCCCCCGTGGCAGGCGCCGCCGCGCTCGGCAGGAACCGCACCCGCGGCAGCAGCTCCAGCACCTGCCGCCGCAGTTCGTTGTCCAGCTCCCCCTTGCCCAGCGGGCCCGGTACGAGATCGATGGTCCCCGCCGACACCGGCTGCCAGCCCGCCAGCAGCGACGCGTACGCCTCGGCGGCGCGCCGTACGAGATGATCCGTGAGCGCCCCTGGCGCGACGCGCCGCCGCGTCGGCTCCAGCGGGAACGACGCGATCAGCAGACCCGGCAGGCCCTGCGGCTCGTCGGTCGGCGTCGGCGCGTGCACGACCGGCGTGGTCGCCGGGCGCGCCGGCGCGCCCTCCTCGTCCACCGGGACCGCCCACGTCACCGCCCAGTACGGGCGCAGCCGCTCCTCCACCGGACGGTCCGCCAGCAGCGCCTCGTCCAGCCCGCCGCTCTCGCTCACGACGCGCCAGCGCGAGGTGCCGCGCTCACTGTCCTCGATGACGACGTACGCGCCCTCCTGGCGCCGCCGCATCTCCCGTACGCCGTCCGGAGTCTCCACCACGACCTCGGCCAGCCCCGGCAGCGTCAGCAGCAACGCGGCGTCGATACCGGCCAGCAGGCGCACCGTCAGCTCGTGCGCGGCGCCGTCGCGCAACGGCAGCACGACGGAGGTGTCGTAACCCTGCGGAGCACTGCCCTCAGCGGGAAAGGGCAGGCGCAGCACCGGTACGTGGCCGTCGCGGCGGCGCAGCTCACCACCGAGGCCGGGGCTGTGCGCGGCGAACTGGGCGGCCAGCTCCCGGGCCTCGGCCAGCGACCAGCGGACGCCGCCGGTACGGCCGACCAGCGCGGGCTCGTCACTGACCGCGAGCACCGCCGAGAAGCCGACGCCGAAACGGCCGACGGCGACCGCGGCCTCGGTCTCGCGCTTGGCGGACGCGCGCAGCGTGGCCAGCGATTCGACGCCGGTGGCGTCGATGGGGGCGCCGGTGTTGGAGGCGACCAGCACGGCGGGGTCGGTGCCGCGGGCCGGTTGCAGGGTCAGCCGCAGCCGCCCGGGCACACCGGCGCGGGCCGCGGCGTCCGAGGCGTTCTGCGCCAGCTCCACGGCGAGCCGGTCGCGGTAACCGCCGAGCGCGAGATCCTCCTCGGCGTTCGCGTCCTCCCGGAACCGGGCCGGCGAAGCCGCCCAGGCATCGAGCACCCCCCGCCGCAGCCGAGCCGTCCCGAACGGATCTGCCTCTGCCGCTTCGCTCACGTTCTCTCCCGTTCCTCCGATGCCGAACTGTTCTTTTTACCGGGTGGGGGGTGGGGGCGGGGGCGTGGGGGTCCGACTGGGAGGTGTGTCCTGGTGGGGGTGCGCGTTCCTGTGTCCTCAAACGCCGGACGGGCTTTTTGTTCGCAGCCGGTCCGGTGGGTGGGGGCTCGGGGCCACACAGGGGTCACTCTCCCCCAGCCTTCGGCCGGGGGGACCCCCACGGCACCGTTGAGCCCTTCCAGTGCGGATTCGGTAGCCGGGAACCCGGCTGCCTGCGGGGAGACCCCTGTATGTCCCCGAGCCCGCGCCGTTTGCGGCTTTCCGAGCATCTGGGCTGGGGGCATGCACAAGCCGAGCCCCATCCGGCGGACGTGTTGGGGTAGCTGCGGCCCACCGGTGCTCACGTGACAATGCCGGGCGCCGGGCAACGGGCTGCCTTCCCGCCCCACCGCCAGGGACCTCACCCCCAGGAGAGCGGGCACCAGGGTCATCGACAGACTCCCCCCAGCTGTCCCGGACTCGCCAAATCGGCCCGAGGGGGTGCGTAGGGGGCCATCCCCGCAGGCAGCCGGGGACCCGGACACCGAATCCGCACTAGTAGGGCTCAACGGTGCCGTGGGGGTCCCCCCGGCCGAAGGCTGGGGGAGAGTTGGCCCCCTGCGCACCCCCGCCCCCCAGAACCAAGCAATGCGATCCGCGCGACAGCGCAAATCCCGCGCGAAGCGCGAACCCCCCCCCGCACCCGGGCACCCGCCTCAGCTGTGCCCGAACTCCTCGGAAGGCCCGGAGTCCTCCACAGACCCCCCCGACCGATCCGGCCGCAGAGCAAAAGGATCAACCACGGTCTCGTCAATGACAGGCGGCGCCGGCCGCGGAGGCCTCGGCATGACGGCGGCCTCGGAGTGCCCCCCGCAGCCGTAGCCGAGGGACACCACGTGCCCATCCGCAGGCCCGAACTCGTTGGCGCAGATGCCGAAGGCCTGGCGGAGCGACCCGGCCAGGGGTACGAGGAAGCCGCAGGAGACACAGTTGGCCGGGGCGGCCTGGGCCATGGCGGTCTTGGGCCCGTACTCCTCCTCCCAGCGGTCGGCCGCAGCGTGCAGGCCGTAGCGGGAGAGGACGCGGGGGCGCCCCATGCCCAGCTCCTCCGCGACCGCGGCAACGCTGCCGCGCGTGGTCGTCTCGGGCTGGGCGGCAGGCGACCCGGGCTCGACATCGGCGTCCTCGGCGTCCGCGAGGTCGGTGACGCCCGGCGGGACCTCGGTTCCGGCGCTCCCGGCGCCCCCGGCGCCCTGTTCCAGCCGGAGGTCCTCGGCCTCGGTGGGGAGCAGGTCGCCGGGCCCCATGTCACCGGGGCGCAGCCGCTCGCTCCAGGGCACCCATTCGGGGGCCAGGAGCGCGTCGGGGCCGGGCAGGAGGACGGACTCGTCGAGGGTGACGTGTTTGGCCCGGGAGGCGCGGGCGACGGTGACGGCCCAGCGCCAGCCCCGGTAGCCGGGCTCCTTGCATTCGAACAGGTGGGTGACGACGCGGTCCCCGTCGGCGACGGCGTCGACGTGCTCGCCGACCGTGCCCGGCGCGGCGGCCTCCTCGGCCGCGGTGCGGGCAAGGTCGACCGCCTCGGCGCACAGGCGGTCAGGGGTACGGCTTCGCATCGCAGCACTCACAAGAATCGATTCTCTCTTCCACGCCGTCTCACGAGTGCGCCAGCCGGAGCTGTCCTGTCCTTGTCCGGACGACCGGCGTGCCGGGGCGGGCGGAGCGGACCTGGGGACCGCGTCGACGTCCGCGCCCGGTCATCTCGGTCGAGCGCACCTCTTACGAACCATTCTGCGGGATCGCGGCAAGGCGCGCGGCCAAGAACGACCGCCGGTGGCGCGCTACACACGCTACCCCTTCAACGGTGTACGACCCCTCGCCGGGAGCGGCAAATGTCAGCGGCAGCGTCCGGTGGCCGTGTGGTCCGGCGCGACAGGGCCAGGAAAGAGCCATGTCCCGGGCGAGTTGGGGCAGTATTGCTGCGTGGCTGCCGGACGGGCGTCGAGAAGGCCGAGGTTGCCGCGGTTGTCGCGGGCGTCGCGGGTCCCCAAGCCGGGGGCCGGGAGGGCGGCCCGGGCCCCGCGGATCGCCAAGGCTTCGCGGATTTCCGCCGGCCCGCGTGTCCCCAAGGAGGCGCGGGCCTCGTCGGCGTCCACGCGGCCGGGGCGGGAGGGCGGCCGGGCGGGCCGGGGCTGCCGTGCTGTGGGCCGGGCGCTGCGCCGTCCGTTCGCGGCGGCCGGGCGGGGCATACGGCGTGCCACGCACGCGCATGGCGCGGGTGAGTCGGGTCTGGGCAAGCTGATCGAGTTGCACGCGGTGAATTCGGCCGGTGACATGTTGATCACGGTTGCGCTGGCTTCGACGGTGTTCTTCTCGGTGCCGACGGATCAGGCGCGCGGCCGGGTGGCGCTCTATCTGGCGGTCACGATGGCGCCGTTCGCGCTGCTGGCTCCGGTGATCGGGCCGCTGCTGGACCGGGTGCCGCACGGCCGCCGGGCGGCGATGGCCGGGGCGATGCTGGCTCGCGCGCTGCTCGCGCTGACCATGTCGGGTGCGGTGGCGGGCGGTGGGCTGGAGCTGTATCCGGCGGCACTGGGTGTATTGGTGTCTTCGAAGGCGTACGGAGTGGTGCGGAGCGCCGTCGTGCCGCGCCTGCTGCCGCCCCGTATCTCTTTGGTGAAGGCCAATTCGCGGGTGACGCTGGCCGGGCTGCTGGCGACGGGGGTGGCGGCGCCGCTGGGCGCCGGGCTGCATCTGATCGGGCCGGGCTGGCCGCTGTACGGGGCGTGCGCGGTGTTCGTGGCGGGCACGTTCCTGTCGTTCTCGCTGCCGCACAAGGTGGACTCGGCCAAGGGTGAGGGGCGGGCCCGGCTGACGTCCGTGGAGGACGCCGAGGGGTCCGGGAAGGGGGCGGGTGAGCGGCCGGGGAAGGCGCTGGCGGGCGGGCGGCGGCCGGGGCTGCGGACGGTCGGGCCGTCCGTGCTGCACGGTCTCCAGGCCAATGGTGCGCTGCGGTCGCTGTCCGGTCTGCTGACGTTCTTCCTGGCGTTCCTGCTGCGCGAGCATCCGCTGGGCGGGCTGGGGCCGGAGGTCTCGCTGGGGCTGGTGGCGGTGGCGGCGGGTACGGGCAACGCGCTGGGTACGGCGGTCGGCGCGTGGCTGCGGTACCGGGCTCCGGAGCTGATCATCGCGGTGGTGCTGGGGCTGGCGCTGGCCGTCGCGGTCACGGCGGCGGTCTTCTACGCGGTGCTGGCGATCGTGGTGGTGACGGCCGTGGCGGCGTCGGCGGGGCTGTGCCAGGCGTTGGGGAAGCTGTCGCTGGACGCGGTGATCCAGCGGGATGTGCCGGAGGTGGTCCGTACGTCGGCGTTCGCGCGTTCCGAGACCACGCTCCAGCTGTCCTGGGTGGTCGGCGGGGCCGTCGGGATCGCGCTGCCGCTGAACGGGACGGTGGGGCTGGCGGTGGCCGCGGCGCTGGTGGCGACGGGCGCGCTGCTGGCTGTACGGGGCCTGCTGGGCGCGGCGCGGCACGGCGCGCCCCACCCTCGTGTGGCGTGACCGGGGCCGACCGATAGCCTGCCCGCATGACCGCGTTCTCTTCTTGGGGTACAGGCCGCCGTGCCGCTGCCGCCCTCGGTGCCGTGTCCCTGGGGCTCGTCACCCTCTCCGCCTGTGAGAAGCCGACTCCGCTCGCCACGGTGACCGCCGGCAAGGACACCGTGACCGCCGAGGCCGCCTGCTACGACGACGGCAAGGTGCTCGGCGATCTGGCCGCCAGCGACAAGAAGGCGCAGGCCGAGTTCACCAAGTGCCTGACGACCGAGCCCAAGAAGACGCTCACCGTGCACCCGGGTGAGAAGCTGCGGCTCGGTGTCGAGCCGGACGTGGCCGAGGACGGCTGGATCGCGCTGTCCAACAACAGCCCGATCACCAATGTCAGCAAGCAGACGTATCAGGTGGTCGGCAGCGCGGATCAGCTCTTCGTCAACCAGCAGACCCGTAGTCTGGCCGATTCCACCGTGGTGTCCGTCGTGGCCACCAAGGGCGGCAAGTACACGGGCGTGTGGAACGTCAAGCTCAAGCGCGCGGAATCCTGAGTCCGCTGACGTACGCGTGGGGCTGGTGGTGGTGAGGTGCCCGTGACGCGTGTCCTGGTCGTCACCGCCGTCGCGGCCGAGCGCGACGCGGTGGTCGCGGGCGTGGCCGGTGACGGTGGCGCGGAGGCCGTCGCGCTGCCCGCGGGCGGCTACGCGCTGCACCGGGTACGGGCAGGCGAGCCGGCCCCGGGCGAGTCGGCCGGCGTGGTCCTCGACGTGCTCGCCGCCGGGGTCGGCCCGGCCGCCGCTGCCGCCGGGACGGCGACCGCGCTGACCGCCGGAATCTGTGGCGGAGCCGGGTACGACCTCGTCATCTCCGCCGGGATCGGCGGCGGTTTCGCGCCCGGCCCGGACGCGGGCGGGCCCGGCGCCGTGGTCGGTTCCGCGGTCGTCGCGGACGAGATCGTCGCCGCGGACCTGGGCGCCGAGACCCCGGACGGCTTCGTTCCGGTGACCGAGCTGGGCTTCGGGACCGTCGTCCACACTCCGGCTCCGGACCTCGTACGGGCCCTCGCCGCGGCCACCGGTGCCGCGTGCGGCGCGGTGCTCACCGTCTCGACCGTGACCGGCAGCGCGGAGCACGCCGCGCGCCTCGCCGCACGCCACCCGCGTGCCCTCGTCGAGGCGATGGAGGGCTTCGGTGTCGCCGAGGCCGCCGCCGCGCAGGGCTTGCCGGTGCTCGAAATCCGTACGGTCTCCAACCCCGTCGGCCCGCGCGACCGCGCCGCGTGGCGCATCGGGGACGCGCTCGGCGCGCTCTCGGCCGCCTGCGCCGCGCTCCCCCGCGTCCTGACGGCGGCCGGGGCCCCGACCTCCTGGAGGACGCCATGAGCGACGCGCTCAAGATCGCCTATTCGCCGTGCCCGAACGACACCTTCGTCTTCCACGCGTGGGCGCACGGCAAGGTTCCGGGCGCGCCCGCGCTGGACGTCACCTTCGCCGACATCGACATCACCAACGGCATGGCCGAGCGCGGCGAGCTGGACATCCTGAAGGTGTCGTACGCGGTGCTGCCGTGGGTGCTGGAGGAGTACGCGCTGCTGCCGTGCGGCGGCGCGCTGGGGCGCGGCTGCGGCCCGCTGGTGCTGACCAGGGAGCCGGGCGAGGCCAAGGACCTGGCCGGCAGGACGGTGGCGGTGCCCAGTGAGCGGTCGACCGCGTACCTGCTGTTCCGGCTGTGGGCGGCCGACGAGGTGCCGGGCGGCGTCGGCGAGGTCAAGGTGCTGCCGTTCGACGAGATCATGCCGGCGGTACGGGACGGCCGGGTGGACGCCGGGCTGGTCATCCACGAGGCCCGCTTCACGTACCGGAACTACGGGCTGAGCTGTCTCGCCGACATGGGCGAGCACTGGGAGCGCACGACGGGGCTGCCGATCCCGCTGGGCGCGATCATCGCCAAGCGGTCGCTGGGCGCCGAGCGGCTGCGTGAGCTGGCCGCGGCGGCCCGCGCGTCGGTACGGATGGCCTGGGACGACACCGAGGCGTCGCGTGCGTACGTACTGGAGCACGCGCAGGAGATGGATCCGGCCGTCGCCGACCAGCACATCGGCCTGTACGTGAACGAGTTCACCGCCGACCTCGGCGAGGACGGCTACGCGGCCGTGCGCGGCCTGCTCACGCGTGCCGCGGCCGAGGGGCTCGTACCGCCCCTCGGCCGCGATGCGCTGCACTTCGGCTAGCCGGAACCGTCCCGGCTCACGGGCCGGTCGTCAGACGTCCAGCTGGTCGGCGACCGCCCGGAGCATGCCGGCGATCTTCGAGCCGTGCGCTTTGTCGGGGTAGCGGCCGCGCTCCAGTTGCTGGGTGACGCTCTCCAGGAGCGTGGTGAGGTCCTGCACGATCGACGCCAGCTCGTCCGGCTTGCGGCGCTGGGCCGCCGCCACCGACGGCGCGGGGTCGAGGATCGTCACCGAAAGCGCCTGGTCACCGCGCTGGCCGGCCACCACGCCGAACTCGACGCGCTGGCCCGGCTTGAGTGCGTCCACGCCGTCGGGCAGCACCGACGAGTGCACGAAGACGTCACCGCCGTCGTCGCGGGAGAGAAAGCCGAAGCCCTTCTCGCTGTTGAACCACTTGACCTTGCCGGTAGGCACGTCTGTCCTCGTCCTCGTACTCGTCGGAAAACCACTGGGGTCTGGTTACGGTTTACGGTGTTTTCTGCGTGTTCTGCGGGAAAACAGCTCTGGATAGCAGTGCAGCGGGCCACCTGACCCGCCACCCCCCAAGGCTAATGGTCCGGTGCCCGGTGACAAGACGTCGCCGGGTGGTTCCCCCGCGCTTCTGGCCCGGACTTACCCTGGTCGTGTGTCTGACGAAACTCCCCAGGCCGGGGATCTGCTGGTCCGGATCGGCGCGATTGTTTTCCTGATTGGCGCGGTGGCCACTCTCGCCACCGTCGCCCCGTTGTTCATCGGGGCCGATCCGCTGCCGTCCGTCTTCTACTGGGTCTGCATGCTGATGGGTGTCGGCTTCGTCGTGGCCGCAGCCGGAGTGCTGCGTTCCGTCGCGGCGCAGCGGCGGCAGGCGAAGTCCTCCACGGCCTAGAGGCCCGGGTCGGGCGGACTCACGCGCTCCGCCGGGCCCGCTCCGCCACGTACTCCTCCAGCCAGGCCGGGAAGCCGGTCAGGTCGTCCAGGAGGACGTTCGCGCCGGCCGCGCGCAGCTCGTCCGCGTCGCACGGGCCGGTGGCCACGGCGACGGACAGCGCGTCGGCGGTCCGCGCACCGCGTACGTCACCGGTGTGGTCGCCTACGTAGACGGCCGCGCCGTGCGCGCGCAGCGCCTCGGCCTTGGCCTCCGCCCACAGCGAGCCGATGACGGCGTCCGCGCCGATGTCCAGGTGGTCCAGGTGCAGCTTGGCGTTGGGCTCGTACTTCGCGGTCACCACGATCGCCCGCCCGCCGTGGCGCTGGACGGCGGCCACCGCCTCGCGGGCGCCCGGCATCGCGAGCGTCCCGGTGATCGCGTGCGTCGGGTACAGCTCCCGGTACAGGTCGCTGATCTCCGCGACCCGCTCCTCGGGGAACCACCGGCGGATCTCCTGCTCCAGCGGCGGACCGAGCCGGGTGATCGCCGCGTCCGCGTCGACGTAGGTGCCCGTCGCGGCGGACAGCGCCTCGTAGGCCGCCTTGATGCCGGGGCGCGAGTCGATCAGCGTCATGTCCAGGTCGAAGCCGACCGTGAGCGCCTGCGAGGCCGTGGCGACCGTGGGATCGGGTACCGGGGTGTGCGAAGCCATGGTGGCCATTGTGGCCGATGACGGCGGCGGGGCGGGCTCCTACACTGGCCCCTCCTGACTGCGCACCCAGACCCTCCTGACCGCACCCCGCCCCGCGCCGCGGCGCCGTCGCGAAAGGGAGCCGATGCCTGTCGTCCGGGCCAGCAGCCCCAGAGCCTTTGTGGTGAGGCGCCGCGTCGGGTGGACGGCGGTGGCGGTGCTCGCCCTGCTGTTGGCGGTGCTCCTCTCGCTCGCGGTCGGCAGCCGCCCGTTCACGCCGTCCGAGGTGCTCGGAGCGCTGCTGTACGGCGGGGACGGCGATGCCGCGCAGGTGGTGTGCTTCCTGCGGCTGCCGCGCACGCTGATCGGGCTGATGGTGGGCGCCGCGCTCGCCCTCGCGGGCACGGCGATGCAGGGCATCACCCGTAATCCCATCGCCGACCCGGGTGTCCTCGGGATCAGCCAGGGCGCCTCGGTGGGCGTGGTCCTCGCGCTGTCCTTCCTGGGGGTGCACACTCTCGGCGGTTACGTGTGGTTCGCCTTCGCGGGCGCCGGGGCCGCCGCGGTCGTCGTGTACGCGATCGCCTCCCGCGGGCGCGGCGGCGCGACGCCGGTGAAGCTGGCGCTGTCCGGGGCCGCGGTCAACGCGCTGCTCGTCGCGGTGACGATGGCGGTGCTGACGACGAAGGCCGCGGCGCTGGACGAGTTCCGGTTCTGGCAGGTCGGTTCGCTGACCGGCCGGGACAGTGAGGTCGCCGCGCGGATCTGGCCGTTCCTGCTGGCGGGTGCGGTGCTGGTGCTGTCCGTCGCGCGCGGCCTGGACGCGCTGGCGCTCGGTGACGACGTGGCGCGGGGGCTCGGGCAGAACGTCGCCGCCGTACGCGTCGTGGCCGGGCTCGGGGCGGCCGTACTGACCGGCGCGGGCGTCGCGGCCGCCGGGCCGATCGCCTTCGTCGGCCTCGCCGTACCGCATCTCGCCCGCGCGGCCGTGGGCGGCGGCCACCGCTGGCTGCTGCCGGTGGCGGCGCTGTTCGGCCCGGTCGTCGTGCTGGTCTCGGACACCGCCGGGCGCGTGCTGTTCCCGCCGTCGGAGGTGCCGGCGGGTGTGATGACGGCACTGATCGGCGTCCCGTTCCTGGTGGTGCTGGTGCGGCGGAGGGGGGTGGCGGCATGACGGCCCCGGTGACCGGATGCGGTGCCGCGGTGCGGCGGGGGCGTGCGCGGCCCACGGGGTACGCCCTCGTGCGCGCCGGGCGCGCGTCCTTCCTCGTGCACCGGCGCTCGGTGGCTGTCGCCGGCGTGCTCGCCGTGCTGCTCGCCGTCGTCTGCCTGGCATACCTGTGCGTCGGTGAGTCCTTCGTGGCCCCTGGTGAGGCCCTGAGGGCCGCGTTCGGGCGGCCCTCGCCCGCCGGGCTGGTCGTTGGCACGCTGCGGCTGCCCCGGATGGTGGTCGGGCTGCTGGTCGGCGCGGCGTTCGGCGTCGCGGGCGCACTGATCCAGACCGTCGCCCGCAACCCGCTCGCCAGCCCGGACGTCATCGGCGTCACCCAGGGCGCGAGCGCCCTGACGGTGGGTGCGATGACGTACGGCGTCACCTCGTACGCCGTCCTGCCGTACCTGTCGGTCGCCGGCGGCGTCCTCGCCGCCGCCCTCGGCTACGTCTTCGCCTGGCGCGGCGGTCTGCACGCCACCCGCTTCGTCCTGATCGGCATCGGTATCGCCGTCGCGCTGCGCTCGGTCACCCACCTGTTCCTCACCAAGGGCGACTACCTCGTCGCCCAGCAGGCGCAGGTGTGGATGACCGGCTCGCTCAACGGGCGCGGCTGGGCCGAGGCCGCGCCGCTCGGCTGGGCGCTGTTGGTGCTGCTGCCCGCCGTCCTGTGGGCGGCCCGCGCCCAGCGCGCCGTCCCGATGGACGACGACACCGCGACCGCGCTGGGCGTACGGCTGAACCGCACCCGGCTCGGCCTGGTCGCGCTCGGCGTGGTGCTGGCGTCGACGGCGACCGGCGCGGCCGGGCCGGTCGATTTCGTGGCGCTGCTCGCCCCGCAGACCGCCCGCCGCCTGACCCGTACGGCACCGCTGCCGCTGCTGTGCTCCGCGCTGCTCGGCGCGTTCGTCGTCGTCCTCGGCGACCTGCTCGCCCGCAAGCTCCTCGCGCCGACCGAACTGCCGGTGGGTGTGCTGACCGCGGCCGTCGGCGCCCCGTACCTGATCCACCTGATCATGCGCAGCCGGGCCGTGGGAGGACGAGGGTGACCGAGGGCGTGGAGGGCGTGGAGGGCGGCGGGGGCGTTCGGGAGACCGGGGGCACCGGGGACGCCGGGGGCACGGGAGGCGCGGGAGGCTTCATCGGTGCGGGAGGCTCCGGGGACGCAGGCCCCCTCGGCAGCCGGCTCACGGCCCGGGATCTGACGCTCGCCTACGAGGACCGCACCGTCGTCGACGGGCTCGACCTCGACATCCCGCACGGCGCGGTCACGGTCGTCGTCGGCCCCAACGCCTGCGGCAAGTCCACGCTACTGCGGGCGCTGGGCCGGCTGCTCAAGCCGCGCCGCGGCGCGGTCCTGCTGGACGGCGCGGACCTGGCCCGCATCCCCACCAGGAAGATCGCCCGGACGGTGGGGCTGCTGCCGCAGTCCCCGGTGGCGCCCGAGGCGATCACCGTCGCCGACCTGGTCTCGCGCGGCCGCCAGCCGCACCAGCACTGGTGGCAGCAGTGGTCCGAGGCGGACGAACGGGCCGTCGCCGAGGCCATGGACCGTACGGACGTGGCGCAGCTCGCCGACCGGCCGGTGGACGAACTGTCCGGCGGGCAGCGGCAGCGTGTGTGGATCGCGATGGCGCTCGCCCAGGAGACCGATCTTCTGCTCCTGGACGAGCCGACGACCTACCTGGACATCTCGCACCAGGTCGAGGTGCTGGATCTGATCCGGCAGCTCAACCACGACCGGGGGCGCACCGTCGTCGCCGTCCTGCACGACCTCAACCAGGCCGCGCGCTACGCCGACCACCTGGTCGCCATGAAGCAGGGGCGCATCGTCGCGCAGGGGCGCCCGTCGGCGGTCGTGACGGCCGGGCTGGTGCGCGAGGTGTTCGGGCTGGAGTCGGTGGTCGTACCCGATCCGGTGACGGGCTCGCCCCTGGTGGTGCCGGGGCGGCCTTGGCAGGCTCCGGGTGGGGAGGGCACGGTCGTACGGGGCCGTTCCTGAGCCGGCTCGTCGGGCGTTCGGCGTTGTCGTGCGTCCAGTCCAGCGAAAGGGCTTGTCATGCCGCTCTCCGCAGTCCTCCGTCCGGGTCAGCGGGCCGGGCGCCACCGTGCCGTGCTGTCCGTGGCCACCGCGCTGGCCGCTGCCATGACGCTGGCCGCCTGCGGGTCGGGCGGTTCCGGCGGCTCGTCCGGAACCGGCAGTTCCGGCGGCTCTTCGGCCGAGGCCGCCGACTGTCCGGCCCAGCCCGCCACCACCTGGGCGCGGCCCGCGTCCGGCGGGGGCACACACCAGGTCCGTACGGCGCAGGGCGAGGTCGCGGTGCCCGACGCGCCGAAGCGGGTGGTGGTGCTGGACACCGCGGAGCTGGACTCCGCGATCACGCTCGGGGTCCGCCCGGTGGGCGCCACCCGCTCCGACGTGGCCGGCGGCTTCCCGAACTACCTGCCGAAGGACAAGCTCGCGGGCATCGAGGACGTCGGCAAGATCGGCGCGCCGAACCTGGAGGCGGTCGCCGCCCTCAAGCCCGACCTGATCCTCACCAGCAAGGTGCGCGACGGCAAACGGTACGAGCAGCTGAAGGCCATCGCGCCCACGGTCATGACGGAGACCACCGGCTATCCGTGGAAGCAGAACTTCGCCACCCACGCCGACGCGCTGGGCAAGATCCCCGAGGCGAAACGGGCGGCCGCCGCGTACGAGGCACACGCCGAGCGGGTCACCGCGGCGCTCGGCGGGACCGCGGCGGCCAAGCGCACCACCACCAACGTCGTCCGCTTCGTCGAAGGCGCCGACACCCGTATCTACGGCTGCCGCAGCTACATCGGCACCCTCCTCGACGACGTCGGCACCGGCCCGACCAGCGTGGTGCAGGACGCGCCGGACGGCATGATGATCGAGGTCAGCGCGGAGCAGATCAACAAGGCCGACGCTGACGCGGTCTTCTACACGGCGTACGGCAGCCCCGAGAAGTCCAAGGAGACGCAGGTCACCGGCGGGGCGCTGTGGAAGAACATGAAGGCGGCCAGGAACGGCCGCACGTTCCGCGTCGACGACGAACTGTGGATCCAGGGCATCGGCTACACGGCGGCCGGCAAGATCCTGGCTCAGGTGCAGGAGAAGCTGGCGAGGAAGTAGGCGGGGGACGAGGAAGCAGGCGGGACGGGCGAGCCGGTTCGCGTACGGTCCGCCCGCCTCACCCGGCGCTCAGCGCGGCTGCCGCCGCATCCGCCACACCAGGAACAGCGCCGAGGCGACCGCCGCGACCCGCACCATCACCGGCAGCACCCCGGCCAGCTCGTGCCCCAGCTGCCCCTCGGCAATGGGTTCGCCCCACCGCCCGTCCACGCGGCCCCACAGCCACACCATCAGCCCGCCCACGATCACCCCCGGCACGCCGAGCGCCGCGAACTTCGCCTCGCCGCGCGGCAGCCGCCGGGACGTGTACGCGATCACCCAGCCACCGGCCAGCGCCAGCCACGAACCCAGCACCGCACCCGTGACCAGCAGCAGCACGGCCAGCAGCAGGACGGGACTGAGCGGCGGCCGCGCGGCCTGCACGTACTCGGCCGGCTCGGGCTCCTCGGCGTACGGCTCGGGCGCGGCCGACCGCCGCCGCCACGCGAGGACCCGGGGCAGCACCCGGGGCAGCACACCGGCGCGCGGCTCTGCGGCCGTCTCCTCGCCGTGCTCGCCGTCCGTCTCCCCGTCCTCGGCCTCCTCGTCGTCCGCCTCGCCGTCCTCGCCCCGCTCGCCCTTCTCCAGGGACAGCGGGCCGTCCTTCCGCTCGCCCGGCGGGCGCTCACGGACCTCCGGGATCTCGATGCCGCCGATGAAGCCGGGCACCGTCTCGCCGGGCTCGTACGGTCCGTACGGCCCGAACGGGCTCTCCTCGACGCGCCACCAGTCGGGCTCGTCGGCCCCTTCGCCGAAGGCCACGGTGCTGTCGCCGAGCTCGTCGAAGCCCGCGAGGTGCGGCGGGGAAGCGGCCGGCGGCGGCTCCGGCTCCCGCGCGCGGACGGAGCGGCGTCTGCCGTCGCGCGGCGCGGGGACCTTGCCGGCGAGACCGCGCAGCCCTTCGCCCAGACCGGACAGGCCCGGGAGACCGCCGCTCCTGGTCGAGCCGGTGTTCCTGGTCGAGCCGTCGCTCTTGGCCGTGCCGCCGTCCGGGCCGTCGGAACCGACGGTTCCGCTCGCCTCTCCGGGGGCGCCCTTACCGCCGTCCGTACCGCTGCCCGTTCCGTCACCCTGGCCGAAGCGGCGCGCGGCCCCGCCCAGCTTGTCGCGCAGGCCCGGCCGCGGCGGCGGTTCCGCCCCGGCCGGCGGCGTCCGCGTGGCCGGCGGGCCGCTGCCGCCCGCCGCCGTCACCACCGCCTCGGGCGTACCCAGCCGGGCCAGCACGCGTCTGACCCCGGGCACCGTGTCCGGCTTCGCTGCGTCCACCTGCGCCCGCAACTCGGCCACCAGGCGCATCCGCGCCCCGGAGGACAGCCCGCGCCGCTGGGCCAGATCCCCGACCCGGCTCAGATAGTCAAAGACCAGCTGGTCGCTCTCGATCCCCACGAAATCCCCTGTGGCACAGCCCGGTTCCCTCCCGAGACCGTACCCCCGATCGCCCTTCCCACGGGGGTGGCGAGGCCGACCGGCCCGCGTGCGGTACGTAGCGGCCGGTGTCGGCGGCGCGGCGCCGCACCCGCCATCGTCACACGCCCCCGCTACCGTGTAGCGGATGAGTGAAACACCCCGCACGCTCGCCGAAGAGCTCCGCACCCGCCCCGACAGCGGGCTCGCCGACCTGCTGCGGGCCCGCCCCGACCTCCTCAACCCGGTCCCCGGCGACCTGACCCAGCTCGCCACCCGGGCCGGCACCCGCGCCTCGGTCGTCCGGGCGGTGGAGCGCCTGGACCGCTTCGCGCTGCAGACCGCCGAGGCGCTGGCGGTGGCACCGGACCCCTGCCCGTACGAGACGCTGCTCGCGCTGATGGCGGGGGACGCGGGGACGGGCGGGGCGGACGGCCCGGAAGGGGAAGTTCCGGCCCTGGCCTCCGCCATCGCCGCCGAACTGCCCCGCGCCCTGCGCACCCTGCGCGGCCAGGCCCTGGTCTGGGGCGGCGACGACCGGCTGCGCCTCGTCCGTACGGCCCGCGAGCTGCTCGCGCCCGGACCCGCGCACCCCTCCCCCACCGGCCTGGGCCCGACCGTCGCCGAAGCCACGTCCGGCATGTCGCCCGGCCGCCTCCAGGAGATCCTGGCCGCCGCCGGACTGGCCGCGACCCACGACCCGGTGACCGCCGTCGCCGCCCTGACCGGGCTGTTCGAGGACCGTACGCGGATGGCCGCGCTGCTCGGTGAAGCGCCCGACGAGGCGCGCGCCGTACTGGACCGGCTGGTCTGGGGGCCGCCGTACGGGGCCGTCACGGACCGGCCCGCCGCGCACCTGCAATGGCTGCTGGACCGCGGGCTGCTGCTGCCCGCCGGGCCGCGCAACGTCGTTCTCCCCCGTGAGGCAGCGCTCCACCTGCGCGCCGGGCGCGCGCACCGTGTGCCCGAGCCGTTGCCGCCCGCCCTCGCGCCCACCACCGAACGCGATCCACAGCTTGTGGACAGCGCCGCCGCCAGCCAGGCGTTCACCGCGCTGGCCACCGTCGAGGAACTGCTCAAGGAGTGGGACCTCGGCGGCCCGGGCGTCCTGCGCGCCGGGGGCCTGTCGGTCCGCGATCTCAAGCGGACCGCCGCCGCCCTGGACGTCACCGAACAGACCGCCGCGTTCTGGCTCGAACTGGCCTACGGCGCCGGGCTGCTGGCGTCCGACGGCGAAGCCGACGAACGGTACGCGCCCACCCCCGCCGCCGAGGACTGGCGCCAGCTCCCGGCGGAGCAGCGCTGGGCCCGGCTGGCGGCATCCTGGCTGGCGGCGACCCGTACGGCAGGACTGGTCGGCACCCCCGACCCGAAGGGCCGCACGCTGTCCGCGCTCGGCCCCCACCTCGACCGTTCCGCGGCCCCCGAGGTACGCCGCCGGACGCTCACCCTGCTCGCCTCCCTGGCCCCCGGCACGTCCGTACCGGCCGAAGCCGTACTGGACCGCCTCCGCTGGGAACGCCCGCTACGCGGCGCGGCCCAGGCACCGGCCCCCGCCACGACCAGCGGCACGAGGACAAGCGCCGCCCGCCGCCCCGACGCGGCCCCCGCATCCACCCCCGCCCCGGACACCGACGCCGCACGCAACGCGGCCACGGCCTCCACGCCGCCCGCCGCCGACGACCTGCGCTCCCGGATCGCCCGGTGGACGCTCACCGAAGCCGAACTCCTCGGCATCACCGGCCGCGGCGCCCTGGCCACCCACACCCGCGCCCTCCTGCAAGCCGGCACCGAGCCCGGCGCCGGCTCCCCCAGCGCCGAGGACCCCACCACCCGCGCCGCCGCCCTCCTCGCCCCCCTCCTCCCCGAACCCCTCGACCACGTCCTGCTCCAGGCCGACCTGACCGCCGTCGCCCCCGGCCCTCTCGAACGCCCCCTCGCCGACGCGCTCGGCGTGCTCGCCGACATCGAGTCCAAGGGCGGCGCCACCGTCTACCGCTTCACCCCGGCCTCCGTACGCCGCGCCCTGGACGCCGGCCGCTCCGCCGCCGAGCTGCAGTCCTTCCTCTCCGCGCACTCCCGCACCCCGGTGCCGCAGCCGCTCGCCTACCTCATCGACGACGTGGCCCGACGCCACGGCCGGCTCCGCGTCGGCGCGGCCTCCGCGTACGTACGCTGTGACGACGACGCGCTCCTCACCGAGATCCTCGCCGACCGCCGCGCCGTCGGCCTGCGCCTGCGCCGGCTCGCCCCGACCGTGCTCGCCTCGGCCGCCCCGCCCGACCAGCTCCTGGAGGGCCTCCGGGCGATGGGCTACGCCCCCGCCGCCGAATCCGCCGAGGGCGACGTCCTCATCGCCCGCCCGGACGCCTACCGCACCCCGCCGCGCACCGCGCCCGCCCCGGTCCCCGAGGGCCCGCCCGCCCCCGACACCACCCTCCTCGAAGCGGCGGTCCGCGCCATCCGAGCCGGCGACCTGGCCGCCACCGCCGAACGCAAGCCCACGAACACCCCCGCCCCGGCCCCCGGCGCCCTCCCGCGCACCACCTCCGCCGAAACCCTCGCCACCATGCAGGCCGCCGTCCTGACCGACGCCACCCTCTGGATCGGCTACGTCAACGCCGACGGCGCCGCCAGCCAGCGCGTCATCGCCCCCGTCCGCGTCGAAGGCGGCTTCGTCACCGCCTACGACCACACCGCCGACGAGGTCCGCACCTTCCCCCTGCACCGCATCACGGGCGTGGCGGAGCTGGCGGACGAGACGGCTTCCTGAGGGGCGCGGAGGCGGGTGGGAGCCGGTCGCGGGGCCGGTCTCCCGGCCCCGGAACCGTCAGCGCCTCTGCCGCACCAGAGCCCCAGGGTCCACCTCGACCGGAAGCGGCTTCTCGATCAGCGTCACGCGCCCGGCCTCGGCCACGGCGCGCTCCACGTAGCGGCCGTTCTCCAGCTCGCAGACGACCAGGGTCGGCACGGGCTCCAGCTCCAGCCGCCACAGGTGCTCGATCCCGGCCTCCGCGTAATACGGCGGCTTGAGCAGCCGGTCGGTACGGCGCCCGGACGACGACGGCGAGACGATCTCGACCACCAGCAGCACGGCCTCGGCGTCGAAATTGACCGGGTCCTGATCGGCGGCGGCGGCATCCACCACAGCGATGTCCGGGATGAAGAGGCCGTCGGGCAGGATCACGTTGACCGCCTCCAGCACCTCGACCGGAGCGCCCTCCGCTTCGACGGCGGCGTCCAGCGTCTGCCACAGACGAGACGACGCCCGCTGGTGCTTGGCTCCCGGAGCTGGTGACATCAAGAGCGCTTCCCCCATCAATTCGCGACGCTGACCACGGTCCTCCCCCAGAGCCAGGACCTGCTCTATCGTCCAGGGGCCGTAGTGATCCTCGTGTGCAACGCTCATCACGCCACCTCCTCAGCGGGAACCATCGTCATCAGTGTGGCATTCGCCACTGACATCGCGCCGCCGGCTTGACAGCGCTCCGCTCACGCGCCCCGGCCGGCCGTGTCCAGAGGCCGCGCGGCCCTCACCTACCCACAGACAGATCACCCGCACCGGGCCCTGAGTGCGCTGCTGCGCTCGCCGGCCGTGCCGCCGGCAGCGCCCGCGCCGTCGGTCCGTGCCCGAAGAGCCGGAGGTGATCGCTCGCGCATGCGGCACACTGGACGTTTGGCCGTACGGACGGCCGGGTGCCGCGGTCGGGCTGGGGAACGGCCGGGTGCAGGTGACGCGAAAGGCGAGGCGCGTGAACGGACCTCTCATCGTCCAGAGCGACAAGACGCTGCTGCTGGAAGTCGACCACGAGCAGGCGGAGGCGTGCCGGCGGGCCATCGCGCCGTTCGCGGAGCTGGAGCGGGCGCCGGAGCACATGCACACGTACCGGGTGACGCCGCTCGGGCTGTGGAACGCGCGGGCCGCCGGGCACGACGCCGAGCAGGTCGTGGACGCGCTGGTCGGGTTCTCGCGGTATCCGGTGCCGCATGCGCTGCTGGTGGACATCGCCGAGACGATGTCGCGGTACGGGCGGCTGACGCTGAGCAAGCACCCGGCGCACGGACTGGTGCTCACCACCACCGACCGGCCGGTGCTGGAGGAGGTCCTGCGGTCGAAGAAGATGCAGCCGCTGGTGGGGGCGCGGCTGGACCCGGACACGGTGGTGGTGCATCCGTCCGAGCGCGGGCAGATCAAGCAGACGCTGCTCAAGCTGGGCTGGCCGGCCGAGGACCTGGCCGGGTACGTGGACGGCGAGGCGCATCCGATCGAGCTGGACGAGCAGGGCTGGGCGCTGCGGCCTTATCAGGAGCACGCCGTCGAAGGGTTCTGGCACGGCGGGTCGGGTGTCGTGGTGCTGCCCTGTGGCGCGGGGAAGACGCTGGTGGGGGCCGGTGCGATGGCGCGGGCCAAGGCGACCACGCTGATCCTGGTCACCAACACCGTCTCGGCGCGGCAGTGGAAGCACGAGCTGGTGAAGCGGACGTCGCTGACCGAGGACGAGGTCGGTGAGTACAGCGGTACGAAGAAGGAGATCCGGCCGGTCACGATCGCCACGTACCAGGTGCTGACGACCAAGCGGAAGGGCGTCTACCCGCACCTGGAGCTGTTCGACTCGCGGGACTGGGGGCTGATCGTCTACGACGAGGTGCACCTGCTGCCGGCGCCGGTCTTCAAGTTCACCGCGGATCTTCAGGCGCGGCGGCGGCTGGGGCTGACCGCGACGCTCGTACGGGAGGACGGGCGCGAGTCGGACGTCTTCTCGCTGATCGGTCCGAAGCGCTTCGACGCGCCGTGGAAGGAGATCGAGGCGCAGGGGTACATCGCGCCGGCGGACTGTGTCGAGGTACGGGTCAACCTGACCGAGTCGGAGCGGCTGGCGTACGCGACGGCCGAGCCGGAGGAGAAGTACCGGTACTGCGCGACGACGGCCAGCAAGCAGAGCGTGACCGAGTCGCTGGTGCGGCGGCACAAGGGCGAGCAGACCCTGGTGATCGGGCAGTACATCGACCAGCTCGACGAGCTGGGTGAGCACCTGGGGGCACCGGTCATCAAGGGGGAGACGACCAACGCGCAGCGCGAGAAGCTCTTCGACGCGTTCCGGGAGGGCGAGATCTCGGTGCTGGTCGTCTCCAAGGTCGCCAACTTCTCGGTCGACCTGCCGGAGGCGACGGTCGCGATCCAGGTGTCGGGCACGTTCGGGTCCCGGCAGGAGGAGGCGCAGCGGCTGGGGCGGGTGCTGCGGCCCAAGGCGGACGGGCACGAGGCGCGGTTCTACTCGGTCGTCGCCCGCGACACCGTCGACCAGGACTTCGCGGCGCACCGGCAGCGCTTCCTGGCGGAGCAGGGGTACGCGTACCGGATCGTGGACGCGACCGAGCTGTTGGCTGAGGGGTGAGCGGTGGGCCCGTCCCCGGGCGGTGTCAGCGTTCGGGGGTGTAGGCGCTCAGTTCCGGGGAGCGGCGGGCGCTGCGCGGCAGGGGGAACGGGCGGCGGGCCAGGGCGGTCGGCGGGGCGGCCGGGGGCCGGCGGCTCCACCAGGCCACCGCCGCCAGCATCGCCAGTCCCAGGACCGGGTACGGGGCCGCCAGCGGCTGCTGCCACCAGGAGAACCGCAGGTCGAGGTCGCCTTGGTGCGGGAGCACCCACATCGTGCGGGCCATGAAGGCGAGCGCCACGACCGTGAGCAGCACCCGGCGCCACCGTACGCCGCGGATGTGCGCCCCGAGGGCGACCAGCAGCGGCACGCACCACACCCAGTGGTGGGACCAGCTGATCGGCGAGACGAGCAGGGCCGTGACGGCGGTGCACAGCACGCCCCAGGAGTCCAGGCCGCGCCGCAGGTACACGCGGCGGGCGACGAGGAGTCCGGCCATGCCGGTCAGCAGCGCCGCGCCCGCCCACAGCAGGCCCGGTTCCTCGGTGTGCAGGCAGCGGGCCAGCATGCCTTGCAGGGACTGGTTGTCGACGATCCACGCCTTGCCGACCCGGCCGGTCTCGAACATCCGCCGCGTCCAGAACTCCACACTGGCGTCCGGCAGGACGAGCACCCCGAGCAGCACGGAGCAGACGAAGCCGGCCAGGGCGGTGCAGGCGGCCCGTACCCGGCCGGTGATCAGCAGGTAGACGGCGAAGACGGCCGGGGTGAGCTTGATGCCCGTGGCGAGGCCGACGGCGAACCCCTTCAGGCGGGCACCGTCCGGGCGGGCCAGGTCCCACAGGACGAGGCAGGTCAGGGCGATGTTGATCTGTCCGAAGACGAGCGTCTGGAAGAACGGTTCGAGCCAGATGGCGCATGCGGTGGCGACGAGCACGGCGGGCAGGGTCCGCGCGCGCCGCAGCCGGGACGCGCCCGCGGGGTCGCTGGTGCCGGTGGCGTACGCGGCCTTGTACGAGAGGTGCAGCAGGACCGGGACGAGGGCCACGTTGACGAGGACGGAGGCGACCTTGAGAGCACCGACCGGGAGCCAGGTCGTCGGGATGAACAGCAGGGCGGCGAAGGGCGGGTACGTCGCGGGGAGGTTCCACTCGGTGACGGTGAAGCCGTACAGGTCACCGCCGGTCGCCGCGGCCTCACCTTCGGCACGGTAGACCACTATGTCCGACATGGACAGGCTTACCAGCTGGAATACGGTGGCCAGCGCGGCCAGTGACACCACGAGCAGTACCGCCGCGGCGACCGTCTTCCTGTCCGGGTGTGTGAGGTGCCGCGTCCACGGCCGTCTGTGCGGTAGCGACCGCGTCCCCTCGGCGGCAGACACTTGTTGAGCCCCTCCTCGTCGCCGGACGCACGCTGTCTGCGGTGACGCTAGTCGATCGAGACCGACTGTTTGTAACGGTTTCCGGTCATCCGGTTGCTGGTTGGGTGGCCGACAGGGGCGGGAGAGGCCCTACGGGCCGGAGGGCCTACAGGCGGGAGAGGGCCGAAAGGCACGAGGGAGAAGGCCCGCGGGCGGGAAGGCGGGCAGACGGGGCACGCCCCCGGAGCGCGGCTCAGTCGTCCGCGTACTCCCCGAGGAGGACGACGCCGACCGCGGCGGCGGCGAAGACCTTGACCGCGCGGAAGACGTTGCCGACCGTGTGCCGCTGCTCGTGGGAGCGCGGCTCACGGTCCGCGTCCGCGCCGAGGGCGGTGGCGCCGTGGGTCGGGGGCAGGGTGGCTGGGGTGATGGTTGCGCTGCTCATGACTCCATGATGGTTTTCGCGCGGGGCCCGCACATCGGCCCACGGGCCCATCCCGCACCGGACTTCGGTCAGTCCCTGGACCCATGCCGACCCCTACGGGAGATGGACGTGGACGGGCGGAAAGTTCAGGGGCCGTCGCGACTCGGGTGCCGGGAGTACCCCGTCACCGCAGGTCGGCCCCGCCGTGGAAAACCGTTGGCGTCCCCGATAGCTGCTGGCTACAATCGCCGGTCTGCCCGCCTCCCCCAGCGGAGTGCCACCGGCCGCACGGAAACCGGCCGGCTTCTCGCTTCACGATTCCGAACGCATCTGCACGCATCTGAAAGCACCCGAAGACGCCTACGAGTACGCCGTCACGTACGTACGTAGCCGGATCCGCCGGAGGCAACACCGTGCCCTCGCACGCCCACGACCAGGCGCCCGCCCAGCCCCAGGACCGTACCGAGCCCCAAGGCCGTACCCGGACCCGGTCCCACGACCAGCCGGACCCCCTGGAACGCGAACGCGCCCACCTCGCCGGCTCCCGGGCCGCGCTGCGCGCCATGCGCGCGGACGCCGAGGCGCTGAACATCGCCGACGTGACCGCGAACTGGGTCAACGCCGAAGTGCTCCAGGGCGAGGTCGACGCCCGTATCAAGGCACTCGCCGACCTCGCCCACACCCCGCTCTTCTTCGGGCGCCTGGACTACCTGCACGCCCCGGGCGTGGACGCCGCCGAGGGCGCTCAGGGCGAGAACTTCTACATCGGCCGCCGGCACGTCCACGACGCCGACGGCGACCCCATGGTCATCGACTGGCGCGCGCCGGTCTCGCAGCCGTTCTACCGGGCCTCCAAGAAGGACCCGATGGACCTCAGGCTGCGCCGCCGCTTCGGTTACACGGGCGGGCAGCTGACCGCCTACGAGGACGAGCACCTGACCGACCCGTCCGAGGCGGAACGGCACAGCCAGCTGCTCCAGTCCGAGATCGAACGGCCGCGGGTGGGCCCGATGCGCGACATCGTGGCGACGATCCAGCCGGAGCAGGACGAGATCGTGCGCGCCGGGATCGGCGGTACGGTCTGCGTCCAGGGGGCGCCGGGCACCGGCAAGACCGCGGTGGGCCTGCACCGGGTCGCGTACCTGCTGTACGCGCACCGTGAGCGCCTCGCCCGGTCCGGCACGCTCGTCATCGGACCGAACCGCTCGTTCCTGCACTACATCGAGCAGGTGCTGCCCGCGCTGGGCGAGTTGGAGGTCAAGCAGGCCACCGTCGACGACCTGGTGGCGCACGTCGAGGTGCGGGGCACGGACGACGCGGCGGCGGCGACGGTCAAGGGCGACGCGCGGCTGGCGGAGGTGCTGCGGCGGGCGGTGTGGTCGCACGTGCGCACGCCGTCCGAGGCGTGCGTGGTGGTGCGCGGTTCGCGGCGCTGGCGGGTGCCGGCGTACGAGATCGAGGAGATCGTCGAGGAGCTGCTGCGCCGCGACATCCGCTACGGCGCGGCCCGGGAGGCGCTGCCGCAGCGCATCGCGCACGCGGTGCTCGTACGGATGGAGCAGGCGGGCGAGGCGCCGGACGACCGGGTGCAGGACGCGGTGGCGCGCAACGCGGCGGTCAAGGCCGTGGTCAAGGAGGTGTGGCCGCCGGTCGACCCGGCCAAGGTGGTGCTGCGGCTGCTGGGTGACGCGGAGTTCCTGGCCGAGCAGGCGGCGGGCATCCTGACGCCGGAGGAACAGAAGACGATCCTGTGGGCGAAGCCGGCGCGCAGCGTGAAGAGCGCCAAGTGGTCGGCGGCGGACGCGGTGCTGATCGACGAGGCGGCGGATCTGGTCACCCGTACGCACTCCCTGGGCCACGTGGTGCTGGACGAGGCGCAGGACCTGTCGCCGATGCAGTACCGGGCGGTGGGCCGGCGTTGTTCGACCGGTTCGGCGACGATCCTGGGCGACATCGCGCAGGGCACCACGCCGTGGTCCACCGACACGTGGGAGGAGGCGCTGGCCCACCTGGGCAAGCCGGGGGCGCGGATCGAGGAGCTGACGCTGGGCTTCCGCGTGCCGCGCGAGGTGATCGCGTACGCCTCGCGGCTGCTGCCCGCGATCGCGCCCGACCTGACCGAGGCCACCTCGATCCGTGAGTCCGCGGGGGACTTCACGATCCGGCCGGTGCCGGCGGCGGAGCTGGAGGCCGCGGTCATCGCCGCCTGCCGCGAAGCGCTGGCCAAGGAAGGATCGGTCGGTCTGATCGCGGCCGAGGCCCGGCTGCCCGCCCTGCGCGCGGCGCTGGACGCGGCGGGCCTGGCCGTCCTGGCGCCCGGCGAGGAGACCTCCGCCGAGGCCCGGCTGACGCTGGTCCCGGCCACGCTCGCCAAGGGCCTGGAGTACGACTACGTGGTCCTCGACGAGCCCGCCGCGATCGTCGACGGCGAGCCGGACGAACGCACCGGCCTGCGCCGCCTGTACGTCTGCCTGACCCGGCCGGTCTCCGGGCTGACGGTGGTCCACGCGGCGGCCCTGCCGGAGAGGCTGGGCGCGGTGGCCGGGTGAGACGGGGGCGGTGAGGCGGGTGTTTTGTTTTTTCTTCCGGAAGAAGGACCCCCCCTCCCCCCCCTCCCTCCCCCCCGACCATGCCCCCCCCCCCCCCCCCCCCCCCCCCCCCCCCCACCCCCCTC
>NZ_JBVIBD010000015.1:88894-147783 GCF_055573595.1 Streptomyces sp. NPDC030165 | reverse complement strand
CGTGGGGGGGGGGGGGGGGGGGGGGGGGGGGGGGGGGGGGGGGGGGGGGGGGGGGTGGTTTTTTCTTCTCCGGGGGGGAACCCCCCCCCCCGCGTCCCCCTTTCGCTCACCCCTGGACCGGCACCCCCTCCAGCGCCTCCCGCCACGCCGCCACAGCCCCCGCGTCGACCGGCGCATCCCACCCCGAGGGGCGGGCCGCGCCGCCGATGTGGAAGGCGTCCACCCCGGCCGCCAGCAGTTCCGGCAGGTGGGCGAGGACCAGCCCGCCGCCGATCAGGAGCTGCGGCTCGTAGCCGGGCTCGCCCTCCGCCGTACGGGCGCGCTCGGCCAGCAGGGTGGGCAGGCCGTCCTCGACGCCGGCGGGCGATCCCGCCGTCAGGTACGTGTCGAGACCGGGCAGCCCGGCCAGTTCCTTGCGCAGCGCGCCGCGGTCGGCGGCCCGGTCGATGGCGCGGTGGAACGTCCACCGGCAGCCGTCGACCGCGGCGGCCAGCGCCCGGACGGCCGTCAGGTCGGGACGCCCGTCCGCGTCGAGGAAGCCGAGGACGAACTCCTCCGCGCCTTCGGCCCGCAGTGCCGCGGCCGACGC
This sequence comes from Streptomyces sp. NPDC030165, assembly GCF_055573595.1. Classification (NCBI taxonomy): domain Bacteria; kingdom Bacillati; phylum Actinomycetota; class Actinomycetes; order Kitasatosporales; family Streptomycetaceae; genus Streptomyces; species Streptomyces sp. NPDC030165. The sequence continues at coordinate 147,194 of NZ_JBVIBD010000015.1, read as the reverse complement.
GCACAGAGCGTCGACGTCGCCCGCCGCGAAGCCGTCGGCGGCCCGCAGCATCACCCGTACCGGGATGTCGACGGCCGCCCGGACCGCCGCGACGGTCCGCAGCGACGGGGTGAGCCCGTCGGCGGCCATGTCGCTGACGAGTTCGAGGCGGTCCGCCCCGCCGGCCTGGGCGGCCACCGCGTCGGCGGCGTCGAGCGCGATCACCTCCAGGAGTGCGCGCTTGGTCATGGGTCCCCATTCCTTCGACGTGACGACTTCAGCAGGACGAGACGGGATGCCGACACGGACAGCGAGAGGGCGACAGGTCTAGTCCAATATCCCAGGGTACGGGCCGCCCCGCCCGCCGGGACCACAACGCCCCGGTACTCGACCGGAAACCCCCTCTTGACCTCCGCACGGGCACAATGGGCCGCATGGCTCGCACGACACCTCCGTCCGGCACGGCCCACACCCACTTCGGGGGCGGCGCCGACCCCTTCCCGGACCTGCACCACCGCTGGGCCACCGCCGTCGCCGGCGCCCGGGGCGGCAGCGGCCCCGCCGACCCCGACCCGGCCCCGTACGCCGACAACCTGCTCGGCCGCTGGGCCGAGCCGCAGCGCCGGTACCACACCACCGGCCACCTCATCGCCGTACTGGACCGCATCGACGAGCTGGCCGTGCACGCGACCGACCTGGACGCCGGCGTGCCCGTGGACTGGGACGCCGTCCGCCTCGCCGCCTGGTTCCACGACGCCGTCTACCGGCCCGAACGCTCCGAGAACGAGGAGCGCAGCGCCGCCCTCGCCGAGCGCGCACTGCCCGAACTGGGCATCGACGACGCCTGTACGGCCGAGGTCGCCCGCCTCGTACGCCTCACCGCGGGCCACGACCCGGCCCCCGACGACCACAACGGCGCGGCCCTGTGCGACGCGGACCTGGCGGTCCTGGCGGGAGCGCCCGAGCAGTACGCGGCCTACGCCGCCGCCGTCCGCGAGGAGTACGGGTTCGTGCCGGACCGGGAGTTCCGCGCCGGGCGCGCCGAGGTGCTGCGCCACCTCCTGGGCATGGCGGACCTCTTCCGGACGCCGTACGGCAAGCAGCAGTGGGAGCGGGTGGCCCGCCGCAACCTGACCACCGAGCTGGAGCTGCTCACCACCGGGTAGCGGCGGCCGCCGCGCCGCGCGCCCCCGGCCGGCCCGTGCGCCGCTCGCGCCGCAGTGCGCGCCCCTCCGCCCGGTACCACTGGCACGCCACGACGGCCGCCAGCGCCAGCTCGACGGCATCGCCGCCGTAGTACATGACCTGCGAGGCCAGGCGCAGGTCGGCGGTGCCGAAGGAGGTGCCGGGCGGGCCCGCCGCGTACAGGGACTTGGCGAGGACGGCGTGCGCCGCGCCCGCGGCCAGCAGCACGGCCGCCCGCAGGCCGGGGCCGGGGCGGTGGCGTACGGGATCCAGGGCGAGCAGCCCGAAGGAGAACAGCAGACCGGCGAGCAGGATGTGCACGTGCACGATCGTGTCCAGCCAGGGACTGTGGTGGCTGACGGACAGCAGCGGGGTGCGGTACAGCAGCCACAGCCCGCCGAAGTCGAGCAGGGCCGCCACCGGCGGCAGCGCCCAGGCCGTCGCCCAGCGGGAACGGGTCAGGGCCACCAGGCCGCGGCGTGCGGGTACGGGCGCGGTGCGCAGCACCAGCGTCAGCGGGCGGCCGAGCACCAGGAGCAGCGGGGCGACCATGCCGACGCACAGGTGCGTGAGCATGTGGGCGGTGAACGGCGGTGCGGCGCCCCAGGGCCCGGCGGCGCCCGCGACGAGAACCGCGCCGCCCGCGCAGAACAGCGCGTCGCGCCCGTACGGCCAGGCGTCCCCGCGGGCGCGCAGCCGGGCCGCGGCGGCCAGATAGGCGAGGCAGCCGAGGACGGCGGCGGCGGTGACGGCGCCGGTGAAGAGCGGGGGCGGGGCGGCAGCCGTCATCGGCCGCGCGAGGAGGCGGACGACTCGGTCCGCGGTGACGTGGTGCGTGGTGTCGTACGGGAGGCGCGCACCAGCAGGAGTGCGCCGGCTGCCAGGAGCAGTACGGCGATCCCGTTCCACGTCCAGTCGTACGGCGCCAGGTCGACGCCGTACCGGATCTGGTGGATGCCCAGACCCTTGTGCTGGAACGTGCCGTCGTAGAGCTGGAACCCGCCCAGCCCCAGGAGCAGCCCGCCCCACCACGCTGGGGGCACCAGCGTCCCGCGGCGCCGGACGTCCGCGTACAGGACCAGGCCCGCCACCATCGCGAGCCAGCTGCCCGCGTGGAACAGCCCGTCGGAGACCAGGCCGACGTCCGTGGTGGACTTGTCGTAGAAGTGGTGCCAGTGCAGCAGCTGGTGGAACACCGTCTCGTCGATGAACGCGGCCGTGCCGATGCCCGTCAGCACGCCGCTGACCAGCGTCCTCGTACGCCTCATACGGACCTCCTCGCCGTGCGGACCGGGGGGAGCCGCCGGGGTACCCCGGGCCCACGGGACAAAACGCCACGGGGGCGCGACCCGGCCACCGGTCCGGAACCGCCCGGTACCGTTCCGGGACCGACACCGCGGCCGGGAATGTCATGAGCATCGGCACTGTTCGTGCGTGACATGCAAGACCATCCCGATCACGCCCGCATGCCCCTCGCCGTCTACGTCCTCGGACTCTCCGTCTTCGCCCTCGGCACCAGCGAATTCATGCTGTCGGGCATCCTCCAGCCCCTGGCCCGGGACATGGGGGTGTCCATTCCGCAGGCCGGTCTCCTGGTCTCCGCCTTCGCGATCGGCATGGTGGTCGGCGCGCCGGTGCTCGCCGGCGCCACCCTCCAACTGCCCCGCCGCACCACGCTGATCGCCCTGCTCACCGTCTTCGGGCTCGGGCAGGTCGCGGGCGCGGTGGCACCGTCGTACGCCGTGCTGTTCGTCTCCCGCGTGGTCAGCGCGCTCGCCTGCGCCGGGTTCTGGGCGGTCGGCGCGGCCGTCGCGGTGTCGCTGGTGCCGGTCACGGCGCGGGCCCGCGCGATGGCCGTCATGGTCGGCGGGCTGAGCATCGCCAACATCGCGGGCGTCCCGGCCGGCGCGCTGCTCGGGCAGCACGCGGGCTGGCGGTCCGCCTTCTGGGCGGTGGCGGCCCTCTCGGCGATCGGCCTGGTCGGCGTGGTCACGCTGGTGCCCCGGACGGCCGTGCCGACCGGTGACGAGCGGCCCGCACTCCGCCGCGAACTGAGCATCTACCGGGACAAGCAGGTCTGGCTGGCGCTGATCGGCACCGCGCTGAACGGCGCGGCGGTCTTCGCGCTGTTCTCCTACCTGGCGCCGCTGCTGACCGACACCGCGGGCCTGGCCGAGGGCAGCGTGCCGACCGTACTGGCGCTGTTCGGCGTCGGCGCGCTGATCGGTACGTTCGTCGGCGGCCGGACAGCGGACGCGCACCCCTTCGGGACGATCATCGGGGGCATCAGCGCCTCGGCGACCGTACTGGCGCTGCTGGCCCTGACCGCGCACAGCCCCGTCGCCGCCGTCACGCTCTCGCTGCTGCTCGGCGTCACCGCGTTCGCCACCGCGCCGGCCCTGAACGCCCGGATGTTCAACGTGGCGACCGCCGCGCCGACGCTGGCGGGCGCGACCACCACCTCCGCCTTCAACATGGGCAACACCGTCGGGCCGTGGCTCGGCGGAGTCGTCATCAGCGCGGGCTGGGGCTACCCGGCCGTCGCCTGGACGGCCGCGGCACTCGCGGCGCTGGGCGTCGCCACCACGCTCGTCGCGCTGCGGCTGCACCGTACGAAGAGCGCTTCCCGCCTGGTCGCCTCCTCGGCTGACACGCGGCGGACGACGGCGCGGACGGCAGCGGCGTCGGAGGCGGCCGGGACGACGGAAGCGGCCAGGGTGTCGGAGACCGCCGGGGCGGCGGACCGGGGCTGAGGCCCCGCCGCAACCGCCCGCGGCCACGCCAGGCCGCCCGCTCACCGGCCACGCCAGGCCCGCCCGCTCACCGGGCGGGCCTTCGTCGTTCCGGACGCGGCACCCGACCCGTCCGGGCGCCGGTCCCGGCCTCACGCTCCCGCCCCCGCCCACCGCTCCGCCGGCCCAGCCCACTGCCTCGCCCGGCCGGCCCGACCAGCCCCGCCCACCTCCCCGGCCCGCCTACTTACCCGGCCCCACCGCCCCGCCCTCCCGGCGCTTCGGCCGCCGCAGACCGGCCTCCCGCAGCAGCCGCACCAGCTCCTTGCTGCCGATCTCCCGCGCGCCCGCGCGCACCGCGTCCGCGTGCCGCTCCGCCGGGATGTCGTAGTGATCGCCGTCGAACGCCCGGCGGGGGCAGCCGAGGCGTTCCGCGAAGGCGTGCAGTTCGTCGAACGAGGCGTCGCTGACCAGATGGGCCCACATCCGGCCGTGCCCGGGCCAGGTCGGCGGGTCGATGTAGAGCGCCACGTCAGCCCCCATGGGTGACGCCGAGAGAGCCGACCGGCGCCACCGACACCGCCGTCTTGGGGCAGACCCAGTGCGGGTCGGGCCCCAACTCGGGCTCGACGTCGAGGGCGTGGGGGTCGCCGCCGTGCGTGCACACGGGGCACAGCGGCCAGCGGCCGTACCGCTCCAGGAGCGCGTCCTGGACGTCCTGCGCTATCAGCCCGGCCACGAACTCGGCGCCCTCGGGCCACTGCTCCACCCACCATCGGCGGTGCGCCACGGAATCCTCGACGAGCGAGACGATCTCCGCGTCGGCGACTTCGCCCGCCACCAGATCCGCGAGGACCAGCGCGCGGGCCGCGTGCAGTGCCTGTTCGAGCTCCATGCCCCCATTCTCTCCCGCACCACCGACAACCGCTCCGGCCGCCCGCAACGGCGGCCCGGCCAGGCGCCGCGGGCCCGTCCGGCCGTTCGTCCACAACCCGCGCAGGTGTCCACAGGGTGTTGACGCGGACCACTGGTGAAATTACTTTTCAGCTGTGAGCCCCGAGCTGAAGGAAACTTTCAAGGACTCCGGCGCCGCCGTCCGGGCGGCCCAGAGCCCGCCCGCCCCCGCGGCCCTGGCCGCCAAGGTGCGGACGCTGGCGCCGTCCATGACCCGCTCCATGCAGCGGGTCGCGGAGGCGGTCGCGGGCGATCCGGCCGGCTGCGCCGCGCTGACCGTCACCGGCCTCGCGGAACGTACGGGCACGAGCGAGGCCACCGTCGTACGGACCTCGCGCCTGCTCGGCTACCCGGGCTACCGCGACCTGCGCATCGCGCTCGCCGCCCTCGCCACCCAGCAGGCCGCAGGCCGCGCGCCCGCCGTCACCGCCGACATAGCGGTCGACGACGCGCTGCCCGACGTGGTGGCGAAGCTGGCCCAGGAGGAGCAGCAGTGCCTGGCCGACACCGCCGCCGGGCTGGACCTGACGCAGTTGGAGGCCGCGGTCGGCGCGCTGGCCGCCGCCCGGCGCATCGACGTGTACGGCATAGGGGCTTCCAACCTCGTCGGCCAGGACCTGGTCCAGAAGCTGCTGCGGATCGGCCTGATAGCGCACGCCCATTCCGACCCGCACCTCGCCGTGACGAACGCGGTCCAGATGCGCGCCGGTGACGTGGCCATCGCGATCACCCATTCAGGGCGTACGACCGACGTCATAGAGCCGCTGCGGGTGGCCTTCGACCGGGGCGCGACGACCATCGCGATCACCGGCCGCCCGGACGGCGGCATCGCCTCGTACGCCGATCACGTCCTCGCCACGTCCACCGCCCGGGAGAGCGAGCTGCGCCCGGCCGCCATGTCCTCCCGGACGAGCCAACTGCTCGTGGTGGACTGCCTGTTCGTCGGTGTCGCACAGCGTACGTACGAGACCGCCGCGCCCGCCCTGTCCGCCTCCTACGAAGCCCTCGCCCACCGCCACTCGCCCCGTACGCCCAACCGCTGACCACCGGCCGCCCGCCGGGCCCGACCGGACACGGCCGTCCGCCGCCCCGCCGCCCCGCCGGCCCCGGCCGCACGAGACCACGCATCCACCCGTCCGCCCGCCGCCTCCGCTCCCCCGTACAGAGCCGTACGAGCCCGGAAAGAGCCGCCACCGCCATGACCTCCCCCGCCGAGTACGCACAGCTGCGCGCCCAGCTGGACACGCTGACCACCGAAGCCTTCCGCCCCGAACTCGCCGAGATCGACCGGCTGTCCACCCTGGAGATCGCCCGCACGATGAACGGCGAGGACACCACCGTCCCCGCCGCCGTCGCCGACCGGCTCCCCGAGATCGCCGCCGCCATCGACGCCACCGCCGAGCGGATGGCCCGCGGCGGCCGCCTGGTCTACGCGGGCGCGGGCACGGCCGGCCGCCTCGGCGTGCTGGACGCGAGCGAGTGCCCGCCCACCTTCAACACCGACCCGTGCGAGGTCGTGGGCCTGATCGCGGGCGGCCCCACCGCCATGGTCGCCGCCGTGGAGGGCGCCGAGGACAGCAAGGAGCTGGCCGCCGCCGACCTGGACGCGCTGGGCCTGACCGCCGACGACACGGTCGTCGGCATCTCCGCCTCCGGCCGCACCCCGTACGCGGTCGGCGCCGTCGAGCACGCCCGCGCGGCCTGCGGCGCGCTGACCGTCGGGCTGTCCTGCAACGCGGGCTCCGCGCTGGCCGCGGCCGCCGACCACGGCATCGAGGTCGTCGTCGGGCCCGAACTCCTCACGGGCTCCACACGGCTGAAGGCCGGTACGGCGCAGAAGCTGGTCCTCAACATGCTGTCGACGATCACCATGATCCGGCTGGGCAAGACCTACGGGAACCTGATGGTGGACGTCCGCGCCTCCAACGAGAAGCTGCGGGCCCGCTCGCGCCGCATCGTGGCGCTGGCCACCGGCGCCGGGGACACGGAGATCGAGGCCGCGCTCGCCGCCACGGACGGCGAGGTCAAGAACGCCATCCTGGTCGTCCTGGCCGGGGTCGACGGGCCGACGGCGGCCCGGCTGCTGGCCAATTCCGGCGGCCACCTCAGGGCCGCGCTGCACACCCCGCCCCTTCAGGAGGACTGAGCGGCCGGGCGTTCCCGCCGCCAGACCGTCCCGGCACGTACGCACAGCAAGGCACCCCGCATGTCCGATGAGAAGAACCGCGCCACCGCCGCCGCGATCCTCCCCCTGGTCGGCGGCGCCGCCAACATCACGTCCGTCACCCACTGCATGACCCGGCTGCGCCTCGGCGTCGCGGACCGTTCGCTGGTCCAGGACGCCGCCCTGAAGGCGCTGCCCGCCGTCCTGGGCGTGGTGGAGGACGACACGTACCAGATCGTGCTGGGTCCGGGCACGGTCGCCCGCGTCACCCCGGAGTTCGCCGCCCTGGTCGAGGCCGGACGGGACGCGGCGGCCGGTCCGGGGCACGGAGCCGGGGCCGGAGATGCCGCCCCGGGAGAAGCTCCCGGCAGGCCCCCCACCGCCGAAGAACTCGCCGCTCAGGGTGCCGCCTTCAAGGCCCGCCGGAAGGCCAGGAACGCCACCCCGGTCAAGCTCTTCCTCCGCCGGATCGCCGACATCTTCGTCCCGCTGATCCCCGCCCTCATCGGCTGCGGCATCATCGCCGGCCTGAACGGCCTGCTGACCAACTTCGGGGTGCTGCCCGCCCTCGTCCCGGCGCTGGCCGCCATCGCCTCCGGCTTCATGTCGCTGATCGCGGTGTTCGTGGGCCACAACACCGCGAAGGAGTTCGGCGGTACGCCCGTCCTGGGGGGCGCGGTCGCCGCGATCATCGTGTACGCGGGCGTCGCCAAGGTCACCGTCTTCGGCCAGCAGCTCTCGCCGGGCCAGGGCGGTGTCCTGGGGGCGCTGGGCGCGGCGCTGCTCGCCGTACAGGTCGAGAAGTGGTGCCGCCGCCACGTCCCCGAGGCGCTCGACGTCCTGGTCACGCCGACCGTGACGGTGCTGGTCTCCGGCCTGGTCACGCTCTTCGGCCTGATGTTCCTGGCCGGTGAGGTCGCCACCGCCATCGGGACGTGCGCGAACTGGCTGCTCGCCCACGGCGGCGCCGCGGCCGGGTTCCTGCTGGGCGGCCTCTTCCTCCCGCTCGTGATGCTCGGTCTGCACCAGGCCCTGATCCCCATCCACGCCACGCTGATCGAACAGCAGGGCTACACGGTCCTGCTGCCCCTCCTGGCGATGGCCGGCGCCGGCCAGGTGGGCGCCGCCCTCGCGGTCTACGTCCGCCTGCCGGGCAACCGCTCGATCCGTACGACCATCAGGTCCGCGCTGCCCGCGGGTTTCCTGGGTGTCGGCGAACCGCTCATCTACGGTGTCTCGCTGCCGCTGGGCCGCCCGTTCGTCACCGCCTGCGTCGGCGGCGCGTTCGGCGGCGGCTTCGTCGGCCTGTTCAACCAGCTCGGTACGGCGACGGGCTCCACCGCCATCGGCCCGTCCGGCTGGGCCCTGTTCCCCCTGCTCAAGGGCGACCGGCCGCTGGGTGCCACCCTCACCGTCTACGCCCTCGGCCTGCTCGTGGGGTACGCGGCCGGGTTCCTGGCGACGTACTTCTTCGGCTTCGGCAAGCAGGCCCTGACGGACCTGAACTCCGCCACGTCCCCGCCCGCCGCCGGCGCCCCGGCCGCCGGGACCACCGGTCGGCAGCCGTCCGGCCCGGCCCTGATCAGCTGAGGAGGAACGGCAGGAGGTGTTCGAGGAGCGCGTCGGGGCACTCCTCGGGGACGTAGTGCCCGCAGTCGGGCAGGACGACGCTGTCGAGCCGCTCCGTCACGGGGGCGAGGAGTGCGCCGAGCCGCTCGCCCTGCCCCCGGGCTCCGGCGACGCCGAGCACCGGCACGGTGAGCGGCCGCTGCCTGCGCCGCCGGTTCTGCGCCAGGTTGGCGTCGGTGGCCCGGTAGTACGCGAAGCTGGCCCGCAGCGCTTCGGGGTCACGGGCGAGGGTCTCCACGTAGAAGGCGACCGCCGGTTCGGGCAGCGGACGCGCGGCCTTGTGGCGGAACTGATCGCCGTAATAGATGTGCTCCCGGCCGCGGACGAGCTGTTCGTTGACCGACCGCTTGCGGTTGAAGGCGAAGTGCCACAGCAGGTCGTTCTGCGCCTCGGGGCCGAACAGGTCGACCGGCGGCGCGAGGCCGGGGATGGTGGCGTCGAGCAGGGCGAGGCGTTCGACCGCGTCGGGGTGGTCGGCGGCCAGCGCGTAGCCGAGCCACATGCCGACGTCGTGCCCGGCCATCGCGAAGCGGTCGTGGCCGAGCGCCCGCATGAGGGCGGCGAGTTCGGCTGCCACGGTGCCCGTGTCGTACCCGTCGCGCGGTTTGGCGGACGGTCCGACGCCGCGCGGATCGACGGCGACGACCCGGAAGTGTTCCGCCAGGCGCGGCATGACGTGGCGCCACACGTACCAGTTCTGCGGCCAGCCGCCGACCAGGAGGAGGGGCCGTCCGGCGCCGCCCTGCACGGTGTGCAGGTCCACCTCGCCGACCCGGACGAGGCTGCTGTCGAAGACGTCCGTGAAGCCGTCGGGAAGCCAGGGGACGCCGCTCACGGTGCCGAATCCGGTGAGCGGGCGGGTGCTGGTCGGGGGCATGTCTCCTCCTTGGCGGCCGCTGAACCGTTTTAACAGGTTCAACTGGTTCTCTTGAACCGATTAAGACGGTTCGCCCAGCGGAAGTCAACCGGCGGCCCGGCAGCGGCACAGGGAGTACCATGAACCACCATGACCGGTTCACCCGCCGCCCCGGACGCATCGCCCTCGACCGCCGCTCGGCGCGGCGCGGAGGGCTTCCGGCTCGGCAACGAGATCCTCGCGTTCCGTTTCGTCGCCACGCTCGGCGAGCGGCGCGGCGATCCGGTGGAGCGGATCGCCACCCCGGACCGGCTGCGGGCCTGGCTCGCCGTCAACGACCTCGGCAGTACGGACATGCCGGTCTCCGAGGCCCTGCTGCGGGACGCCCGCGAGCTGCGCGAGGCGATCCACCGCGCCGGTACCGCCATCGCCTCCGGCGGCGTACCGGAGACGGCCGACGAAGCGCTGCTCAACCGCTGGACCGCGCGGCACAGGGCCCGGCTCGTCCTCAGTGGCGGGCAGGCGCGATGGCACCTCCCGGAGACCGACCCCGCGCGCGCCGCACTCGCCGTCGTCGCGCTGGACGCCGTCGCGACCCTGGGCGGTCACCGCGACGGCGTGATCAAGCGGTGCGAGCAGCACACCTGCGGAGGCCTCTTCGTGGACACCAGCCGCGGCGGTCGACGGCGCTGGTGCTCCATGGCGACCTGCGGCAACAAGGTGAAGAAGGCCAACCTCAAGGCAGCGCGGGGCGCGTGACGGACGCCAAGGGCCGGTGTGGAGGATTCAGCGCGCGCCCGCGCTCACCCGTTCCCCGCGCCCTGCCGCGGCCGCGGGCCGCTCGTCCGGCCAGCACTCCACCCCCGTCAGATCCGGCATCCGGGACCTGGTGAACACCGGGTCGAGGCCCGACCGGCGCTGCGCCGTGTAGTCGTCGAGGAGGCGGAACGCGATCGCCGACAGAGGAAGGATGGCGAGCAGGTTGACCAGGGCCATCAGCCCCATGAAGACGTCGGCGAGATTCCAGATGACGCCGACCGAGCCCAGGGCTCCCAGGAAGACGACTCCGAGGACGAGGGCCCGGTAGACGGGCAGGACCCAGGCGCGCCGGGTCATGAAGCCGATGTTGGACTCGCCGTAGTAATAGTTGCCGATCATGGAGCTGAAGGCGAGCAGGAAGACGACGACCGTCAGCACGTGACCCGCCCAGCCCCCCAGCGTGTCGGTCAGCGCCGACTGGGTCAGGTCGGCGCCCTGGCGTCCGCCCGGCTCCGGGTCGGTCGTCAGGATGATGAAGGCGGTCATCGAACAGATCAGCAAGGTGTCGAAGAAGACGCCGAGGGACTGGACGAGCCCCTGCTTGACCGGGTGGGTGACCTCGGCCGCGGCCCCCGCGTTGGGCGCGGAGCCCAGGCCCGCCTCGTTGGAGAACATGCCCCGCCGGACCCCCTGCTGGATCGCCGCGCCGATCCCGCCGGCCGCCAGCTCCTTGAAGCCGAACGCGCCGCCGACGATGTCGCCGAAGACCCGCGGCAGGTCACCGAGGTTGAGGAGGACGACGGCGGTGCCCAGCAGCAGGTAGACGACGGCCATGACCGGCACGAGGACGGTCGTGACGGAGGTGATGCGGCGGACCCCGCCGCAGATCGCGAGGCCCAGCAGCCCGGCCAGCAGCAGGCCGACCGCCGGGGCGAACCACGACGATCCGCTGCCGGAGACGGACCCGGAGGCCACCGAAGTGATCGTGTTGGACTGCACGGCGTTGAAGACGAACCCGAAGGTCACGGTGATCGCCACGGCGAACAGGACACCGGGCCAGCGCTTCCCGAGGCCGCGCTGCATGTAGTACGCGGGGCCGCCCCGGTACCTGCCGGAACCGCCGCCGTCGCGGACCTTGTAGAGCTGGGCCAGCGCCGACTCGACGAACGCCGAGGCACCGCCGACGAGCGCCATCACCCACATCCAGAACACCGCGCCCGCGCCGCCCAGGGTGACGGCGGTCGCGACGCCGGCGATGTTGCCCGTACCGACCCGCGCGGCCGCCGAGATGGTGAAGGCGCCGAAGGACGACACCGGCTTGGAGCCGTCCTCCCGCGGCTGCGACCTGTCCTTGAGGACCCGCAGCATCTCGGGGAAGAGCCGCAGCTGTACGGCCCTGGAACGGACCGTGAAATACAGGCCCGCGCAGACCACCAGCGGTATCAGCAGGTAGGTCCAGAGGCCGTCGTTGAGGTCGACGACCAGGGAATCGAGCGTGCTCATGGGCGTCCTTGCGGGGCGTCCGGGTGCGGGGGCGGCCGGCGCGGAAGATCACCTTCCGGCGAGGCTCCGGAAAGTATGGCCGCCATGCCCATACCAGGACCAGCGCCGCCTTACATGCCGAATCTCACAGAAAGCGACATAACACCGGGCGCCCGGAGCACCCCGGCACCCCGCCCCCTCACATGGCGCAGCCGTGCAGCCCGCCGTCCACGACCAGGTCCTGCCCGTTGATGTACGACGCCTCGCCGGAGGCCAGGAAGGCCACCGCGTCGGCGATCTCCTCCGGTCGCCCGAACCGGCCCGCCGCCGTCTGCGCACGCAGCTTCTCCGCCTCCGCGTCACCGATGTCCGAGTCGGCGAACATCGGCGTCTCGACGTAGCCGGGACTGACCGAATTGACGCGGATACGGCGCCCGGCGAGCGCCGCCGCGAGCGTACGGGCGAGGTTGTGCGCGGCGGCCTTGGTCGCGGAGTGCAAGGTGGCGTCCGCCTGCCCGCGTTGCAGAAGCGACGAAGCGTTGATGACGACCGCGCCGCCGTCCCGCAGCAGCGGCAGCGCCCGCTGGACAGTGAAGAACACACCCTTGAAGTTCACGCCGACCGCGCGCTCGAAGTCGGCTTCGGTGATCTCCTCGAAGGGCGCGGCGGCGTAGCGGCCCGCGTTGGCGAAGATGACGTCGAGGTGCCCGAAACGGTCGCGTACGGCCCGGACCACGGTGTCCAGGTCGGCGACGGAAGCCGTGTCGGCCCGTACACCGAGCACCCGGTCCGCCGCGGCACCGGACGCTACCGCCCCCGTCCCTGTCGCGTTCGCAACGGCCGCCTCGCCGCCCGTCACCGCCTCGTGCGCCTGCTCCCTGAGCTGCGCCACGGCGGCGTCGAGACGGCGCTCGTCGCGGCCGCACACCACCACCCGCGCGCCGTCCGCGAGCAGCCGCCGCGCGGCTGCCAGGCCCACTCCGCTACTGCCGCCGGTGATCAGCGCGACGGTGTCCGCGGTGAACCGGTCCGGTCGGGCGGTCTGCCCGTTTCGAGTCGTCATGAGGCGATCGTGCCCCGCCGGGCCGGGGTCCGCGCAAGGACGCCACAGCACAATCGGCCCGGAAACGCCGCTGGGGCGGCACCCCCCTGGGAGGAGGAGTGCCGCCCCAGCGACCTGAGGACAGATGATCCGGGAGGATCAGAAGTCCATGTCACCGCCCGGCATGCCGCCCGGAGCGGCCGCTGCGGCCTTCTCCGGCTTGTCGGCGATGACGGCCTCGGTGGTCAGGAACAGCGCGGCGATCGACGCGGCGTTCTGCAGCGCGGAGCGCGTGACCTTGGCGGGGTCGATGATGCCCTCGGCGATCATGTCGACGTACTCGCCGGTCGCGGCGTTCAGACCGTGGCCGACGGCCAGGTTGCGCACCTTCTCCACGACAACGCCGCCCTCAAGGCCGCCGTTGACGGAGATCTGCTTCAGCGGGGCCTCCAGGGCCAGCTTCACAGCGGCGGCACCGGTGGCCTCGTCACCCTCCAGCTCCAGCTTCTCGAAGACCGAGGAAGCCTGCAGCAGGGCGACGCCACCGCCGGCGACGATGCCCTCCTCGACGGCCGCCTTCGCGTTGCGAACGGCGTCCTCGATGCGGTGCTTGCGCTCCTTGAGCTCGACCTCGGTGGCGGCACCGGCCTTGATGACGGCCACGCCGCCGGCCAGCTTCGCCAGCCGCTCCTGGAGCTTCTCGCGGTCGTAGTCCGAGTCGCTGTTCTCGATCTCGGCGCGGATCTGGTTGACGCGGCCCTGGACCTGCTCGCTGTCACCGGCACCGTCGACGATGGTGGTCTCGTCCTTGGTGATGACGACCTTGCGGGCGCGGCCCAGCAGGTCGAGACCGGCGTTCTCCAGCTTGAGGCCGACCTCCTCGGAGATGACCGTGCCACCGGTGAGGATGGCGATGTCGCCGAGCATGGCCTTGCGGCGGTCGCCGAAGCCCGGGGCCTTGACGGCGACGGACTTGAAGGTGCCGCGGATCTTGTTGACGACCAGGGTCGACAGGGCCTCGCCCTCGACGTCCTCGGCGATGATCAGCAGCGGCTTGCCCGACTGCATGACCTTCTCCAGCAGCGGAAGGAGGTCCTTCACGTTGGAGATCTTCGAGTTGACGATGAGGATGTACGGGTCGTCGAGCGACGCCTCCATACGCTCCATGTCGGTGGCGAAGTACGCCGAGATGTAGCCCTTGTCGAAGCGCATACCCTCGGTGAGCTCCAGCTCCAGACCGAAGGTCTGGGACTCCTCGACGGTGATGACGCCTTCCTTGCCGACCTTGTCCATGGCCTCGGCGATCAGCTCGCCGATCTGGGTGTCGGCGGCGGAGATGGAGGCGGTCGAAGCGATCTGCTCCTTGGTCTCCACGTCCTTCGCCTGCTCCAGCAGGGCGGCGGAGACGGCCTCGACGGCGCGCTCGATGCCGCGCTTGAGGGCCATCGGGTTGGCGCCGGCGGCCACGTTGCGCAGGCCCTCGCGGACCAGGGCCTGGGCCAGGACGGTCGCGGTCGTCGTGCCGTCACCGGCGACGTCGTCCGTCTTCTTCGCGACCTCCTTGACCAGCTCGGCGCCGATCTTCTCGTACGGGTCCTCGAGCTCGATCTCCTTGGCGATGGACACACCATCGTTGGTGATCGTGGGGGCGCCCCACTTCTTCTCGAGGACGACGTTGCGGCCCTTGGGGCCAAGGGTGACCTTGACGGCGTCGGCGAGCTGGTTCATCCCGCGCTCGAGACCGCGCCGTGCCTCCTCGTCGAACGCGATGATCTTGGCCATGTGAAGTGGTCCTCCCGGACTGGGGGTCCCCCCGGACTGCGTCTGGGGGAGGGTGGATACTCCGGACCGCGCTGGCGCCCGCGACGGACGGTCTGCGAGCCTGTGGTTCCTTGCCCCACCTGCCCGCGGACCTCACCGAGTCGGTCCTTAGCTGTCACTCTCACTCGTAGAGTGCTAACGCAATGATTAGCACTCGACCCATGAGAGTGCAAGCGGCTTCGCAGAAGCCTCCTACTGGGGCGGCGGTCGGGCGGCGGGCGGGAGCAAGCGGCTTCGCAGAAGCCTCCTACTGGGGCGGCGGTCGGGCGGCGGGCGGGAGCAAGCGGCTCCGCAGAAGCCCCCTATAGAGGTGACGGCCGGGCGACAGGAGGGGGCAAGCGCGTTGGCGAGAGCCCTCCCCCGGCGCGACAGCCGTCAAACCGGGTACGACCGAACGGTCCGGCGCCGCCCCTGGACCTCCATCCGAACACAGAAGGTCCGCGCCTCCTCGGGGAGACGCGGACCTCCGTACGCAGCAGTCGGTCGGCGCTTCAGCCGGCCACGCGGACCATGTCCGCCTGCGGCCCTTTCTGGCCCTGCGAGATCTCGAACTCGACCCGCTGACCCTCCTCAAGGGTGCGGTAACCGTCCATCTGGATCGCGCTGTAGTGGACGAATACATCCGCACCACCGTCGACCGCGATGAAGCCGTACCCCTTCTCCGCGTTGAACCACTTGACGGTGCCCTGAGCCATGCCTAACTCCCCTATTACTGGCCCTTGCACAGGACCGCACTCCGCGGACCCGGGTCAGACCTCACCCCCCGACATGAGGGGGTGTGCGCCGGAACGCGTCGACCGCCGCTGAATGTATCTGTCCAACTGCCCAGCGCAACAGGTCAGTCGGACGAGAATTCTGCTCGCGAAGAATCGTAAAAGTACGAAGAAAAGCCCATACGCCAGGGCAAGTCGGGCCGGGCAAAGCTCACCAACGCGACAAATCATGTCCACACTTCGCGCACAACTTGCCGGGGTCTCATATGCGTTCGGCACGCGCTCGACGAGGGATCGCCCCAACTGTATCGCCTTTAACAACACGGAATCGCCCCGTCCGCTTCGTGGCGGACGGGGCGATTCCAGCCGTTGGACCGGACAAGGGCCGAAAAAGATCGTTACGGCGTCCCGGCGTCCCGGAGGCGGGTCAGCAGCCGCCGGCCACCGCCGGGATGATCGAGACGCCCGCGCCGTCCGGCGTCGGCGTCTGCAGGCCCTGCTCGAAGCGCACGTCGTCGTCGTTGACGTAGACGTTCACGAAGCGGCGCAGCTTGCCGGTGTCGTCCAGGACGCGGGCCGCGATGCCCGCGTGGTTCTTCTCCAGGTCCGCGATGACCTCGGAGAGAGTCGCGCCCTCGGCGGGGACCTCGGCCCGGCCGCCGGTGTAGGTGCGCAGGATGGTCGGGATGCGGACGTTGACGCTCATGGTGTTCTGCCTTCCAGCTTGCGGGAGGGGGTGCGGAGGGGCGGGCGGGCGCGGGCGTACCGGTGGCCACGGGCGCGGGCAAAGGCGTACCGGCGCTGTCCGTGCTCGCAGGCGTGTGCCGGGGCTCGCGGGTGCGCGCGGCCGCGTACCGGTGTGTACGGCCGCGCGCGGCGGTCAGCCCGCCAGACCGGCGGCGCGGAACGCGTCCAGGCTCGGCCGGATCGTGGCCGTGGGCCCGGTGGTCGGCGCCACGGCGTCCAGCGTCTTGAGCCCGTCGCCGGTGTTCAGTACGACGGTGGTCAGCGCCGGGTCGAGCAGGCCGTCCTCGATCAGCTTCTTGGTCACGCCCACGGTCACCCCGCCGGCGGTCTCGGCGAAGATGCCTTCCGTGCGGGCCAGCAACTTGATCGCGTCGACCACCTGCGCGTCGTCGACGTCCTCGACCGCGCCGCCGGTGCGCCGGGCGATGTCGAGCACGTACGGGCCGTCGGCCGGGTTGCCGATGGCCAGCGACTTGGCGATGGTGTCGGGCTTCTGCGGCCGTACGACGTCGTGGCCCGCCTTGAAGGCGGTGGAGACCGGCGAACAGCCCTCGGCCTGGGCGCCGAAGATCTTGTACGGCCGGTCCTCGACCAGCCCGAGCGCGATCAGCTCCTTCAGCCCCTTGTCGATCTTCGTGAGCTGGGAGCCGGAGGCGATCGGGATGACGATCTGGTCCGGCAGCCGCCAGCCGAGCTGCTCGCAGATCTCGTAGGCGAGGGTCTTGGAGCCTTCGCCGTAGTACGGGCGCAGGTTCACGTTGACGAAACCCCAGCCCTCGCCCAGCGGGTCGCCGATCAGCTCCGAACAGAAGCGGTTGACGTCGTCGTAGGTGCCCTCGATGCCGACCAGCTCGCCGCCGTAGACCGCGGCCATGACGACCTTGCCCGCCTCCAGGTCGTGCGGGATGAACACGCAGGAGCGGAATCCGGCGCGGGCCGCCGCGGCGCCCACCGCGCCGGCGAGGTTGCCGGTGGAGGAGCAGGACAGGGTGGTGAAGCCGAAGGCGCGGGCGGCCTCGACGGCGATGGCGACGACGCGGTCCTTGAAGGAGTGCGTCGGGTTGCCGGAGTCGTCCTTGACGTACAGGCCGCCGGTGACGCCCAGCTCACGGGCCAGGTTGTCGGCCTTGACCAGCTTGGTCAGGCCGGGGTTGAGGTTCGGCTTGTCCGCGACGTCGGCCGGGACGGGCAGCAGCGGCGCGTAGCGCCAGATGCTGTCGGGGCCCGCCTCGATCCGCTTGCGCAGGCTCTCGGGGTCGCCGGCCGGCAGGTCGTACGCCACTTCCAGCGGCCCGAAACAGGACGCGCAGGCGAAGATCGGCCCGAGGCCGAAGCGCTCACCGCACTCGCGGCAGGACAGCGCGACGGCGGGGCCCAGGGAAACGGTGGCGGAAGTGGTGCTTTCAACGGATTGCACAGCCATGGAGGCGAGGCCCTTTCTCCTCATCTTCCCCGCGGCGCATCTCGCCGCGAGACGGAATTGGCACCTTCCCTAGCCGGGAGCCTCGCGGGCCGCACGATGTGCGGCGACGGAGACCGGCTGGAGGGTTGCCGGGGCTTCAACGGGCCGTATCCCTCTGCCCCTCTGGATGAGCGGTATGGCGCTGGGCCGGAACCCAGGCGTTTGTCGCGACCCCGGCATGTCCGGGGCGATCGCGTTGTTCAAGACTGTAGCCGAAGGGCAGGGCGGTCGAGACAGCCGTCCGCACCGCGAGATGGATCACATCGCTGGTCCGGGAACGAAGGAGACGCGCACGTGCTGGAAGAGGTGGAGCGCTGGCTGGCCAGCCGGTCCTGGTCGGCCGCGGACCGCCCGCTCGACCGGCTGCTGGCCGCGAAGCGCGAGTCGGGACAGACGGTCTCCGTCGTGCTGCCGGCGCTCGACGAGGAGGCGACGGTCGGCGCGATCGTCGAGGCGGTCCGTACGGAGCTGATGACACCGTCGGTGCCGCTCGTCGACGAGCTGGTGGTGCTGGACTCCGGATCCACGGACGGCACGGCCAAGGTCGCGGCCGAGGCGGGTGCGCGGGTGATCCACCGGGACGAGGTGCTGCCGCGGCTGCCCGCGCTGCCCGGCAAGGGCGAGGTGCTGTGGCGCTCCCTGCTGGCCACCGGCGGCGACATCGTCTGCTTCGTCGACGCGGACCTGCGCGAGTTCGACGCCGGTTTCGTCTCCGGGATCGTCGGTCCGCTGCTCACCGACCCGGACGTGCAGTTCGTCAAGGGGATGTACGACCGTCCGCTGGGTGAGGCGGCGGGCCAGGGCGGCCGGGTCACCGAGCTGGTCGCCCGGCCGCTGCTGAACCTGCACTGGCCGCAGCTGGCCGGGTTCGTGCAGCCGCTGGGCGGGGAGTACGCGGCGCGCCGGTCGCTGCTGGAGCGGCTGCCGTTCCCGGTGGGGTACGGCGTGGAGCTGGGCCTGCTGGTCGACGCACTGCACACGGCCGGGCTGGACGCGCTGGCCCAGGTCGACGTCGGGGTGCGCAAGCACCGCCACCAGGGCGGCCAGGCACTCGGCAGGATGGCGGCGGCGATCTACCGCACCGCGCAGCTGCGGCTGGCCCGCGGCCACCTGGTGCGCCCGCGGCTGACCCAGTTCGAGCGCGGCGAGGCCGGTTTCGTGCCGCGCACCTGGGACGTGGACACCGAGGAGCGGCCGCCGATGGCGGAGATACCGGAGTACGCGGAGCGCCGCGCGGCCTGAGGCGGCCGGCGCGGGGCGACCGTCCCGGACACCGGCGGTGGGCGCCGCGTAAACCGTGACGTTCCGCCTCCGTTCCGTACGTTTGAGCGGATCGGTGGCGGGCTAGTCTCGCAACATGGTCTCCGAGCGTTCTGGTGCCAAGGTCCTCGTCGCGTCCAACCGCGGCCCGGTCTCGTACGGGAAGAGGGAGGACGGCGCGCTGACCGCCAAACGCGGCGGTGGCGGGCTGGTCTCCGGACTCTCCGCGATCGGCCCGGACGCCGGCGCGGTGTGGGTGTGCGCCGCCCTCGGGGACGGCGACCGCGAGGCGGCCCGGCGCAGCGACGGCCATCTGGACCCGGCCGACACGGGCGGCCAGCACGTACGCATGCTGGACATCCCCGCCGACGTCTTCACCGACGCCTACAACGGCATCGCCAACTCGGTCCTGTGGTTCGTCCACCACATGCTCTACCAGACGCCGCTGGAGCCCTCCTTCGACGACGGGTTCCGCGCGCAGTGGGCGTCGTACGAGGCGTACAACGCGGCCTTCGCGGACGCGCTCGCCGACGAGGCCGCGCCCGGCGCCGTCGTCCTCGTGCAGGATTACCACCTCACGCTGGTGCCGGGCCTGCTCCGCGCCCGCCGCCCCGACCTGCGCATCGGGCACTTCTCGCACACGCCGTGGGCGCCCGCGGACTACTTCCGGATGCTGCCGGACGACGTGGCCGAGACGGTGCTGCGCGGAATGCTGGGCGGCGACCGCGCCGCTTTCCTGACACGGCGCTGGGCCGAGGCGTTCGCGGAGTGCTGCGCGGCGGTGCTGGGCGCCGAGGTGGCGCGCGACGGGGACGGGGAGCTGAGCATCGTCCACGACGGCAGCACGACCCGGCTCGGCGTGCACGGCCTCGGCGCGGACGCGGAGTTCCTGCGGGACCGGGCGCACCAGCCCGACGTGGACGAGCGGCTGGCGGCGCTGCGCGAGCAGATCGGCGGCCCGGACCGCAAGACGATCGTCCGGGTGGACCGTACGGAGCTGTCCAAGAACATCGTGCGCGGGCTGCGCGCCTACCGGGCGCTGCTGGCCGGCCACCCCGAGTGGCGCGAGCGCGTCGTACATGTCGCGTTCGCCTACCCCTCCCGGCAGGACCTGGAGGTCTACCGCGCGTACACCGACGAGGTCGGGCGGCTGGCCGAGGAGATCAACGAGGAGTACGGCACCCCGGGCTGGCAGCCGGTCGTGCTGCACGTGAAGGACGACTTCGCGCGGTCGCTGGCCGCCTACCGGATCGCCGACGTGGCGCTGGTCAACCCGATCAGGGACGGTATGAACCTGGTCGCGAAGGAAATCCCGGTGATCTCCGAGGCGGGCTGCGCGCTGGTGCTGTCCCGGGAGGCCGGGGCGTACGCGGAACTGGGCGAGGACGCGGTCTGCGTCAATCCGTACGACGTCTCGGCCACCGCCCGCGCGCTGCACGAGGCGCTGTCCATGGAGGACGGCGAGCGGGCCGAGCGCACGAAGCGGCTGGCCGCCGCGGCCACCGCGCTGCCGCCGGACCGCTGGTTCCTCCAGCAGCTGCGGGCGCTGGAGCGGTAGCGGCGCCGGGGTCCCGGGCGGGCCCGGGCCGCGTGCGTCACGGCGGGCGTGCCCGGCAGGGCCCCGGCCGCTTCGCGTCAGGCGGGTGCGCCCAGGCGGTCCGCGAGGGCGTGCAGCAGCGCGACGACGCCCGCCGGCCCGTCGACGACGAGGTCCGCCCGGTCGGCCAGCTCGGCGACCTCCGCGTTGCCGCTGCACACCAGCACCCCGGCCAGGCCGTCCGAGCGCAGTTTGTCCACGGCGGAGTAGGCGGCGAGGTCGCCGAGGTCGTCGCCCCCGTACAGGACGGTGGTGGCGCCGGTCTCCCGTACGTATTCGGCGAGCGCGACGCCTTTGTCCATGCCGGGCGGGCGCAGTTCGAGGACGTAGCGGCCGGGCTCGACGATCAGGCCGTGCCGTTCGGCGAGCGCGTACAGGGGCTCGCGCAGCACCTCGAAGGCGGCCTGCGGGTCCTCGGCGCGGCGGGTGTGCACGGCGATGGCGCGGCCCTTGTCCTCCACCCAGGAGGCGTGCCAGGCGCCCAGCCCGTCCAGTACGCCGGGGAGTTCGGCCTGGACGGCGGCGACGCCGGGCGGCGGTGCGGGGGCCCGTACCGTGCCGGTGGCCGCGTCCCAGCGCTCGGCGCCGTAGCCGCCGAGGACCACGAACTGCTCCAGGCCCGGCGCGTCCGTGAAGCCGCCCAGGCGGACCGCGACGCCGGCCGGGCGACCGGTGATGATCACCAGCGAGCCCAGCAGCGGCGCGAGGCGGGCGAGCGCGGCCACGGCGCCGGGGTGGGCGCGGGCCTTCTCGGGGTCGGGCACGATGTCGGCGAGCGTGCCGTCGAAGTCGAGAGCGAGCACGGCTCGGCCGGGGCTGTCCAGCAGCGCGGCGAGACCGTCCCGGCCCGCTTCGGTGACCGGCGTCGGCAAGGAGTTCGGGGGGCTGCCCATGGCGACGACATTACCGGTCGCGCGCGGGACCGCGTCGGGCGTACGGGCCCATGGGCGCAGCGCGGCCCCGGGGCGGCGGTGTAGCGGGGCTGGAACCGGCCATGACCAGGACCGGGCCCGGCCGGGGACCCGCGGCGCCCGGCGCACCGCTCAGCGGCGTCCGCGCCGGGCCTCGCGGACGCGGCGCAGCCGGTTGACCGTGACCGGGTCGTGGGCGAGTGCCCGCGGGTCGTCCAGCAGCGCGTTCAGCAGCTGGTAGTAGCGGGTCGGCGAGATGCCGAGCCGCTCGCGGATGACCCGCTCCTTGGCGCCCGGCCGGGGCCAGGAGCGGCGCTCGACGGCGAGCACCGCCTCGTCCTGGGGGGACAGTGCTCCTATGCCACCGCCTCCGGTGCCGCCGCCGGTGCCCTCGCTCGTCATCACCCGTCCACGATAAGGCCGCGGTACGACAATCCCCCGCCGCCCGCCCGGGGCCGGGGGACTGCGGCGGACCGCGCCCGCGGTCCGCCGCCGCGGCTCACTTGGCGGTGTTGTCCGCCTCGTTCGCGGTGTTCTGGATGTCGCTGAGCACGCTCGCCGGGTTGCCGTTGGCGCCCACCGCGGTGCCCATCTTGGCCTTGACGGTCTTGCTGACCAGCGGCCACGAGGTCTTGTTCGCGGGGTAGAACTCGGCGTTGTCCAGCTGGCGCAGGAAGCTGTGCAGCTTGGCGTACTTGTTGTCGGCGAGCATCGCCTGGGAGCCGGAGGTGGTGACCGGCAGCAGCCCGTAGTGGCCCGAGAAGTCCATGACGTTCTTCTCGTTGTAGACGAAGTCGAGGAACTTGCCGACCTGGTCGCGGTGGCCGTTCTGCTTGAACGCCGTCATCCAGTCGGCGACGCCCATGGTGGCCTGGGCCTTGCCGGAGGGGCCCGGCAGCTCGACGGTGCCGTACTCGACGCCCTTGGCCTCGGCCTGCTTCATCAGGGTGGGGTGGCCGTTGAGCATCCCGACGTCGCCGGCCGCGAACGCGTTGAACGCGTCCTGGCGGTTGAGCTTGGCCGGGTCGCCGCCGGTCAGGCCCGGGCCGACCAGGTCCTTCTTCAGCCACTCGAAGGTCTTGACGTTCTCCTTCGAGTCGATCGTGTACTTGCCGATGCGGTCGGTGTAGCTGCCGCCGCCGCTGAGCATCCACATCAGCGTCTCGGCCTGCGTCTCCTCCGGGCCCAGCGGCAGCGCGTACGGCATCTTCACGCCCTTGGCCTTGAGCTTGGCCGCGTCGGCCGCGACCTGCGCCCAGGTCTGGGGCGGGTCGGTGATGCCCGCCTCGGCGAAGAGCTTCTTGTTGTAGAACAGGCGGCGGGTGCTGGCGCCGAAAGGCATCCCGTACTGCTCGCGCCCGTACTCCCCCGCCTCCGCGAGGGCGGGGACGAAGTCGGCCTGCACGGGGATGGAGAGCACGTCCCTGGCCTTGTAGAGCTTGCCTTCGGCCGCGTAGTCCGCGTACGCGCCGATCTGCGCCATGTCCGGTGCCTTACCGGACTTGACCAGCTCCTCGACCTTCTTGTCGACGTCCGTCCAGCTGTAGACCGAGACGTCGACCTTGATGCCCGGGTTCTTCTTCTCGAACTCCTTGGTGAGCCTGTCCCAGTAGTGCTGGGAGGAGTTCGCCGCGTTGTCGCCGTAGTCCGCCGCGATGAGCTTGAGGGTGACGTCGCCGCCGTCCGCGCCGCTGCCGCAGGCTGACAGGGAAAGCGTCATGGCCGTGGTGAGTCCCGCTGCCGCCAGGCTCAAGTACCGCCGCTGCACTGCCATTACCGCCTTTGTCCCGAATGTTCCGTGCTTGCCGGGGAATGCCCCGTGGCTTCAGGGGCCCGCCCTCAACCGGCATGAACGACGAGTCTCCCCCGTTTACCTACACAAGGTCTACACCACCCCTCATTTCGCTTGCGTATCGCCTGTCACACGCGCAGGTCACGGCGGTACGACAGCGCCCGTCCGGAGCGGAACCACGCCATCCCCGCGAGTGGACTAGACCTTTCACGGCCGATCGCGCGAAACTGGTCCCGTGAGACACGTCATCGCCCTCGATGTGGGCGGCACCGGAATGAAGGCCGCCCTGGCAGGCGCGGACGGCACACTGCTGTACGAGGCACGGCGCCCCACCGGCCGCGAACGCGGCCCGGAAGCCGTCGTCGCCTCGATCCTGGACTTCGCCGAGGACCTGCGCGAGACCGGTCGGCAGCGGTTCGGCGGCACCGCAGCGGCGGCCGGCGTCGCCGTCCCCGGCATCGTCGACGACGCGCGCGGCATCGCCGTGTACGCCGCCAACCTGGGCTGGCGCGACATCCCCCTGCGCACCCTGCTCTCCGAGCGCCTCGGCGGCGTCCCGGTCGCGCTCGGCCACGACGTACGCACCGGAGGCCTCGCCGAGGGCCGCATCGGCGCGGGCCGCGGCGCCGACCGCTTCCTGTTCGTACCGCTCGGCACCGGCATCGCCGGCGCCATCGGCATCGAGGGCCGCATCGAGGCCGGCGCGCACGGCAGCGCGGGCGAGATCGGCCACATCGTCGTACGGCCCGGCGGCCCCGAGTGCGGCTGCGGGCAGCGCGGCTGCCTGGAGACACTGGCCTCGGCCGCCGCCGTCGGCCGCGCCTGGGCCGAGGCCTGCGGCGATCCGCAGGCCACCGCCGCCGACGCCGCCAAGGCCGTCGAGTCCGGCGACGCCCGCGCGCGGGCCGTCTGGCAGGACGCGGTGGACGCCCTCGCCGACGGCCTGGTCACCTCGCTCACCCTGCTCGACCCGCACACCCTGATCATCGGCGGCGGGCTCGCCGAGGCGGGCGACACGCTCTTCGAGCCGCTGCGCGCGGCGGTCCGCGCCCGGGTGACCTTCCAGCGGCTCCCCCTGATCGTTCCGGCCGCGCTCGGGGACGCCGCCGGCTGCCTGGGCGCAGGTCTGCTCGCCTGGGATCTTCTCTCCACGGAGGTAACTGCCTGATGCCGCTGCAACAGTCCGGGGACAGCGCCCCGAGCCCCCGGCGCACCGTCCTGACCGGCGCCCGGGTCGCCCTGCCGACCGGCGTGGCCGACGAGGGCCTGGTGGCCTTCGAGGGCACGCGGATCACCGGCGCCAGCGCCGCCGGGGCAGCCGCCCCGGCCCCCGGCGACCAGGTGATCGACCTGACCGGCCACCTCGTCGTCCCCGGCTTCGTCGACATGCACGTACACGGCGGTGGCGGCGGCTCCTTCTCGTCCGCCGACGCCGAGGAGTGCCTGACGGCGATCCGCACCCACCGGCAGCGCGGCACCACCTCCCTGGTCGCCTCGACCGTCACCGGCGACCTGGACGACCTGGCCCGGCAGGCCGCCGTCCTGTCCGAGCTGGTCGAACAGGGCGACCTGGCCGGCATCCACTTCGAGGGCCCCTTCATCTCCCCGCACCGCTGCGGCGCCCACCAGCCCGGACTGCTGCGCGACCCCGACCCGGCGGACGTGCGCAAGCTGGTCGACGCCGCGCGCGGCACGGCCAGGATGATGACGCTGGCGCCCGAGCTGCCCGGCGGCCTGGACTCCGTACGGCTGCTCGCCGACGCCGGCGTGATCGCCGCCATCGGCCACACCGACTCCTCGTACGACGCGACCCGCGAGGCCATCGACGCGGGCGCGACCGTCGCCACCCACCTCTTCAACGCGATGCCGCCGCTGGGGCACCGCGCGCCGGGCCCGATCGCCGCGCTCCTGGAGGACGAGCGGATCACCGTCGAGCTGATCAACGACGGTACGCACCTGCACCCCGCCGTCCTGGAGATGGCCTTCCGGGACGCGGGCGCCGACCGGGTCGCCTTCATCACCGACGCGATGGGCGCGGCCGGCATGAACGACGGCATGTACCCGCTCGGCCCGATGACGGTCGAGGTCAAGGACGGTGTCGCCCGCATCAGCGACGGCCCCACCGCCGGCTCCATCGCAGGCTCGACCCTCACCCTGGACCGCGCCTTCAAACGCGCGCTCACCATCGACGGCCTGACCGTCGCCCAGGCCGTACGGGCCCTGTCCGCCAACCCGGCCCGCCTGCTCGGCATCGACGGCCGCACCGGCTCGATCGAGCCCGGCAAGGACGCCGATCTGGTCGTCCTGGACGCCGCGTACGACCTGGTGGGCGTGGTGCGGCGCGGCGAGTGGGTGGTGCGGCCGACGGGGGTGTGAGGCCTCGGGGAGGGAGGGGCGGGGCGCCTGCCTCGGAGGCGTACGGGCGAGGGCGGCTGTCCCGGAGGCCACAAGCGGAGTGACTGCCCCGGAGGCGTACGGACCAGGGTGACTGTCCCGGAGACGTACGGACGAAGACGCCTGTCCCGGAGACGTACGGACGAAGACGCCTGTCCCGGAGGCGTACCGCGGGGAGACGAGGCGGAGGCGTACGGCGAGGAGACGGACCGAGGCGTACGGGGCAGAGACGTACGGGACAGGGCCGGACGGACCCCCATACGTGGCACATGGCCGGTTCGGCGTGCCCGGAGCGGTACCGGCCGTGCGGCGGTCGGCCCAAGGGCTGGGCCAACCGCCGCTCGCGATGGCATGATCGCTGCGCACTCGCGCACCCGCGCACCAGTCCGTCCCGTACGGGCCCACCGGCCGCCCGGCCCGGTGTGCCGCCGTCCGTCCACGTATGTTCCGGGGAGGGGGAACCATGATCCTCACGGTCACGCTGAACGCAGCCCTCGACATCACCTACCGCGTGCCCCGGCTCCAGCCGCACTCCACGAACCGCGTCACCGAAGTCTCCGAGCGCCCGGGCGGCAAGGGCCTGAACGTCGCCCGGGTGCTGACCGCGCTCGGCCACGAGGCGGTCGCCACCGGCTTCGCGGGCGGCGGCACCGGCGACGCGCTGCGCTCGCTGCTCGCCCAGGAGACCGCGGTGACCGACGCACTGGTCCCGGTCGGCGGCGCGACCCGGCGCACCGTCGCCGTCGTGGACGAGTCCACCGGCGACACCACGCAGCTCAACGAGCCGGGCCCGGTCGTCACGCCCGCCGAGTGGGACGCGTTCATGTCCACCTACCGCGAACTGCTCGCCGGCGCACAGGCCGTGGCCCTGTGCGGCAGCCTCCCGCCGGGCGTCCCCGTCGACGTGTACGCGCGGCTGACCCGCGCCGCCCGTACGGCGGACGTGCCCGTGCTCCTGGACACCAGCGGCGAACCGCTGCGCCGCGGCCTGGCCGCCCGCCCCGACCTCGCCAAGCCCAACGCCGACGAACTGGCCGCCCTCACCGGCTCCACCGAACCCCTGCGCGCCGCCCGCGACGCACGCCGCCGCGGCGCCCACACGGTGGCCGCCTCCCTGGGCGCCGACGGCATGCTCGTGGTCACCGCGGACGGCGCCTGGCAGGCCGCCCCGCCCCGCCGCATCGCCGGCAACCCGACCGGCGCCGGCGACTCCGCGGTGGCCGGCCTGCTCTCCGGCCTGGTCGAAGACCTCCCCTGGCCGGCCCGCCTGACGCGCGCGGTGGCCCTGTCGGCGGCGACGGTACGGGCCCCGGCGGCGGGCGAGTTCGACCGGGGGACGTACGAAGAGCTGCTGGAGAGCATCACGGTCACGGAGCATCCGGCGGCGGGGTGAGCGCCTCGCCCTGAGGTGTCTTCGCGGACGTTCCGGGCGAGCGGGACCGCTGTTTCGGAGGAGGGTCCGACGGACCGCTCCTCAGGGGCACCGACGGGCCACTCCGAGGAGCGCCGACGGACCACGCGGATCCGTCGTCGGCGTGCCCGCCGCGCCTCAGCGCGTCACGTGCCCCGCCTTGAGGTAGACCCGGTCGAGGTTGACCTCGCACTGGTCGCCCTGCTCGCAGGAGACCTTGATCGTGTTGGTGCCCTGATTGAGGGTGATCCACCGGTAGGTGGTCGTCCAGCCCTTGTCCCAGGCGCCTTCGGCGGCGTGCGCGAAGTTCGACATGTTGATCTTGTCGGACTTCCCGCCATTCACCCCGAGCGTCGTCTTCATGTCCTTTCCCGGCACGCCGTAATCGATGAGCAGCGTGTAGTCACCGCTCTTGGGGACGTCGACCGACCACGTCGCGGAGGCGCCGACCTTGTTCAGCGACACGTACGCGCCGTTCGCCGCCTTGGCGCCCGGCACCGACTTGTCCGTGCTCGCCTCCGGGCTGAGCGACAGCGACGCCGCGGCCTCCTTGGGCAGCGGCCCCTGGGACGGCTTGCTGGACGGCTTGTCGCTGGGCTTGACGGACTCGCCGGCCGTGGGCGTCGGGTCACCGCCGCCCGCTTCGTCCTTCTTGTTCCCGGCGTTGGTGATCATCGCCACGCCGATGCCGATGCAGACCACCGCGACGACCGCGACCGCGCCGATCAGCAGGCCCTTGTGGCTGCGCCGGGGCGCGCCGCCGTTGCCGTGGCCCGGGGGCGGGCCCTGGCGGGCGTTGTCGCCGCCAGGGAGCGTCTCCGGGGCCGCGTAGTGGGCGTTCTGCTGCCCGTACGGCTGCTGGGCGGGGACCTGCTGCTGGCCGTACTGGCGCTGCCCGTACTGGCGCTCACCGACCGCGCGCACCTGGTTGTACGAGGCACGCGGTACGCCCGGCCGGCGCGCTGCCGAGCCGCCGCCCGCCGCGCCCTGCGCGCCGCCTTCGCCGCCCTCGGAGCGATAGAGGTGCGCGAACGGGTCGTCGTCCTCGGGCGTGCCCGCACCGTTGTTGCCGGCCGTCATTCCGTGTCACTCCCCAGCGGTCTGTGCGAGATGGCTGTGCTGATCTTCAGGCCCCCGGCGGCGGCCCGCCGCATCGGCGCAGCCTACCCCGTTCGAGCGATCCGACGCCGAGCCGGAACTGCTACAGGACGGCTACGAACGCGGGGCGCGCAGCACGCCGGGGCGCCGGAGCGACGCGGGGCGCGCGGCTCACCCCGCGCGCCGGCTCGCCTTCGAACGGGACCGCTTCTCGACGTACATCCGCTGGTCGGCGGATTGCAG
The DNA here is from genome assembly GCF_055573595.1 of Streptomyces sp. NPDC030165. NCBI lineage: Bacteria > Bacillati > Actinomycetota > Actinomycetes > Kitasatosporales > Streptomycetaceae > Streptomyces > Streptomyces sp. NPDC030165. The sequence goes on along the minus strand of NZ_JBVIBD010000015.1, from coordinate 118,963 downwards.
GACCTCCTCGGCGGACATCCCGCAGGCCGCCCACCCGATGCCGAAGCTCGCGCCGACCCGTACGCCCCGGCCGTCCACCCGGATGGGCGGGATGATGGCGTTGCGCAGCCGGACCGCGAGGTCCTGCGCGTCGGCCTTGCCCAGGCCGTCCGCGAGGACCACGAACTCGTCGCCGCCGAGCCGGGCGACCGTGTCGCCGTCCCGGACGCCGTTGGTCAGCCGCCGGGCCACCTCGATGAGCACCGCGTCACCCGTGTGGTGCCCGAAGCGGTCGTTGATCGACTTGAAGCCGTCCAGGTCGCAGAAGAGGACCGCGAGCCCCTTGGCCCCGTCGTCCTCCGGCCCGTCCGAGGGCGCGATGACGTGGACGTGGTGGTCGTACGGGCCGGACGGCCCCCGTTCCGGGCCGTCGGCGGCGTCGTACCCGTCGAAGACCTCGGGACCGTCCGTGCCGAACCCGTGCGCCTCCTGGAAGGCGGCCACCGACGCGGCGGAGGCGGCGGAGGCGTACGCGTCCGCGTCCGAGCCGGGCGGGCGGGCGCACAGCCGGGCGCCGAGCCGGGCCCGCAGCTCGGCGCTGTTGGGCAGGCCGGTCAGCGCGTCGTGGCTGGCGCGGTGCGCGAGCTGGAGCTCGTGGCGCTTGCGCTCTTCGATGTCCTCGACGTGGGTGAGCAGGAAGCGCGGCCCGTCGGCGGTGTCGGCGACGACGGAGTTGCGCAGCGAGACCCACACGTACGTGCCGTCGCGGCGGGCGAGCCGCAGCTCGGCGCGCCCGCCCTCGGCGGAGGTGCGCAGCAGGGTGCCGATGTCCTCGGGGTGGACGAGGTCGGAGAAGGAGTAGCGGCGCATGGCGGAGGCCGGGCGGCCCAGCAGGCGGCACAGCGCGTCGTTCGTGCGGTGGAGGCGGCCGTGCTGGTCACCGCCCATCTCGGCGATGGCCATGCCGCTGGGCGCGTACTCGAACGCCTGCCGGAAGCTTTCCTCACTGGCGCGCAGGGCCTGCTGCTCACGCTCCAGCCGGACCAGCGCGCGCTGCATGTTGGCGCGCAGCCGGGCGTTGCTGATCGCTATGGCGGACTGGAACGCGTACATCTGGAGCGCTTCCTGCCCCCACGCGCCGGGGCGGCGGCCGTTGCGCGGCTTGTCGACGGAGATCACGCCGAGCAGCTCGCCACCGCCGTTCGCGGCCGTGTACATGGGTGCGAAGAGGCGGTCCATCGGATGCCACTCGCCGGGGAAGCGCGGTTCGGGCCCGGCGGCGTGCCACTGCGGCACATCGTCGTCGTCCAGCACCCAGCCCTCGGTGTGCGGGATGAAGCACAGCCCGCCCCAGCGCTCGGCCATGTTCAGCCGGCGGTCCCATGAGGCGCGGGAGCCGACCCGGCCCGCCATGAGGGCCTCGGCACCGGCACTGCCGGCGACCGCGGCCACCACGAGGTCGCCGTCCGGCCGTACGAGGTTGACCGCGGCCAGCTCGTACCCGAGCCCCGTGATCACTCCGTCGGCGACGGTCTGCAGGGTGTCTGCAAGGCTGCGTGCGGTGTTCAGCTCGGCGACCACTTGGTGCAGCTGCCTCAGGGTCGCAAGACGGACGTATGGCTCCGACTCGGTCTCCATCGCTCGCTCTCCCCGAGACCTCGACAGCAACTCCAGGATTCTGTGTCGTCCGATTGCCACGGCCACTGAATCACAGTGAGCTGTTCACTCGGTACACAGGGTCAACAATTACCGGCTGCTGTGACTCAAGTCACAGAGCGTGGCGGCGGCTTGGCGATCTCCGAATGGGCGCCGCTGGAGGCGCTTCTACAATTCCTGAACGCAAATCCGGACGCAAGAGCCCACTCGGCCGCCGGACCTAGGGCGCGTCTGGTCCCCGGGCCCGATGCGGGCCGCCCACGACCCCCGTTAGCGTTCATGGCGTGTTCACGAAAACCTCCACCGCCACGCCCGGCGAGCGCCCCGCTGCGCCCGCCACACCACTCTCCGCGCCCGGTGACGGGGCGATCCCCCATCCTGGAGGGGTGAGTGACGACGAGTTCCGCGCCGCCCTGTCCCGGCTCGCCGCCGGGGTCGTACTGATCACCGCGCACGATCCGGAGGACGGACCGCGCGGCGAGGACGTGGGCATGACCGCCACGGCCTTCATGTCGGTGTCGCTCGAACCGCCTCTGGTGATGGTGAGCGTTCGCAACGACTCCCGCATGGACGACCTTCTGGAGCATCAGCCCCTCTGGGCGGTTTCGGTACTGTCGCAAGGGCAGCGGCACATTGCAGGCCGTTTCGCCATGAAGAACCGCATCAGCGACCGACTGCTCTTCGAGGACATTCCTACGGAACGGGGCGAACAGGCCGGCGCGCCCCTGATCGGCGGCGCCCTGGCCCACCTGGAATGCCGTACGGAACAGCGGGTCGTGGCCGGCGATCACACCCTGGTCGTCGCACGGGTACTGGCGGCGGACGTCGCAGGGGAGGACAAGGGGCCGCTGACGTACTTCCGGGGGAAGTACCGGCATTTGGGATGAGGAAGAGAGCGGGCGAGGCGGCCGGGCCGTCTCCTGCCGGGGGCAGGGCGGGGCGGTGCCTGGCCGGTTGGGGTGGGGGGTAGGGCGGCGCCCGGCGGCGAGGGGTGCGGGGTCGGCGGAACCCGGCCGCGAGGGGTGCGGAGTCGGGTGGCACCCGCGGCCGGTTGGGGTGCGGGGTCGGGCGCGCTGGGAGCCCGCCGGAATCACGTACTACGTCGTTACGTCCAGTCGCGGCCGGAGCGCCCGCGCTTGACGTCGCCGCGCTGCTTCTTCTCCCGCAGCCGGCGTTCGTTGATCCCGCGCGGTATCCGGCTCTTGCGCCTCGGCTTGGGCGGCGGCGCGGTGACCTCCGCGAGGAGCGAGGCGAGCCGTACGGCCGCGGTCTCGCGGTTGCGCCACTGCGAACGGTGCTCGGAGGCCCGTACGGACACCACCGCGCCGTTCAGCAGCCGGCCGCGCTCGGCGAGCCGCTGGAGCGCCCGTTCCTTCCACACCTCGGGCAGCGCCTCGGTGGCGGCGACGTCGAAACGCAGCTCCACCTGGCTGTCCGACGTGTTGACGTGCTGCCCGCCGGGCCCCGAGGAACGCGAGAAACGCCACACCAGTTCGGCCTCCGGAAGAGCGACCGAACCGCGGATGACATAGGGCCCTGACATGCCCCCATGATCCCGCGTCCGCCCGCCCCCGTCACCTTCTTTTGCCGCACCCCCACAGCCGCTCTCCCTTCGCCTGCCGCCCCTCCCCGCCATCCGGCATCAGGAATTGGCAAAGAAAGTAAAAGGAGCTGGAACCCGACGGTCCCTTCGTGGCGTTGTGCAGGGTGACGGTAGCTTCGTCCGCAGTACGGAGCCCGACGATTCGACGAGGAAAGGGACATCCCCATGGCTGTAAGCCTGTCCAAGGGCGGCAACGTCTCGCTCACCAAGGAGGCACCGGGCCTGACCGCCGTCACGGTCGGCCTCGGCTGGGACGTCCGCACCACCACCGGCACGGACTTCGACCTCGACGCGAGCGCCATCGCGGTCAACCCGAGCGGCAAGGTCTACTCGGACCAGCACTTCGTCTTCTTCAACAACAAGGTCACGCCGGACCAGTCCATCGAGCACACGGGTGACAACGTCACCGGTGAGGGCGAAGGCGACGACGAGCAGATCAAGGTCAACCTGGCCGCCCTCCCGGCCGACATCGACAAGATCGTCTTCCCGGTCTCGATCTACGACGCCGAGAGCCGCAGCCAGAACTTCGGCCAGGTGCGCAACGCCTTCATCCGCATCGTCAACCAGGCCGGCGGCGCCGAGATCGCCCGCTACGACCTGAGCGAGGACGCGGCGACCGAGACCGCCATGGTCTTCGGCGAGCTCTACCGCAACGGCGCCGAGTGGAAGTTCCGCGCCGTCGGCCAGGGCTACGCCTCCGGCCTGGCCGGCATCGCGAAGGACTTCGGCGTCAACGTCTGACCCCGAGCGGCCCTTCCCGACACGGGCCCCACTTGAGCGGCCTGCCGTTGAGCAGCCTGCCCTTGAGCGCCCTGGTTTGAACGGCTCACCCTTGAGCCGCCTGTTTCCCGGGCAGCCACGTCGCGCCCCGTCGAGAGCTTTTTCTCGGCGGGGCGCGGTGGTTGTCGGGGGCGGTGGTTGTCGGGAGGCGGGGTGGCGGGTATTGGTTGCTGTTGCTCCGATGTCGTATGGGGCTGCGCTCGGGTCGTAAGCGGCTGTCTGCTCATACGCGGCCGTACGCGGCTGTGCTCTGCACCTCCGTCAACGACGCCATCGTGCACGGCATCCCCGGCCCGTACCCGCTGCGCGACGGCGACCTGGTCAGCATCGACTGCGGCGCGACCGTGGACGGCTGGGCGGGCGACGCCGCCATCAGCTTCACGGTCAGCGCCCCGAGCCCGGCCGACCGGAAGCTGATGGACACCACCCGGCAGGCCCTGGAGGCAGGCATCGCCGCGGCCGTCGTCGGTGCCCGTATCGGCGACGTCGCCCACGCGATCGGCAGCATCGGGCGCGCCGCCGGCTACGGCACACCCGCCGACTTCGGCGGCCACGGCATCGGCCGCCGGATGCACGAGGACCCGGCGGTCCCCAACGAGGGCCGCCCGGGCCGCGGCTACGTGCTCCGCCACGGCCTGGTCATCGCCATCGAGCCGATGTTCCTGGCGGGCGGCGGTGACGATTACCACCCGGCCACCGCCGGCTGGACCCTGCGCACCACCGACGGCAGCCGGGCCGCCCACTTCGAACACACCGTGGCTGTCACGGACGAAGGCCCCCGCGTACTGACCCTGCCGTAACCGCCCCGCCGAACCGGCCCACCTACGTCACAGCTCGTCCAGGTCGACCGCCTCCGCCATCGCGCGATATCCGGCGTCGCTCGGGTGCAGGTGGTCACCGGAGTCGTAGGCGGCGGCCAGGCGGTCCCGGTCGGCCGGGTCGGACAGGGCCCGGTCCAGGTCCACGACCTCGTCGTACTCGCCGGAGGTGCGTATCCACTCGTTGAGCGCGTCCCGCTTGTCCTCGCCCCGCTCGGAGTAGTACGCGGCGCCCTTGAACGGCGTCACCGTCGCTCCGACCGCCTTCACCCCCGCCGCGTGTGCCTGGCGGATCAGTGCGCGGTGCCCCTTGATGAGCTGGGCGATCGACACGTCCGGGGCCGGGCCGCCGGGCCAGTCCGGCGAGGCGCTGGCGCCGATGTCGTTGATCCCCTCCAGCACGATGACCGTGCCCACGTTCGGCTCACCGAGTACGTCGTGCCGGAAGCGGGCCACGCCCTTCTCCCCGGCCCACGTCGAGTCCGCGGTGACCCGGTTGCCGCCGATGCCCTGGTTGAGCACGCTGCGCGGATGCCCGGTGGCCGCGAAGCGCTCCGCCAGCACGTCCGGATAGCGGCGGTTCGCGTCGACCGTCGACCCGTAGCCGTCGGTGATGGAGTCTCCGAACGCCACCACCGCGCTCCGGCAGGCGTCACCCTTGCCGCCGGCCACCTCCACTCCCGACAGGTAGTACCAGGACCGGGACTTCTCCTTGAAGGCCGCGCCCCCGGTGTCCGCGCGGTGATCGCCCGTCGCGCGGTACGTCGTGGCGAACGCCGCCGGATGGAAGGTGGCAGGGCCGGTCGGTCCGGCCAGGTACAGCGTCACCGTCAGGGACTCCAGCGCTCTGACCTTCATCGGCAGCCCGTCACTGCGCACCTCGCGGCCCGCCGGCACGGTCACCGACCGCTGCCCCTTGAAGAGCAGGTGCCGTACGGTCCCGTCCTGCACCGACGCCCCCTTGCCCGTACGGGCGACGGTCGCGCCGGTCACCGTCAGCGGCGTACGTCCGTAGCGGTTGGACAGTTCGATACGGGCCCGGGCGCCGCCCGTACTGACCCGGACCGCCTGCCGGACCGTCTGATCGGTGAAACCCTGCCTCGACCAGTCCGGAACCGACTCGTGCGGCGCCTGCGCGGAGGCCGCCCAGCCTCCTCGCCACCGCTGCCCGCTGCCGTGGTCATCCTCATGGCCCCGTTCACCACCGCTGCTGCCGCGGCCGCAGTCGCTGCCGATGCCGCTCTCCGCCGGTCTCTCCCCCGCCCCGGCGGCCCCCACCACGGGCGCCGCCGTGGTCGCCGCGGCCACCGCGGCCGTGTCCCGCTCCGTACCGAGTACCGGTAACGCCGCCAGTACCGCGGCGGCGAGCAGTGCGACGCCCGAGCGTCTGACCAGAGAACCCGTCATGATCCATCCCCACCCTCTGCCTCGTTGATCCGTTGATCCGCTGGCCAGCTGCCTCGCTGGTTCGCTGCCTCGCCTGTCCGTTCACGCCGACCGTGGCGGCGCGGCCGAACGTACGATCGTGACACCATCAAGAACGTGATCGACCTCGGCTACTCCCTTTCCCGCCGTTTTCCGGACCCGCCGCAGACGGACTACCGCACCGCGGACGTGCGGGCCCTGCGCCACGACCTCTTCTGCGGCGACGTCTACCTGGCCGACACCAAGGCGGACCGTGAGGTCCAGACCGCCTGGGGCTGGGTGCCGGTGCTGGACTTCGCCTGGGCTCTGTGCGACATCGTCGAACGGATCGACCGCGACCCCCTCGGCAACCGCGCAGCGCAGCCGCAGTTCGCGGAGCTTGATTTCACCGAATCGGCGGACCGGATGTACTTCGAACGCCGCTTCGGCTGGGTGGACGTCGACGCCGACTGGATGCCGGCCGACGAAGCCCCGCTCACCTTCCAGCACTCCGCCCTGCGCCGCGAGGCCCGCGACTTCCTGCACGACCTGATCGCCGACCTCACCGATCTGCACGACGGACTCGGTGACAACCCGGCCGTATGGGACCTCCAAGCCCGCTTCCCCCGCGTCTGAACGCCCGCCCGAACACCTCACACCCGCGCCCGGACACCCGCCCGGGCACCCCACCTCCACCTCCGGACACCCGCCCGAACACCTCACCACCACATCCGCACGCCCGCCTGAGCACCTCGTCGCCGCGTCCGGACGCCCGCCCGGTCACTTCGCTCCCGCATCCGGACGTCCGCCCGGCCGTCCCCCTCCTGAGCGTTGCCATGCCCCGTCACTCCCCTCCCCGGCCAGTCAGCCGAATCCCTCTTCCCCAGCCCGCTCCCATGAGCCCGCCCCGCTGAGCCCCCCCCAACTCACTCCCCACCGCTTCCCCTGGTCACTCCACCCGCACCCCTATCTCCGCCGCGAACGCCGGGGCCAGGTCCATCAGCTGCGCCGAACTGATCACCGCGCCCGCCAGCCGGTCGATCCCGCGGGCGATGTCCAGCCGGGCCACCCCGCGCAGGTCCACATCGCGCATCCGTACGCCGCTGAAGTCCACCCGGGACAGCGTGCAGTCGTCGAAGCTCACCCGTTCCAGCTCCGCGCCGGCGAAGTCCGCCTCCACCAGCACGCACCCCTCGAAGGCGACGTCTTTCAGCTTCGCCTTGCGCAGATTCAGGAAGTCGATCTTCCCGCCGCGCACCAGCACCCGCTCCAGCACCGCCCCGTGCATCTGGACGCCGCCGAGCCGTGCGTCCAGGACCTCGACGTCCCGCAGCGACGCCTGTGACAGGTCCGTCCCGACCCCGCGCACCCCGTCCAGCACGCTGTCGATGAACCGCGCCCGGCTCAAGACGGTTTCGTCCAGCGCGCACCGCCGTACCGCGCAGTCGATGAACCGGGCCCCGCGCCCCGGCTGCCCCGCCAGGTCGGCATCCGCGAACTCCGACCCGTCGTAGTCCCCTTCGACCTCCAACTCGGCGCCCGCGTACGGCTTCAGCTCCGGCAACCGCACCGTCGGCCGCCGCACCTCCCGCACCGGACGCCCCGCTCCGTCCCGCCGGGCCGAACGCCCCGCCCCTTCCCCTCGGACCGAACGCCCGCCGCCGTCCCGCCGCACCGGCCGCCCCGCTCCGCCGTCACGCTCCCTCACGACCGCCCACCGCCTTCCAGTCCAGTCCATCCACCCGGCCCGCGCCACCAACTGCCCCCATCGTGGACCACCCCACTGACAATCCCCCGGGCAGGCGCTCTGACCAGCGGAAACTCCCTCACATCCGCACGCATGTCACAACCGCCGCCACCCCACCCGTCCCCTCGACGAAGACCCGCGCACACCCGCACATCGACACATCCGCAAGCCCACACGCTCACCACCGACTCCGAGGAGCACCCACCATGCGACGACCCCACATCACCGTCATCGGCGGCGGCTTCGCCGGCCTGACCGCGGCCATCTCCTCCGCCGAAGGCGGCGCCGCGGTCACCCTCTACGAGGCGCACCGTTCACTCGGCGGCCGCGCCCGTACCGCCGACCGGCCGTACCGCACCAACGAAGGCCCCCATGCCCTCTACAACGGCGGCCCGCACTGGACCTGGCTCAAGCAGCGGGACCTGCTCAAGCCGCTCGCCCCGCTGCCACTCCTGCCCGCAACCCGCATTCGCTTCCACCGGAACGGAACGCTCCACCGCGTCCCCCCGGTGGGCCTGCTCAAGCTGCGCGGACGCCGGAACGCCCCGGCCGACCAGGACTTTTTCAGCTGGGCCGCCGCTCAGGTGGGCGAGGAGACGGCGCGCGCCGCCGCCCACTACATCGGCGTCGCCACCTTCCACCACGACCCCGGCCTGCTGTCCGCCGCGTTCGCGCAGGAGCGGCTGCGCCGCACCACCGCGCTCCCTCCTGAGGCGCACTACATCCGGGGCGGCTGGGGCGAGTTGATCGCCCGTATGTCCGACCGGGCCCGCGAGCTGGGCGTACGCATCGAGACGGGCGCCCGCGTCGACGTCCTCCCCGAAGACGGCCCGGTGATCGTCGCGACGCAGCTCGACTCGGCCCGGGCCCTGCTCAAGGACGACCGTCTGAGCTGGGAAAGCGCCCGTACGGCGCTGCTCGACGTCGCGTTGCGGTCCCGGCGCGGCGATCTGTTCGCGATCTCGGGGCTCGACTTCCCGGGCTGGGTCGAGCGCTTCACCACACAGGACCGCTCCCTCGCCCCGTACGGCGAGGAACTGCTCCAGTGCCAGGTCGGCATCGGCCCCGACGAGAACCGCGCCGACGGCATCGCCCGCGCCGAACTCCTGCTGGACGCCGGCTTCCCGCGCTGGCGCGACCGCCTCACCTGGCGCCGCGACGCCCTGGCCCTCGGCCGTACGGGAGCAGTGGACCTACCGGGCACCACCTGGCGTGACCGCCCCTCCGTGGACCGCGGCAACGGCATCTACCTGGCCGGTGACCAGGTGGCGGCACCCGGTGTACTCAGTGAGGTGTCGTTCAGCAGCGCCCTGGAGGCAAGCACTCTGGCACTCCGTTCCACCGGCACCACCGCTACCGGTCGCACCACCCCACCCCACACCCCCTCACGCCTCCGGTCCTCCTGACCCGCCCTCCCCCGCCTCCAGAAGCTCCCACCACCCGCCCCGGGCTTGACCTCAACCAAACTTGAGGAAGCAGGATGACGACCAACGGCACCGGCACCGACTCCGGCAGGCCGCACCTCACCAACACCCGCGCGTCCGCCGGCCCGCCCGCCCGTTCGCCCGCCGGCCCACCCGGCGGACGGCCACCACCCTCCCCAGGAGCCCACCATGCACGCGATCCGCCTGCACGCCTTCGGCCCCGCCGAGAACCTCACGTACGAGCAGGTCGAAGACCCCCGTCCCGGCCCCGGCCAGGTCCGGATCGCTGTGGCGGCGGCAGGCGTCCACCTGCTCGACACGGCCCTGCGCGAGGGCATGACCGGCGGCCCCGCTCCGCTCCCCGACCTGCCGACCGTCCCCGGGCGGGAGGTCGCAGGCACGGTGGACGCCCTCGGCGAGGGCACGGACCCCGCGTGGCTGGGCCGCCGGGTCGTCGCCCACCTGGGCATGAACCCGGGCGGCTATGCCGAGAAGGCCGTCGTCGATGCCGAAAAGCTTCACGGCATTCCCGGCAATCTGGACGAAGCCCAGGCCGTAGCCATGATCGGCACCGGCCGCACCACCATGGGCATCCTGCTCTTCGCCGACCTCACCACCGACGACATCGCGATCATCCCGGCGGCGGCCGGCGGCATCGGCTCCCTGCTCGTCCAGTACGCGAAGAACGCCGGCGCGACCGTCATCGGCCTCGCGGGCGGCCCGGTCAAGACCGAACGCGTACGGAAGCTGGGGGCCGACCTCGCCGTGGACTACAAGGAGGCCGACTGGCCCACCGAGGTACGCGCATTCCTGGACGGGCGTGACGCCCCCGGAGCCACCCTCGTCTTCGACTCCGTGGGCGGCGAACCGGGCCGCGCCGCCGTGAACCTGCTCGCCCGCAGCGGACGTCACCTCGTCTTCGGCTGGTCCTCGGGCGGCCTGCTGAGCGGCGGCCCGCTGGAGTTCGCCGAGGGCGAGCTGGCCGAACGCGGCATCACCTCGGAATCCGTACTCGGCCCGGCGATGATGGCCAAGGCAGGCGGTGACAACCCGATGCGCACACTGGAGACCGCGTCCCTCGCCGAGGCGGCGGCCGGCCGCCTCGTGCCGGACGTGCAGCGCTTCCCCCTCGCCGAGGCGGCAGCAGCACACCGCGCCCTGGAAAACCGCGGCACGATGGGCAAGGTCGTCCTCATCCCGTAGCCCGACGCCCCGAGCCACCCGACGCCCCGAGCCATACGGACCTACAGGGCCCCTAACCCCCTCTCCCTCCCCTCTTCCCCTCACCCCACCACCCCCAACCCCCGATCACTCCCGTTCAACCACACCCCACCCGTCTCCGTACACGTCACCACGTCCCCGACCCGCACACCGAAGCGCCCAGGAAGGTAGATCCCCGGCTCCACCGAGAAGCACATCCCCGGGACCAACGGCAGTTGCTCACCCTCCACCAGGTAGGGCGGCTCGTGCGTGAGGGCACCGACCCCTCGGCCCGTACGGTGGGTGAAGTACTCCCCGTAACCCGCCGCCTTGATGACGCGCCGGGCCGCCCGGTCGATCTCCTGGCAGGCCGCCCCCGGGCGTACCGCCTCGAAGGCGGCCTGCTGCGCCTCCCGAACGACACCGTGCACCTTGCGCTCCTCGGCCGACGGCGGCCCTACGTGTACGGTCCGCCCGGTGTTCGAGCCGTACCCGCCCTTCAGCCCGGCGAAGTCGAGCACCACCATGTCACCGCTGTTGATGACCCGTTCGCCCGCCTCGTGCCGCGGTTCGGCACCGTTGGGACCCGACCCGACGACCGCGAAGGCGATCACCTCGTGCCCGTACTCGGTCATCAACGCCGCTACGTCACCCGCGACTTCGCTCTCCCGCCGCCCGGCGAAGCGCAGGCCGAGGGCCGCCTCGTACACAGCGTCCGAGGCGGCCGCGGCAGCCGCCAGCCGCTCCACCTCGAAGGCGTCCTTGACCGCACGCAGCATCGGCAGCGCCTCCGTCACCGCGATGTACGAGGTCCCCGGCGCGGCACGCTGCAAGGCCAGCAGATCGCGCGCCCATGTCATGTCCGAAACGCCGTAACGGCCACTCCTCCCCAGCCACTCGGCCATCAGACCGTACGGGTCCGCACCCTCCGCCCAAGCGGACACCACCAGCGCACCCGCCCCCGCAGCCTCCTCCGCCACAGTCTTCTCATCCGCCGGTACCAGCAAGCGCGGCTGCCCCTGCGCGGGAACGACCAGCGCGGTCACCAACCCCCTGAACCGCGCCGGCGTGTACCCGCACAGCCACACCATCAGCGGCCCCGGCGTCACGATCACCCCCGCCAGCCCAGCGTCCTCCGCGGCGCGGGCCGCCCGCGTCATCCGCCGCTCGAAATCCTCAGCCCTCATCGAAGTCGCCATGACGAGAACCTAAGCCGCTACGCGCGGATGCCACCCCACCGAACACGCCACACAAAGAGCCCAACCGGCTCCCCCGCCCTCCCGCCCCGTACCCGACCGAACCGGGCTCAAGATGTCGGGTGCGGGACCATGCAGTCTTCCTAACGTCATGGGGTTGAGGGAAGGAGACCGGAGTGCTGGAGCGGCTGAACGAAGCCCTGGAACATATCGAGGCACACATCTGCCGCCAGATCGAGGTGACCGATCTGGCGAGAATCGCCATGACCTCGGAATACCACTTCCGCCGTATGTTCTCCACGCTCGCCGGGATTTCGCTGTCGGAATACATCCGCCGCCGACGGCTCACGGTCGCGGGCGCCGAGGTGCTCGCCCGGGACCGGACACTGCTGGAAATCGCGGTGCGGTACGGATACGGCTCGGGCGAAGCGTTCGCGCGGGCTTTCCGGGCCGTACACGGTGTGGGCCCGGGCGAAGCCCGGCGGAACGGCGCGACGCTGCGTTCCCAGCCCCGGATGTCCTTCCGCCTCATTGTCGAAGGGAGCAGCAGTATGCGGTACCGGGTCGTGGAGAAGGAACAGTTTTACGTCGTCGGAAAGAAGGCGCGGGTCCCCCTCGTCCACCAGGGGGCGAATCCGGCGATCGCCGAGTTCATCAGAGGCATCGACCAGCAGACGATCCAACGCATCACCGCCCTCTCCGACCAGCGCCCGAAAGGAATCGTGGCCGTCTGCGACGACCTCGACCCGAGCCGGGCGGAGGGCACCGAACTCGATTATTACCACGGCGTGATAACACAGGCGAATGCCCCGGAGACCGAACTGGACACGCTGTCCGTCCCGCCGGGAACCTGGGCAGTCTTCGAAAACTCCGGACCGTTCCCGGAGGCCCTGCAAACCCTGTGGCGCGACGTATTCACACAGTGGTTCCCCTCCAATCCGTACCAGAGCAGGCCAGGCCCCGAAATCCTCCGCACCCACCTCACGGAAGACGGCACACAGGCGGACACTGAACTATGGATTCCGGTGGAGCGGGTGAAGGTCTCCGACTGACGGGTGAAGGAGCGATCCTCCCATCCGCGGGAAACGATCGCCCAAGCACTGCACTCAGCCCCGCCCAACCCACCGGCGAGGCTGAGCACGTCCAACCATCCCCCCAACGACCGCGCCCAACAGGAAGAGCCCGCCCTTGCCCCACAGCTCTGGCGCCGAAGGGCACCTGGACGGCCCCGTTCGCATACGGATCTCCATCGGCGCCGAGGTACTCGACCGGAATGACGTCATCGGAAGGAATAGGTCGTTCCCTTCCCTGACCACGGAGTAGATCGGCGTCCTCCCGGGACCACCGAACAGCCCACTCGCCTTGTGGATGGGTTGGCTGCGGGCGCCTGCATGAACGAGCGCGCGAGAGAGCGGAGCCGCCGCCGGGACCTGCCCGTGACCTGAGGAGAAACGCTGACCAGGCCGGCCACGCACAAGAACAGCAGCCTGCGTAACGCAACGCCCAACGACTTGGCCCGCCTCACATGAAACAGGAGAGCAGCCGCTCGGCGAGTCAGCCGCTCCACCTGTTGCCCCGAGGGCAGAGCCGTAGCGGAAGGGGGCGAACTAGCACGAGCTGCGGGCTTCTCAGTCTCAGAGCTCCCTGCCGATTTCGAACCGACGACCTGCGCTCGCGGTCCGCTACCGTCTGCGGTCGTCAACGCGCCAGGCCGAGTGCACCCCCACTCTGCAACGTACCTCCGCAAATCACTCGGGACTCATGCATGATTGAGACCAGAAGTGAGAACAGGTAGCTACGACGGCCATGCTCTCGAGAAGCCCCCAGAGTCTCAAGCAGAACATCCATCGACGCTCCTCGGAAGCTACGCACACGACTCCAGGGGCTCTGCCTGTTTGGAAGGTAACCGCACGTCCTTGTCACAGGGGTCACGTGACGTTGAGAGTCCGGTTCACGGAGAGTCCCCAGGGCAAATAGACGCAGAACGATGGCGCAATATCGCCTGGCGTATCGCCTGAACAGGCATATACCACCTATGTGTGGCCTAAGTTGTGCAGAGATGAGCGTGAGCTGCAGATGCACGTTGCTCGCGCTCTGCGCCCCTGTCCCGCACGAGACTAAGCTCTGATCGGGAGACCACCGATTGCTTGCCACCGCTTCAACACTTCGCTGCCGCCCCAGTGCTGTGCACTGTCTCACGTGCCGAGCAGAGGAAGGCAGCGAGGCTGCCACCCCTTGCCAAGCTTGCGTCTTATTCAAGACGTTGAAGTCAGCCTTCGATGTCACCGGTGTCCGATAGCTTCTAGGCATGACCGACATCCCGATCAAGCCCGGCCAGCTCACCACCCGTGCGGAGATGCAGCGCGTCTTCGGAGGAGGAGAACGCGAGGGGATCGTCCCTTCGACGACCACTCCGAGCATCCTCATCTACACCGACCACGACAGTGGCAAGGAGTACGGCTACCAAGACGGTTGGTTGGCAGAGGAGGACGAGCAAGGCCCGATCTTTGAGTACACCGGCAGGGGGCGCATCGGCGACCAGACGTTTCTAGGACAAGCAGGATCCCGAAACAAAGCTATCTTGCAACACGTCGAAGATGGCAGGGTTCTCCACCTATTCATTGCAGCGGGAAAGGTGCCCGGATCTAGCTCTGCCGCGAAGCAGCAGCGTTACCTTGGCGAATTCCGGCTCGACGCCAACCTTCCATATACGATTCGTGAGGCGAGCGACCCAGAAGGCAACTCTCGACGAATCATTGTATTTCGACTTCGCCCGGCTGGGGCAGTCCAGCATGTAAGCCAAGACATACTCCCACCCGCAGAAAAGACACACGCAAGGCGAGTATCTGCCGACGTATTGGCGGGTTCGATGACGGAGCCCGCAAGGGGCAAGAAATCCAGCCTCCGCTCAGCACAACCAAGTACGATGGCCGAGCACCGCCAAACACAGATTTCGCTAGCATTTCGCGAGTTTCTCGAGGTTCGACAGCATGAGATTTTCGTTTACCAGATCAGAATTGCTGACACCACTTCGATTCTGAAAACCGATCTCTATGACGCCACCGATCACGTACTGTACGCGATCAAGGGGTCTAGTGATCGACAGGAGATCCGCATGGCTATTGGACAGTTGAAGGACTATTGTCGCCATATCAATCCGCCAGACCCAACCCTGGCAGTAGTACTCCCCGAGAAGCCGAACTCAGATTTGCAAGATCTACTGAAGAGGGAGAACATAAAACTGATCTATCGAGAAGAAGGAACGTTTCATCAATCGGGTCGCCGCACACTTTGACCTTGACGACTAATTCACACAATCAGGCATTTAGCGGCTCGGCTAGCCAAATGCGGGGGCACACAGCTACTGGAGGGAAATAGTATGCCTTCACCGGAACATGAATTTTTGTCAGACGCCGCCCTGGATATTATGGAAACTACATCCAAGTCCGGCCTCTACACCTATAAGGAGGGGCAACGCAACCTCTTCGACTTCTCCTGCGAACTCGCCAAGGATTGGTCCAAAGCCGTATCCGGTCAGACCCTCTGGACGCATAATCGCGACGGCATCGATAAGGACCTACGAACTCTCCTCACGGAAAACGACATATCGGCGGCCGTCTACGTAGCCAGACACTCGACAGCGAATAAGGCAAGGGTGGCTGAAGTAGCTGGATCGTATAAGGCCACGCCTCTGGGTGGCAGGCTTTCTCGGCTGCGCGTATTTTGGATACCGGGGGACTTCGACGCGGACGACGAGACCGCCCGAAAGAGCATCTACCGGTCTCTGAAAGAGGAGATGACGAGGGACCTCCTTCTGTACGTGACACTGGGTGGGCTTACGGCCACCGACGTAGCACGTTTCGCAACTTCCACGCGCCCTGGCTACCCGCTCAGCATCCTATCGCATGTCAAACACCACGGATTCACAAACCTGACGAGCACGGCCAAGGCACTAGGTATTAGCACGCCCGTTCTGAAGGATGAGATTCAACGCCTGTTTCTGTTCGAGATGGTTGAAAGCGACTACCTAACGGGAGGCGTATACCGAATCAGCGAAAGAGGTAAAGCCATGCTAGACATATGCTCGCGCCTTAAAGATTACCTCAATGGAAACCTTGGCGACAACAAAGAATTCGAGCATGTGTGCCGGCTTCTGGGGATTGAATATCTCGACATCGACACGAGCATGGGCCCCAAGATTGGTTACAAGTGGGTTCCGGCCAAAGCAGGGCGATCAGAGCTACAATATGACGCCGAAAATCCAAGTGCGCTCTTGATGGCGCACGTATATCAGGCAAGCGTGGACGGTTCAGTCGTTTGGCCTGACCCATATTTCGCGCTGCCTACCGTGTAACGGCAGCACACGATCACGACTGAGCTGGGGTCGGTATGCCCACGGACATGAAGACCATGGGACACCTCCACCTGAGCGCGACCCGGCCCTACGTGAAGTCGACGGACCCACTGGCGCGGGAGGTCGCGCTTCGGATCGGTGAGGTTCTGTGGCCGCAAACTGAGACCAGGAGCAGCAAGGACGCACGCGCCTGGGGCCGCCGTCGGATTAAGTGGCAGCGAGAAGCCCCAGGTCACGGCTGCGACCTGGGGCTTCCCTCCCTCAGAGCCCCCTGTCGGATTCGAACCGACGACCTACGCTTTACAAGAGCGTTGCTCTGACCAGCTGAGCTAAGGAGGCGTGCCTGGTGCAGTGTACCCAGGCAGGAAGCCTACCTGGCGCCGCTATTTCGTGACCCGCGGGCTACTGACACCGGGCGTCGGCGCGGGTAGCGTCACGGGCAGTCCGCAGCAGTGGACTACACCACTCCTTTTACTCGGATCGTCCGGCACGTTCCTGCCGGTGAAGGGACACGTCATGGCTACGGTCACGTACGACCAGGCAACCCGCATCTACCCGGGTTCCGAGAAGCCCGCCGTCGACAAGTTGGACATCGAGATCGAGGACGGCGAGTTCCTCGTCCTGGTCGGGCCGTCCGGCTGCGGCAAGTCCACGTCGCTGCGGATGCTGGCAGGACTGGAGGACGTCAACGACGGCGCGATCCGGATCGGGGAGCGGGACGTCACCCACCTGCCGCCCAAGGACCGGGACATCGCCATGGTGTTCCAGAACTACGCGCTGTACCCGCACATGACCGTCGCCGACAACATGGGCTTCGCGCTCAAGATCGCGGGCGTGAACAAGGCGGAGATCCGGCAGAAGGTCGAGGACGCGGCGAAGATCCTGGACCTGACCGAGTACCTGGGGCGCAAGCCCAAGGCGCTCTCCGGTGGTCAGCGGCAGCGGGTGGCCATGGGGCGCGCCATCGTGCGTGAGCCTCAGGTGTTCCTCATGGACGAGCCGCTGTCCAACCTGGACGCCAAGCTGCGCGTGCAGACCCGTACGCAGATCGCCGGCCTGCAGCGGCGGCTCGGGATCACCACCGTGTACGTCACCCACGACCAGGTCGAGGCCATGACGATGGGTGACCGGGTCGCCGTCCTCAAGGACGGGCTGCTCCAGCAGATCGACTCGCCGCGCAGCATGTACGACCGGCCCAGCAACCTCTTCGTCGCGGGCTTCATCGGGTCGCCGGCGATGAACCTGGTCGAGGTGCCGATCACCGACGGCGGCGTGAAGTTCGGCAACAGCGTCGTGCCGGTCAGCCGGGAGGCGCTGGCCGCCGCTGCCGACAGGGGCGACCGTACGGTCACCGTCGGCGTCCGGCCCGAGCACTTCGACATCGTCGAGCAGAACGGCGGCGCGGCCAAGTCGCTCTCCAAGGAGGCCGCGGACGCACCGGCGGGCCTGGCCGTCACCGTCAACGTCGTCGAGGAGCTGGGCGCGGACGGGTACGTGTACGGGTCCGCGGTCGTCGGTGACGAGCACAAGGACCTGGTCGTACGCGTCAACGGGCGGCAGGTGCCGGAGAAGGGCACCGAGCTGCACGTCGTGCCGCGGCCGGGCGAGACGCACGTCTTCTCCACGTCGACGGGTGAGCGGCTCAGCGACTGAGGCAGCCGGGCGGTTCGGCGGTCGGATCACGGCGGTGTCGTCCCTTCGGGGACGGCACCGCCGCTTCGTGTACGTGGGCGCGTCCGCGGGCCGGCGTCGGCCGCCGTACGCGCCTTGTCGACAAATACCCCGGCAGAGCCGTCATTTCGAGCCTGTACGTCAACATCGCGTGCACGCATCCAGCGAAAAGATCCCTCGATTCGGTGACTAAATGTCGCCAAATCATCACTACTCGCTACCATCACCCCGTGAACTCCGCAGCCCGCCGTATCGGCCGAACCCTCGCCCTTGTCCTTCCCGTCGTGCTCGTCCTGTCCGGGACGCTCGCGGTCACCCGCGTCCCGTGGGCCTCGCCGGGGACGGACTCGCAGATGCTGACCGCGTCCTCCGAGAACGCCTCCACCAAGGCGCGTTCCCGGGCGCCGCAGGACGTGCTCCGCGACCGGCTCCTGGTGGAACTCCAGGAGAAGAACCCCGGTGTCGCGCTGACCCACCTCCAGGAGGAGACCACCAAGCGCCCCTCGCTGGCCAAGCACTGCGTGGCCATCGCGCGCGCCCTCGGCCGTGCCGCGGTCGCCAAGTACGGCGGTGCCGCGCACCGTGCGCAGGCCTGGTCCCGGCCCGTTTGCGATACGTCGTTCGCCACCGGCGTCGCCTCTGTCCAGTGAGCCCGGCTCGCACCGCATAGGGTGCGAACCATGACAGCCCCGTACCCGTACCCCACGCAGGCCGTGGTCCTGGCCGGAGGCCAGGGTTCGCGACTCCGCCCGTACACCGACGACCGTCCCAAGCCGATGGTCGAGATCCCCGGCACCGGGACCCCGATCATCGGCCACCAGCTCGCGTGGCTGGCCGCCGAGGGCGTCACGGACGCGGTCGTCTCCTGCGGCCACCTCGCCGAGGTGCTCCAGGACTGGCTGTCCCAGACGCAACTCCCCCTGAGTGTCACAACCGTTGTCGAGACCGAACCACTCGGTCGCGGTGGCGGTCTCAAGTACGCCGCCGCCTCGCTGCCCCGCCCCGAAGAGCCCTGGTACGCGACCAACGGCGACATCTGGACCCGCTTCTCGCTGCGCGAGATGGCGGACTTCCACCATGAGCGCGGCGCGGACGCCACGCTCGCGCTGGCCCGGCCGCGCATTCCCTGGGGCGCCGTGGAGACCGACGAGTTCGGCCACGTCCTCGACTTCATCGAGTCGCCGCCCTCGCCTTATCTGATCAACGCCGGTGTGTACGTCTTCTCCGCCGCCTTCACCGGGCTGCTGCCCGCGCGCGGGGACCACGAGCGCACCACCTTCCCCCGCCTGGCCCGGGAGCGCCGACTGGCCGGCTTCCCCCTGCCGAACGGCGCCTACTGGCGCGCCATCGATACGGCCAAGGACCTCACCGAGGCTGCGAAGGAGCTCGGCGCGCGGGGCGCTTGAGGGGTGCACCACCTGGACCACGCCCACTTGGACCGCACGGCCCGCCCGTAGAGCCCGTAGAGCCCGTAGAGCCCGTACAGTACGTGCGGTCCGTGCAGCCCCACAGGCCCGTACCAGACCGCAACGAACCGCCCCACGGCCGAGGCCGTGGGGCGGTTCGTTCATCCGTAGCGGCCGGGACTGGGGCCTATTGAGGGCCCGGGACGGCCCGGGAGAGGGGCAGGAGAGCCGGGAGAAGGGCCGTAAGAGGCCAGGAGGGCCGAGGAGGGGGCTCGCGAGGAACTAGGACGAGGCCGAGCCCCACAGGCCTTCAGAAGCCCCGCGAGGCCACGGCCCCCTCCCCGCCCCCCTCCTCCCCTCGCCTCATCCCAGCAACCCGCCCAGCGTCCCCCCACGCCCTCCCCTGCCGCTGCTGGAGCTGCTCGAACCGCTCTCGCTCGCGCCGCCGTTGGTGCCCCCGGCCGTGCCGCCGACGGACGGCGCCTGGGGGGTCGTCGCCGGGGCCCGGGTCGGTGCGGACTGGCGGGACGGCGTGCCGTTGGAGCCGCGGCCGGAGTCCGGTGCCGAGCCGCTCACGCTGCCGGTGGCCCGTGCCGTACCGGGGGCCGAGGCCGAGGGGGTCTTCGCCTTCGGGGAGCCCGCCTTGCGGGAGGCGCCCGCCGACGGCTTGCCCGGGTGCTTCGGTGACTTGCCGATGTGCCCGGGGTCGTGCTGCGCCTTCGAGCCGCCGGGCCGGGACTGCTGCGGCAGCGGCGAGCCGGGGAGGTTGTTCGTCGCGGGCTCGCCGGGCTCCGGTACGGACGGCACCGAGGCGGACCGTACGGCACCGCCCAGCAGCGAACCGACCAGCAGCGTCAGACCGGCGACCACGGCCGTCAGGACGGCGCCGCGGCGCAGTACCCGGCGCCGCAGGTCCCACAGCTCGACGCGTGGGCCCAGCCGCCGCCATGCCTCGCCGGCGAGGCGGGCGTCCATCGAGTAGACGGGCGCGCCCGCGATGATCAGCGGGCTCCAGGCGGCGAGGTAGATGATGTCGGGCGCGTCGTAGACCGGTACGGTGCGCCAGCTGACCGTCATCAGGAGGGCCGCGGAGAGCAGCGCGCCGAACGAGGCGGCGACCCGCTGCCACAGTCCGCACATGGTCAGCACGCCGACCACGACCTGGAGGAAGGCCACGGTCAGGCCGGCTCCCACGGGGTGCGAGAGCGCGAAGTCGCGGAGCGGTGCGACGAGGGACCAAGGGTCCAGCGACTGGAGCCATTTGACCATCGAGCCGCGTTCGCCGCCGTCGAAGTAGACGGGGTCGCAGAGCTTGCCCATGCCCGCGTACACGCTGATGAAGCCGAGGAAGACGCGCAGCGGCAGCAGTACGACACCGAGGTTCATCCGGCGGCCGGGGTAGTACGCGTGCCGGATTGTGTCGCCGCCGCGCCGCTTGGGCCCGTCGCCGTACCGCTCGTACGCCGCCGTCTCCTCGTCCGAGTACGGCGGCTCGTCGTCGTAGTGGTCGTAGGCGCCGGTGGTCGGCCGCACGCCCTTGAGGAGGGTGGTGTCGGCGTCCACGGGGCCGCGCTGGCCGACCACGGTCGAGGCGGGGCCGCCGGAGCCGGTGCCGGTGACGGGCTGCTCATCGTCGAGCCGGACCCGGGGCAGGACCTGGGTCGTGGTGCCGATGTCGTCGCTGTGCTCGGCGGTGACCGTGGTCCGGCCCGACTTCCTTACGGCATGGAGAAGTTGGCTGGTCGCGGCGGTGGTGCCGCCCGGTTCGGTGCGGCCGCTCCACACCACGGGTGCGCGGCGTCTGCCGCCCGCCGGCTCCCGGACCACGGGGATGCGCGCGGTGTCGGCCATGGCACCGCCGCTCGCGGCGGGCGCGGCGGGCGCGGCGAGCTGCACGCGGAAGCTGGCGTGATTGACAATGACCTGCGCGGGATCGCACGGCACCTTGACCGAGCTCAGCACCGGCTCGTCATCGAAGCCCGGCGAGCGTCCCCCCGTAGGCGTGCGGGGTGTTCTGGTGTCCACGCTCATCTAACCGAGTGACCCGCGTTTAAGACACTGCCTTGACCGCCTCGATCTGTCCGAGACCCGTCAAGGGAACGTGAGATCCCCGCCGGTCCTGCGGGTGACCTCCGCCAGGCCGCTCCGGCGCACCGGCGGCGCGGTTTCATACGGGCCGCCGAACAGTCTTCCGGAGGACTGTTCGCACGGTCGTACGAAAAGAAGGCGGGAGAGGGTGGAATGCTCCGGTACGGAGCGCGCGCGGTCCGGAGCTCCCGTCCGCGCGCCCTCACCACCCCGCCGCCCTGCCCTCGTCACCCGACCGCCCCGCCCCCGACGTACGGACGCAGGCACCTACAGGCACGGACTCACCCGCGCCGACGCGCCGCCTCCCACAGCACCACGCCCGCCGCGACGCCCGCGTTCAGCGACTCCGCACCGCCCGGCATCGGGATGCGTACGCGTACGTCGCAGGTCTCGCCGACCAGCCGCGACAGGCCCTTGCCCTCGCTGCCGACGACGATGACGACCGGGCCGTCCAGCACCTCCAGGTCCTGGAGCTCCATCTCGCCGTCCGCCGCCAGGCCCACGACGGTCATGCCCGCCTTCTGGTAGCCCTCCAGGGCGCGCGTCAGGTTCGT
This sequence comes from Streptomyces sp. NPDC030165, assembly GCF_055573595.1. Lineage (NCBI taxonomy): Bacteria > Bacillati > Actinomycetota > Actinomycetes > Kitasatosporales > Streptomycetaceae > Streptomyces > Streptomyces sp. NPDC030165. The sequence continues at coordinate 97,083 of NZ_JBVIBD010000015.1, read as the reverse complement.
CGCGCGGGCGACCGGCGTGCGGGCCGCCGTGCCCGCCGAGGTCTTCCACGCGCCGGCCGTCATGCCGGCGGCGCGCCGCTCCGGTACGACCACGCCGTGCCCGCCGAACGCGGTCACCGAGCGCACCACGGCGCCGAGGTTGCGCGGGTCGGTGACACCGTCGAGCGCGACGATCAGCGGGTCCTCGCCGTCGTCGAAGGCGGCGGCCGCGAGGTCCTCCGGGTGCGCGTACTCGTACGGCGGCACCTGGAGCACCATGCCCTGATGGTTGAGCCCGTTGGTCATTCGGTCGAGCTCGGGGCGCGGCGCCTCCATCAGGTTGATGTTGCCGCGGTCGGCGGCGAGCTGCAGCGCCTCGCGCACCCGCTCGTCGTTCTCGATGAACTGCTGCACGTACAGCGTCGTCGCGGGCACGCCGTCGCGCAGCGCCTCGAAGACCGGGTTACGGCCGACGACCAGCTCCGAGGTGCCCTTGGCGCCACCGCGCCGCGGGGCCGGGCGCCGGTTGGCCGCCTGCTTGGCCTGGGCGTTGGCGATGCGGTTCTTCACATGCCCCTTGCGCGCGGACGCGGGCGGGGTCGGGCCCTTGCCTTCCAGGCCCCGGCGCCGCTGGCCACCGCTGCCGACCTGCATACCCTTCTTGTTGGACGTGCGGCGGTTCCTGCGCTGGCTGTTGCCGGCCATGGGTCACCTGTCTCTTCACTGCTCTCGACGTCTCGCGACGTGGAGTGGATACGTACGTACGGATGTGTGTCTGCAAGAAGTGTCGCCCGGAGGCGGCCGGTACGGCCAACCGGCACCCGCCGGTGCGGGCACCCGGCCGATACGACCGGTACGGGCACCGGCCGGGCGGGACCGGCCACCAGGGCGGTGACCGGCAGCTTTAAGGGCCGCGAGGCCGAGGGAACCTCAGGCCGAGGCCCCGTCAGGCCGAGGATCACCTCGGGCCCGGGATCACCCCGGGCCAAGGATCACAGATCGCCTCAGGACAACGACCACCGCGGACCCGAAGGAGTGTCCTCGATGGCCAGCCCGGACTGCTGGAGCTGGTCGCGGATGGCGTCGGCGGTCGCGTAGTCCTTACGGGTACGGGCCGCCTGGCGCTGCTCCAGGACCAGCCTGACCAGCGAGTCGACGACGCCGTGCAGGTCCTCGCCGCGGTCCGTGCCGCCGCCCGCCCACTGCTCGTCCAGCGGGTCCAGACCGAGCACGCCGAGCATGGCGCGGACCTCGGCCAGGCGGGCGACGGCCGATTCCTTGTCGTCGGCCGTCAGCGCGGAGTTCCCCTGGCGGACGGTGGTGTGCACGATGGCGAGCGCCTGCGGTACGCCGAGGTCGTCGTCCATCGCCTCGGCGAAGGCCGGCGGCACCTCGGCGGCGGGCTCCACGGGGCCGGCCTTCTCCACCACGCGCTGGACGAAGCCCTCGATCCGCGCGAACGCGGACTCGGCCTCGCGCAGCGCCTCCTCGCTGTACTCGATCATCGAGCGGTAGTGCGGGGTGCCCAGGTAGTAGCGCAGCACGATCGGGCGCCAGCGCTTGACCATGTCCGAGACCAGCACCGAGTTGTCCAGCGACTTGGACATCTTCTCGCCGCTCATGGTCACCCAGGCGTTGTGGCACCAGTACGCGGCGAAGTCGTCGCCGTACGCCTTGGCCTGCGCGATCTCGTTTTCGTGGTGCGGGAAGACCAGGTCGACGCCACCGCCGTGGATGTCGAAGGCGGTGCCCAGGTACTTGTGCGCCATCGCCGAGCACTCCAGGTGCCAGCCGGGACGGCCGCGGCCCCAGGGGGTCTCCCAGCTCGGCTCGCCCGGCTTGGCCGCCTTCCACATGGCGAAGTCGCGCGGGTCGCGCTTGCCGGTCTCGTTGTCGCCGGAGGGCTGGAGGAGATTGTCCAGCTCCTGGTTGGACAGCTCCAGGTAGTCCCGGAAGGAGCGCACGTCGAAGTAGACGTTGCCGTCCGCGGCGTAGGCGTGGCCGCGGTCGATCAGTCCCCGCATCATCTCGATCATCTCGGGGACGTGGCCGGTGGCGCGCGGCTCGTAGGTGGGGCGCAGGCAGCCGAGCGTGTCGTAGGCCGTGTTGAAGGCGACCTCGTTCTCGTAGCCGATGGCCCACCACGGGCGGCCCTGTTCGGCGGCCTTCGTGATGATCTTGTCGTCGATGTCCGTCACGTTCCGGATGAACGTCACGTCGTAGCCGCGGTGCAGGAACCAGCGGCGCATGATGTCGAAGTTCAGCCCCGACCGGATGTGCCCGATGTGCGGGGCGGCCTGTACGGTCGCGCCGCACAGGTAGATCGAGACACAGCCCGGCGTGAGCGGGGTGAAATCGCGAGTCTGCCGGGCGCTGGTGTCGTACAGCCGAATAGTCACGCATCAAGGGTAGTCCGAACCGGACAGTGCCCCGCGACCACCGGGACCACGGACACAGAAGCGTGACATTTCGCCGCGAGCGGCAGCGCCGCACACGGACACCGCGACGGACCGGCCGGACGTCCCGGGTTCAGAGCCGGCCGGCCGCCTTGCGCGCGGTGATCCGTACGACGACACGCTCCCCGTTGTCCGGCACGCCGGGGTTGACCTCCGCGTACGGCTTGCCCGTGTAGGTGTACGACAGCTAGTGACCTGAGTCAGAGATTCGTCGGCAGTATGCGGCGACTTTGTCGAGGATCTCGTCGGCGGTCTTCGTCCAGACGAATGGTGTGGGGTGTTCGTTCCAGACGGCGAGCCAGGCCCGGATGTCGCGTTCAAGAGCCTGGACGGAGCGGTGGACGCCGCGCCGGAGCTTCTTGGGTGTCAGTTCGGCGAACCACCGCTCGACCAGGTTCAGCCAGGACGCGCTGGTCGGCGTGAAGTGCAGGTGGAAGCGGGAGTGTGCCAGCAGCCACCGCTTGATGTCGGGCGTCTTGTGGGTCGCGTAGTTGTCCAGGATCAGGTGGACATCAAGGCCTTCAGGGACTTCCCGGTCGAGCTTGGCCAGGAACTTCTTGAACTCCGCTGCCCGGTGCCGGCGGTGCAGGGAGCCGATGACCTTGCCGGTGGCGACCTCCAGGGCGGCGAAGAGCGTGGTCGTGCCGGCCCGGATGTAGTCGTGGCTGCGGCGTTCAGGGACACCGGGCACCATCGGCAGGACGGGCTGGGAACGGTCCAGCGCCTGGATCTGCGACTTCTCGTCCACGCAGAGCACCAGCGCCTTCTCCGGCGGATCAAGATAGAGGCCGACGACGTCGCGGACCTTGTCGATGAACAGCGGGTCGGTGGACAGCTTGAAGGTCTGCGCCCGGTGCGGGGCCAGGGCGAACGCCCGCCAGATCCGCGAGACCGCCGACTGGGACATGCCCGTGGCCGCCGCCATCGACCTCGTCGACCAGTGGGTGGCGTTCTTCGGCCTCTCCTCCAGCGTCTTGACGATGACCCGCTCGACATCCGCGTCGGTGATTTTCCGGGGCACACCGGGACGAGGGGCGTCGCACAGGCCCTCCAGGCCCCGTTCAAGGAAACGGCGCCGCCAGGTGCGGACCGTGTCCGGAGCGATCCGCAGCCGGCGGGAGACCTCCAGGATCGAGTGTCCCTCGGCGCACTCCAGCACGATCCGCCACCGCAGGGCCAGCGCCTGAGCCGTCGTACGCCTGCGCACCCACCCTTCCAGCACCACCCGCTGGACATCAGTGACCGACAACGGCGCAATCTTCGGACCCGGACGACTCATACCCAACCAACGACGAATCTCCGACTCAGGTCACTAGGGCGTTTCTGATGGATCTCCGTGGAGGGCACCGAGCGGCGTTCGGTGCGTGCGCTTGGGGGCCCCTGCTCGAAGAGCTTGGGGGAGTGCGGTGTGAAGGGTCACGTGGCGGAGCCACCAGTCCCTTCACGCCGTGCGGCGAGGGTGCGCGCCGGGCGTCGCGAGGCCACGGAGATCCATCAGAAGCGCCCTAGTCGATCAGCTCCCGGCCGCCTTCGCTGCTCAGGACGGCCGGGCCGCGTATCTCCGCGTATGCGTACGGCGCGTCGGACGGGTGCACGAGCAGCGTGACACGGGGGTCCCGCTGAAGATTCCGCGCCTTGCGGCAGCCCGCGGTGGTGGAGAACAGGACGCCGTCGCCGTCCCGCTTCGCCCGGACCGGGGAGAGCTGCGGGCTGCCGTCGGGCTGGACCGTCGCGACGGTGACGAAGACCGGGCTGTCGAGGAGGGCCTTGAGAGGGGCGGGCAGCTCGGCGGGCGCAGCGCGCTCGGCATGTTCAGCGGACACAGCCGTCCCTCCATGCGCAGCGGTCCCTGCCACCCTGCTCAACTCCCGTAACGGGCAAGGAGTTCCCGTACCGGGCCACCCGCCACCCGCCCGTCTCGCCGCTCCTACCTCGCAGGCAGCACCAACGCCGTGGCCACCGCCGCCAGCCCCTCCGCCCGGCCCGTCAGGCCCAGGCCGTCCGAGGTCGTGCCGGACACCGAGACGGGGGCGCCGGCCGCTTCCGACAGGACCTTCTGCGCCTCCGCGCGCCGCTTGCCGACCTTCGGGCGTACGCCGATGACCTGCACCGCGATGTTGCCGACGATGAAGCCCTCGGCCCGTACGATGCGGGCGGCCTCGGACAGCAGCGTCACCCCGGACGCGCCGGAGTACTCCGGGCGGCTGGTGCCGAAGTGCGCGCCGAGGTCGCCGACGCCGGCGGCCGAGAAGAGCGCGTCGCAGGCCGCGTGCGCGGCGACGTCGCCGTCACTGTGCCCGGCGAGGCCGTACCCGTCGCTCGCCTCGTCGTCCCAGAGCAGGCCGGCCACCCACAGTTCGCGGCCCTTCTCGAAGGCGTGCACATCGGTGCCGACGCCCACCAGCGGCATCATCTGCAACTGCGGTTCATACATACCCATCGGTGGCCCTCCTACGGGCGAGCACGGCTTCGGCGAGGACCAGGTCCAGCGGCCGGGTCACCTTGAACGCCTCTTCATGTCCGGGCACCACCACTACGGGGGCGCCGAGCTGCTCGACCATCCCGGCGTCGTCGGTCGCGCCGTCACCCTGGAGGGCGATGCTCTCGTGGGCCTTGACCAGGGTCGCCCGGTCGAAGCCCTGCGGAGTCTGTACGGCGCGCAGCCGGGCGCGCTCCGGCGTGCCCACGACGGGCTCCGGCTCGCCGGCCTGCTCGCCGGTGCGTGGTTCGACCTGCTTGACGGTGTCCGCGAGCGGCAGCGCCGGCACCACGGCCGGGGCGCCGTCCCGTACGGCGGCGATCACCGAGTCCACCGTGTCGGCGGGGACCAGAGGCCGGGCGGCGTCGTGCACCAGCACCACGTCGATCGCCTCCGGCAGGGCCTCCAGGCCGCGGCGGACGGACTCCTGGCGGGTCTCGCCTCCGGGGACGACCAGCAGGTCGGTCCGTTCGGGCAGCGGGTACTGGTCCAGCAGGTTGCGCACCTCGGTGGCGCCGTCCGGCGGGGCGACGACCACGACGAGGGAGACGGCGCGGGAGGCGGCCATCGCGCGTACGGCGTGGACGAGCATGGGCGTGCCGCCCAGCGCACGGAGTGCCTTGGGGGCGCCCGGCCCCAGCCGTACGCCGCGTCCGGCGGCCGGGATGACGGCCGCGGTGCGGAGCCGGGGCGTGCCGGAGGGGTTGGCGGAATCTGGGGATACGTCTGACATCGGTTGCTCCGAAGCCCGGGGAGTCCCCGGAATTAGCGCAGACAGGTTTGTTTCCTGAGCCGACATGGGTATGGCCGCAGTGTGCCGGGCGCGACGCCCCGATCCGGACCCTTCCGTGACACCGGTCGGGACAGCTGCCCGGGCCCGGCACGCCATGAGCGGGCACGACGGCGGATCTTTTCGGGGACGAGCACGGGGGCGGTCACCACGGGGAACGATTACAGGGTTGTGTAGTGGTGCACGGCTTCCGCACGCGAGCTTCCGCTTCCGTGCGTACGCCAGCCGTATGTACCGACGCCCTTACGGATGCGGGAAGCCGCTGCGGATATGCCGCAGCGCCCGGCAACTGACCGCTCCTGGCCGGAGTCGGCCGCCACTCGGGCGCCGCGGCATTCGCACGTCGTCAGGACGCGAGGACCTCGTCGAGCAGAGCCTCGGCCTTGTCCTCGTTGGTGTTCTCCGCGAGGGCGAGTTCGCTCACCAGGATCTGGCGGGCCTTGGCGAGCATGCGCTTCTCACCGGCGGAAAGACCGCGCTCCCGCTCACGGCGCCACAGGTCACGCACTACCTCGGCGACCTTGATCACGTCACCCGAGGCGAGCTTCTCCAGATTTGCCTTGTAACGACGGGACCAGTTCGTCGGCTCTTCGGCATATGGTGCGCGCAGCACCTCGAAGACCCGGTCCAGCCCGTCCTGGCCGACCACATCGCGTACGCCGACGAACTCCGCATTGTCCGCTGGCACACGAACAGTCAAGTCGCCCTGGGCGACCTTCAGCACCAAGTAGGTCTTGTCCACGCCTTTGATCTGGCGAGTTTCGATGGCCTCGATCAGCGCGGCCCCGTGATGGGGATAGACCACGGTGTCGCCAACCTTGAACGTCATGTGACAGGTACCCCTTCCGTGGCTATCCATGCTAACACGGGAACGGGCCGTTCTGAATGGCGTTTTCGCAGGTCAGGGCATATCTCGGGGCTTGACAACAGCGGCCGGAACGTGCTTCGACGGCCCTCCGGACGCAGGAATTCGCAGGTCGGAGGCGCTTCGCGCGCAGCCTGAAACACGTACCTCACACCCCCGGAAGCGCCCGGAGCGGCGCCCGTACGTCCCGTTTTGCCGGAATCCGGATGTCGCAGTTCCGCTACTCCGTTCGGTTCTGGAGAGCAGGTGTCCGCCGTTTCGCGAATTGATCACCAGGTGATCACCTCACGAACACCGGACCGCCACCGCACGCCGGCCACCGCAGGTGATCAATTCCGGGAAGCCGGCGCATTCCCTGCGAATGCCGATTTACCTCGGGGGAAACCGCCCGGGCATCACCCGAACAGCCGCTTGCCGGATATTCGGGTTTCTTCCTGACCCCGATCGTGATCTTCCGTGTTCTTCCGTGGAGCAGGTCCGGAAAGCTCCGGGAGGGTCGGCAGTGTGTGGCAATCGGCCGTACGGCGGCGGGCGGGCGCGGCGCGTCGGGGCGGGCCGGAACAGGATGTGAGGAGGGTGTGATCGTCCTGGGGGCGGGTCGGGTGCGGCGGCCCGGGGGCGGCTCGGTAACCTAGCGGCGCTGACACACCCTTAGGGCGGCTTTACGCGGATGCCGGTACGGCGACCGCGCACGGCCGTCCAGCCGCCCATCCGCGACCGGGCTCGAAGTTCGGCCGCCGTAGTTCGTCCAAGGAGATGCCGCCGCCGTGAGCCGCAGCCTTCGACGCGGCGTCCTCGCCGCCACCGTTCTCACGCTCTCGATCGCCACGCTCTCCGCGTGCGGAGCCGGGAACGAAGCCCAGACGCTTCAGGTCAAGCCGGACAACGCCGCGACCAGCGTCGGCGACCTCAAGATCCAGAACGCTTCCGTCGTCACCCAGCCCAAGCCGGACGCCGAGGGCCCGGCCGTGGTGACCGCGACCGTGTTCAACAACGGCAGCAAGGACCAGACGCTGGAGTCCATCAAGGTCAACGGTACGAACAAGGAAGCGAAGCTGTCGCCTGCCAAGGGCACCGGACCGATCGTGGTCCCGGCCGGCGGCTCGATCGTGATCGGCGGCAAGGACAACGCCTCCGCCGTACTGGACAGCGGCCGCGAGTCCGTGAAGAACGGCGACGCGCAGTCCGTGACCTTCGACTTCAGCGCCGCCGGGAAGGTCACCCTGCGCGCGTTCGTCGTCCCGGCCAAGAGCTACTTCAAGGACTTCGGCCCGAGCGAGGTCCCGACGCCGTCCGGTTCCCCGCGCCCGTCCGGCAGCCCCGCCTCGCCGTCCGGCAGCCCGTCGGCGACGGCCACGCCGACCGGTACGGCCGGCGCCACCGCCGGCGGCAGCGCCTCGCCGAACAACGGCGCGCCGCAGTCGCCGGAAGCCGGCCGCTGACGCTGTAGCGGGTCCGGTCGGCGCGGCACCGTCCGCCGTGCGGCCCCATCGCCGTACAGCACCACCGCAGTACCACCACGAGCGCCGTGGGGGGGGGGGGGGGGGGGGGGGGGGGGGGGGGGGGGGGGGGGGGGGGGGGGAGGGAAGGGGGGGGGGGGGGGGGGAAAAGGAGAGGGAG
>NZ_JBVIBD010000015.1:0-88884 GCF_055573595.1 Streptomyces sp. NPDC030165 | reverse complement strand
CCACTTACCCCCCCCCCACCCCCCCCCCCGCGATCTTGCCCCGCCCCCCCCCCCCCCCCCCCCCCCCCCGCTCGCGTACACCGCGACACCTCAGGCACCGCGGGGCCACAGGCCGCAGGCCGCAGGCCGCATACGATTCGGGCCCCGCAGGCCGGACCGGCGACATTCACCGGCCGCGGCCGACGGGGCCCCGGGGCTCGTAACGTACCTCTCACGGCGCGCGCCTCGTAGGCCACGCACCTCTTCCGGCGCGTACCTCACCCGGCACGCACCTCCACGACACGCCCCTTGAGGCGCCCACCCCTTACGGCTCGAACTTGTACCCCAGCCCCCGGACCGTGACCAGGTACCGCGGCGCGCCCGGGTCCGGTTCGATCTTGGCGCGCAGGCGCTTCACGTGGACGTCCAGCGTCTTGGTGTCCCCCACGTAGTCCGCGCCCCAGACGCGGTCGATCAGCTGCATACGGGTCAGCACCCGGCCCGCGTTGCGCAGCAGCATCTCCAGGAGGTCGAACTCCTTCAGCGGCAGGTCGACCTTGCCGCCGGAGACCGTGACGACGTGCCGGTCCACGTCCATCCGGACCGGCCCGGCCTCCAGGGCCTGCGGTGTGACCTCCTCGGGCTCCCCGCGGCGGCGCAGCACCGCGCGGATCCGGGCGACCAGCTCGCGGGAGGAGAAGGGCTTGGTGACGTAGTCGTCGGCTCCTATTTCCAGGCCGACCACCTTGTCGATCTCGCTGTCCTTGGCGGTCACCATGATGACCGGGACGTTGGAGCGGCCGCGCAGCTGACGGCAGACCTCGGTGCCGGGCAGGCCCGGCAGCATCAGGTCCAGCAGGACCAGGTCGGCGCCGTTGCGCTCGAACTCGTCCAGGCCGTCGGGACCGGTGGCCGCGACGGCGACCTCGAAGCCCTCCTTGCGGAGCATGTACGACAGGGCGTCACTGAACGATTCCTCGTCCTCGACGACGAGCACTCGGGTCACGGAAGGACCTCCGGGGCAGGATGAGCAGGGAGCGGATCGTTGAAGGTCTCGTACGGGCGGTCCTCTTCGTCGAGGCCCTCCGCCGACGGGTCGGAGGCGGTACGCGCGCGCTCGCGCACCGCACCTGCCTCCGGGAGACGCAGGGTGAAGGTGGAGCCCTGTCCCTCAGCGCTCCACACCGTGACCTCCCCGCCGTGCGAGGCGGCCACGTGCTTGACGATGGCGAGGCCGAGGCCGGTCCCGCCGGTGGCGCGGGAGCGCGCCGGGTCCACGCGGTAGAACCGCTCGAAGACGCGGTCCCGGTCCTTCTCCGATATCCCGATGCCCTGGTCGGTCACCGCGATCTCGATCAGTCCCCCAGTGCCGAAAGCCTGGGAGGTACCCCCACCCCCGTGCGCCTGGACACGGCGGCCCGCGATACCGACCCGGGTACGGGCCGGCGAGTAGTTGACGGCGTTCTCGACGAGGTTGCCGAGGGCGGCGGCGAGCTGGCCGCGGTTGCCCCAGACGTGCAGGTCGGCGGTGCCGGCGGCGGCCATGGTGATCTGCTTGCTGCCGGCCTGCTGGCGGCAGCGGTCGATCGCCTCCGCGACCAGTTCGTCCACCCGGACCGGCTCGGCGTCCTCCAGCGGGTCGTCGTTCTGCACCCGGGAGAGGTCGATCAGTTCCTGGACGAGGTTGGTCAGGCGGGTGGCCTCGTTCTGCATCCGGCCCGCGAAGCGCTCGACCGCCTCGGGGTCGTCACTGGCGTCCATGACGGCCTCGGACAGCAGGGACAGGGCGCCGACCGGGGTCTTGAGCTCATGGCTGACGTTGGCGACGAAGTCGCGTCGTACCGCCTCGATGCGCCGGGCCTCGGTCAGGTCCTCGACCAGCAGCAGGACCAGCCGGGAGCCGAGGGGCGCGACCCGCGCGGAGACCGCCAGGGCGTCGCCGCCCCGGCCCGTCCCCCTGCGCGGCAGGTCCAGCTCGACCTGGCGTATCTCACCGTCGCGGCGGGTGTCGCGGGCCATCTGGAGCATCGGCTCGACGGCCAGCTCCCCGCCTCGTACGAGCCCGAGGGCGTACGCCGCCGAGCTGGCCTTGACCACGGCGTCGGCCTCGTCCAGGACGACGGCCGAGGAGCGCAGCACCGACAGGACCGTGTCCACGCCGGGCGGCAGGACGGCGTCGGTGTGCAGGGACGTACGCGTGGGCTTGGCCTGTTCCCGCTCGCTCCAGCGGAACGCCAGCATGGCGAAGACGCCGGTGCACAGTCCGGCGATCGCTGCCACGGCGGCTACGGCCGCATCCACGTTCATGACTCCAGGTTATGCGTCGCCTGTGACACTTCCCCAGCCGTTCGAGGGCCTGCTCGAACATACGTCGCCCAGAGTTCACCTTGGTGTCGGTGCCGGTTCATTCCGGAGGCCAGAACCGGTCGCGTTCCGGCCGGAACGTGGGAGCGTGGGGATTCCGGCCCCCCACACCACCACTCGAAGTGAGAGAAGGTCACTGATGCGGGACGCGTACCACGAGGAGCTGGATTCGATCGGCGAGAGCCTCGTCGAGATGGCCAGGCTCGTCGGCTCCGCGATCGGGCGCGCCACCACGGCGATACTCGACGCGGACCTGAAGCTCGCCGAGGCCGTGATCGCCGCCGACGAGAAGGTAGACGACCTCCAGCGCGACCTGGAGGCCCGGGCGATAGCCCTGCTGGCGCGCCAGCAGCCGGTCGCCACCGACCTGCGGATCGTCGTCACCTCCCTGCGCATGAGCGCCGACCTGGAACGTTCCGGCGACCTGGCCCAGCACGTGGCCAAGCTCGCCCGGCTGCGCTTCCCCGACGCGGCCGTGCCGCGGGACCTGCACGCGACGATATTGGAGATGGGCCAGCTCGCGCAGCGCCTGATGGCCAAGGCCGCCGAGGTCATCATCACCAAGGACGTCGACCTCGCGCTCCAGCTGGAGCAGGACGACGACGCGATGGACCTCCTGCACCGCACCCTCTTCCAGCACCTGATGGACGACCGCTGGAAGCACGGCATCGAGACGGCCGTGGACGTGACGCTGCTGGGCCGCTACTACGAGCGGTTCGCCGATCACGCGGTGTCGGTGGCCAAGCGCGTCGTCTACCTGGTCACCGGCGAGCATGCGGACGAGATCGCCCCGCCGGCCCCGGTGGAGGGCGCGTAGCAGCACCAGGCCGCGCACGACGCGCCGCCGTACGCCCCGGCCGGGAGCCGTACGGCGGCGAGCCGTGCCACCACGCGCCGTTGATGCGCCTCGGCGAGCGGGCCTCCAATGGAAGCGAACGGCATTCGATGCCCCTCTTCCCAAGGAGGCAGATCATGACGCGTTCCACCACCCCCGCCCCCCGACTCAGCGACTGCAGCTGCGGCCCCGGCTGCTCCTGCGGCTGCCAGTCCGGCGGCCCCTGCCAGTGCGGCGGCGGCTGCGGCTGAACCCGGCCGCGATCGCGGCCGTCCTACCGGCAGCGCTTGCGACCAATCGTTCCGGCGGCCGCTCAGGTCGCAACCGCGACGGCAGGCATGAGCTCCGCTCGGCATGACGCCGAGCGGGGTTCTGCTGCGTTCCGGCGCCTGCCTGCCGCCGTTGAGCTGGGCCCGTCCCATGGCAGGAGTGCATGCGGCCGTGCTCCGTGGCGCCTTCCTGACGGCGTGGGGAGGGCCGGCAGCAGGCAGAAGCCCCCTACCCGCGGCAAAACCGCAGGCAGGGGGCTCACAAGCAGGGGGCTTACTTCTTCTTGCCCTGGTTCTTCACGGCCTCGATGGCGGCCTTGGCGGCGTCCGGGTCGAGGTAGGTGCCGCCCGGGTTGACCGGGTGGAAGTCGGCGTCGAGTTCGTAGGAGAGGGGGATGCCGGTGGGGATGTTCAGGCCGGCGATGTCGGCGTCGGAGATGCCGTCGAGGTGCTTGACCAGGGCGCGGAGCGAGTTGCCGTGGGCGGCGACCAGGACGGTGCGGCCGGTGGCCAGGTCCGGGACGATGCTGTCGTACCAGTACGGGAGCATGCGGACGACGACGTCCTTGAGGCACTCGGTGCGCGGGCGCAGCTCGCTGGGGATGATCGCGTAGCGCGGGTCGTCGATCTGGGAGAACTCCGCGTCGTCCGCGAGGGCGGGCGGCGGGGTGTCGTACGAGCGGCGCCAGAGCATGAACTGCTCCTCGCCGAACTCGGCCAGGGTCTGCGCCTTGTCCTTGCCCTGGAGGGCGCCGTAGTGGCGCTCGTTCAGGCGCCAGCTGCGGTGGACCGGGATCCAGTGGCGGTCGGCGGACTCCAGGGCCAGCTGCGCGGTGCGGATGGCGCGCTTCTGGACGGAGGTGTGCACGACGTCGGGGAGCAGGCCGGCGTCCTTGAGCAGCTCACCGCCGCGGACCGCCTCCTTCTCGCCCTTCTCGTTGAGATTGACGTCCACCCAGCCGGTGAACAAGTTCTTCGCGTTCCACTCGCTCTCGCCGTGGCGAAGGAGGATCAGCTTGTACGGTGCGTCGGCCATGCCTTCGAGCGTAATCCACTTCCGGCCATGGGCTTGCCGCGGCCCATGCTTGCTTGACATGGACATGCAGGGCGAGTTCGTGAGGGCACGTGCACCGAGGGGGGTGCCGGCACGATCGCGTCGCGCTCCCCGCTCCGGAAGGCTGGCCGGAGAGCCGGAGGACCGGAGAGCCGGGCGAGTGCGGGAGCAGGGAGAGAGGATGACGGTGGTTACGCGGCGTACCTGTGTGGTGACGGGGCTGGCCGCGGTGGCAGGGCTGACCCTCGCCGCCCCTACGGCCGGCAGCGCGCAGGCCGGACCCCGGGGCACGGCGCCGGTCCGTATGACGCTGCCCGCGCCGGCCGGCCCGTACGAGGTGGGGGTCGTTTCCCTCCACCTGGTGGATGGCGGGCGGCGGGACCCATGGGTGGCGGACCGGGCACACCGGGAGCTGATGGTGAGTGTCCGCTACCCGGCTCGGGCGGTGAGCGGTTATCCGCGTGCGCCGCAGATGTTGCCCGGTGAGGCTGCTGCGTTCGACGGCTGGAGCAACTTTTCGGCGGATGTTCCGAAGGGGCTGGCCGACTGGGGTGCCACCCGTACGCATGCGCATCTGGGCGCGCCGGCCGCGCGGCACGGTGGGCGGGGCTTTCCGGTGGTTCTCTACTCCCCCGGTGCGGCGGACCCGCGCACGCTCGGCAGCGCTCTCTGCGACGAGCTGGCGTCCCGGGGGTACGTCGTCGTCAGCATCGATCACACGTATGAGGCGCCCGGAGTGCAGTTCCCGGACGGGCGGGTGGCGTACAGCCGGATGCGGGAGGAGGCCGGGAAGGTGCAGGGGCGGCCCGAGCGGCTCACCGCGCTGCTGAAGAAGCTGACGGCGGTACGGGTGGCCGACACCCGGTTCGTGCTCGATGAGTTGGCCCGGCCGGCGGCTCTTCCGCGGGCACTGCGCGGGGCGCTGGATCTGCGCGCGGTCGGGATGTTCGGGCAGTCGGGTGGTGGATTCACCGCGGCGCAGGCCATGCACGACGACCGCCGGATCAGGGCCGCGGCGAACCTGGACGGCGTGATGGGCTACACCCAGCGCGACGACGACCCCGCCAATCCGTCCACGGTCGGTACGGACGGGCTCGACCGCCCGCTGCTCCTCATGGGGAAGGAGGGCGACGACCACCACACGGTCGCGTCCTGGAGGGCGGTGTGGGAGCACAGTTCGGGGTGGCATCGGGATTTCACCCTGGTGGGGGCCGAGCATGCGAGTTTCACGGACGCGCAGTGGCTGGTGCCGCAGTTGGCCCGGAAGGGCGGGAGCAGGGAAGGCGGGTTGCCGCGCGCGACCGTGGAGAAGTCGGTGGGGACGGTCGCGCCGGACCGTTCGGTGGCGGCGCAGCGGACGTATGTGACGGCCTTCTTCGACCGGTGGCTGCGGGGGCGGGACAGCGGGTTGCTGGACGGGCCGTCCCGGCGTTTTCCGGAGGTCCGGTTCGTACGGTGACGGGATGCGCCCCGAGGGGCCGTTACGCCGACGGCCCCTGCGTCAAGTGGCTGAACGCCTCCAGGTTCCGTGTCGACTCCCCCCGCGCGACCCGCCACTCGTACTCCTTGCGGATGGCGGAGGCGAAGCCCATCTCCAGGAGGGTGTTGAAGCTGCCGTCGGCGTTCTCCAGGACCGTGCCGAGGATGCGGTCGAGTTCGTCGGGGGTGACGGCGGCGAGCGGGAGTTTGCCGACGAGGTAGATGTCGCCCAGCTTGTCGATCGCGTAACTCACGCCGTACAGGCGGGTGTTGCGCTCCAGGAGCCAGCGGTGGACGGCTTCGTGGTTCTCGTCCGGGTGGCGGACGACGAAGGCGTTGATGGAGAGCGAGTGCTTGCCGACGATCAGGGAGCAGGTCGTGGAGAGCTTGCGGGTGCCGGGCAGGGTCACCACGTACGTGCCGTCGGTGGGCGATTCCCACGCCAGGCCGGCGTCGTCGAGAGCCGTCTCGATCACCTGTCGTGCCGTGTCGTCAGCCATGGGGTGATCGTAGGTGACGGCGTCGCTCCTGCATCGCGGCGGTGTACACCTCTGCGGTCGCGGCGGCGGCGGTGTCCCAGCCGAAGGAACGGGCGTGCCGGGCGGCGGCCGCGCCCATCCGGCCGGCCAGTGACGTGTCGCGGGCGAAGCGGCCGAGGGCCCGGGCGTAGTCGGCCGGGTCGTGGCCGGATATGAGGAAGCCGCTGACGCCGTCGCGTACGGCCACCGGAAGGCCCCCGACGGCGGCGGCGATCACCGGGGTGCCGCACGCCTGGGCCTCGATCGCGACCAGGCCGAAGGATTCGCTGTAGGACGGCATGACCAGGACGGACGCGGCGCGGTACCAGTCGGCGAGCTGTTCCTGGCCGACCGGCGGGCGGAAGCGGACGACGTCGGCGATGCCCAGGCGGGCGGCCAGCTTCTGCAGCCCTTCGGGCTTGGCCAGGCCGCTGCCGCTGGGGCCGCCGACCACCGGGACGACCAGGCGCGACCGCAGGGACGGGTCCTCGTCGAGGAGGACGGCTGCGGCGCGCAGCAGGATGTCGGGGGCCTTGAGCGGCTGGATGCGGCCGGCGAACAGGGGGATCAGGGCGTCCTGCGGCAGGCCGAGGCGGGTGCGGGCGGCGGCGCGCGAGGCGGAGGTGTCGGAGGGGCCGGAGGTGCTGTCGTGGCCGGTGGAAAGGGCGGGGGCACCGGGGCCGGTGGAGATGTCCGTACGGCCGGATGCGGCGGGCCGGAAGCGGTCCAGGTTCACGCCCGGGTGGACGACGGCGACCTTGCCCGGCTCGGCCTCGTAGTGGCGGATCAGCTCCCCGGCTTCCTCTTCCGTGTTCGCGATCAGCCGGTCGGCGGCGCGCACGATCTGGGTCTCGCCGATGACGCGCGCGGCGGGTTCGGGGGTGTCGCCCGCGGCCAGGGCGGCGTTCTTGACCTTGGCCATGGTGTGCATGGCGTGCACGAGCGGGACGCCCCAGCGCTCGGCGGCGAGCCAGCCGACGTGCCCGGAGAGCCAGTAGTGGGAGTGCACCAGGTCGTAGTAGCCGGGGCGGTGGCCCGCCCACGCCTGCATCACGCCGTGCGTGAAGGCGCAGAGCTGGGCCGGCAGCTCCTCCTTGGCCAGGCCTTCGTACGGGCCCGCGTCCACGTGCCGTACGAGGACGCCGGGTGCCAGCTCGACGGCGGGCGGCAGCGTGCCGGTCGTGGCGCGGGTGAAGATCTCGACCTCGATGTTGAGGGAGGCGAGCTTCCTGGCCAGCTCGACGATGTAGACGTTCATGCCGCCGGCGTCGCCGGTGCCCGGCTGGTGCAGCGGGGAGGTGTGCACGCTCAGCATGGCGACCCGGCGCGGGCGGCGGGGCGCGCCCGGCAGGCGCAGCCCGGAACGGCCCGGGAACGGGCCGTGGGAACGGCTGCGGAGCCTGGACACGTATTGGCTCACTGCGGGCTACCTCCTAGCCGGTACGGCCTGGGCCGGGGCGTGCGGCGCCTCCGAAGCCCGTAACAACGGAAGGGGCGCATCCATTTCCCTGCGAGCCCGCTCTCCTTCCACTTTGCCAAAGCGTGACCTTGCACGGCGGGGGAGTGCCTGGCGGGACGGCTGAGGCCGGTGGCCGCATAAGGTCAGGACATGGTCCGCAGCACGTCCGCCTCTCCCCCGCCCTCCCGCCCCCTCGGGAACGCGACCCGCGGCACCACCAACCCGAACCGGCTGCGCCGCATGGACCGCTGGATCGCCGCCACCCACGCCGCCGCGCTGCGCCGCGGCCCCGCACCCGTCGCCGTCGACCTCGGTTACGGCGCGGCGCCCTGGACCGCCGTGGAACTGCTGGCCCGGCTGCGTACGGTACGGGCCGACGTACAGGTGGTCGGCGTCGAGATCGACCCGGCGCGGGTCGCCGCGGCGGCGCCGTACGCGTGCCCGGGGCTGGCCTTCGCCCACGGCGGGTTCGAGGTGCCACTGCCGGGGCGGCGGGCGCCGGTGCTGATCCGGGCGGCGAACGTGCTGCGCCAGTACGCGGAGGGCGAGGTGGCCGCCGTGTGGGAGCGGCTGTGCGCGCGGCTGGCGCCGGACGGGCTGCTGGTGGAGGGCACCTGTGACGAGATCGGGCGGCGGCACGTGTGGGTGGCGCTGGGGCCCGAAGGCCCGCGCACGGTCACTTTCGCGGCCCGTCTCGGTGCCCTCGAAACCCCGTCCGACCTGGCCGAACGCCTGCCGAAGGCGCTGATCCACCGCAATGTGCCGGGCCAGCCCGTGCACACGTTCCTGCGCGACTTCGACCGGGCGTGGGCGGCGGCCGCCCCGTACGCGTCGCTGGGCGCGCGGCAGCGGTGGATGCGCAGTGTGCTCGCGCTGAGTACGGCGTGGCCGCTGGCCGACGGGCCGCGGCGGTGGCGGCAGGGGGAGGTCACGGTGCGGTGGGAGGCGGTTGCGCCCGTGTGAGGCGGTCGCGCCGGTGGGAGGCGGTTCCAGGCGAGGGCGTCCGTGCCGGGACCCTGGATGAAGGCGGGCACGGTCTCCCCGAGGGCGTCCGGCAGATGCCGGACCTCGGGCCGTACACACCGGGCCGGCTGCGGCGGCGTCGCCGGGCGACGCGGTGGTACGGCGAGGTTGCGCAGGTGGCGGGCCTCGGCGTCGGACAGGCGCAAGGGGCGTTCGACGGTGTTCAGCACGGGCTCCGAGATGGCGTTGGCGCGGCCTGTTCGATGCGGGTGCAGTCATCTGTGCCGACTGTCGACCGTCGAGGTGGCGCCGCCGGTCCTGGCCGACGGTCTCGCTGCGGCGCCGCGGTGCTGCGGCGCCGCAGCGCGGCCTCAGTGGGAGATCTGCTTCCGCGAGCTCCCGCCCGCAATCTCGATCTTGCGCGGCTTGGCCCGTTCCGCGACCGGGATGCGCAGTGTCAGAACACCGTTCTCGTACGCCGCGTCCACCCGCTCGCTGTCGAGCGAGTCACCGAGGAACAGCTGGCGGCTGAACTTGCCCGCCGTACGTTCGCTCGCGATCATCTCGGCGCCCTCGGGGGCGGTGGACGTGCGCTCGGCGCGGACGGTGAGCACGTTGCGCTCGATGTCCAGGTCGATGGTCTCGGGGTCGACCCCCGGCAGATCGAAGTGGATCACGAACTCGTCCCCGGACCGGTAGGCGTCCATCGGCAGAGCCGCCGGACGCGCCGTCGTCCCGAGCACCTGCTGGGTGAGGCGGTCGAACTCGCGGAACGGATCGGTGCGCATGAGCATCACGGGTCATCTCCTTCCGAAGGCAGTGGGTGCGATGCCCTTCGCCTTCTGGTATACCCCCGGCGCAGGGAAGTTGACAAGCCCCGACTCAACAGAGCTGAGCAATGACCGAAAGCCCCAGGTCAGGAGGGTGCGCCAGGCTCTCGGCTGAGAGCGCCCAACACCCCCAGCAGTGCGTCCACGAGCACCTTGTCCCGCTCCTGGGTCAGCATCCGGCGGGCGTGGTCCGGTGGGAGCCACAGGAGGCGGTCGACTTCGAGGGTGGGGTCGAAGGAGCCGCCGGCGGCTTCGGCGGCCCAGTAGCGGACCTCTTTGGGGCGGCCGTTGGCGAGGTAGTGGCTGGTGGGGAGCCGGGGGCCGGGACGGCACCGCATGCCGGTCTCCTCGGCGACCTCGCGGAGGGCGCCGGCCAGCCAGTCCTCGTCGCGTTTGAGCTTGCCTTTGGGGTGCGACCAGTCGTCGTATTTCGGCCTGTGTACGAGGGCGATCTCCAGGCCGTCGGTCGTGGGGCAACGGCGCCACAGGACGCAGCCCGCCGCTCTGACGGTTTTCGCGGGCACCGACATCCCTGCGTCACCCCTTCCGTACCGCGGGCCCCGGCTCGGGCACCGGGGCGGAGAGCCACACCCGGCCGAACACGTAGCGGGCCGCTTCGGCTTCCTGGCGCTGGTCGGCGTGGAGGACGCCGAGTGCGTACGCGGTGGCGGGGGCGATGCGCGGGGTGCGGGCCGCCGCGGCGGCAGCGGCGGCGGCTTCGGCGGCGTCCCGGTGGCGTTCCAGTGCCCGGCCGGCTTCCGCGAGGCGCGGGTCGGTGTCGTCCGGGTCGGTCACCTCCTGGGCGTACCGGCTGAGGCGGGCGAGCAGCCGTACCTGGTGCCAGGGCCCGTCCTGGCGCGAGTCGGCGGTCAGGGCTTCGCCGTTGTACGCCTGGCCGGCGCGGGCCAGCGGCAGGGCCGCGACGGCTTCCGCGAGGCGCCGATGGGCCTGTTCGGCCAGTGGGAGCAGCGTGTCCGCCGCGGGCCGGCCGGCGGTGGCGGCGAGCGGCGCTTCCGAGGCGAGTACGGCCACGGCGTCGGCGACGGCGTGGAAGCGGGAGGAGCCGAGCGCCTGGAGGGCGGCGGAGTGGGCGCGGGTGCGGGCGAGGGTGATCTGCCGTTCCAGCAGGGCGCCGGCGCGCGCGGCTCCGGCGGAGAGGAGGGCTTCGGCCGCGTCGGGGTCCGGTGTGTCCCGGGCGGAGGGGGCGGACGAGGCGCCGGGGCCGGTCTGGGCGGTGAGGCGCTGGAGGGCTCCCAGCAGCCGGTCCAGCCGGGCGGTTCCGGCGTGCTCGCGGGCCAGTGTGCCGGACAGCCACGCCAGTTCGCCGCGCAGGTGGTCGGCCCACTTCTCGTCCGTCAGCGGTCGGAAGGTGTGCAGTGCGCCGCCGATCCGCCGGGCGGAGGAGCGCAGTTGGCGGGCGGCCTCGCGGGCGCTGTCCGCGTCCGGGCCGCTGTCGCCGTGGGTGCGCAGGCTGCGCAGGAAGTCCGTCGCCTGGTGGTGCAGGTATGCGGCGAGGACGTCGCCTGCGGTGCGTCCGGTCAGCGCGGAGCCGTCGGTTCCGTACGGGCGCGGCCGGCTGCCGGGGCGTGCCGGTGCTCCGGGCCGGGGCGGTGCGTCGGCCAGCGCGGCAGGCGCGCCGCCGGGCCCGGCCGGCTCGTAGCGGAGCGGGGGGAAGTCATGTCGCTGGGCCACGCCTGCGCCTCCGGGCGTCTATGAGCATTTCCTGTACGTTGCGCAGCGGCGCGCCGTCCGCGTCGACCGCGTGCCGGGTCCAGTTGCCGTCCGGGCCGAGGTGCCAGGACGAGGTGGCGTCCGACGTACCGGTCTCCAGGAGCCGGCTGAGCGAGGCGCGGTGGGCCGGGTCGGTGACCCGTACCAGCGCCTCGATCCGCCGGTCCAGGTTGCGGTGCATCATGTCGGCGCTGCCGAGCCAGACCTCGGGTTCGCCGCCGTTGCCGAAGGCGAACACCCGGGAGTGTTCGAGGAAGCGGCCGAGCACGCTGCGTACCCTGATGTGCTCGCTGAGCCCTTCGACGCCGGGCCGCAGGGCACAGATGCCGCGTACCCACACATCGACCGGTACACCGGCCTGGGACGCGCGGTACAGCGCGTCGATGACGGCCTCGTCGACCATCGAGTTGACCTTGATGCGGACGTAGGCGGGCCGACCGGCGCGGTGGTGCGCGATCTCCTTGTGGACGCGCTGCACCAGGCCGTCCCGCAGGGACTTGGGGGCGACCAGCAGGCGCCGGTAGGTCTCCCGGCGGGAGTAGCCGCTGAGCCGGTTGAAGAGGTCGGAGAGGTCCGCGCCGACCTGCGGGTCGGCGGTCAGCAGCCCCAGGTCCTCGTACAGCCGGGCCGTCTTGGGGTGGTAGTTGCCCGTCCCCACGTGGGAGTAGCGGCGCAGCATCTCGCCTTCCTGGCGGACGACGAGCGACAGTTTGCAGTGCGTCTTGAGGCCGACCAGCCCGTACACGACGTGGCAGCCCGACTCCTCCAGTTTGCGTGCCCACTTGATGTTGGCCTGTTCGTCGAAGCGCGCTTTGATCTCGACGAGGACGAGCACCTGCTTGCCGGACTCCGCCGCGTCTATCAGGGCGTCGACGATCGGCGAGTCGCCCGAAGTGCGGTACAGCGTCTGCTTGATGGCGAGGACGTCGGGGTCGGCGGCGGCCTGCTCCAGGAACGCCTGCACGGAGGTGGAGAAGGAGTCGTACGGGTGGTGGAGCAGGACGTCGCGGGCGCGCAGCGCGGCGAAGATGTCGGGCGCGGACGCCGATTCGACCTCGGCGAGGTCGCGGTGGGTGCCGGCGACGAACTTGGGGTACTTCAGCTCCGGGCGGTCCAGGGCGCCGATGCCGAAGAGGCCGGTCAGGTCCAGCGGGCCGGGCAGCGGGTAGACCTCGGAGTCGGAGACCTTCAGCTCCTGGACGAGCAGGTCCAGGACGGCCGGGTCGATGGACTCCTCGACCTCCAGGCGGACCGGCGGCCCGAAGCGGCGGCGCATCAGTTCCTTCTCCAGTGCCTGGAGGAGGTTCTCCGCGTCGTCCTCCTCGACCTCCAGGTCCTCGTTGCGGGTGACCCGGAACATGTGGTGCGCCCGCACCTCCATCCCCGGGAACAGTTCCTCCAGGTGGGCGGCGATCACGTCCTCGATGGGCACGTACCGCTGCGGCGCGGCCTCCAGGAAGCGGGAGAGCAGCGGCGGCACCTTGACCCGTGCGAAGTGGTCGTGGCCGCTGACCGGGTTGCGTACGACGACGGCCAGGTTGAGGGAGAGGCCGGAGATGTACGGGAACGGGTGGGCCGGGTCGACGGCGAGCGGGGTGAGGACCGGGAAGATCTGCTGGCGGAACAGGGTGAACAGGCGGGCCTGTTCCTTCTCGGCCAGCTCGGGCCAGCGGATCAGGTGGATGCCCTGGTCGGCGAGTTCGGGGGCGACGTCCTGCTGGTAGCAGGCGGCGTGCCGGGCCATCAGCTCGCGCGAGCGGGTCCAGATGAGGTCCAGCACCTCGCGGGGCTGGAGGCCGGAGGCGGAGCGGGTGGCGACGCCGGTCGCGATGCGCCGTTTCAGGCCCGCGACGCGCACCATGAAGAACTCGTCGAGGTTGCTCGCGAAGATCGCGAGGAAGTTGGCGCGCTCCAGGAGCGGGGTGGCCGGGTCCTCGGCCAGTTCCAGCACCCGCTCGTTGAACGCCAGCCAGCTGCGTTCGCGGTCCAGGAAGCGCCCGCCGGGCAGTTCCGCGCCGTCGGCGCCCGCCGCGCCGGTCTCCTCGTAGTCGTCCAGGTCCGCGTCGAGGTCGGGTTCCAGCTCGGGCACCGGTACGGCGACCGCGTGCGGGCGGTGCGCCGCTATGGAGCCCACCGACGGCTGCGCGGACGGTGGCAGGTGGGCCGCCGTCCGGGGCGTCGTCGGCTCGGTCCGGTCCGTGGCCTGGGCGCTGGGCTGCTGGTTCATGACCTTATTCTTCCGCGCCGGGGGCTTTGTCAGCCCGTCGGACGGAGTCGGTACGGGGCGCAGGCGGCGACCGGCGGCATTCGGGACAGCGGGCTGCATCCAGTGATGCTCGCAAGCGACGTTGAATCGCCGGTAACGGGGACGTGGCGGACAGGCAAGCGGGCCGCTACTCCCCGGTGTTTACATTCCCGTGCCTTGCGTTTCCGGGAGCGCGCCCCACGGGGCGCACAAGGGGGCGCGTGAGTACTCCGGCGTACGCCCCCCTTCCTCCCCGGCCGCCGCCCGCCCTCACCGGTTCCGCAGCACCCGCGAAGCGACCGGGAACAGCGCCGGCGCCAGCAGCACGGCCGCGCCCGCCACCAGGGCCGACTCCGTCCACGCGAGCTGCCGGTGGTGGGCGGCCGGGTGGCTGTCGATGTACGCGGCCGTCACCTCGTGCCCGGCGCGGCAGGACGCGTACCCCTCCTCGGCGGCGCAGCCGGCGTCCGGCAGCCGCTCGCCGGACGCGGTCAGCAGGCCGCCGCCCTGGTACCAGGAGGCGTCCGGCAACTCGGAGGCATCGGTGGCGCCCGAGGCGGACCACGTGGTCACGGTCTCCGCCAGGTGCGGGCGTACGACGGCGAACCCGTACGACAGGAAACCCACGAGCACGGCGGTCAGGGCCACCGCGGGCAGCGTGCGCCGCACCACCAGCCCGGCCAGTACGCCCGTCACGAACGCCAGCAGGCAGTACGCGACCGGGACCGGCCCGAGCGCGACGAAGGCGCGCCCGGTGTACCAGTAGACGCCGGAGACCTCGTCGAGAGCGGGCCGCAGGCACCAGGTGACCAGCACGGCCAAGGCCGACGACGCCACCAGCACGATCCCGGCGGGCACCGCGCACTTCGCCGCCAGCCAGCGCACCCGGCTCACCGACTGCGTCCAGGCCAGCGCGACCGTGCCGTGCTCCAGCTCGCGTGCGATCAGCGGGGCCCCCAGGAACATGCCGGACGCGGCGGGCAGCAGCGCCATGGCCATGGTGATCAGGTTGACCAGCCCGCTGAACCTGGCACGGAAGGCGGCCACCGCCTCCTGGGTGCCCGCACAGGCCGGCAGCCGGGAGATCTCCGAGCAGCCCGCGATGTGATGACTGTCGATGTATCCGGCCATCCGCAGGCGCAGCACCACGGCACCGGCCGCGCAGACCGCCACGAGCGCCGCGAGCAGCCGGACCGCCCACCGGTGCTGGCGCCAGACCAGCCAGGCCGTGCCGCGCAGCGGGCTGCGCCAGACCCGTACGGAGTGCCGGGTGCCGTCTTTCGTGGTACCGGCGCTCACCTGCCGCGGATCCCTTCGGCGGTACGGGACCGGGTGGCGCCGCGGCGCGGGCCCGCCGCGCGGGGCTCGGCGCTCGGGGCGATCAGCTCGGGTGCCTCGGGCCTCCGCAGGTAGGAGAGCAGCAGCTCTTCCAAGGTCGGATCGCCGGCCTGCCAGGGGCCGGTGACCGGCCCCTGGCGCCGTACGAGGGCGGTGAGCTGCCGCCCGGTGACGCGCGATTCGATCACCGTGTGCGCGGCGATCTCCGGCGGCAGTCCGTCCGCGCCCCCGGCGCCACCCGGGTACGGGCCGGTCAGCAGCGTGTGGGCGCCGATCACGTCGTCGGCCTCCCCGGCCACCCGCACCCGGCCGTCCGCGAGGACCAGCAGGTAGTCGCAGACGCCGTCGAGTTCGGCGAGGACGTGCGAGGACAGTACGACGGTGGTGCCGTGCTCGGCGGCCTGGGTCATCAGCAGGCCGGTGATCTGGTGGCGTACGAGGGGGTCGAGGTCGGCCAGCGGCTCGTCGAGCAGCATCAGTTCGGGCCGCTTGGCGAACACCAGGGCCAGCGCGACACGGGTGCGCTGCCCGGACGACAGCGCGCCGACGCGGGCGTCGAGGGGAACGTCGCCCTCCCGTACGATCCGCTCCGCCGTCTCGCGGCTCCACCGGGCCCGGTTGAGCTCGTAGCCCATGCGCAGGGTCTCAGCGACGGTCAGCCGCGGGTACAGCGGCTTGTCCTGGGTGAGGAAGGCGACATGGGCGCGGCCCTGCGGGGTGGTGGGGTCGACGCCGAAGACCGTGACGCTGCCCTCGGTCGGCCGCCGCAGCCCCGAGGCCAGCGAGAACAGGGTGCTCTTGCCCGCGCCGTTGGGCCCGACGAGGGCGCACAGGCGGCCGGCAGGCAGGCGGAAGGTGCAGTCGCGCAGAGCCCAGCCACGGCGGATCCGCAGGCCGAGACCGACCGCTTCGACGGCGGTGTGCCCCGCGATCCGGCCGGCGGGGTCGCTCCTGCGGCGCAGCACGCTTCCGCCCCTCCACCGTCTCCGGCCACGTCAGTTCCACTAATGAAGTAGTGGAAGGGTCGGCCACGTGTGTCGCGCCTGTCAACCCCGTACCGCGACCGCCCTTCGGGGCAGGCCCTCGGCGGCCGTTCCTGGGCACCGGATCGGCGGGCACCGCGGTCCGCACGGCGCCACCGGCCCGAAGTACGGGACGGCGGCGCTCATGGATCACTGCGCGACGGACGCCGACCGGTTGTGAGCGGCCCGGCCGCGCAGATCAGACGGCGGCTTGCCGGGCGAACTCGACCAGCCCGGAGAAGGTGGCGGGATGCAGCGTCAGGACCGAGCCGCCCGGGTCCTTGCTGTCACGAACGGGGACCACGCCGCGTGAGGCGAGGAGGTTCATGGCGACCTCTATGCAGTCGCCGCCGTTGTTGCTGTACGAAGACTTGACCCAGCGGGGGGATTCAGTGGTCACGGGGCGCCCTTTCGTAGCTGCTTGATCATGGCCACAGATGCCGCCTGCGACAGCGCTTCGGCCTGCAATTGATGGTAGGCCGTCAGCACGGGCCCCAC
Source organism: Streptomyces sp. NPDC030165 (assembly GCF_055573595.1). NCBI lineage: Bacteria > Bacillati > Actinomycetota > Actinomycetes > Kitasatosporales > Streptomycetaceae > Streptomyces > Streptomyces sp. NPDC030165. The sequence continues at coordinate 72,300 of NZ_JBVIBD010000015.1, read as the reverse complement.
GGTGGCGCTTTCCCGGTCCAGGTTTCCTTGAGCCTGGGATTCGGCGTAGCAGATCAAGGATCGGTCCGGCAGCGTCAAGAGGTTGACGGGCAGGTCAAACGTGCAGCGCTCCCCTATCGCGTGCGGGGCCACCTGCAACAGCGTGTGTGGCAGATCGGCAATCTCGACCAGCCGAGCCAACTGCGCGTCCATGACAGCCGAGCCGCCGACCTGCCAACGAATACAGCTTTCGTCCATGGTGACGAACACCATGGGCGGTCGAGGCCGCTGCAACACAGCCTGGCGCTCGGCCAGAAACGTGACTCTCTCATCCGCCTGTTCGGGCGTGATGGCACCCCGTCGCACGGCACTGTCCGCCAGCACGCGCGCATACTCCGGCGTCTGCAACAAACCGGGGATGATTCCGACGTTGTACAGCCGGATCTCCACCGCCCGGCCCTCGTACCCGACGTACTCCGGAAACCCTTCCAGCAAACTGCCGTGCCGGATCTCCGACCATGTGCGCTCGAACGACTCTGCGGTCCCGGCAAGTCCGAGGGCGGCGTCCACGACCCGCGAAAAGCGTAGAGTCGGCGGTTTGCGGCCGGTTTCGATCGCCGAAATGTGCCTTCCCGAGTAGCCCACCCGCTCCGCCAACTCGTCCTGCTTCCAGCCGCGAATCTCCCGCGCGTTGCGCAGACGCGCACCGTAGGCCGCTTGGGGAGACGCATCCGGGTTCAACTGCTTGAGATTTACCAACGTGCTCCCCGTTTCCAGAACGTTGAAGACAAGGTGACTGTAGGCCACCCTGCTCCCATCCGGTAGTGACTTGACTACGGAGGGGAGTGAACTGGCCGACGGACTCCACGTTGTGATCGCGCTCTGACGTTCCCCGACGAACGGTGACCACAAGTGACCGATTTCAACGCCCACTTCGACGCCAACTTCAACCCCAGCCCCGGCCGGGAGATCCTCACCCGGCTCATGCGCTCATGCGGGCACGACGGCATGAATGCGTCACCGAGATCAACGGCACGCGGTGCGGGGCCCGTTCCCATGGCTGGGACACCGCTACGCATCTGAATGTGTGGATTCTCGCTCACGCGGACGAGTACGAGCACAGGAAGTTCGTGAAGCACATGGAAGATGCGGTCAACGTCTACACCGAGCCCACCGGGGGGCAGCACGCCTGGTGATGACGGGGCCGCCGGTCCCGTGGGAATGCGCCCCCGCTGTCCATCGGAGCGGTCCCCGACGCCTGTGGGACGTTCTTCCCGTCCGGGTGCAGCGAAAAGGCCCTCTGGCCTGGCAGTGCCAGGCCAGAGGGCCTTGTGCCGGTGCCCCTCACGTCTCCGTGCGGTACATCAGGTCCGTCTCGTGCGTGGTGAAGCCGAGCCGTTCGTAGACGGTCACGGCGGGCACGTTGTCCGCGTCGACGTAGAGCATCGCCGTCGGGATGCCCTGCGCCGCCAGGTGCCGCAGTCCGATCGCGGTGAGCGCCTTGCCGAGGCCGCCGCCTTGTGCGTCCGGCCGTACGCCGACCACGTACACCTCGCCCAGGCCCTCCGCTGCGTGGATCTTGGTCCAGTGGAAACCGGCGAGCCGGCCGTCCTTCTCGGCGAGGAAGAAGCCCTTGGGGTCGAACCATGGCTCGGCCTTGCGGTCGTCCAGGTCGCGCTGGGTCAGCGAGCCCTGTTCGGGGTGGTGGGCGAAGGCCGCCGCGTTCGCCTCCAGCCAGGCCGCGTCGTCGGTGCCCGGCTGGAAGGTCCGTACGGACACCCCTTCCGGAAGAATCGGTTCCGTCAGCTCCAGGCCGGTCAGCGGGCGGCGCATCTGCCGCAGTTCGCGGAAGAGCGTCATGCCGAGGGTCTGGGCGAGGTGGCGGGCCGCGGAGTGGCCGCCGTGCGCCCACACCCGCAGGCGGCGGCCGGACTGCTCCAGCAGCCCGGTGCCCAGCGCGCGGCCGTGGCCGTGGCCCCGGTGCGACGGGTGCACCACCAGTTCGACGGCGGGCGCCTCCACGGGGTCGGTGTCCTCCAGCTGCGCGTACCCGGCGAGCACCCCGGCCTCGTCGTCCGGTCCGCCCGGTACGTACAGCAGCAGGTGCCGTACGCCCGCGCGCCGCCCGCCGCGCAGCTGGAGCCGCCCCTGCTCGGACACGGCGGGCTGCCCGTCCGTCGCCGCGGCCTGCTCGATCAGTGCGAGGACGGCGGCGGCCGCGTCCGGCGTCAGCTCGTCCGCGACCTCGATCCGCCGGCCCGTCCGGCCCTTGTCCTGTGCTGCGTCAGTCATGCTCCGAAGCGTACGGCCCGGGCGCCGGTACACCCGATGCACACCGGACCGTCACCTGTCACCCCTGGTCCGCTACGCGCGTTGACCGTAGGCTGCGTCCGCTCGGACACCAGCCCACAAGGGAGACCCTCCTCATGTCACCGAGACCGCAGCGGCGGCGCGCGACGCGCAGACTGACGGCCGGAGCGGCGGTGCTCGCCGCCGCCGTCGGCATCACGGCCGCGGCACCGGCCGGCGCCGAGACCGCCGCGCCCGCCGGCACCGCCGCCCACGCCCGCCACGGGCACGGCGGCGGCCACGCCCCGCGCACCGTCGACGTGCAGCTGCTCTCCTTCAACGACTTCCACGGCAACCTGGAGCCCCCGCAGGGCTCCGCCGGGACCGTCGAGGAGCAGCAGTCCGACGGCAGCAGGAAGAAGATCGAGGCGGGTGGCGTCGAGTACCTGGCCAACGCGCTGCGTACGGCCCGCAAGGGCCACCCGTACTCGGTCACCGCGGCGGCCGGCGACATGGTGGGCGCCAGCCCGCTGCTGTCCGGGCTCTTCCACGACGAGCCGACCATCGAGGCCATGAACAGACTCGGCCTGGACGTCACCTCTGTCGGCAACCACGAGTTCGACGAGGGCCGCGCCGAGCTGACCCGCCTCCAGAAGGGCGGCTGCCACCCCACCGAAGGCTGCTACGAGAAGGGCAAGCGCTTCAAGGGCGCCGACTTCCCGTATCTGGCCGCGAACGTCACCGACGAGAAGACCGGCCGCCCGGTCCTCAAGCCGTACACCGTCTGGAAGCACAAGGGCGTGAAGATCGGCTTCATCGGTGTCACGCTGGAGGGCACGCCCGACGTGGTCAGCGCCAACGGCGTCAAGGGCCTGAAGTTCCACGACGAGGCCGAGACCATCGACCGGTACGCCAAGGAGCTGGACCGGCAGGGCGTGAAGTCGATCGTGGCGCTCGTCCACGAGGGCGGCCTGCCCGCCTCGACCGCGTACAACCACGACTGCGACAGCCCGGGGCCGGGCTCCGGTATCTCCGGGCCGATCGCGGAGATCGCCAAGAAGGTCACGCCGAAGGTGGACGCGCTGGTCACCGGCCACACCCACCAGGCGTACGCGTGCACCGTCCCGGACCCGTCCGGCATGCCGCGCACCGTCACCTCGGCGGCCTCGTTCGGCAAGCTGTACACGGACACCACGCTCACCTACGACCGCCGTACCAAGGACATCGTCCGTACGTCGCTGAAGTCGCCCAGCGCGCGCAACCACGTCGTCAACCGCACCCAGCCCAAGGCCGCGGACATGACCGCGCTCATCCAGCGCTGGAACAAGCTCGCCGCGCCGGTCGCCGACAAGCCCGTCGGCTACATCTCCGCCGACATCCCGGGCCGTGGGGCGGCGACCCCGGAGTCGCCGCTCGGCGACCTGATCTCCGACGCGCAGCTGGAGGCCACCGAGGCCGCCGGCAAGGGCGGCGCGCAGCTCGCCCTGATGAATCCCGGCGGGGTGCGCGCCGACCTGGCGTACAAGGCCTCCGGGAGCGAAGGGGACGGCGTCGTCACGTACGGCGAAGCCTTCACCGTGCAGCCCTTCACCAACATGACCAACGTCGTCACCCTCACCGGCGCACAGCTGCTGACCGCGCTCCAGCAGCAGGTCAGCGGCGCGAACGAGGCATCGCCGAAGATACTTCAGGTGTCCGAGGGGCTGACGTACACCCTGAACCTGACCAAGTCCGGCGCCGACCGCGTCGTCAAGGACACGGTGCGGCTGGACGGCGCACCGATCGACCCCGCCAGGAGCTACCGCGTCGCCATGAACGAGTTCCTGGCCGGCGGCGGTGACGGCTTCACCGCCCTCAAGCAGGGCACGGACAAGTACGTCGGGCCGTCCGACCTGGACGCGCTCACCGCGTACCTGACGGCGCACTCCTCGGCCGCCGCGCCCCTCGCGCCGCCGAAGGCGGACCGGATCACGGTCGTGAAGTAACGCGCATACGGCGTAGTACCGCGGCCCGGCGGGTGGTTCCCGCCGGGCCGTACGCATGCCACGGGGCTGTCCGGATCCGACCGGTCACCGTGCGCGCCGCCCGCCCCGGCTCGCTACCTTCGCTGCCCGTCCGCATCCCGCTGCTTCGTCCCGGAAGGCATGCCTCATGACGCCGACCACCACGCCCTCCGACCTGCCCCTCCCGTCCCGGCTGCTGCGCCGCTCCCGGCTGCGTCTGGCCGCGCTCACGCTGAGTGCCGCGCTCGTGGGGGCGGGGGCTCCCACCGCGTACGCTGCTTTCACCGACGAGTCCCAGGCCCCTGCCGCCCAGAAGGCCGACGAGGGCCGCCCCTACGTCGAGACCAGCCTGCTGTTCGGCACCGTGCGGCCCGACGGTGGCGCTCCGGTCACCGACAAGGAGTTCCGTGCCTTCGTCGACGCGGTCGTCACCCCTCGCTTTCCCGACGGTCTCACCGTCCAGGACGGTTACGGGCAGTACCGCGACGCGCACGGCACGATCGAGCGGGAGCGCTCGTACGAGCTGACCCTGCTGTATCCCACCTCCGAGTCCGGTCCCAACAGCCCCGAGATCGAGCAGATCCGGGCCGCCTACATGAAGCGTTTCGGCCAGGAGTCGGTGGCCCGCGTCGACGACCGCGCGCGGGTGGACTACTGATGCCCGGCCGGGAACGGTCCATCATGTTCACCGACATGTGAACATGGGCTAGGGTGGCGGCAGCCCGGCCGGGATACGGGGACACGGCCGCGGGCGTGGCCGACCGGGCCGACGATCCGCCACTACAGCAGCGAGGTTGAGGGCAATGCCGACTCTGGGAATCATCGGGAGCGGGCACATCGGCACGGCGGTCGCCCGGCTGGCGGTGGCGGCCGGAGTCCCGGTGGTGGTGGCCAACTCCCGCGGCCCGCACAGCCTCGTGCGGCTCGTCGGCGAGCTGGGCCCGTCGGCCACCGCGGGCACCGCCGAGGAGGCCGCACAGGCCGGGGACCTGGTCGTGACGGCCGTACCGCTGACGGCCGTACCCGTGCTGCCCGCGGCCGCCCTGCGGGGCCGGACCGTGCTGGACACCACCAACTACCACCCGGACCGGGACGGCCGGATCACCCCGCTGGACCGCGCGGAGCTGACCACCGGCGAACTGGTCGGCCGGCACCTGCCCGGCGCGCACCTGGTCAAGGCGTTCAGCACGGTCATGGCGCACCACCTGCCCCAGCTCGCCCGCCCCACCGGCGCACCGGACCGCTCCGCGCTGCCGATCGCCGGCGACGAGCCCGCGGCGAAGGCCGCGGCGGCGGCCCTCATCGACCGGCTCGGCTTCGACACGGTGGACGCCGGTCCGCTCGCCGCCAGTTGGCGGTTCGAGCCGGGATCGACCGCCTGCACCCGGCTGTACGCCGCCGACCCGGACGCCCCGCGTGAGCGCCTGGCCGACGTCCCCGGCCTTCCCGTACCGGCCGAGGGCCTGCGCGCCGCCCTCGCCCGGGCCCGGCGCGTACGCGTCGCCGCGCGTACATCCCGAACGGGCCGAACTCCCTTGTAGGGCGGTTTACTTGCCGTCGGGCTCCGCGAGGAGCGGGCCCGTACACCTGGTCAGCGGAAGTCCGCCGCGTGGTCCTGGACCCACTGGGCGAAGGTGCGGGCCGGGCGGCCGGTGACCTGCCGGACGGTGTCGGTGATGGGCGGGGTGGTGCCGATGGTGGTGCCGAAGAGGCGGAAGAGTTCGAGCATCGCCTCCTTGGGCAGGTGCGGCGTCGCGCGCTCCTCCGCCGCCTGTTCCACGGAGATCACCTCCAGCCGGGCCGGGCGCCCGAGGACGCGGCCGATCTCGGCGACCTGCTCGGCCCTCGTGCGGGCCTCCGGACCGGTGACCACGTACACCTGGCCGGCGTGGGTGCCCGTACGGTCCAGGAGGGCCGCCGCGGCGACGGCGGCGAGGTCGTCCTCGTGCACGGGCGAGGTGACGGCGTCCGGCTGCGGGTCGCGGACCACGCCGCTCTCCCGGATCTCCTGCGCCCACTGGAGCGCGTTGGCGGCGTAGGCGCCGCCGCGGATGAAGGTCCATTCCAGGCCGGAGGCGCGGACCGCGCTCTCTGCGGTGCCGTGCATACGGGCGAGGAAGTTCTCATCGTCCTCCGGCTCGCCGGTGACGGCTATCGAGGAGTTGAGGACGATGCGGCGTACGCCGGCCCGCACTGCCGCCTCGACGACCGCGACGGCCGCGTCGCCGCCGCCCGCCGCCAGGTTGAGGAAGAGCGCGTCGGCGCCGCTCAGGGCCGGTTCGAGTGAGGCCGGGTCGGTGAGGTCCGCCCGTACCGTCTCGGCCCCAGCCGGCAGCGCGGCTCGCTCGGGATCGCGGGTCAGGGCCCGTACGGAGGCGCCCTCCGCGAGCAGCTGCCCGACCAGACTGCGGCCGATGTTGCCGGTGGCCCCGGTTACTACGATCATCGCTGCGCCCTTTCAGGAGGCGTGGTACGACTGTCGGCGTCCACGTGCTGCCAGTGATCAACGTCTGGGCGCGGCGGGCATTCCCGGCGCCGGGGGCGCGTACGGCAGGTTTTGGCCAAGCGGGCGGGACAAGCCCGCGCATACCTCACTTACCGCCAGTAGGACTTGCGTTCGAGGGTTGTCAGCATGGTGGGATGTCCTGATGCGCCTCCCCACACGCATACCCTCACCCTCCTCGAACCCTCCCCCCACACCGGACGCATCGGAAGCACGGACAACAGCGCAGGCGGCAGCAGCGGACCGGCGATCCCCGACCGCAGCCGCGCGTGACGAACAGGGCAGCACGGGCGACATGGGCAGTACGGCCGGTACGGGCGACATAGGCGACTCGGGCGGTACGGACGGTACGAGCGGTACGCACCGTCCAGGTGACCACGGTGGCGACATCCGCGACACCGCCCGGTTCGAGAAGATCAACCCGTACGCGGACCTGGCCGCACTCGCCGACCCCGAGCCGGAGCCCGGCCCCCCGGCCGGCCCCGCGCCGCTGTCCCGGCGTACGTACCTCAACGAGCGCGACGACAGCGACGACCCGCTGGGCCTGGGGCTGCGCTCCGAGGAGGACGACCCGGAGAGCGCCTGGACGCCGCCGAACCACCGCCGCCGCAAGCGCGGGATCAGCCGGTTCGCGGCGGTGCCGAAGACAGCGAAACTGCTGGTCGCGGTCCTGGTGTGTGTGGCGTTCCTGGCGCTGTCGGACCGGTTCGCCGTCCTGTACGCGCAGAACAAGGCCGAGGAGAAGCTGAAGGAATCACTGCACCTGAACGCCAACCCGGAAGTGGACATCAAGGGCTTCCCCTTCCTGACGCAGGTGCTCGGCAAGCGGCTCGACGAGGTGGACGTCACCGTGCCCGACCTGGCGGCCGACCGGGTGTCGCTGGCCAAGGTCGAGGCGAGCGCGCGCGACGTCCGGCTCGACGGTGACCTGCCCGCCTCCATCAGCGGCGCGACGATCGGCACCATACGCGGCACCGTGCTGCTGTCGTTCGACGACATGAACCGGGAACTGGGCGCCTCCCAGGTACGGTTCAGCGAGCTGGGCCCCAACTCCGTACGGGCCGTCGGGCAGCTGCCCATCGCCGGACACGAACTGCGCGTACGGGCCGAGGCGCACATCCGGCAGGCCGGGGACCGCGGCATCTCCACCGACATCAGCAAGATGCGCCTGGACATCGCCGACGTGGCCGTCTACCGCCCGGGCACCGGCAAGGAGGAGGGCCTGCGGCTGACCCGCAAGGCCGCTGCCGAGGTGAGCCGACAGGCCGCCAAGGTGAAGTCGCTGCTGGGCGTGCCCGCCATCGCGCAGCGCCTCGGCATCCCGCAGCAGGCCATCGACGACGCGCTGCGCAACGAGAAGAAGCTGCACGAGCTGACCGGCGCGCCGCGCTTCATCGAGCAGCTGATGAAGGTCAACCTCGTCGACGTCGTGGTCGACCACCCGTGGCTGCTCCAGAAGGTCGGTATCGACCCGAAGATCCTGGGCGCGCTGTCCGGGCTGACCAAGCCGCAGCTGGCCGACCGGCTGTCGCTGTCCTTCCGGCTGCCGGACACGCCCGGTGACGTGCGGCTGCGGGACATCTCCGTGGAGAAGGACGGGATCCGGGTGAGGATCTCCGGTTCCGGACTGCCGGTCGGGAGCGCGGCGGAGGACAAGAAGTAGGTGGCCGCGGGGGCGCGCCCCCGCGGCCACCGGCTACGGCTCCGGCAGCTCCGGCGGTGGCGTGGCGGCTCCCGGCAGGCTCAGCACGGCCTCCGTGCCGCCGCCCGGCGCCGCCCGCAGTACGACCGTGCCGCCCGCCTGGTAGGCCGTACGCGCCACGATCGACAGCCCGAGACCGCTGCCCGGCAGGCTGCGGGCGGACGGCGACCGCCAGAACCGTTCGAAGACGTGCGGCAGTTCCGCCTCCGGGATGCCGGGGCCGTGGTCGCGTACCCGCAGCTCGCCCTTGCGCAGGCCGACCTCGACGGCGCCGTCCTCCGCGCTGAACTTGACCGCGTTGTCCAACAGGTTGACCACCGCGCGCTCCAGGGCCGCCGGTTCCCCCCGTACGTACCAGGGGTCCAGCTCCGCGGTGATGTCCAGCGAGGGGCCGCGCAGCCGGGCGCGGCGCAGGGCGGAGTCCACGATGTCGTGCAGCGCGACGACCGGTACGCAGGCCGCGCCGCCCGGCCCCGCCTCCGGGGTGCGGGAGAGTTCCTGGAGGTCACCGATGAGCGCGGCCAGCTCCCCCATCTGTGCTTTCACCGAGGCCAGCAGGGCCTGCTTGTCCTCGGCCGGCAGCGGCCGGCCGGACTGCTCGCTGCGCACCAGCAGGTCGATGTTGGTACGCAGCGAGGTCAGCGGCGTCCGCAGCTCGTGCCCGGCGTCCGCGATCAGCTGCTGCTGGAGGTCGCGGGAGGAGGCCAGCGCTGCGGTCATGGAGTTGAAGGAGCGCGAGAGACGGGCGATCTCGTCCTCGCCCTCGGCGGGGATGCGGACCGTCAAGTCCTCCGTACGGGCGACACGTTCCACGGCATCGGTGAGCCGGTCCACGGGTTTGAGACCGGCCCTGGCCACCCACAGGCCCGCGGTGGCGGCGCCCAGGACGCCGATACCGGTGACGATCAGCAGGATCAGCGCGAGCTGGCCGAGGGGTTCGGTGACCGGGTCCATGGGAGTCGCGACGGAGATGCCGACCTGGTTGCCGTGTGCGTCGGTCGCGCCCCGGTACGCGCGGGTCAGCACCCGCATCTCCTTGCCGTTGTTGGCCCGGGTGGTGTGGATGGCCCGGTCGGCCTGGCCCCTGGCCACCGCGACGTCCGACTCCTGTGCGGGGATGCCCTCCTTCGACCACGAGGTGCAGGTGCCGCCGTCGGCCGTGACGAGCTGGATCGTGTAGTCGGTGGGCAGCAGCAGCCGGGCGTCCCCCGGCAGCGGACTGGCACACTTGTCGGCCAGCGCCTGCACGATCTCGGCCGGCACGGTCTGACTGGCCAGCGTCTCGTCGAGCTGTTCGGTGAGCCGGTCGCGGGTCACCACCCAGCACGCGGCGGCCGAGGCGGCCACGGCGACCGCGACGGCCACCGCCGTGAGCATGGCCAGCCGGGAGCGCAGCGGCAGCTGCCGGTAGCGGTGCACGACGCGTGCCTTCAGGCGCCGCCAGGCACCGCCGCCCGGGGCCGCGCCGCCCTGGGCCGGTGCGTCGCTCATTCGGCGCCGCCCTCGGCGCGCAGCACGTACCCGACGCCGCGCACGGTGTGCACCAGCCGCGGCTCGCCGCCCGCCTCCGTCTTGCGGCGCAGGTACATCACGTACACGTCCAGCGAGTTGGAGGTCGGTTCGAAGTCGAAGCCCCAGACGGCCTTGAGGATCTGCTCACGGGTGAGGACCTGGCGCGGGTGCGCGAGGAACATCTCCAGCAGCGTGAATTCGGTACGGGTCAGCTCGACCTGCCGGCCGCCGCGGGTCACCTCCCGCGTCGCCAGGTCCATCCGCAGGTCGGCGAAGGTCAGCGCCTCGCCTTCGGCGGGCTGCGCGCCGGCGGCCGCCGCGTACGAGCTGCGGCGCAGCAGCGCGCGGATGCGGGCCAGCAGTTCGTCCAGCTCGAAGGGTTTGACCAGGTAGTCGTCGGCGCCCGCGTCCAGCCCGGTGACCCGGTCGCCGACCGTGTCGCGGGCGGTCAGCATCAGGACCGGTACCGTCACGCCGCTCGCCCGCAGCCGCCGGGCGGCCGTCAGCCCGTCCATCCGGGGCATCAGCACGTCCAGCACGATCAGTTCGGGGTCGTAGGAGGCGACCTTCTCGACCGCGTCGAGTCCGTCGACGGCCTGCTCGGTGCCGTAGCCCTCGTAGGCGAGGGAGCGCCGCAGCGCCTCCCGGACGGCCGGCTCGTCGTCGACGATCAGGATGCGGGCGGGCTGATCACCGTGCTCGGCGGGACTCATCGCTGTGACTACCTCGGGTGTGGATGTGGACGGCTGACCGGGGACTCCGCGGTCCAGCATGTCAGCCTCGCACGCCGGCGGCCGGGGCGCGCCGCTCGGCACGGTCTCGTCGGTGCTCCGTAGGGCGCCCGGTACGCGGGGCGCGTCGCGGGGGTACGGGGGCGCGCCGGTCACCTCCGGGCGGCGGCGGCCCGGGGCGGGCGGGCCGTACCCGCCGCGGCGCCCCGCTTGGGGCGCGGCCGCGCGGCCGCCGCGACCTCCGTGGGCCGCCCGGAGCGGGCCCCCGCCACCCGGGCACCGGCCTCGGCCAGGTCGCGGGCCAGGTCCAGGTCGGCGGGCCCGGTACGGGCGTGCGGGCCGTGGTCGACGGTCAGCACGCCCGCGCTGCGCCGTTCCTCTCCCGCGCTCCAGGCGATGACGGCCGCGACGGCACGGCGGGCGCGGTGGACCGGAACGGTGATCTTGCTGGCCATGGTGGCCTCCTCGTGCGTACGTGAGGTTCGGGGCGAGGGGGGTCCGGGGTTCCCCGGGAGGGGGCGTTCCCGCGCCTCAGCTCTGGCTGCTGCCGCCCGCCCGCAGGTTGGCGAGGTCCGCCTTGACGGTGTTGATCGGGATGGCGAAGCCGAGGCCGACACTCCCCGCCGAGCTGCTGCCCTGCGCGGAACTCGGCGAGTACATCGCGGAGTTGATGCCGATGACCCGGCCCTTCATGTCGATCAGCGCGCCGCCGGAGTTGCCGGGGTTGAGCGCCGCGTCGGTCTGAATGGCCTTGTACGTGGTCTTCGACTGGCCGGTGTCGCCGTTGTACTGGTTGCCGCCGAACTCGAACGGCCAGCCGGGCCCGCCCTGTTCCTGCTGCTGCCGGCCCTCGTCCTTGGGCACCGTCACATCGCGCTTGAGGGCGGAGACGATGCCGCTGGTGACCGAGCCGGTGAGCCCTTCGGGGGAGCCGATGGCCACGACCTCGTCGCCGACCGCGAGCTTGTCGGAGTCGCCGAGCGAGGCGGTGGTGAGGTTCTTGGCGCCCTTGACCTTGATCAGCGCCAGATCCTTGTCGGGGTCGGTGCCCACCACGTCGGCCTGCTTCTTGCTGCCGTCGCTGAAGGTGACCTCGACCGTGTCCGCGCCGGCCACCACGTGGTTGTTGGTGACGATCTCGCCGTCCGCGGTGACGACCACGCCCGATCCGGTGGACTCGCCGCTCGACGTCCGCGCCTTGATCTCGACTATGGCGGGGGTGACGGCCTTGGCCACCGCGGAGACGCCGCCGCCGCTCTTCGCGCTGCCCGTGTTGACGGCCGGGGTGGTGGTGCTGGCCTGCGGCTGGTCGGTGGCGCTGCCGATGAGGGCGGCGCTGCCGCCGCCGATCAGACCGGAGGCGAGCGCCACGGCCGCGATCAGCGCGACGGGACGGCGGGCCCGGCGGCGCGGGGCGGGTGCGCCGGTGCCGGTGCCCTCGGGGTCTTCCGGGCCACCGGGACCGCCCGGTCCGCCGAAACCGGCCGTACCGCCGGGGGTTCCGGGGCCCGCGGGGGTGCCGGCCGGCGGCTGCGGCGCGGCGTACGGCGGGTGGGGCGGCGGTGCCGGGTAGCCCGCCACGCCCGTCCCGGCCGTCCCGCTCTGCGCCTGCGGCTGCGGCTCGTGGGCGTAACCCTGGTACTGAGGTGTCTCGTCACCGCTCCGGCGGTAGGTTTCGGTCATGTACCCGACTCTGCGAGCTGACCATGAGAACCGTCTGAGAACGCCCTGAGAGGCCCGACAGAAGTCGGTATGCCCGGTGTAAGGAAGATCAGCTACGCGGCGCGTGCTCGACGCTCGGCACCGCGCCGGCGGCGGCCGGGCCACAGCCGCACGACCCCCGGACCACCAGCCGCGCCGGGAACAGCCGCAGCCGCTCGCGCCGCGAGCCGACCACCCGCAGGCCGTCGTCCAGCACCAGGTCGACCGCCGCCCGCGCCATTGCCTCCCGGTCGGAGGCGACCGTGGTCAGCGGCGGGTCGGTCAGCGCCGCTTCCTTGACGTCGTCGAATCCGGCCACCGCCAGTTCGCCCGGTACGTCGATGCGCAGCTCGCGGGCGGCCCGCAGGACGCCGATCGCCTGGTCGTCGGTGGCGCACATGATGGCCGGCGGCCGGTCCGGGCCCGCGAGCAGTCCGAGGGCGACCCGGTAGGCGTCGTAGCGGTTGTACGGCGCCTGGAAATAACGCCCTTCGAGCGACTTTCCGGACTCCTCCATCGCCCGGCGCCACCCCTCCAGGTGATCGGTCACCGGGTCACCCGACTTCGGGGTCTCCTCCGTACCGCCGAGGAAGGCGACGTACGGGTGGCCGTGCTCCAGCAGGTGCCGGGTCGCCAGCTGCGCGCCGCCGACGTCGTCCGTCATCACGGCCACGTCGTCGATGGCGTCGGGACGGCGGTGCAGCAGCACCACCCGGGCGTCCCAGGCGTCGATCTCGGCCGCCGCGTGCTCGCTGGGCCCCTGGCTGATCAGGATCAGCCCGGCCACCCGCATCCCCAAGAAAGCGCGCAAATAGTGCACTTCGCGCTCGTCCAGATAGTCGGCGTTGCCGACCAGGACCATCTTTCCGCGCTCGGCGGCAGCCTGCTCGACGGCGTGCGCCATCTCCGCGAAGAACGGCTGCCGGGTGTCCGGCACGATCAGTCCTATGAGGTCCGTGCGCCGGGACGCCATCGCCTGGGCGACCCGGTCCGGGCGGTACCCCAGCTCCTTGATCGCGGCGAGCACCCGCTCGCGCGTGGCCGGGGCGACCGGCCTCGGTCCGTTGTTGATGACGTAACTCACCACGGCGGTCGAGGTACCCGCCAGTTTTGCCACATCATCCCGCGTCACCTTGGCCACGCGCGGCAGTCTACGCGGGTGGTCTCAGCTCTTGGCAGGCCGAGCGGCGGCGGCTTCCACCCCGGCAACGGCGCGCGAGGGCTCGGACCGGCGCGCGCCCGCGCCCGCGCCGCCCTCCGGCCCGTCGCCGTTCGCCGCGGCCCGACCGCCGCGCTTGCCCTGCGGGTCCTTGTCCTCCGCCGCGCGCTCGGGCTTCTCCGGCGTCACGAAGCGGTACCCGACGTTGCGTACGGTGCCGATCAGCGCCTCGTGCTCGGGGCCGAGCTTGGCTCGCAGCCGCCGTACGTGCACGTCGACGGTTCGGGTGCCGCCGAAGTAGTCGTAGCCCCAGACCTCTTGGAGCAACTGGGCGCGGGTGAAGACGCGGCCCGGGTGCTGCGCCAGGTACTTCAGCAGCTCGAACTCCTTGAAGGTCAGGTCCAGGACCCGGCCCTTGAGCTTGGCGCTGTACGTCGCCTCGTCCACCGACAGGTCACCGTTGCGGATCTCCATCGGGCTGTCGTCCACACCGATCTGCTGGCGGCCCATGGCCAGCCGCAGCCGGGCCTCGACCTCGGCGGGACCCGCGGTGTCGAGCAGCACGTCGTCGATGCCCCAGTCCGCGGTGACGGCGGCCAGGCCGCCCTCGGTCACCACCAGCACCAGGGGACAGCCGGGTCCGGTGGACCGCAGCAGCTGGCACAGCGACCGGACGTGCGGCAGGTCGCGCCGCCCGTCGATCAGTATGACGTCGGCCCCGGGGGTGTCCACCAGTGCCGGTCCCTCGGCAGGGGCGACCCGGACGCTGTGCAGCAGCAGGCCGAGCGCGGGCAGCACCTCCGTCGAGGGCTGGAGGGCGTTGGTCAGGAGCAGCAGCGAGCTCATCGCCGATCACCCGCCCGGAGCCCGGCCGGCCGTTTACTGCCCTGTGTGTCCTGCACGCTTCGCTCGCCCATTACGTCTGGTTCCTCCTCGGTCCCTGCGAACGGGGCCCCTCCCATGCCCGTCCTGGCCATGGGGGCGTATGCGGCACTGCTTCGTACGGGTGGCTCCCGAGCCCCCTGAGGGCCCTGTGGAGCGCCGGTGCGCTCATCCGCGCGTGAACACGGGTGAAAGCACAAAAGGACCCGGGGGCAACGCTGCCCGGATCCTTCTTGCCCAGCAGAATAGCCCACATGACTTCCGGACCCGAGGCCGATTTTGCGCGATCTTGTGTTCCGTCGATCACTTCGAGTGGCCGGCGCACGTCGCTGTTGACGGAGGACGGGGTCCGGATCGACGCCGCGTACACGCCTCCGCGCGCCCCCTCGGACGCCCCTGCGGACGGTCTCGCGGTGGTCCTCGCGCACGGCTTCACCGGAGCGCTGGAACGGCCCGCGCTGCGCCGTGCGGCCGGGGTCTTCGCCCAGCATGCGGCCGTGATCACGTTCTCCTTCCGCGGGCACGGGCGGTCCGGCGGGCGCTCCACGGTCGGCGACCGGGAGGTGCTGGACCTGGCCGCCGCGGTCGGCTGGGCGCGCGCCCTGGGCCACCGCCGGGTCGCGACCGTGGGGTTCTCCATGGGCGGCTCGGTGGTCCTGCGGCACGCCGCGCTGTACGGAGGGGCGCACGAGGGGCGCACGGATGCGCGTACCGACATGGTGGTGTCGGTGAGTGCTCCCGCGCGGTGGTTCTACCGGGGTACGGCTTCGATGCGCAGGCTGCACTGGGTGGTGACCCGGCCCACGGGGCGCCTGGTGTCGCGCCTGGGGCTGGGCACCCGTATCCACCCGGAGGACTGGGACCCCGTACCGCTCTCCCCCGTCGCGGCCGTCCCGCGCATCGCTCCCACCCCGCTGCTCGTCGTACACGGCGACCGGGACCCGTACTTCCCGCTGGACCATCCGCGGATGCTCGCCGCTGCCGCCGACCCGGCGACCAGCGACCTGTGGCTGGAGCGCGGCTTCGGTCACGCGGAGAACGCGGCGCCCGGCGCGCTGCTCGAACGGATCGCGGCGTGGACGGCCGAACGGGTGGCGGAGCTGGACGGAAGCTGACGACGGGGCGGCGCCGATACGAAAAGGCGATACGGAAAGGCGCCGACGCCAAAGGGCGGCGGCCCGCACCGGGAGGTACGGGCCGCCGCCCGGTGCGTACGGGCCGGTGCTCGCCGGCCCCCGCTCAGCACCCGCGTCTCACTCCGCCTCCGCCAGCGGCTCCGCGAACTGCGCCGCGTACAGCTTCGCGTAGGCGCCGTCCGCCGCCAGCAGCGCGTCGTGCGTGCCCTGCTCGACGATGGCGCCGGACTCCATGACCAGGATCAGGTCCGCGTCCCGGATGGTGGAGAGCCGGTGCGCGATCACGAAGCTGGTGCGGCCGGTGCGCAGCTGCGCCATGGCGTGCTGGATGAGCACCTCGGTACGGGTGTCGACCGAGCTGGTGGCCTCGTCCAGGACCAGGATCGCCGGTTCGGCGAGGAACGCCCGGGCGATGGTGATCAGCTGCTTCTCGCCCACCGAGACGTTGGCGCCCTCCTCGTCGATGACGGTGTCGTACCCGTCGGGCAGGGTGCGCACGAAGCGGTCCACGTGGGTGGCCTTCGCCGCCTCGATGATCTTGTCCATCGAGGTGCCCTCGGGAGCGCCGTACGCGATGTTCTCGGCGATGGTGCCGCCGAAGAGCCAGGTGTCCTGGAGGACCATGCCGATGTTGGCGCGCAGCTCCTCGCGGCTCATCGCCTTGATGTCCACGCCGTCCAGGGTGATCCGGCCACCGCGTACCTCGTAGAACCGCATCAGCAGGTTGACCAGCGTGGTCTTGCCCGCACCGGTCGGGCCGACGATCGCCACCGTCTGGCCCGGGTGGACGGCCAGCGACAGATCGTCGATGAGCGGCTTGTCGTCCTCGTAACGGAAGGAGACGTCCTCGAAGACGACGTGCCCGCTGACGTGCTCGGGGCGCTGCGGCCGGGCGTCGTCCGGCTCCTGCTCGCCGGCGTCCAGCAGCTCGAAGACCCGCTCCGCCGAGGCGACACCGGACTGCACCAGGTTGGCCATCGAGGCGACCTGGGTGAGCGGCTGGCTGAACTGCCGGGAGTACTGGATGAACGCCTGCACGTCACCGATGGACAGCGCGCCGGACGCGACGCGCAGGCCGCCGACCACCGCCACCAGGACGTAGTTCAGGTTCCCGATGAACATCATCGCGGGCTGGATGATCCCCGAGATGAACTGGGCCTTGAAGCCCGCCTCGTACAGCGCGTCGTTCTGCTTGCGGAACAGCTCGGCGGACTCCTTGTGGCGGCCGAAGACCTTGACCAGGGAGTGGCCGGTGTACATCTCCTCGATGTGCGCGTTCAGCTTGCCGGTGGTCTTCCACTGCTGCACGAACTGCGGCTGCGCCCGCTTGCCGACCTTGGTGGCGACGACGACCGAGACCGGCACCGTGATCAGCGCGACCAGGGCCAGCAGCGGCGAGATCCAGAACATCATCGCCAGCACGCCGACGATGGTCAGCAGCGAGGCGACGATCTGGCTCAGGGTCTGCTGGAGCGTCTGCGCGATGTTGTCGATGTCGTTGGTGGCGCGGGAGAGGACCTCGCCGCGCGGCTGCTTGTCGAAGTAGCGCAGCGGCAGCCGCGCCAGCTTCTCCTCCACCTGCTCGCGCATCCGCAAGACGGTCCGCTGCACGACGCGGGTGGCGATCCGGGCCTGGACGAACCCGAAGACGGACGCACCGACGTAGATCAGGAAGACCCACAGCAGGACCACGCCGACGGCGTCGAAGTCGATGCCCTGGCCGGGCACGACCGGCATCGTGCCGAGCATGTCGGCCAGCCCGTTCTCGCCCTGCGCGCGCAGGTGCGCGACGGCCTCGCCCTTGCTGATGCCGCCGGGCAGCTGCCGGCCGACGATGCCCGCCATGATCAGGTCGGTGGCGTGGCCGAGGATCTTGGGGGCGATGACGGACAGCGCGACGCTGAGCAGGCCCAGCGCCAGCGCCACCCACATGACCGCCTGCTCGGGCTTCATCTGCCGCAGCAGCCGCAGCCCGGACCCCTTGAAGTCCATGACCTTCTCGGTGGGCTGGCCACCCATCATGCGCGCGGGCCCGGCGGCCGGCGCAGGCCCGCGCCGCTGCGGGGCCTGTTGGCTGCTCACGCGGCCTCCTGCTCGGTCAGCTGGGAGAGCACGATCTCCCGGTAGGTCTCGTTGTCCGCCATCAGTTCGGTGTGCGTGCCGGTGCCGACGACCCGGCCCTCGTCCAGGACGACGATGCGGTCGGCGCCGCGGATGGTGGAGACGCGCTGGGCGACGATCACGACGGTGGCCCGGTCGGTCTCGCGGGCCAGCGCGGCCCGCAGCGCGGCGTCCGTGGCGTAGTCCAGGGCCGAGAAGGAGTCGTCGAAGAGGTAGATCTCGGGCTTGCGGACCAGCGCCCGCGCGATGGCCAGACGCTGCCGCTGCCCGCCGGAGACGTTGCCGCCGCCCTGCGCTATCGGCGCGTCCAGGCCACCCTCCATCCGTTCGACGAAGTCGCGGGCCTGCGCGGTCTCCAGCGCGTGCCACAGCTCCTCGTCGGTCGCCTCCGGATTGCCGTAGCGCAGGTTGGTGGCGACGGTCCCGGAGAAGAGGTACGGCTTCTGGGGTACCAGGCCGATGGCGGTGGCCAGCGTCTCGGGGGCGAGAGTACGCACGTCCACGCCGTCCACCAGGACCGCGCCGCCCGTCGCGTCGAACAGCCGCGGCACCAGGCCGAGCAGGGTGGACTTGCCGCTGCCGGTCGAGCCGATGACGGCGGTGGTCTCGCCGGGGCGCGCGGTCAGCGAGATGTCCTTCAGGACCGGCTCCTCGGCGCCCGGGAAACGGAATTCGACGCCCCGCAGCTCCAGTTCGCCGTGCCGGCGCAGCTCGGTGACCGGCGCCTTCGGCAGGATGACGCTGGTGTCGGTGGCCAGCACCTCCTGGATGCGCTCGGCGCAGACCTCGGCGCGCGGCAGCATCATCACCATGAACGTCGCCATCATGATCGACATGAGGATGTACATCAGGTAGCTGAGGAAGGCGGTCAGCGCGCCGATCTGCATCCCGCCGCTGTCGATACGGTGCCCGCCGAACCACACGACGGCCACACTCGACACGTTCACGACCAGCATGACCAGCGGGAACATCAGCGACATCAGCCGGCCGGCACGCAGCGACACGTCGTACAGGTCGTGGTTGGCGCCCGCGAAGCGCTCGCGCTCGTACCCGTCACGGACGAAGGCGCGGATGACCCGTATGCCGGTGATCTGCTCGCGCAGCACCCGGTTGACGGTGTCGATGCGCTCCTGCACCCCGCGGAACAGCGGGCGCATCCGCCGGATGATCAGCGATACGAGGATCGCCAGGACCGGCACGATGACCAGGATCAGCGCGGACAGCGGCACGTCCTGGTTGAGCGCCATCACCACGCCGCCGACGCACATGATGGGCGCCGCCACCATCATCGTGAACGTCATCAGGACCAGCATCTGGACCTGCTGCACGTCGTTGGTGGTTCGGGTGATCAGGGACGGCGCGCCGAACCTGCCCACCTCGCGGGCGGAGAAGGACTGCACCCGGTCGAAGACCGCCGCCCGGATGTCACGGCCCAGTGCCATGGCCGTACGGGCGCCGAAGTACACGGCGCCGATCGCGCAGGCGATCTGCAGCAGCGTCACGACGATCATGATGCCGCCGAGGCTCAGGATGTAGCCCATGTCCCCCTTGACGACACCGTTGTCGATGATGTCGGCGTTCAGGGTGGGCAGATAGAGGGTCGCCAGCGTCTGCACGAGCTGGAGCAGCACGATCAGGGATATCGGGCGCATATGGGGCCGCAGATGCGCCCGCGCCAATCGGACCAACACCTTTCGAGCCTATGCGAGCCCCTGCCCGCGGCAATCGAATTTCCCCGCGCCACTCGAACGAAGGAGGAGGTTTTGCCAGAACTTGTCCGGGCAGCCGCCGGACTTGCCCGGAACGGGGCCCGTCGCGGCGTACGCCATCATGGAGGCCCCTGACGACGCACGACGAACGACGATGAAGAGGCCGCCGTGACAACAACTGGCACCGTGCGCTACTGGGCCGCGGCGAAGGCCGCCGCCGGCACCGCCGAGGAGCCGTACGCGGCGGCGACACTCGCCGAGGCACTGGCCGCGGCACGCGAGCGGCACGCCGCGAACCCGGAGTTCGCCCGCGTCCTGCTGCGCTGCTCGTTCCTGGTGGACGGCGACCCGGTCGGCAGCCGCGACCACGCGGCCGTCCGGCTGGCCGAGGGCGGCACCGTCGAGGTCCTGCCGCCGTTCGCGGGAGGATGAGCGAGACCATGAGCGAGAACCAGCCGCAGCACCCCTACGGGTCCTACGACCCGTACCAGCCGCAGGACCAGCGGCAGCAGCCGCAGCAGCCCGCGCCCGACCCGCAGGCGCCGTACGACGCGCACGGCTCCTACGGGACCGGCGGCGCGTACGGTGCACCGGCGGCCCAGTCGTACGGCGCTCACGACGGCACGTACGGCCAGGCACCGCAGCAGGGCTACGGGCAGCAGCCCCAGCAGTCGTACGGCCGCCAGGCATACGGAACCCCGGCCTACGGACAGCAGCAGCCCCCGCAGCAACAGCCACAGCAGACCTACGACGCGTACGGACGTCCGCAGCAGGCCTCCTGGCCCGCGGCGGCCGGCCAGCAGCAGCAGACCGGTCAGTACGGCCAGCAGGACCAAACCGGTCAGTCCGGCCAGTACGCCACCGGACCCGGCGGCGGTCCCTCCTACGGCCAGAGCCCGTCCGGAGCCGCCTCGTACGGACAGGACGCCTACGCCACGGGCGGCGGCGGCCACGACGACCCGCAGACCCAGATCTGGACGGCACCCACCTGGGACACCAGCGTCCAGCTGCCCGTCATGGGCGGCGGCCCCGACCCGTCGGCCCCGGGCCCGTCCGCACCGGACCCGTCCGCCGCCGAAACCGCGTACCTGCCGAAGCAGCCCCCGGCATCGGCCGCCCCCCGCGACCCGCAGTCACCGGACCGGCCTCAGCCGCAGGCCCAGCACCGGGCGCCCGGCCACCGGGCGCAGGGCCAGCACCGGCCCGCCCCGGATGCCGAGCGGCCCGCCGCCGAACCCGCGCCCGACCTGTCGCGGCTCGCACCCAACCAGCGCGCCCGCGCCGAAGGCCGCTCGCCGATCATTCCGCCCGGTCTGCGGCCCGCCGCGCTCACCGCCGCACTGGCCCTGCTCCTCGCCCTCGCCGCGCCACTGCCCAGGGCGGCCCTGATGGTGCCGGTGGTGCTCCTCCAGGCCGTCACGGCGGCGGGCTGGTTCCGCCTCAACGGCATGTGGCCCGCCCGGCAGGGCATCGCCCTCGCCTTCCTCGCGGGCGTGACCACCGACATCGCCCTGCTGGCCACCGAACGCGACCAGGCGCCCGTCGTCGCCATCGGCACCCTCGGCGTCTGGTGCCTGTTCGTCCTGGTCCTCCAGCTCCGCAACCGCAGCAGCGCGGACGAACGCATGTACGCGCTGACCGCCGGCCTCACCTCCACCGCCCTCGCGGTCCTGGCCGCCGGCCAGCTCGCCGCCGCGGCGACCGCGGTGACGGTGGGCTGTATCGCGGTCGCCGTGACCACCCTGGCCCGCGCGCTGCCGCTGCCGCAGCCCGCCTCCCTCGTCGTCGCCCTGCTCGGCGGCGCGGGCGCGGGCATCGCGGCCGGCCAGCTCACCGGCCTGGGCGCGGCCGGCGCCCTGCTGGGCCTGGCCGCCGGCGGCTGCGCCCTGATCGGCCTCCGCGTGGCCAGCTACGACTACCCGTCCCGCTTCGTCCACATGACAGCAGGCGTCGCCCTGCCGCTGGCCCTGGCAGCGCCGGCGATCTATGTGCTGGGGCGGGCGCTGGTCTGACCGCCCCAGGACGTGCCGAACCCACACCAGGCCACAGAAAAGCACCGGCCCCCACGGTCCGGTTAGGCTCAATCGCAACAGACCGGGGGTCTGACCCGGAAAAACCGGGCCGATTTCGGCCCCACGCCTGGGGGTAATGGTTCGATGCGCGCACTACGAGTGCTGCTGGTGATCGTCGTGATACTCGGCGGCCTGTTCGTGGCCGCCGACCGCGTGGCCGTGAACATCGCCGAGGGCAAGGCCGCCGACAAGATCCGCAGCAGTCAGGGTCTGGACCGTACGCCGGAGGTGTCGATCACCGGCTTCCCGTTCCTGACGCAGGTGGCGAGCCGCAGCCTGGACGAGGTCGACGCCACGATCGACGGCCTGAACGCCACCGCCGAGGGGCACACGCTGCGGATCCAGCAGCTGTCGGCACAGTTCCACGACGTGAAGCTGACCAGCGACTACACCTCGATCGAGAGCGCGGCGAGCGCCACCGGCGAGGCCCGTATCTCGTACGCGGACCTGACCACCGCCTCGGGCAAGAACGTCAAGGTGAGCTACGGCGGTGAGAAGAACGGCAAGAGCCAGGTGAAGATCTCCCCGAACCTGCCGAACCTGCCGATGCTGAACTCGCTGGAGGTCACCGGCACGGTGAGCATAGTGAACGGCGACACCGTGCGGCTGCGCGCCGACACGCTCCCGGCCCTGTGTTCCCAGCTGTCCGCCTGCCGGAACCAGATCCGCGCGCAGACCGACCACGAGTGGAAGCTGAACCGGCTGCCCGGCGGCCTGAAGCTGGACAAGGTCGTCTCGACGCGGGAGGGCATCTCGATCTCGGCCAGCGGCACGGACGTCAAGCTGCCCGGCTGATTCACCGGTGACGCCGCCCGGCCGGGGCGCCCCCACCCCCACCCCCACCCCCACCCCCGGCCACCGGCAACGGCACAAATCGCCGCGAACCCCCACCTGTCCATGCACTGAGACACCCCGTCCCGCACGCCAGACCCCCACCGGCGTGCGGACCGCGGCGGTACGGCTCCCGCGCCGCCCGCACCCCCTCCTCGTACCGCGATACGGACCAACGCGTCTCAGCATCCGACACACCGGTGACACGTCCGGTCGCCCCTCCCTACGATCGGTCGCATGCAGAGCTCTCTGAGCGGTTCCCGCCCGCGGGGACAGGCGAATCTCACGAAGCGGCGGGCAGTCGACCTGTGCCGCGTCGCCGCCATGCTCTGTCGCTCTGCCTGACGGGCGGCCTCTGCCCCCGCCCTCCGCCCGGCCCCCTGAGGCCGTCCCTGCCACTTCCCCACGCAGCGCCGCGTCCCCCGCCCGCAGCGCGCGCCGGCGTACGCGTGTTCCGTAACTGCCCCGGAGGAGAACAACATGAGCCGTAGCGACGTCCTGGTGGACGCCGACTGGGTCGAGGCCCACATCGACGACCCGAAGGTGGTCATCGTCGAGGTCGACGAGGACACCTCGGCCTACGACAAGAACCACATCAAGAACGCCGTCCGCATCGACTGGCAGAAGGACCTCCAGGACCCGGTGCGCCGCGACTTCGTCGACCAGGCGGGCTTCGAGAAGCTGCTCTCCGCGAAGGGCATCGCCAACGACGACACCGTCGTCCTCTACGGCGGCAACAACAACTGGTTCGCCTCGTACGCGTACTGGTACTTCAAGCTCTACGGCCACGACAGCGTCAAGCTGCTCGACGGCGGCCGCAAGAAGTGGGAGCTGGACTCGCGCGACCTGGTCGACGGCTCGCAGGTGCCGAACCGCCCGAAGACCGACTACAAGGCGAAGGCCCAGGACACCTCCATCCGCGCCTTCCGTGACGACGTCGTCGCCGCCATCGGCAACCTGAACCTGGTCGACGTGCGCTCCCCCGACGAGTTCAGCGGCAAGCTGCTCGCCCCGGCGCACCTGCCGCAGGAACAGTCGCAGCGCCCCGGCCACGTGCCGAGCGCCCGCAACATCCCGTGGTCGAAGAACGCCAACGACGACGGCACCTTCAAGTCGGACGACGAGCTCAAGGCCCTCTACGAGGCCGAGAACGTGGACCTGGCGAAGGACACCATCGCCTACTGCCGCATCGGCGAGCGCTCGGCGCTCACCTGGTTCGTGCTGCACGAGCTGCTCGGCCAGTCCAACGTCAAGAACTACGACGGCTCCTGGACCGAGTACGGCTCGCTGGTCGGCGTGCCGATCGAGCTCGGCGCCGCGAAGTAAGCGCACCGCCGCGGCACCGCCGCAGTACCGCCCCCCGTACCCCTCAACCCACCAAGGAAGTACCCATATGTGTGGAGCACAGGCCGGCGGCCCGGACGCTTCGACGATCAAGCCGGGCGAGACCACGATCCAGGGCAGCGTGACCCGCGACGGCCAGCCCGTCACCGGTTACGTGCGCCTGCTGGACAGCACCGGCGAGTTCACCGCCGAGGTCCCCACCTCGGCGACCGGGCAGTTCCGCTTCTACGCGGCCGAGGGCACCTGGACGCTGCGCGCCCTGGTCCCGGGCGCGACCGCGGACCGGACCGTCGTCGCGCAGCACGGTGGTCTCGCGGAGGTCGCCATCGCCGTCTGACGGCGGCACCGATACGTACACCCGTACGGCCGACGGGCCGCACCCCAGGGGTTTGGACGCCATGGCTGGGGGTGCGGCCCGCCGCGCTTCCCAGCCACCCCGGCCGGATCTACGGTGGAACCATGTCCGCGCATCAGCGTCCGCCCGCGCAGCGCCGGCACCGCCGGTACTTCGTCCTGATGGGTGTGTGCATCGCCCTGTTCGTCCTGGCGTGGGGCGTGGTACGGCTGTGGTCCATACCGGCGGCCGTGGCGATGTGCGTGGTCGCCATGGTCATCCCGCCGTTCGCGGCGGTCGTCGGCAACCGGCGGGAGCCGGGTGAGCGCTGGTGGGACGAGTCGGGCGACCCCGAGTCGGACCGGTGGTGGCGCGAGCTCGACGACCACGGTCCCGGGCACGGCTCCGGCTCCGGGCGCCGCTGAGCCGCACCCGCCGCCCGCGGTGCCGCCCGCGCCCGTACCGTCAGTAGACCAGCGCCTGCACCCCGTCCGGCATGACCTCACTCACGAAGACTTGCGCACCGGCGATCCGGACGCCCTCGATGAGGTCCTTCTCCCCGATGTCCCGGCGGGCCGCGCACTGCGTGCACACGGTGATGGTGCCGCCGCCCGCCGTGATCGAGTCGATCAGGTCCGGCAGCGGCGCCGCGTGCGGCAGCTCGAACTCCGCCGCGCGCCCCGGCAGCGCGAACCACGCCGACTCCCCGGTCAGCCACAGGGAGACATGCACCCCACTGGCCACGGCCACCGCCGCCACCGTGAACGCCTGCGAGCACCGCTCGGGGGCGTCCGCCCCCGCCGTCACCTTGATCACCAGCTTCTTCGCCATACGGCCACTTTAAGGCTCCCGCCAACGCGACCTTCCGGCCCGGCAGTTGGCCAGTCGTCCGACCGGCACACGATCACCTCGGGGGCCGCGTGCGACCGGACCGTCCTGGCCGGCCACCTCGCGCGGCGTCACGCACCCGGCTCGTACGCCGCGCGGGCCGCACCCGCCCGCTGATGATCGCCCTGGGCGCCGCGCTCGGCGTCGTCGGCACCTGGCCGACCACGCCCCGCGCCGCGCCACCTCACCTCCCACGGCTGGACCGTGCCGGACGGCACCCGGGCCCGGGTCCACCCGGCGGGACCGACCTCACAGCGCCGCCACCGGCCGCGCCGACTAGACTCGCTTCCGGTCCGTAACACCTCACTCCGTCCGAGGAGCGCGCTCGTGCTTGAGGCAGTCTTCACCACCCTGCTCGTCCTGGTCGCCGTCGGCGTCGTCGCCTTCGCCGGGCTGACCTGGAAGAAGCTGTACCAGGGCCAGCGCTGACCGAGACCCCAGATCCTTTCCCCGATACAGATCGCCTGAGCTGATGATCGAGATCCCGTCCGACCTGAACCCGGCCCTCGTGCCCCTCGCTTTCCTGCTGGGCAACTGGGAGGGCGCCGGCGTCGCCGACTTCCCCGGTGCCGAGAAGTGCAACTTCGGCCAGGAGGTCACCTTCACGCACGACGGCCGTGACTTCCTCGAATACACCTCGCACAGCTGGGTGCTCGACGGCGAGGGCAAGAAGGTCGCGCCGCTGGAGACCGAGTCCGGCTACTGGCGCATCGACAAGGACCGCAAGGTCGAGATCGTGATGATCCGCGACGGCGGCGTCGCGGAGGTCTGGTACGGCGAGCTGGCCGACCAGAAGCCGCAGATCGACCTGGCCACCGACGCCGTGGCGCGTACCGCCGCCTCCGGCCCGTACACCGGCGGCAAGCGCCTGTACGGTTATGTCAACAGCGACCTGATGTGGGTCGGCGAGAAGGCCACCCCCGAGGTGCCGCTGCGCCCGTACATGTCGGCGCACCTGAAGAAGGTCGTCGACCCGAGCGAGTGGGCCAAGGACATCAAGGACCTGCCGGACGACGGCATCGCCTTCTTCAAGTAGACCGCCTTCGAACAGGCAGCACACAGTCGCAGAGCGCCCCGCGGGGGAAGTCCGGTGAGAGTCCGGCGCTGACCCGCAACGGTGTGCGGAACGTCCGTTCCGCCAGCCCGATCACCCGCGGGAGCGCCCGTTCCTGACAACTCGCCGTGGACTGCGAGGGGACACCGCCGCCGGCCTCGCGCCACGCGCCGTCACCCCTGACCGTACGGACGCGGCCCGAGCCGAAGGCGTACGTCCCTTGGCCGCCCCAGCCCGTACCGCCGGCCCCGCCGCCTCCGAGAGCCATGCCTGCGCCCGGCCCCGTACCGGCTCGCCGGTGCCCACCGTGCCGCTGGCCGCCGGGCTGGCCCTCGTGCTGCTCGCCTCACTGGTGTGCGGCGTAGGCCTCGGCGCCTCCGGCGTCGGCTGGGGCGACGTGCTGCGCTACCTCGGCTCCGGGCTGAGCGGCGGCACGATCGCCTCCGACGAGGTCTCCGCGTACACCATCGTGTGGGAGCTGCGCTTCCCGCGCGCGCTCCTGGCCGCCGTCGTCGGCGCCGGGCTGTCCGCCATCGGTGTGGCCGTCCAGGCACTGGTACGCAACGCCCTCGCCGATCCGTTCGTGCTCGGCATCTCCTCCGGCGCCGCGGTCGGCGCCAACGCCGTCCTGCTCTTCGGGGCGCTGGCCGCGCTGGGCGTCTGGGCGCTGTCCGCCGCGGCGTTCTGCTCGGCGCTGCTGGCCATGGCGCTGGTGTACGCGGCGGCCCGCAGCGCGCACGGCCTGACCCCGCTGCGCCTGGTCCTGACCGGCTCCGCGATGTACTACGGCTTCTCCGCCCTCTCCACCCTGATGGTCTTCGCCGCCGACCGGGGCGAGGCGGCGCGCTCCGCCATGATGTGGCTGCTCGGCAGCCTCAGCGGCGCGGGCTGGGGCTCACTGCCCGTCGCCGCGGCGGCGGTGGCCGGGGCGCTGGTGTACCTGATGCTCTCCGCGGGCCGCCTCAACGCGCTCGCGATGGGGGACGAGTCGGCCGCCGCGCTCGGCGTGGACCCCGGGCGGCTGCGCCGGGAGCTGTTCGCGGTCACGGCGGCCGTCACCGGCGCGGTGGTCGCGGTCAGCGGCGCGATCGGCTTCGTCGGGCTGATGGTGCCGCACGTGACCCGGATGCTGGTGGGTGCCGGGCACCGCCGGGTGCTGGTGGTGGCCCCGCTGCTGGGCGCGGTGCTGATGGTGTGGGTGGACATCCTGTCCCGGGTGCTGCTGGCGCCCGTCGAGCTGCCGGTCGGAGTGATCACCGCGGTGCTCGGCGTGCCGGCCTTCGTCCTGCTGATGCGGCGCCGCGGCTACACGTTCGGAGGCGGGGCCTGATGCGGGGACACGGCGGTAGGTACGTACGCAGGCGGGGCCTGACGCGGAACCACGGCGGCACGTACGGAGGCGGCATCTGATGCGGATCGACATCGACGCGGTGTCCGTGGACGTGGCCGGTGCCCGGCTCGTGCACGACATCACCCTGCACGCGGGCAGCGGCCGGGTCGTCGGGCTGGTCGGGCCCAACGGCAGCGGCAAGTCCACCCTGCTGCGCTGTGCCTACCGCGCGCTGCGCCCGGCCGCCGGGACGGTCCGGCTGGACGGCGCGGACCTGCACGCCATGGGCGTACGCGAAGGGGCCCGCCACCTGGCCGCGCTGCCCCAGGAGTCGGCGACCGAGTTCGGCTTCACGGCCGCGGAGGTCGTCGCGATGGGGCGGCTGCCGCACCAGCGCGGTTCGGGGCGGCCGAGCGCGGCGGACCTGCGGGTGTGCGAGGCGGCGCTGGTACGGACCGGCGCGGACCACCTGGCCGGGCGCGCGTTCCTGAGCCTGTCCGGCGGCGAGAAGCAGCGTGTGCTGATCGCCCGCGCGCTGGCCCAGGAACCGCGGGTGCTGGTGCTGGACGAGCCGACGAACCACCTCGACATCGCGCAGCAGCTGGAACTGCTGGCGCTGGTGCGGGACAGCGGACTGACGGTGCTGACCGCGCTGCACGACCTGAACCTGGCCGCCCTGCACTGTGACGAGCTGTACGTCATCTCCGGAGGGCGCATCGTCGCCTCCGGCGCGCCGCACGACGTGCTGGGCCCGGAGCTGCTGGCCGAGGTGTTCGGGGTGCGCGCGCACCGCGTGGCGCACCCCGAGACCGGTGCCGTACAGCTCCTGTTCGACCGCCTGCCCGGCCGTACCGCCCCCTCGACCACCCCGTAAGGACCCTCCATGCGCACCCGCCACCGCTCCGCCGCCCTGCTCACCGCCCTCACGCTCGCCGCGCTCACCGGCTGCGGTGCGCACGTCGCCGAGGACGGGAAGGACGGTGCCGCCAAAGCGTCCGGGGCGGGCGGGTCCGGGCACTACCCGGTCACGGTCGAGAACTGCGGGACGAGGACCACGTACGACAAGGCGCCGCGGCGCGTGGTCACCAACGACGTCGGGATCGCCGACATCATGTTCGCGCTCGGCCTGGAGGACCACATGGCCGGGTACGTCATGCCGGAGTACCGGGGCAAGGTCGACGCCGTCGCCTGGAAGGACGCGTACGGCAAGGTGCCCTGGCTCTCCAAGAAGGCGATCACCAAGGAGATCGCCCTGGACGCCAGGGCCGACCTGGTCTTCGCGGGCTGGAACTACGGCTTCGGCGAGGACAGCGACGTCACCCCCGCCTCCCTGAAGAAGCTCGGCATCGGCAGCTACGTCCTGACCGAGTCGTGCCGCAACGGGACCGACGGCGGCCAGGGCAGCGCCCGCGGGGTGATGCCGCCGCTGGACGCGCTCTACACCGATCTGAAGACCCTCGGGAAGATCTTCGACGTCGAGGAGCGGGCGGACGCGCTGATCGCGAAGTACCGCAAGCAGGTCGCCGACGCCCAGGCCAAGGCCCCCAAGGGCGGCGAACGGCC
Organism: Streptomyces sp. NPDC030165; assembly: GCF_055573595.1. Lineage (NCBI taxonomy): Bacteria > Bacillati > Actinomycetota > Actinomycetes > Kitasatosporales > Streptomycetaceae > Streptomyces > Streptomyces sp. NPDC030165. The sequence goes on along the minus strand of NZ_JBVIBD010000015.1, from coordinate 43,457 downwards.
CACCGTCTTCCTCTACGACGGCGGCCAGGACAAGCCGATGACCTCCGGCCGTTTCGCCGGGCCGCACGACATCATCACCAAGGCCGGCGGCGACCACGTCATGAAGGACCTGAAGGACTCCTGGACCACGGTCGGGTGGGAGTCGGTGGTCGAACGCGACCCTGACGTGATCGTCATCAACGATTACGGCACGCCGACCGCCGAACAGAAGAAGTCGTTCCTGAAGTCGTACGCGCCACTGAAGAACGTCTCGGCGGTCAAGAACGATCGCATCTACGTCATGGACTACGCCGACCTGGTGGAGAGCCCGCGCAATCCGGCGGCCGTCACCGCGCTCTCCGGCTACCTGCGGAAAATAGGCGGCCGCTGAACACCCTCCTACACTGGCGGTGTGGTGAGCAGCGACTGGCAGAGCGACCTCCGCAAGCGCGGGTACCGGCTGACCCCGCAGCGACAGCTCGTGCTGGAGGCGGTGGACAAGCTCGAACACGCGACCCCCGACGACATCCTCACCGAGGTGCGCCGTACGGCGGGCGGTGTGAACATCTCCACCGTCTACCGGACGCTGGAGCTGCTGGAGGAGCTGAACCTGGTCAGCCATGCCCACCTCGGGCACGGCGCGCCCACGTACCACCTCGCCGACCGGCACCACCACATCCACCTGGTGTGCCGGGACTGCACGGAAGTGATCGAAGCCGATCAGACGGTGGCCGCACCGTTTACGACGACGCTTCGGGAAACGTTCGGTTTCGACACCGACCTGAAGCACTTCGCGATCTTCGGGCGCTGCGCGGCATGCACCGAGAAGTGCGCCGCGCAGGCTGCGGACGGCGGGCCGGGCACCGAGGGCGGGTCGGGGGCCACACCGTAGCCGGTCGTACGCTTGGGGCATGCCGCGTCAACGTGAAGCCAGTCCGCTGCTGTCGCTGCCCGGTGCCGTCCCGGCCGAGGCCCCCGACGAAGGCGTCGCCGCGCACTACGGCGACCTGTTCCGCGAACAACGCACCCTCGCGGACGGCCGCGGCTTCGTCGACCTCTCGCACCGCGGCGTGGTCACCGTCAGCGGCCCCGAGCGGCTGAGCTGGCTGCACCTGCTGCTGACCCAGCACGTCAGCGACCTCGCGCCCGGCCACGCCACCGAGGCGCTGATCCTCTCCGCCAACGGCCACATCGAGCACGCCCTCTACCTCGTCGACGACGGCGGGACGACCTGGCTGCACACCGAGCCGGGCGACGAGGAGGCGCTGATCGCCTACCTGGAGAGCATGAAGTTCTTCTACCGCGTCGAGGTCGCCGACCGTACGGCCGAGTACGCGGTCGTCCACCTGCCGGCCGGCTCCATCACCGAGACCCCGAAGGACGCGGTCGTCCGGGAGACCGCGCACGGCCGGGACCTGTTCCTGCCGCGGGAAGAGCTGGAGTCCTTCGCCGCGGACAGCGGCCCCGCCGTCGGCACCCTCGCCCTGGAGGCCCTGCGCGTCGAGGCGCACCGGCCGCGCCTGGGCATGGAGACCGACCACCGCACCATCCCGCACGAGCTGGGATGGATCGGCACCGCCGTACACCTCCAGAAGGGCTGCTACCGCGGCCAGGAGACCGTGGCCCGCGTCCACAACCTGGGGAAGCCGCCGCGCCGCCTGGTCTTCCTCCACCTGGACGGCAGCGAGGTGCACCTCCCCCCGCACGGCGCCCCCGTGCGTCTGGCCGCCGACGGCCCCGAAGGCCGCCAGATCGGCTTCATCACCACCTCGGCCCGCCACCACGAGCTGGGCCCCATCGCGCTGGCCCTGGTCAAGCGCAACGTCCCCGCCGACGCGCCGCTCCTCGCGGAGAGCACCGCGGCGGCCCAGGAGGTCGTGGTCGAGCCGTAGGGCGGCCGGGACCGGCCCGTGGCGGGAGCCGCGGGCCGGTGGCTCACGGGGCAGCGCCCGCACCTCAGACCTCCAGGAGCACCGTGAACGGGCCGTCGTTCGTCAGCGAGACCTTCATGTCCGCGCCGAAGCGGCCCGTGGCGACCTCCGCGCCCAGGGCGCGGAGCCGGGTGACGACCTCGTCGACGAGGGGTTCGGCCACCGGACCGGGCGCCGCCGCGTTCCAGGTGGGCCGGCGGCCCTTGCGGGCGTCACCGTAGAGAGTGAACTGACTGATCACCAGCAGCCCCGCACCCGTGTCCGAGCAGGACTTCTCGCCGTCCAGGATGCGCACCGACCACAGCTTCCTGGCGAGCTGCGCCGCCTTCGCCGGGGTGTCGTCGTGCGTCACCCCGACCAGCACGCACAGCCCCTCACCGACGATCTCCCCGACCGTCTCGCCGTCCACCTCGACGCGTGCGCCGTCGACCCTCTGCACCACAGCTCGCATACCGCCCATGATGCACGCCGCCGCCGGGCCCCTGACAGCCGTACCCTGCCGGGGCCGTTCGGGTGCCATGGCCATGGCTGGCCCTGCGGACGGCCCTCCCGCAGTGGCACGATGCGTGCACGCGGTGCGTCGCGCGGACAACCTGCCCGTACGACCGCACCGGACGAGGGGACGGAACGACTCATGAGCACTGCCGGTCCCGGGCACACCCCCGGACCCGTACCGATCGCCCGTACGGCGCCCACTGCGGCCCGTACGACCCCGCAGGCCCCGGCGCCCGCCGGGTCCGCCCGCACGGAGGACGGTCCCATGTTCCAGGCAGGCACGGCACCGCACCGGCCGCCGCTGCAACGCGATCGCTTCCGCCCGGCCCCGCGGCCCGACCTGCCCCGGCTGAGCCTGCCCGACCTGCGCGTCGTACGGCGCGAGGCGCAGCAGGAGGAGGCCGACCTGAGCTATGTGCGGCGGCTGCTCCAGGGCCGGATCGACATCCTGCGGGCCGAGAGCACCCGCCGCACGGCCCCGCACTCGCCCCTGCTGGACCGGCTTCCGGAGATCCTCACGGACGGGCCGTCGCGGCACCGCTCCTCGGCCCGCCATGTGACGCTCGGCATGCCGCACAGCGAGGAGTACCGCCAGCTGGCGGAGCAGATGCTCGGCGAGGTGGAGCTGTCGGACCTGACGGCCCGTACGGACCAGGAGCTGCACGACGCGATGGGCCGCCTGGTCCGCTACGAGCAGCAGGTCTCCCGGCGTCGCCAGGCGCTGCAGCGGACCGCCGACGATTGCAGTGCGGAGATCGCCCGCAGGTACCGTGAAGGCGAAGCACAAGTAGACGACCTGCTCTCCTGACCCGGCGGCCACAGGTTCCGGGGGGGGATCGCGGGTCACTCCCCGGAAGGCCCCCGATGAGCACCTCCCCCGTTACCGAAGGGTCCGCCCCGGCCGGTATACCCCCCGTCCTCGCCGAGGTCGTGCGTTCGGGCTTCGTCGAGGGCCGGCACCGCGGTTCCCTGGTGGTCCTGGCGGCGGACGGCAGCGTCGAGACCGCGCTCGGCGACGTGTCCTCCCCGGTCTTCCCGCGCTCCGCCAACAAGCCGATGCAGGCCGCCGCGATCCTGCGGGCGGGGCTGGACCTGTCGGGTGAGCGGCTGGCGCTGGCCGCCGCGAGCCACTCCGGCGAAAGCTTTCACCTCGACCTCGTCCAGAAGATGCTCAGCGAGCACGGCCTGTCCGCCGGACTGGTGCGGACCCCGCCGGACCTGCCGCTGGACCCAGTGGAGGCGGAGACGTACCTGGCGTCCGGGCGGATGCGCGAGTCGCTGACCATGAACTGCTCCGGCAAGCACACCGCCATGCTGGCTGCCTGCGCCGCCAACGGCTGGCCGCTGGAGACCTACCTCCACCCGGACCACCCGCTCCAGCAGCTCGCCCTGGAGGCGGTGCGCTCCGCGAGCGGCGAGCGCGTCGAGCACATCGGTACGGACGGCTGCGGCGCGCCGCTGATGGCGATCTCGCTGACCGGCCTGGCCCGCTCGTTCCGGCACTTCGTGCTGGCCGGGCCCGGTACGCCGGAGCGGCGCGTGGCCGACGCGATGCGCGCCCACCCGGAGTACGTGGCCGGCACCCGCCGCCCCGACACCTGGCTGATGCAGGCGCTGCCCGGCGTGCTGTCCAAGATGGGCGCGGAGGCCGTGCAGGCGGTGGCACTGCCGGACGGACGGGCGCTGGCGTTCAAGGTGGACGACGGGGCGACCCGCACGCTCGGCCCGATACTGGGCCGCGTGCTCCGGCTGATGGGCGTCGAGTCGCCGGTGCTGTCGCGCATCGCGGAGGCGCCGCTGCTGGGCGGCGCCGAGCGCGTCGGGGAGATCCGCGCGGCGTTCTGAGGCTCCGGGGTGTCCGGACGCCCCGGGCACCCCGCCCGCGCCGTACCGCGCGATATTGCCGCGACGCCGGGACAGGGCCGTAGCTACCGTACGCACATGAGCATCGAGGTGCGTACGGTCGGCGACGCGGACGTCCCCGATTGGGTGCGGAGCGTGAACGTGGGCTTCCTGCGGCCCCCGGAGGTCTCCGAGGAGCAGGTCGAGTACCGCCGCCGCCACTACGACCCGGACCGCACCCGGGGCGCGTTCGACAACGGCCGCTGCGTCGCCACGTTCCACAGCTTCCCGCAGGAGCTGACCGTCGTCGGCGGCGCGCGGGTGCCCGCCGACGCCGTCACGGCCGTGACGGTCTCCCCCACCCACCGGCGGCGCGGCCTGCTCAGCCGGATGATGGCGGCCGACCTGCGGGACGCCAAGGAGCGCGGTGACGCCCTCGCCACGCTGATCGCCGCGGAGTACCCGATCTACGGGCGGTACGGCTTCGGGCCGGCCGCCTGGACCACCGAGTGGCACATCGACGTGGCCCGCGCCGCGCTGGACCCGCGCCACGCGGGCCCGGACGACGGCGGCCGGGTCGACTTCGTCGACGCCGCCGACGTGCGGGAGGCCGGCCCGGCGCTGCACGAACGGTTCCGCGCCGGCCAGCCCGGCGCGATCGACCTGCCCGCCGTCTGGTGGCAGATCCATACCGGTGCCGTCCCGCTCCCGCACCACCCCGCCAAGGACCGCTTCCACGCCGTCTACCGCTCCCCGTCCGGCGAGGTCGAGGGCCTGGCCACGTACCGGGCGGACGACGTGTGGGAGCACAAGCTGCCGCGCCACACCCTCACCGTCGACCGCCTGACCACGACCACCCCGGCCGCCGAGCGCGCCCTGTGGCGCTTCCTGTGCTCGATCGACTGGGTCATGCACATCAGGACGGGCCTGCGCGGCCCCGACGACCTGCTGCCGTACCACCTCGGCGACCCGCGCGCGGCACGGATCGTGCAGCAGTCCGACTACCTGTGGATACGCCCGCTGGACATCCCACGGCTGCTGGAGGCCCGCACCTACCCGATATCCGGCTCCCTCGTCCTGGACATCCGGGACGAAGCGGGACTGGCCGGCGGACGCTACCTCCTGGAGGCCGGCCCGGAGGGCGCCACCTGTACGCGTACGGACCGCGGCGCGGAACTCGCCCTGGACGTGAGCGCCTTCGCCGCCCTCTACCTGGGCGACGAGTCCGCCGTACGGCTGGCCGCGCTGGGCCGGGCCGGCGAGGAGCGGCCGGGCGCCCTGACGACCGCCGACCTCCTGCTGCGCACAGCACGACGCCCGTGGTGCCCGGACGTCTTCTGAGGCGCCCCGGGCGGAACTCCGGCGCGCGCCAGGGGCCGCCCGGCAGGTGTGCTGAATACAGTGGCGGGGACAAGTAAAGGCCCAGGCGGGAGTTGCAGGAAAGACACCGCCGTACCACCGAAGCAGGAGGCCGGCGACCATGAGTGACGCGAACACGGAGCCACAGGGACCCGACACGACCGAGCACGCGCACGACCCCGAGGTGCTGCAACTCGCGGGCAAGGTATTCGATCTGGCGCGGCACGGCGACACCAGCACCCTCGCCGCCTACGTGGACGCCGGCGTACCCGCCAACCTCACCAACGACAAGGGCGACACCCTGGTCATGCTGGCCGCCTACCACGGCCACGCGGACGCGGTGACAGCCCTCCTGGAACGCGGTGCCGATCCCGACCGCCCCAACGACCGCGGCCAGACCCCCCTGGCCGGCGCCGTCTTCAAGGGCGAGGACGCGGTCGTCCGCATCCTGGTGTCCCACGGCGCCGACCCGTCCGCGGGCACGCCGTCGGCGGTGGAGACGGCCCGGATGTTCCAGAAGGCGGAACTGCTGGCGTTGTTCGGGGCGGAGTGACGCCGGGCGGCCGGTGAAGGGGTGCTCCGGGCGGCGGGGCCACCGGGCGCGGCACGGAATGCGCCACCCGATGCGATGTGAGCCCAGGGCCAGGCATTGACATGAACTTTGGTTGAGGTTTTAGCGTCTGGTTCCGAAGCCGACCGCCGGCTTCGGAGCACCGCCTCAGGAGGCCCCGCCATGTCCGAGCGCCCCTTCACCCTCGCCGTCATCGTCGGCAGTACCCGTGAGGGCCGGTTCGCGCCCGTTGTCGCCGACTGGTTCACCGGACACGCCGGCCGGCGCGACGACGTCGTGGTCGACGTGATCGACCTGGATGACATCCGTCCGTACGAACTGCGGTACGGCAGCGAGGAGCTGGCCTCCTACGCCAAGCGCGTCGGCGCCGCGGACGCCTTCGTCGTCATCACCCCCGAGTACAACCACTCCTTCCCCGCCCCGCTCAAGCACGCCGTCGACCTGCTGCGCGAGGAGTGGCAGGCCAAGCCGGTCGGTTTCGTGTCGTACGGCGGGATCTCCGGCGGCCTGCGGGCCGTCGAGCAACTGCGGCTGGTCTTCGCCGAGTTGCACGCGACGACCGTGCGCGAGACGGTCAGTTTCCCGATGGCCGGCCGCCTCTTCGACGACGAGGGGAAGCTGCGGGAACCCCTGGACGCCGACCGGGCCGCCACCGTGCTGCTGGACCAGCTGGCCTGGTGGGCCCAGGCGCTGCGCGAGGCACGGGAGGCCCGTCCGTACGCGGGATGAGGGGCAGGGCCGCGGCTGTTCGCGCGCGGCACGTTCCCGTACGGGGGTCGGGCACGTGCCCCGCGCGGCAGCCGGCGGATTCCCGACCCCCGTACGGGAACCCGCCGGTCACCGCTGCCGGCCGGAGGCCGCACCGCCCCCGCCGAGCCGTTCGGTCACGCCGGCGGCGCCCACCGGACCGAAGCCCGGCGGTACGGCCATGAGCCCGCCGTCCAGGCAGCCGATGCCGTGCCCGCCCGGGCCGGGGCATCGCGGGCCGGGCCCGGGCGGGCGTGCCGCCGGCGCCCCCTTACGTCCGCTCCTCGGCGTACCGCTCCCGGGCGGCCGCCAGCGAGCGGTCGAAGCCGCGCTGGGTGGCGTCGCACCAGTGCATCAGGTCGGCCAGCATGCGCTGGAGTGTCTCGCTCGGGCTCGTCCGCCAGCCCTGCTCGGAGAGGGTGTACGTCTCCAGCGCCGCCCCCGCGCGCGCCGCCTGTCCGTCGTTTCCGGTCATGTCGCGTTCCCTTCCGTCGCCATCCCGGTCCAGCGTACCAATGCAAGCGCATCGGAAAGGGGCGTGGCAACCGGATTCCGCCCCCGCTCACTCCCGGTCCGGTATCCACGCGCCGTGGAACCCGACCGGCACCCGCGCCGGCAGATGCACCCGCGCGGCCGGTTCGCCCGTGAAATCCTGGGCGTCGAGGATGACGAGGTCCGTGGCGTCGCGCTCCGGGTCGAAGACGTACGCCAACAGCCAGCCCTCGTCCTCCGCCGCGTCCGGACCGGCAGGCACGAACACGGCCTCCCCCACGCCGCCCTGCGCCGTGAAGCGGCGCACCTCGCTGGTGCCGCGCTCCAGGTCGTACTTGAGCAGCCCGGCCCCCACCCGCTCCGTCCCCGGGAAGTGCGCCACCCGTGTGTCCGCCGCCCCGGACTCCAGCACCGCGTACCCGTACCGGTGCGGCAGCGTCAGCCGTCGCGGGTCCACCCGCGGCAGCTCCACCGGCCGGTCGTCCAGCCGCTCCCGCCGGACCCGGCCCGCCCGGATGTCCACCGTCCAGCGCTCCAGCGCGGGCGGCGACCCGTCAGGGCCCGTACGCCCCTTCGCGAACAGCCGGTCGTAACGCACCAGATGCACGACGATCCGGCCGCTGCCGCCCTCCGTCTCGTACGCGTTCATCGGGTGGAAGACGAAGCACGGATCGATCTCCAGCCACCGCACGTCCGACGCCTCGCCCTCCCGCGGCAGCACGCCCAGCCGGGCCGGGCGCCCCGGCTCCCACACGTACGGGAAGGACGGCCCGACCCCCACCCCGCCCGGGTTGAATACCACCGGCAGGTCGTACAGCAGCACATGCCGTTCGGTCAGCGAGAAGTCGTGCATCATCGGCCGCCCGTCGACCGGTATGTCCACGCGCCGCCGGATCCGGCCGTCCGTCCCCGCGACCAGGTACTGCACGTACGGCCAGGCCCAGCAGTACGCCACGCAGTGCAGTTCCTCGGTGTCCGGGTCGATGGTGGTGTGCGCGGCGAGGCCGCCCGGCAGGGTGCCGGCGAAGTCGAAGGGGCCGACCGTGTCCAGATCGCCGTCCAGTTCGTACGGCAGCGCCCCGCCCTCGACCAGTGCGAGCAGGCGCCCGGCGAAGCGGGTGACGTGCGTGTTCGGGGCGAAGTCCATGCCCAGGTGGCGCGGCCCGTGCAGGATCTTCTCGCCCAGGCGCAGCGCCATCGCGTCGGAACGCACCCAGCGGTTGCGGTACCACTCGGCCCGGCCGCCGCGCAGCCGCACGCCGTGCAGCATGCCGTCGCCGCTGAACCAGTGGTACGCCGCCGGGTCGTCCACCCCCAGCGGGTTGGGCCCGTTGCGCACGTAGCGCCCGTCCAGCTCCTCCGGAATCCGGCCGGTCACGGCCATCTCGTACGCGGTGGTCTCCTCCCGCACCGGGGCGAACAGCCCCCGCATGTAAGGATTTCCGGCACCCGCCATCGCCGCCCGCCTTTCCGGCCCCGCCCCGCGGCGACCCCCCGGTCACCGCCTCCCGCGGAGGCACCCCGCCTCCACCCTCCAGCCCCGGCACCGCCACGTCGAGACCGGCGACGGCCCGGTGGGCGCGCAGCACACCGCCCCGCGCCCCCTGCCGGTGCCCCGGGCCGCACCACCGCCCGTCCCCCGCGCGCCCCCGGGCCGTGCCGCCGTCTCTGCCCCGGCTCCCGGCTTCGGGTAAGGTGACCAGCCCACACAGTGGACGACCGAGGAGGTGAGACCCATTACCGCTGTCCAGGCTGGGTGCTCTCACCTCACGGCTGTATGGTCCCTGCGAGGCAGGTGACCGCGAGAGCGCCCTTCGGCACCCCGAAAGGCCCCGACCTCGCATGTCACGTCCGCTCTCCTCTCCCGCTGCCCCGTCCCTCACCGGCCTCGTCACCAGACTCCGCGCGGCCGGCTGCGTCTTCGCCGAGGACGAGGCACAGCTCCTCGCCGCCACGGCCCGCACCCCGTCCGACCTCGCCGCCATGGCGGACCGCCGCGTCGCCGGCCTCCCCCTCGAACAGGTCCTGGGCTGGGCCGAGTTCTGCGGCCTGCGGATCGCCGTCGCCCCCGGCGTCTTCGTCCCCCGCCGCCGCACCGAATTCCTCGTCGGCCAGGCCGCCACGCTCGTCCGCGCCCGTGACGCGGCCGGGCCGCGGCCCGTCGTCGTCGACCTGTGCTGCGGTACGGGGGCCGTCGGCGCGGCACTGGCCGCGGCCGTGAGCGGTCCCGGACCCGCGGCCCCCGCCCCGCCTCCCCGCATCGATCTGCACGCCACCGACATCGAACCCGCCGCCGTACGCTGCGCCCGCCGCAACATCCCGCCCGCCACCGGCCGGGTGTACGAAGGCGACCTCTACGCACCGCTGCCGCCCGCCCTGCGCGGCCGCGTCGACCTCCTCGTCGTCAACGCCCCCTACGTACCGACCGGGGCGATCGGCCTCCTGCCCCCGGAAGCCCGCGACCACGAGCCCCGCGTGGCGCTCGACGGCGGGACGGACGGCCTCGACGTACAGCGCCGGGTGGCGGCCGAGGCCCTGCGGTGGCTCGCCCCCGGCGGCCATCTCCTGATCGAGACCAGCGAACGCCAGGCCCCCCGCACCCTCGAAGCCTTCCGCCGCCAGGGCCTCGTCACCCGGCTGGCGACGGACGACGATCTCAGCGCCACCGTGGCCGTGGGCACCAGACCGGACGGAACGCCCTGAGGCCGGCGCGGGCCCTACCGCCCCCGCTCCCTGCGGAGCGTCTCCTCGGCGGTACGGGCCCGTTCGCCCGCCCCGGGCGGCGGCGCCGGCTCGATACCGGCCTCCGTCAGCATGCTCAGGTCCAGTTCCCACGCCACCCGGGACCGCCGCTCCCACACGTCGAACGCGTCCCTGACATGCCGGCGGGCCGCACCGCCCGTCATACCGGTGACCTTCACCAGGTGCGCGAACGCCTGCGCTTCCAGCCCGCGCACCTGCGCGTACCCGAAATGCGTGACCGTGTGGCAGTCGGTGCACAGGCAGATGAGCCGCTTGAGGGTCTGCACCCGGGCGGCCTCGTCGAAGGTCCACCGTTCATGCGCCTCCAGCCACCGCTTGGCGTCCCGGTCCTCCACGGCACCGCATATCTCGCAGCGCCGGCCGGCCCGGCGGGTGATCGTACGCCGCAGCCGCTCCCAGTCCTTGGCGGCCACACAGGACCGTACGTTGGTGAACCAGCAGGTCCGCGGCACCAGGTCGACGTAGAGACCGCTGCCCAGGTCGCGGTCCTCACCGGGCAGCAGGTCAGGCACGTCCGGTGCCGCCGCCCACCGCCGCAGCGCCGCCACCCCCGCCCGGGGCGCGTACCACCGCTTGGCCGCCGGGTCCCACCGCGCTCCCCCCCTTCTTGGCCTCGTCCTTCTCCGCGAACGGCACGTCCAGCCACTCTCGTTCGGCAGCCATTTCCTCCCCCTGCGACACCGGTGACGACGGCGCTCCCGCCCGGCGCGACGAACGCCGCCTGTCGGCAACGCCGTTGGAAAACCCGCTGGACAGGGACCACACCGACCACAAACTGTCCTCCATGACCAACTCAGCCCACAAGGCAGCCCTCCACTCGGCCCTCCAGGATGCCCGCGACGCGCTGCTGTGGAAGCTCGAAGAACTGCCGGAGTACGACATCCGCCGCCCCGTCACACCGACCGGCACCAACCTGCTGGGCCTGGTGAAACACCTGACCGGCGCCGAGACCTGGTACTTCGGTGAAACCTTCGGCCGCCCCTTCGACGGCCCGCCACTGTGGATCACCACGGACGCCGAACCGAACTCGGACTTCTGGGCGGCCCCCGACGAGACCCGTGAACAGGTGATCGGCCGGTACCGCCGCTCGTGGGCGCACGCGGACGCGACGATCACCACCCTGGACCTCGACGCGGCCGGCCGCGTCCCCGGAGGGAACGGGGCCGGGCTGACGCTCCACCGCGTCCTCGTCCACATGATCGGCGAGACCCACCGGCACGTCGGCCACGCCGACATCGTCCGCGAACTCATCGACGGCAGCACGGGCCAGCGCCCGGGGAACTCCAACATGGCTCCCGGCGACGCGGCGTACTGGAAGAACCACCGCGACCGCCTGGAACGCGCCGCCCGGCAGGCCGCCGCCCGCGAGGCGTGACGGGGCGCGGGCCGCTGTGAGGCGCCCCACACCGGCGGCCTGTCACGCTTTTCCGACGCGACGTGTCTCCATGACGTCCGGGAAGCCCGAGTGGCCCGAGGAAAGGAGCCCGCTGCCATGCCGAGGTGTGCGCACCCGCTCGCCGTGGAGGCGGTCCATGGCTGAGGACGCCTTCACCGATCACCGTTCGCTGCTGTTCACCATCGCCTACGAGATGCTGGGCAGCGCCACCGACGCCGAGGACGTGCTCCAGGAGAGCTACCTGCGGTGGAGCGCGGTCGATCCGGCCGCGGTCGAGCACCCGCGCGCCTACCTGGTGCGCCTGGTGACGCGGCAGGCCCTCAATCACCTGCGTGCGCTCAAGGCGCGGCGCGAGGAGTACGTGGGGATGTGGCTGCCCGAGCCGATCCGTACGGGGCCGGGGGTGAGCGAGGACGTGGTGCTGGCCGAGTCGGTGTCGATGGCCATGATGCTCGTCCTGGAGACGCTGAACCCGACCGAGCGCGCGGTGTTCGTGCTGCACGAGGTGTTCGGGTACACCCACGGCGAGATCGCCGCCTCGATCGGCAAGAGCGAGGTCGCCGTACGGCAGACCGCCCACCGCGCTCGCCGCCACGTCCACGCGCGGCGGCGGCGCTTCGAGCCCGTCTCGGACGCCACCGGGGAGATCGTCCAGCGGTTCCTGTCCGCGGCGGCGACCGGTGAGATCCAGTCGCTGATGGACCTACTGGCGCCGGATGTCGTGGTGCTCTCCGACGGCGGCGGGAAGGCGGCGGCCGTCCGCCGCCCGGTGACCGGCCGCACCGAGGTCGCCCGGTTCGTCCTCGGCGTGTACCGCGCCGGCGCCGCCACCACCCGCGCCGAGCCCGCCACGTACAACGGCATGCCCGCGGCGCGGTTCGTGACGGACGGCGGTCTCGACTGGCTGGTCGCCTTCGAGATCGGCGACGGACGGATCACCGGCCTCTACGGCATCCGCAACCCGGACAAGCTGCACCACGCCGACGCGGTGCGCACACTCGACAGAGGAGGCTCCCAGCCGTGGAAACCATGACCGTGGAACGCGTCATCGACGCCCCGATCGCGACGGTGTTCGCCTGGCTCACCACGACCACCCACTACACCCGCTCCCCCCTGGTGCTGCGCTGCCGCCTGACCCGGCACGGGGAGTCGGCGCCCTACGGCGTCGGCGCGGTGCGCAGCCACCTCTGGCTGATCGGCTGGTTCCGGGAGCGCATCACACACTACGACCCGCCGTACGCCACCGAGTACGTCGTCGAGCGCAGCCTGCCGCCGTCCCGGCACGAACTCGGCCGCATGACGTTCACCGAGACGCCCGACGGCACCCACGTCCGCTGGACCACCCGCGCCGAGATCCCCGTCCCTCTGCTCGGCGGCCTCCTCACCCGCTTCGTCGCGCGGCCGGTCATCACCCGCACCTTCGGCAACATCCTCGCGGCCGCGGACGCCGCACTGACCGGACCCGCCCGCCGGGGACCGGGCGCACCGGACGCGCGGGGGCCCGGTCGCCCCGCCGAAGGCCGAGCGGACGGAGGCAGGACGGACCGAAGCCAGGCGGACTGACGCGTCACTGCCGCGCGTGGAGACCGGCGGTCATCATCTGGATCAGCAGGTCGTAACTGTCGTCCAGGTTCTCCGGGAGTCCGAAGGCTCCCTGGGCCTCCAGTACGGCGAAGCCGTGGACGGCCGCGCGCAGGCAGCGGGCGGCATGGACGGCCGCGGAGTCCTCCAGGCCGTAGGCGCGGAGGGTGGCGGAGATGATGCCGATCAGCCGCGCCCCGGCCTCGGCGGTCCGCGGCTCCGGGCTCTGGATGAATGCCGGGTAGCGGTTGGGGTGGCGCTGCACATAGCACCGCCAGGCCGTCATGAACGCACGGATCGCCTCGTCGGCGGAGCGGCCGAGCACCGCTTCCCCGGCCTGGCCGGCGAGGTCGTCGGCGATGCGGGCCGATACCAGGGCGCGCAGTTCGGCGAGGCTGCGCACGTGCTTGTACAGCGACGGGGCGGCCACGCCCGCGCGGGCGGACACCGCCGCCAGGGTGAGCGCTTCGGGGCCGTTCTCGTCGATGATCCGGAGCGCGACGTCGACGACCGCGTTCGTGGAGAGGGCTGCCCTAGCCACGTCCGTCTCCGGTGAGAAAGTCCAGGACGAGCGCGGCGCCGGCAGCGGGGAACTGCACATGCGGGTAATGGCCCGCCCCGTCGACCATCTCCAGGCGGCCCAGCCCGGCAGGCAGGTCCGCCACGATGCCCTCGCCCTCCTTCCCGGGGTCGGGCCAATCGGGATCGAGCGTGCCCATGACGATCAGGGCCGGACACCGTACGTCGGCCAGCCGGGCACCGGCGTCGGCGGGCGCGGCCGTACCGAAGCGGCCGACGACGGCCATCCGGCCGGGCCTGCGCAGATCCGCCTCCAGCGCGACGAGATGCGCGCCGTACCCGTCGGGCCTGCTGCCCGGGTAGGCGTGGTCGAGGTAGCGCATCCACAGCGGCACACTGCGCAGCAGGCAGGCGCCCGCCAGCAGGCTCATGCCCTTGCGGTAGCGGGCGTGGGAGAAGAGTGCGCGCGCGTCGGGCTGCTGGGCACGGGTGAACGGGCCGATCTCGACGATGGCGTCGACCAGGCCGGGCTCCTCGGCCGCGGCGATGGTGGCGGCACCGCCGCCGAAGGAGTGGCCGACGATGACGGCGGGGCCGCCGCCCAGGTGCCTGATCAGCGCGATGATGTCGCCCGCCGTGTCGGTACGGGTGTAGGACGCCCAGCCGACGCTGGATTCACCGTGCCCCCGCAGGTCCATCGCGGCGACCCGGTACCCGGCGGCCGCGAGCCCGGCGCCCATCTCCCGGAAAGCACCTCGGTTGTCGCCCATACCGTGCACGAGCACGATCAGCGGCCCGCTGCCGGTCACCTCGTACGCCAGCAGCCCGCCTTCGACCTCCAGGATCGCGGTCCGGCCCATACTGTCGTTACTAGCCATAGCTCAAAGGCTAATGCCATTAGCCATAGGACGCCAGAATCCCGCCCGGAGCCGGACGCCGGTTTCGGCGGCTCTGCGCAGTGGGGGCGGGCCCTCCCGAACCCAACGCCACTTTTGCTAGCACCCGCTTGCAATAGTTAGCACGATGGCGCACCATCGGGGTATGGCATCACTCAACGTCGGCAATCTCGGCGAGTTCCTGCGGGAGCAGCGGCGCAATGCGCAGCTGAGCCTGCGGCAGCTCGCGGATGCCGCCGGGGTGTCCAATCCGTATCTCAGTCAGATCGAGCGCGGGCTGCGCAAGCCGAGCGCGGACATTTTGCAGCAGCTGGCCAAGGCGCTGCGGATCTCCGCCGAGACGCTGTACGTGCAGGCCGGGATCCTCGACGAGCGGAAGGTGGACGGGGTCGAGGTGCACACCGCGATCCTCACCGACCCCGCGCTGACCGAGAAGCAGAAGCAGGTGCTGCTGCAGATCTACGAGTCCTTCCGCAAGGAGAACGGACACGGGAGCGGGCGCGGCGAGAGCGGAGGCGCGACGGCGCACGAGCCCGCTCCGGACGCCCGAGAGGCCGACGGCGACCCGCACGCCACCTGAGCGACCGACCACCGATTCCAGGAGGAACCACGCCATGGCCATCACCGACGACGTCCGCAAGGCACTGACCGACCCGACTCCGCTGTACGCCCTCGCCGGCGGCGTGGACCTCGCCGCCGAGAAGGCCAAGGAGCTCCCGGCCCTGGTCGAGAAGTTCCGCCAGGAGGCTCCCAAGCGCTTCGAGGCCGTCCGCAACACCGACCCGAAGGTCGTGCAGGACCGCGTCACCAAGGAGGCGAAGGAGGCGCAGGACTGGATCACCCGTCAGCTGGGCCTGCTCGACTCCGACTTCAAGAAGCTCAGCCAGCAGGCGCAGGACCTGGCGCTGCAGGGCGTCGGCCGGGTCGCCGAGACCGCGGTCAAGGCCCGTGAGGGCTACGAGGGGCTGGCCGAGCGCGGCCGCGGCGCGGTGCAGAACTGGCGCAGCGAGACCGCCGAGGCCACCGAGGACCTCGCGGTCGCGATCGAGCCGGAGCCGAAGCAGGAGCCGAAGCGGGAGCCCGTGGCGGAGGGCGGCGCCGAGGCCGCGACGACCGGCACGACCGATCCGGAGGCCAAGACCACCACGGCCAAGAAGGCTCCGGCCGCCAAGAAGACGCCGGCGAAGAAGACCACCGCGCCGGGCGAGAACGACAAGTAACCGAACCAGCGCGGCGGGCCGGGCACGCCCCGCGTGTCCGGCCCGTTCTCCGGGTACGGTGGGCCGACGACGGACCGAGTCGAACGGGTGGTGGCAGTGCTGATCTACGGGTTCCAGAACGTGCTGAGCTGGGTGCAGCTGGTGCTGGCCGTGTACGCCGCCGTGATGCTCATCGACGCGGCCGTACGGCGGGAGGACGCCTACCGGGCGGCCGACAAGCAGACCAAGGGCTTGTGGCTGATCTTCCTGGTGCTGGCCACCGCGCTGCTGTTCCTGCTGCCACTGATGTCGTTCCTGCCGATCATCGGGCTGATCGCCGTGATCGTCTACACGGTCGACGTGCGGCCCGCGATCAAGGGGATCACCGGCGGCCGGGGCCCGCGCCGCGGCGGGTCCAGTTCGGACGGGCCGTACGGGCCGTTCAACGGCGGGCGGTAGCGGCAGCCGGGGGGCGGAGGTGAGCGCGTACGTCAGTTCCGTACGCGTCCCCGGTCCAGCAGGAGGACGGCCACGTCGTCCGTCAGTTCCCCGCCGTTGAGGTCCCGCACCTCCGTGACCGCGGCGTCCAGCAGCTCCTCGCCCCGGAGCCCGGCGGCCATCTGACGGCCCACCAGCTCCGCCATGCCCTCCTGGCCCAGGCGCTGGTTGCCGTTGCCGACGCGGCCTTCGATCAGGCCGTCCGTGTACATCATCAGGCTCCAGGCGCCGCCCAGCGCGACCTGGCGGCGCGGCCAGCGGGCGCGCGGCAGCAGGCCCAGGGCCGGGCCGCCTTCCTCGTACGGGAGCAGCCGCGGCGCCCCACCGGACCGGGCGAGCAGCGGCGCGGGGTGGCCGGCCAGGCAGACTCCGGCGTGCCGCCCGTCCGGCGTGATGTCCACCAGGCACAGCGTCGCGAAGATCTCCTCGTCGGCGCGCTCGTGCTCCAGGACCTTCTGGAGGGTGGACAGCAGGGCGTCGCCGCACAGCCCGGCGAAGGTCAACGCGCGCCAGGCGATGCGCAGTTCCACGCCGAGCGCGGCCTCGTCGGGGCCGTGGCCGCAGACGTCGCCGATCATCGCGTGCACGGTGCCGTCGGCCGTCCGTACGGTGTCGTAGAAGTCGCCGCCGAGCAGCGCGCGGCTGCGTCCGGGACGGTAGCGGGCCGTGAAGCGCAGGTCGGAGCCGTCCAGCAGCGGTGTGGGCAGCAGGCCGCGCTCCAGGCGGCGGTTCTCCTGGGCCAGCATCCGTGACTCGGTGAGCTGACGCTGCGCGAGGTCGGCGCGCTTGCGCTCGACGGCGTACCGGACGGCCCGGCTGAGGACCGCGCCGTCGAGTTCGTCGCGGAAGAGGTAGTCCTGCGCGCCGACGCGTACGGCTTCGGCGGCCCGTTCGGCGTCGGCCTCGGAGGTGAGCGCGAGGACGGCGTGGGAGGGGGCCATCCGCAGGACCGCGCGCAGGGCGCCCAGCTCGTCGTGGCCGCCGTCCTCCTCGGACGCGGGCCCGTCCTTTTCCGTACGTTCCCGCGCGCAGGCGGGCGCCAGGTCGAGCAGGATGCAGTGCACGTCGTCGGTGAGCAGCCGCTCCGCCTCGGTGAGATTGCGGGCTGTACGGACGCGGACCCGGCGGCCCTGCCAGTCCCGCATCTCGGGAACGGAGCTGGTGGGGTCCTCCCCTATGAGCAGCAGGGTCAGGCCGGTGTCCGCGGAGCGGGTGGCGGGAGAGGGGGAAGCCGAAGGGGCGGGGGCGGCAGAGGTGTCCTGGGCGGCCGCGGGCGCCGCGTCGTCGCGCGCGTCGCCCGCCGGCGCTGCCTCCTCCGGCAGCACGGCCGTCCGCTGGCGCGGAATGGGTACGGACATGCTCTGCTTCCTTCCCTCCCCCCGAGGGTGCGGCGGCCCGCCGAACGGCGCGCCGCTGTGCCCGGTTCCGCCGCCGCCCGGGGGGTCGGTCCGAGCAGTGCGCCACCGGGCACCGAGAGGCGACCATAGCGGTAGCGCGGAGCCTTACGGAATGGCCGACGGCACCCGGCACTTGTCATATGCCGTGCCCCACACAGCTGGTGACCTGGGAAAGAAGCGCCGCGGAATGACGAACATCACCTCGACGGCGTCAGGTTGGCCCCCGGCGCTCCGTGACGAAACGCACGTGGATCTCACGCTCCGTACAAGACCGCGAACTCCGCCGCGTACGGCTTCATGAGCCGCGCCGCCCCCGGAACCGCGGCTCCGGCGCGCCACCGCCCGCACCGCTCCGGCGCGCCCCCGCTCACACCGCCCCGTGTCCCTACTGGTCGGGCCGCACCACCCCGAGGATCGGCATCGAACCGGCCCCGGTGACGGTGATCTGCCGGCCCGGCCGCGGCGCGTGCACCATCGCGCCGTCCCCGATGTACATGCCGACGTGGCTCGCGTCGGGGTAATAGATGATCAGGTCGCCGGGGCGCATGTCCTTCAGGGCGACGTGCGGCAGCCGGCGCCACTGCTCCTGGGAGGTGCGCGGGATCGTCTGCCCGCCCGCCTGCCAGGCGCGCATCGTCAGCCCCGAGCAGTCGAAGGTGTCCGGGCCTTCCGCGCCCCACACGTAGTCCTTGCCGATCTGCGAAGTCGCGTACGAGACCGCCTTCTTGCCCGCCTCCGAGGCGTGCGCGCCGATGTCCTCCAGCACGCCGGAATCCAGCCATTTCTGCTGCGCCTGGAGGGCCCGCGCATCCTCCAGCTTCTTCAGCCGCTCCTTCTCCTCTGCGGCCAGCCGCGACTCCAGCGCCTGCGCGGCCTCGATCTTCTTGCGGACGTCGAGCTGCGCGGCCTCCGTCCTGCGGCGGTTCTCCTCCAGCCGCTCCCAGCGGTCGGTGGCGTCCTGCGCGTACCCCTCCAACGCGTTCTTCGTCCGCGCGAGTTGGTCGCTCAGGTCCTTCGCGGCGTGCTGTCCCTTGCGTACCAGCGTGGCGTTGTCGAGGAACGCCTCGGGGTCCTTGTTGAGCATGAGCCGGGCCTCGGGGGGAATGCCGCCGCCCCGGTACTGGGCGCTGGCCAGCGCGCCCGCCTGGCGCTTGAGTTCGTCCATCCGCCGCTGCGTGCGGTCGATCGTCCGCGCCAGCTTGACGATCTCCTTCTGCTGGAGGCCGACCTGCTCCTTCGCCGCGTTGTACGCCTCGGTGGCCTGCTCCGCCTTGCGGTAGAGCCCTTCGAGCTCCTTGCGGACCTCTTCGAGGCGCTTTTCGGACACGCCCGGCCCGGGATCGGCGTACGCGGCCGGAGCCGTCCCGCCGAGGATGCCGGTCACGCCCAGCACCACCGCCGTGGCGGCCACCACGGCGCCGCGCAGCCCCCGCGCCCCCCGCCGGCTCCCCGCGCCCGCCCGGCTCCGTACCCCCGCCCGGCTCCCCGCGCCCGGCCGCCGCGGCCCGTCCACCGCATCCGCACGGTCCCGTACGTCGCGTTCGCCGTACATACCGCGATCGCCCCGCCCTGCCCCCTGCCGCCCCACCAGCCACCTCCGGTCGTTCCGCACCGATTCGTGCACCTCTACAGGCGCGGATGCTGCCATACCGGCGGGTAATCCGACAGGCCCACGCGCAGGATTCGAAGCCGTCCCTACGCCGCCCCCATCCGACGGCCGAGGTTCACCCCGCGTTCACCCTCCTCCATCGGCGGCTTCACCTGATCTGCCTAATTTCGGCCGTACCGAGCGGCGCGCCACTCCTGCGGAGCGAACGCGGCACGGCATTGCTGAACCACCGGGCGCACCGCCCCGGCGCCCCTTGCCCGACCCCTGCGGCCGCCGCACAGTGGCCACACCGTCACGATCCGGTCACCGCGCCGGTGACCACCCCTATCTCCACCCCGCACGCCGAAGAAGCGGCGCGCCCCAGGAAGGAACTCACGACAGTGAAGCAGCTGCAGCGCAAGAACCGGGTTCGCGCCCTCGCCGTCGGCGCTCTCGCCGTCACCGGTGCCCTGGCCCTGTCGGCGTGCGGCTCCGACGACACCAGTGGTGGCGGCGGTGCGGCCTCGACGGCGAAGACCGGCAACATCAAGTGCGAGGGCAAGGGCAAGCTGCTCGCCTCCGGATCGTCCGCGCAGAAGAACGCCATGGACGCCTGGGTGCAGGCCTACTCGGGCGCCTGCAAGGACACCGACATCAACTACCAGCCCACGGGATCCGGTGCGGGCATCACCACCTTCCTCCAGGGCCAGACCGCCTTCGCGGGCTCCGACTCGGCGCTCAAGCCCGAGGAGGTGGAGAAGTCCAAGAAGATCTGCAAGGGCGGCCAGGCGATCAACCTGCCCATGGTCGGCGGCCCGATCGCGGTCGGCTACAACGTGCCCGGTGTGGACAGTCTCGTCCTCGACGCGCCGACCCTCGCCAAGATCTTCGACTCGGAGATCACCAAGTGGAACGACGCGGCGATCAAGAAGCTCAACCCCGACGCCGAGCTGCCGGACCTCAAGATCCAGGCGTTCCACCGCTCCGACGACTCCGGCACCACCGACAACTTCACCAAGTACCTCAAGGGCGCTGCCCCCGACGCCTGGAAGCACGAGCCGGGCAAGACCTGGGAGGGCAGGGGCGGCCAGGCCGCGGCCGGCTCGGCCGGCGTTTCCTCGCAGGTCAAGCAGACCAGCGGCGCGATCTCCTACTTCGAGCTGTCGTACGCCACGGCCAGCAAGATCAACACGGTCAAGCTGAGCACCGGCGCCAAGGACCCGGTCGAGGCCACCGTCGACAACGCCTCCCAGGCCATCGCCGAGGCCAAGCAGGTCGGCAAGGGCAGCGACCTGGCCCTGAAGCTCAACTACACCACCAAGGCCGAGGGCGCCTACCCGATCACCCTGGTGACGTACGAGGTCGCCTGCGACAAGGGCAACAAGCCGGAGACCCTGCCCGCCACCAAGTCCTTCCTGACCTACATCGCGGGCAAGGACGGCCAGAACTCCCTCAAGGAGCTGGGTTACGCGCCGCTGCCCACCGAGATCGCCGACAAGGTCCGCTCGGCCGTCTCCTCGCTCTCCTGACCCACCGGGCGGCGGCCCGCGCCCCGCAGGCCGCCGCCCGTCCGGTGCACCGCCGCGCCAGGAGCCCCCGCCGGGCTCCGCAGACCGGAGAAACCATGAACTCAGCACCCTCGATACCCAGCGCACCACCACCCGCGCCCCCCGCCGCCCCCACGGTGTCCGGCAAGGCGGTCCGCCCCGGAGACCGGATCTTCCTCGGCCTGTCCCGCGGCTCGGGCATCGCCCTCCTGGTGATCATGGCCGCCATCGCGGCCTTCCTCACCATCCGCTCCGTGATCGCCATCTCCGGGGACCACGCGAACTTCCTGACCCACCTGGAGTGGAACACCTCCGGCCCCGAGCCCAGGTTCGGCATCGCCGTCCTCGCCTTCGGCACCGTCGTCAGCTCGGTGATCGCCATGATCATCGCGGTCCCGGTCGCGGTCGGCATCGCGCTGTTCATCTCGCACTACGCGCCGCGCCGCCTCGCCTCCCCGCTCGGGTACGTCATCGACCTGCTCGCCGCCGTGCCCAGCATCATCTACGGCCTGTGGGGCGCCCTCTTCCTCGTACCGCACCTGACCGGCCTCTCCAGCTGGCTGGGCGACTACCTCGGCTGGACCGGGATCTTCGCGTACGGCGACGACGCGGCCCGCTCACTGTTCACCGTCGGCATCCTGCTCGCGATCATGATCCTGCCGATCGTGACCAGCGTCAGCCGTGAGGTCTTCCTCCAGGTGCCGAAGATGCACGAGGAGGCCGCGCTCGCGCTCGGCGCGACCCGCTGGGAAGTCATCCGCATGTCGGTGCTGCCGTTCGGCCGCTCCGGTGTCATCAGCGCCTCGATGCTGGGCCTGGGCCGCGCGCTCGGCGAGACGATGGCCGTGGCCACCGTCCTGTCCCCCAGCTTCCTGATCAACACCAGTCTGCTGGACCCGGGCGGCGGCACCTTCGCCCAGAACATCGCCAGCAAGTTCAGCGAGGCCGACGAGTTCGGGCAGGACGCCCTGATCGCCTCCGGCCTCGTCCTCTTCGTCATCACGCTGCTCGTCAACGGCGCGGCCCGCCTGATCATCGCCCGCCGCAAGGAGTACTCGGGGGCCAACGCATGAGCAACACGGTCACCACGCGACGGCCCGTCGCCGACAGCGCACCCCTGCCGGTGTCGCTCAAACAGCCCCGGCTGCCCCGCTGGGCCCCGGCCGGCCTCGCCGTGGCCGCGGCCGCCGTGGCCTGCGGCATCGGCCTGGCCGCCGGCCTGGAGAGCCGCATCCAGTGGGGCCTGATCGCCGCCCTGCTGTTCATCCTCGGTACGTTCCTGCTGGCCGCGGCCGTCGAAGGCACCCGGCAGGCCAAGGACCGCCTGGCCACCAGCCTGGTCTGGATGTGCTTCCTGCTGGCCGTGATCCCGCTCGCCTCCCTCATCTGGGAGACTCTCGCGCGCGGCGCCAAGGTCGTCGACGGCTACTTCCTCAGCCACTCGATGGGCACCCTGCCCGACGCGATGGCCGGCGGCGGCATCTACCACGCCCTCATCGGCACCCTGCAGCAGGTGGGCCTGGCCACCCTGATCGCCGCGCCGGTCGGCCTGCTCACCGCGATCTACCTGGTCGAGTACGGGCGCGGCAAGCTGGCCAAGGCCGTCACCTTCTTCGTGGACGTGATGACCGGCATCCCCTCGATCGTGGCCGGCCTGTTCGTCCTGTCGGTGTGGATCCTGATCCTCGGCTGCGGTCCGTCCGGCTTCGCCGGCGCGATGGCGCTGGCCATCCTGATGATGCCGGTGGTCGTGCGCTCCACCGAGGAGATGCTCAAGCTCGTTCCCAACGAGCTGCGCGAGGCGTCCCTGGCCCTCGGCGTGCCCAAGTGGCTCACCATCCTCAAGGTGGTGCTGCCCACCTCGATCGGCGGCATCGCCACCGGCGTGATGCTGGCCATCGCCCGCATCACCGGCGAGACCGCGCCCGTACTGCTGCTGGTCTGGGGCGCGAAGATGATCAACACCAACCCCTTCGAAGGTGCCCAGCAGTCGCTGCCGCTGTATGTGTTCCAGCAGTGGCAGATCGGCACGGACGCGGCGTACGACCGCGCCTGGGGCGCGGCGCTCGTCCTGATCGCCTTCGTCATGATCCTCAACCTGGTGGCCCGCGGCATCGCCCGCTGGAAGGCCCCCAGTACCGGCCGCTGACCCCCACAGCCTGTACGGCGTGGGCTCCACGAAAGAAGCAGTGATTTCCATGGCCAAGCGAATCGACGTCAGCGGCCTCTCCGCGTACTACGGCAGCCACCGGGCCATCGACGACATCTCCATGACCGTCGAGCCCCGCTCGGTGACCGCCTTCATCGGCCCCTCGGGCTGCGGCAAGTCGACGTTCCTGCGCACCCTGAACCGGATGCACGAGGTCACCCCCGGCGGCCGCGTCGAGGGCAAGGTGATGCTGGACGACGAGAACCTGTACGCCAACGGCGTGGACCCGGTGGCGGTACGCCGTACCGTCGGCATGGTCTTCCAGCGCCCGAACCCGTTCCCCACCATGTCGATCTTCGACAACGTCGCGGCGGGCCTGCGCCTGAACGGCACGGTGAAGAAGAAGTCCGAGCTGAACGACGTCGTGGAGAAGTCCCTCAAGGGCGCCAACCTCTGGAACGAGGTCAAGGACCGGCTGAACAAGCCCGGCTCCGGTCTGTCCGGCGGCCAGCAGCAACGGTTGTGCATCGCCCGCGCCATCGCGGTCGAGCCGCAGGTCCTGCTGATGGACGAGCCGTGCTCGGCCCTGGACCCGATCTCCACCCTCGCCATCGAGGACCTGATCGGCCAGCTGAAGGAACGGTTCACGATCGTCATCGTGACGCACAACATGCAGCAGGCGGCGCGCGTCTCGGACCGTACGGCCTTCTTCAACCTGGCCGCGGTCGGCCAGCCGGGCAAGCTGGTCGAGATCGACGACACCGAGCGGATCTTCTCCAACCCGTCGGTCCAGGCCACGGAGGACTACATCTCCGGCCGCTTCGGCTGAGAGCCCGCGCCTGACCGGCCCCGTTGCGTCCTGCGGTGCTGCATGGCGGTGCCACCGCAAGGACGAGGGCCCGCCCTCCGGTGCCGGAGGGCGGGCCCACGAGAACGCGCGGCTCAGCAGCCGCGCAGCGTCGTCACGCGAACACGAGGTGGACGCACCAGTAGCACAGGGCGGCCACCGCCGCGCCCGCGGGCATGGTGATGAACCAGCCCATGACGATGTTCTTGGCGACGCCCCAGCGCACCGCCCGGGTGCCCTTCGTCGAGCCCACACCCATGATCGCCGAAGTGATGACGTGGGTGGTGGAGATCGGCGCGTGGAACATGAAAGAGGCGGTGTACATGACGGACGCCGCGGTCGTCTCGGCCGCGAAGCCCTGCGGCGGGTCCAGCTCGATGATCCGCCGGCCGAGCGTGCGCATGATGCGCCAGCCGCCCGCGTACGTGCCCAGCGACAGGGTCAGCGCACAGGCGATCTTCACCCAGACCGGGATGGCGTCGCCCGCCGTCTGGACATCCGCGATGACCAGCGCCATCACCACGATGCCCATGGTCTTCTGGGCGTCCTGGAGGCCGTGCCCGAGCGCCATGCCGGCCGCCGAGACCGTCTGCG
Source organism: Streptomyces sp. NPDC030165 (assembly GCF_055573595.1). Classification (NCBI taxonomy): domain Bacteria; kingdom Bacillati; phylum Actinomycetota; class Actinomycetes; order Kitasatosporales; family Streptomycetaceae; genus Streptomyces; species Streptomyces sp. NPDC030165. The sequence continues at coordinate 19,067 of NZ_JBVIBD010000015.1, read as the reverse complement.
CTATGCGGAAGCCCCGCTTCGCCTTGTGCGGGTTGGACTTCCGGAACAGCCACATGATCACGACCATCACGAGATAGCCGAGGACCAGGCCGATGACGGGCGAGAGGAACATCGGGACGACGATCTTCTCTATGACGCCCGACCAGTAGACGGTCGTACCGCCCGCCAGCGCCGCGCCCACCATGCCGCCGAAGAGGGCGTGCGAGGACGACGACGGCAGCCCGAAGTACCAGGTGACCAGGTTCCAGACCACCGCTCCGACCAGGGCCGCGAAGAGGATGCCCATTCCCTTGGAGCCCTCGGGCGTGGAGATCAGCCCCTCACTGACCGTCTTGGCGACCCCGCTGCCCAGGAAGGCGCCGGCGAGGTTCATCACCGCGGCCATCGCGAGCGCCGCCCGCGGGGTCAGGGCCCGCGTGGAGACCGAGGTCGCGATGGCGTTCGCGGAGTCGTGAAAGCCGTTGGTGTAAGTGAATCCGAGCGCGACCCCGATGGTCACGATGAGCGCGAAGGTGTCCACCGGAGGTCAGGACTCCTTGACCGCGATCGTCTCGACCGTATTGGCGACATGCTCGAAGGCGTCGGCCGCCTCTTCCAGGATGTCCACGATCTGCTTGAGCTTGAGCACCTCGATGGCGTCGTACTTGCCGTTGAACAGGTGCGCGAGCAGCTTGCGGTGGATCTGGTCGGCCTGGTTCTCCAGGCGGTTGACCTCGATCCAGTACTCGGTGAGGTTGGACATCGTCCGCAGGTTGGGCATCGCCTCGGCGGTCAGCTCCGCCGCCCGCGCCAGGACCTCGATCTGCTGCTCGACGCCCTTGGGCAGCTCCTCGATGTTGTAGAGGACGACGAGATCGACGGCCTCTTCCATGAAGTCCATGATGTCGTCGAGCTTCGAGGCGAGGTTGTAGATGTCCTCGCGGTCGAAGGGCGTGATGAACGAGGAGTTCAGCTGGTGGAAGATCGCGTGGGTCGCATCGTCCCCCGCGTGCTCCGCAGCCCGCATCCTCTCGGCGATCTCTGTCCGCGCGGAGGCGTCCGCCCCGAGCAGTTCCATCAGGAGCTTGGAGCCTGTGACGATGTTGTCCGCGGACGCGGCGAACATGTCGTAGAAGCTCGTCTCCCTGGGGGTCAGACGAAAGCGCACGTGAAATCCTCGGGGTGCATCGGATTCGGTCGAGATGATGCTAGGCGCATCATCCAGCCACAGCTAACCGGCATTCCTTCAGTGTCGCCCATCGGGCAGCATGCTCTGCACGGGGTACCGCCCGCGCCCGCGAATTTCTGTACCATATACCCACTAGGGGTATATGGAACGCCTACGTACCACGGGAGATGGCCATGACGACCACGGACGCCGACACCAACGGCACCACCGCAGCCGCCGCGGCCTGCCACACCGACGGACCGAAAGCCGCCCCCGGAACCGACCCCGCCGCCGTCACCGCTCACGATCTGGGCATCCACGGTTACGCGCAGCACAAGGACGCACACCTCAAAAGGCTGCGCCGGATCGAGGGCCAGATCCGCGGCCTCCAGCGCATGCTGGAAGAAGATGTGTATTGCATCGACATACTCACCCAGGTGTCGGCGAGCACGAAGGGCCTGCAGTCCTTCGGTCTCCAACTGCTGGAGGAGCACCTGCGGCACTGCGTCGCCGACGCCGCCGTCAAGGGCCCCGAAGCCATCGACGAGAAGGTCAAGGAAGCCACCAAGGCCATCGAGCGGATGCTGCGCACCTGACCGCGGCTGCCGGACGGACGGCCGTCAGGCACCGTCACGCCCGGCGCCGCCACCCTGTCACCTGCGGTTCCCGGATCCGGGACCCGGTTGCGCGCGGTCCGCGTCCACGTCCAGCACCTCGTCGATACGGTCCGAGCTGAGCCGATCCTCGCTCGCGGCGGCCGCCGCGATCATCAACTCACCAGTCAGGTCGATCTCGACGAGGGCGACGTGGTCCTGAACCGTCGAGTTGCGGTGTCCGGCCACGTACAACACCTCCTCCTTCGAGCGCCTCCCCACTCTTCTGGTGGTTACCGCCCAGAGTAGGTACGGGCGCACGCTCCGCGCATGGCACGGATGGACCATTTCCGCCAGTTCGCACACGCCGTCGTCACGTGCCCCGGACACCGCGGCCCGGCCCGGCCGCTCCCGCCGCCATGGCACTCGGCCGCCCGTGGCGACCGCGCTCAGCCGCCTGCGGCAGCCACCTTGCCCGTGTAGATGTCGCCCCGGTCGGGCAGCCGGACCGGAACCGGCGCCCCGAAGCCGTACAGCATGGTGGTGGAGGTCACCGACGTCCCGCCCGTCGTGCCGTTGGCGAAGCGGAAGCGCTGGCGGACCTTGCGCAGCCGTCCGGCGTCGTCCAGGTACGCGTCGAAGGCCACCACGTCGGTGGTGAAGCCTTTTTCCGCCGCGGTCAGCGCGGGCCGGACCGCGGCGGACGCCGCGCGCGCCGCCGACCCGATGTCCGTCGTCCCGCTGAAGTGCCGCACCGGCACCCCGCCCAGCCGCTCCCGCCCCTCGTACGTCACCTCCCGCACCCCGCGCAGCAGCTCGGCGGCCGCCATCGGGTCGGTCGCGCCGCCGGTGACGAGATTGCCGTCCGCCAGCGAGGCGGTGTCCACCCGCACCCACTTGTCGGCCGGCACGCCCGCCCCGCGGTTCTTCATGTACAGCGCGGACGGCGTGAGGATCTCCGTGATCGTGCGCTGCGCGCCGCTCCCGCCGCCGGTGTCGGGGAGCCGGACGCTCAGCCGCCCGGTCCGCTTGCGGTAATCGTGGCCGCCGCTCCCCCGGATGGCGACGCGGGTGCCGCCGCTGGCGGTCTCCATCTCCGTACGCACCCGGGAGGTGCCGGCCCGCACCAGGGCGTCGGCGCTGGCGCGCAGGGCCGCGGCGTAGTCCGTACGGCCGGACGGGGACCCGGCGGCCGACGGGCCGGACGCCTCCCGCGGCCCGCCGGACGCCCGGTCGCCCGGCGGGCGGGCACGGTCGGTGAAGGGCAGCCCGGCCGCCGACCCGCCCACCGGGCCGTCTGCGGAGCGGCTGTGGTCGTCGGCCGCCGCCCCGTTCGGGGAGCAGCCCGTGGTGAGCAGACCGACCGCCAGGCCCACCCCGCACACGGCGGCCGCGACGGCGCCGCCTCGCCTGTCCTGCACCACCATCGCGTACGAGCCCCCTCGGCCGCTCTGCTCGTGAACCGGCGGACCGGGATGTTCCGGTTGTCCGGACCACCACGACCCGTTCCGTTCAACGACTGTTCAGCCCGCTTCGTCACGCCCGTACACCCCGTGCGCGTAGCGTGGCACCGTGCACGACCGAGCATCACAGGAGCCGACAGCGCAGCCCTCCGGGGCGGCCGACCACCGGACCACCACGACCGAACGAGGCTCGTTCTGCCTGGCCCGCTGCACCTGCGGCTGGCGCGGCCCGGCCCGCCGGGCCCGCTCCCAGGCGCGGACGGACGCGGAACAGCACCACCGGACGGGGTGAACGGGAACCCCTCACCGGCCGGCCCGGGCGGGCACGCCGCACGCGACGCCGCATCCGCCCGGACACCGGACGCCCCACAGCCGCACCCGCCCGGGCCCCTCGCCATGCCCCACCCGGCCCCTCACGGCCCCCGCCCGGACGCCCGCAGCCACGCCCCTGGAACCTCCCCGGGCTCCCGTCCCATCTGGATGGGGGGAAGTCATCCACGGCGCGCGAACCCGCAAAGGGTTCCAAAAGGGGCAGTTCATAATGAAGCGGCGCACGATACTGGCAGCCGGCGGCGGACTCGCGGCAGCCACCGCGGGGTTCACCACCGCCTGCAGCACCGACACCGGCCACGCGAGCGGCCCCGGCGGCGCGGCGTCCCGCGGCGTCGGCCTCAACACCAGCGCGCAGGCAGGCAAGCCGCCGGCCGCCAAGGCATCGTGGGACGCGCTGCGCAAGAGCCTGGACGGCAAGCTCATCCGCGCCGGTGAAGCCCAGTACGACGCCGCCCGGCGCCTGTACAACACCCGCTACGACAACCTGAAGCCCGCCGCCGTCGCCTATGTCCGCCACCCCGCCGACATAGCCGAGTGCCTGTCCTTCGCCCGCCGCTACAACGCCCCCGTCGCGATACGCAACGGGGGCCACTCATATGCCGGTTGGTCCAGCGGCAACGGCAAGCTGATCATCGACGTGTCCGCCCTGAACCGGATCTCCGCACCCTCCGGCGGCATCACCCGCATCGGCGCCGGCGCCAAGCTCATCGAGGCCTACGAGGGCCTGGGCAAGCACAACGTCACCCTCCCCGGCGGCTCCTGCCCGTCCGTCGGCATATCGGGCCTGACCCTCGGTGGCGGCCACGGCGTCGCGTCCCGCGCATACGGCCTGACCTGCGACAGCCTCGTCGGCGCCACCGTCGTCACGGCCGACGGCAAGACCGTCGAGTGCGACGCCAAGCGCAACAGCGACCTCTTCTGGGCACTGCGCGGCGCCGGCAACGGCAACTTCGGCGTCGTCACCGAACTGCGCTTCCGCACCCACGCCGCACCCCGCTCGGTCATGGCCTACATGACCTGGCCCTGGTCCAAGGCCACCGCCCTGCTGCGCTCCTGGCAGGAGTGGGGCCCCGCCCAGCCCGACGAAATATGGTCGTCCCTGCACCTGGACGCCCACCCCGGCGGCACCCCGACCGTCTCCGTCGCCGCCTTCACCCTGGGCTCGTACGGCGACCTCCAGAACGCCGTCGACAAGCTGGCCGACCGGACCGGCGGACCCGGGCCCGCCAAGTCGGTGCGCCTGACGCCCAGCTCGTACCTCGACGCGATGGAGTCGTACGCGGGCTGCTCCTCGAAGACCACCGAGCAGTGCCACCTGCCGGGCACCCTCCCCGGCCGCAGCGCCTCCGGCAAGCTCGCCCGCGAGACCTACGCGGCCCGCTCCGACTTCTACGACCGCTCGCTCGACGCGGCCGGCATCCGCGCCCTGCTCGGCCAGATCGAGGCCGCGAGCCGCAAGGGCGTCGCCGGCAACGCGTCGCTGACCGCGCTGGGCGGCGCGATCAACCGGGTGAAACCCACCGACACCGCCTTCGTGCACCGCCGCTCGCGCTTCCTCGCGCAGTACCTGGCGTCCTGGAAGGCGGGCGGTACCGGCGCCGCGCAGAGCGCCTGGCTGTCGGGCGTCCACGGCGCGATGCGCCGCTACGCCTCGGGCGCGGCCTACCAGAACTACACGGACCCGGCCCTGACCGACTGGAAGAAGTCCTACTACGGCCCGGCCGCCGGCCGCCTCACCGAGCTGAAGCGGAAGTACGACCCGAACGGGCTGTTCAGGACGTTCCCGCAGGCCCTGTGACGGCTCGTCCCCTCATGCGTCGGGGGAGGACCGGGCTGTCGGCCCCGGTCCTCCCCCGGTGTCCTGCTCCACGCCTTCGGCTACGCCGCCAGGTCCTCGTCCCGCCCCTCGCGCGGCACCGGCGGTACGGCCGTCACCGGCCCGGAGACCGTACGGGGCGCCGGTCCACCGGCGTGCACCAGCCACCAGGCGGGCGAGCGCCCCACCGCCGTCGCCACCGGGATCAGCATCGCCTGCGCCACCGGCGCCAGCAGCAGCGCCACCGCCGTACCGAGCGCGAAGCCGCCGACGACGTCCGTCGGGTAGTGCACACCCATGTAGACCCGGCAGAACCCTTCCAGCAGCGCCAGGCCGATACCGATCAGCCCGTACACGCGGTGGGCGATGAACAGCCCCACGCCGACCGCCATGGTCAGCGTCGCGTGGTCACTCACGAACGAGAAGTCGGTCTTGCCGGGAATGAGCACTTCCAGGCCCGCGTGGACCCGGAACGGCCGCGGCCGCTCCACCACCGCCCGGATCGGGATGTTCGCCAGCAACGCCACCCCGGCGGCCAGCGGCGCCCAGACCAGGCCCGCCAGCCGGGCCGGCGCGTCCGGCCGCCTGCGCGCACCCCACCAGGCGATCAGGCACAACACGGCGAGCGCGGCGATGATGCCGTACTCCCCCACGTACTCCATGGCGCGGTTGAGCCACTGCGGTGCGCCCTTCGCGAGGCCGTTGATGCCGTCGAGCACGTCCACATCGGGGTTCGACCCGTCCATTGCGAGTCCAGCCATCTGCCGCGGCCCCTTACCTTTCGCGCGCGCGAGCGCCGTGTGAGTGCTGCCAACCCCCGTGGTCGTCGGGCGTGGCCGGATTCCCACGGCCTCGCCATGTCTCCATGCCCAGGAAACGCGATGGACGGCCGAGCCGTTCCAGCATCCACCGGATGATCACCAGGACGTTATCGAAGAGAGACTGATGTCCGCAGTTCAGGGCCCCATGTTCACGCTGCGTTCGGCCGGGGCAGCGCTTTCGCGCCATCTTCGGTGACGCGGGTCGCACCGATGTAGTCCGGCGTGTCGATCTTGTCGAACCGGATCACCGCGCCCGTGTACGGCGCGTTGATCATGTAGCCGCCGCCCACGTAGATCCCCACGTGATGGATGGACCGCGGATCGTTCAGATCGTGCGCGAAGAACACCAGGTCCCCGGGCAGCAGCTCGTCCCGCTTCGGATGCGGCCCGGCGTTCCACTGGTCGTTCGCCACCCGCGGCAGCTCGATGCCCACCGAGTGGTATGCCGCCTTCGTCAGCCCCGAGCAGTCGAACCGCCCGTCCTGCTCCGGCGTGCCGTTCCCGCCCCACAGATACGGCTTGCCCAGCTGCTCCTGCGCGTAATAGATCGCGGAGGCCGCCTGCCGGGACGGCGCGACCCGCCCCACCGGCGCCTCGAAGCTCTTGGCGAGGGTCGTGATGATCCGCACGTAGTTCTGCGTCTCGCGGATCGCCGGGACCCCGCCCGCCTTGATGACCCGGTACGCGCCCGCGTTGTAGGCCGCCAGCATGTTGCGCGCCGGATCACCCGGTACGTCCTTCACGTACTTCGCCAGCTCGCAGTCGTACGACGCCGCCGACGGGATCGCGTCCGCCGGGTCCCACACGTCCCGCCGGCCGTCCCCGTTCCCGTCGATGCCGTGCGAGGCCCAGGTGCCGGGGATGAACTGGGCGATACCCTGCGCGGCCGCCGGGCTCTGCGCGCGCGGGTTCCAGCCGCTCTCCTGGTACAGCTGGGCGGCGAGCAGCGCCGGGTTGATGGCGGGGCACAGATTGCCCCACTTCTGCACCAGCGGCTGGTACGACGCCGGCACGGCGCCCTTCGCCAGCCCCACCGCCCGGCCCGCACCGCCCGCCAGGCCCGCGGCGGCCGTGTACGTGCCCACCACGAGCAGCGCGAGGAAGCAGAGCACCAGCCCGACCCCGACCCCACCGGCCACCCAGTATTTGCGCACCCCCCAACCCTCCCCCAAACGGGCGCGTTTCACCGCCGTTTTCGGCATGTACCTCACCACACAACGGCCGTACGGACCGCTGTCCGCGCCCCCGGAGGACCGCCCCGGCGCGTGGCCCCGCCCCGTCCCCGCTCTTTCACTCCCCCACCTCGAACCAGACCGATTTCCCGCGCCCCGGCCCGTGCCGGCACACACCCCACTCGTCGGCGCACACCCCGACCAGGTACAGCCCCCGTCCGCCCGCCGAGCTCCCCTCCGGCCACCGCTGCACCGGCAGCCCCGGCGCCCCGTCATGCACCAGTACCCGCAGCGTGGCCGGCCCGGGCCACTCCCCGTACACCGTCACAGGCTCCGAACACCCGCTGTGGCGGCAGGCGTTGACGGCGTTCGTCACCACCTCCGACGTCAACAGCAGCGCGGCGTCGGCCAGCCCGCCCCGCCCGGCCGAGCGCAACGCCGTACCGACCGCGTCCCGGGCCGTACGCACCCACTCGGGATCCGGCGGAAAGACGAGCGAGAAGTCACAGGACGTGAGCGGCCGGTGCGCGGCCTCGGTGGTGGGACACATGACGTGGCCTCCTGGGGTCACCGTGCCCGGGCCGCGCGGGGAGCACGGGGTGGGCCTGTGCCGTCGAAGCTAGGGAAGGGCTTTTGGAAGTTACAACCTTTTCCGACCTATCTCGCTCGGACGAGTGGTCTCCGCCCCGGCTCAGGTCCCCCGCCCCACCGGCCGCGCAAGACTGCCCGGAACCCGAGGAGGAACCGATGCCACCCAGGAGCCAGCCCAGCGAGCGACACCGCCGCCTCGGCGCCGAGCTGCGCAAACTGCGCCGGAGCGCCGGGCTCTCGGGCGACCAGGCCGCCGTGCTGATCGACGCCGACCGTGGCCGCGTGAGCAACATCGAGGCGGGCCGGGTCGACGTGCCCCGCAACGGCCTCCACAAGTTGCTCCGGGCCTACGGCTGCACGGAGGGCCCGCTCTTCGAGGGGCTGATGACGATGGCCCAGGGCCGGGGGAAGGGATGGTGGGACGAGTACCGGGACGACCTCGGCCGCCCGGCACTCGACCTCGCCGAGCTGGAGGCCGCAGCCACCGGCGTCCGCATGCACGAGTCGTCGGCCGTACCCGGCATGCTCCAGACCGCCGACTACGCCCGGGCCATGTGTGCCATGGCGGCGGACGAGTCCAAGGACGAACCCATCGACCGATACGTGGAATTCCGCCTCGCCCGCCAGCGCGTCATCCAACGGGACCCCGGGACTCCCTACCACGCGGTGATCCACGAAAGCGCTCTGCACACACTGATCGGCAGCGCGGAGATCATGCGCGGACAACTGCGCCGGCTGATCGAAGTAGCCCGCCTGCCGCACGTGACCGTGCAGGTCTTTCCCTTCACCGCCGGGGGTTTCTCCGCCTACAGCCGCCCCTTCGCCCTGTTCAGCGGCCCGGCGCCGGAGCTCGACACCGTCCGGCTGGAACAGCCGCTCCGCTCGGCCGTCCTCCACGACCACCAGCACGTCGACAGGTACTCCAAGATCTTCGCGAGGCTGTCCGAACTGGCTCTGCCCCCGGTTGACCCGGCTGCCAAGCCCGAGTCTCATGAGGGCCGGGATTCCCTGACCTTGATCCATCACCTGATGTACACCATGCAGTAAGGAACCGTCATGCCGCAGGTCACCTGGCAGAAGTCGTCGTACAGCACACACGGCAACGACGACTGCGTAGAGGTGACCGCAAGCTCCGGCGGACCGGTCCTCTACCGCGAGAGCGACCGCCCCGGGAAGGTCGCCCAGGCCACCAGTCACACCTGGGCCGCCTTCCTCCGGGCCGTAAAGTCCTGCGCGTACGAGTGAGTGCACGAGGTCACCGCCCACCGCGGGCCCGACGGAGGAACCCATGCAGACCAGCCCCACTCCCCCCGAGAACCTCAACTGGCAGAAGGCCACGGACGACGAGAGCGCGCCCGAGTACATCGAGGTGGCCTTCGGGGACGACGACCGCGTCCACCTGCGGACGAACACCGAGCCGGACAACATCGTCACCACGACGCGCACCAAGTGGGACGCCTTCGTCCTGGGCGTGAAGGCCGGCGAGTTCGACCACTTCGTGGGGCTTTAGCACCGGACCGCGAGACACCATTCGAACATTGCTCCGCGTGACCGGCCGTGATACACACGGTGATACCGGCGGGTCACCAGGCGCCGCGCGTCTCCGTGCGCACGCAATCCCCACGGGATCCGTCAAAGAAAGCCGCCAAGTCGACATCTGGTGGCGGTTTTGTCAGCGAAGATAGATGCTGGCCCGTACCGTGTGGCGCGGGCACGCAACAACCCATAAGGGGCGGTGAGTTCATTCATGCACTTGGCGGCCGAAAAGGGCGACATCACCACCATCATTGGCGGAATCGCCCCGGACTGGGGTCCGTTCGGGACACTGGGCAACGAAGCACGCGTGATGATCGAAGTGGTCATGGCAGTAGCGATTCTGCTCTGCCTCGGCATCGCGATCTGGGGCGCGGCCAAACAGCGCATCGGCGCCACCGCGCTGCGCGACACATTCAGCGCCGAACAGGGCAAGGGCCTCATCGTGGCCGGCCTGACCGGCGTCTTCATCATCGGCTCACTGGGCACGCTCTTCACGATCGTGTACGGAATGGCCGTGTAGCCGGGACCGTCGGCGCACACCGGAGAGGCCGCTCCGACGCCCCTGGAGCGGCACACCCGGCCCGCCCCCGATGCGCCGCCGCCTCACCGGCCCCTCCCGCCCCGTACCGAAGTCCCGCACGCCCCCACACACCACCGGCGCGGCACACCACGGGCCACTCCCTCCCGTACGCCCCGCCGGCCGCCCGCGCCGTCACCCCTCCCTCACCACCCCCACCACCGGCCACACCACACCGCCGAGAGCACCCGCTGATGCCCGCTCACCCCGCCCCGCACCGTTCCGCTTTGCGCCACTCCCGGGTGCAACGGGCCGATTGGACCGCGCGCCGGGCGGGGACACATGGGCATGGCGGGGACAGAGCGACGGCCGCGGCCCACGAGGCGGTCACAAATGCCGCAGAGTCCCCCATTCGCCTCTTCCGCCCGACACCTGAGGTCCCGTCACGGTGAGATCTACTCGTACCACTGCGCCCGAGCCGCTGCCCGCGCGGCTACGGTCATATACGGGCGGCAAAACGACAGCAGTGACGGCCAGGCCGGTTGAGGGGGCACAAGCGCGATGAGTCTCAGCGATGGCGGTGGATACGGCGGTGGCGAGCCGGGCGGCCCGGACACGGGCGGCCAGACCCGCACCAGACTCCCGGACGGCGGCGACGACCCGTACGGGAGCGGCCGCCGTCCTCGAACAGGCCCCTCCAGCCGGAACCTGATCACGATCGTCGGCGTGGTGGTCCTCCTGATCGCCGCCATCGCCTTCGCGAACCGCGGCGGGGGCGGGCAGGGGGCCGGCGACGACAGCGCGAAGGAAGCGGACGCCCGGCCCACCGCACCGACCGGCACGAAGCCGGTCACGGGCAAGAACGACGGCATCGCGACGGGCTTCCCGAAGACGGAGCAGGGGGCGGAGTCGGCGGCGGCGAATTACGCGGTGGCGCTCAACAGCGACGGCATGTACACGAAGGAACGGCGGCGGACGATAGTCACGACGGTGTACGCGCCGGATGTGGCGGCCGCCCGCGAGAACGCCCTCGACAAGGCGTACGGGGACCCGAAGTTCCTCGACCGGATCGGGCTCAAGCCCGACGGCCGGGCCCCTGACGGCTCAACGTTCGTCTCCCGGGCCAACCCGGTCGGGACCAAGGTCGAGAAGTTCTCGGGCACCGCGGCCAAGGTCTCGGTCTGGTACTCGGCCCTGTTCGGCATCGCCGGAGCCGACTCCAAGAACCCGGTGGCGGAGGGCTGGTACACGAACACCTTCGACCTGCAGTGGATCGACGGCGACTGGAAGATCACCGACTTCACGCAGAAGGACGGCCCGGCCCCGGTCGGCCGGGACCAGACCGCGTCGTCGGCCGAGGAGATGTCCAAGGCTGTGCAAGGCTTCGGAGGGTTCACGTATGCCCGCTAACCATCGTCGTCGCGCCCCCACCCTCGCCGCACTGGTGACGGGCGCACAGACGGCTGTCCTCCTCCTGGGGTCACGCGCCTTCGCGGCGCCGAGTCCCACCCCTACTCCGACCCCCACGGGCAGCCCATCGGCCAGTCCCTCGCCGAGCAACGACCCCTGCGACCTCATCCGCGGCCTCGCCAGGGAGTACTGCCAGAACGGCGACAAAGCCGATTCCACCCCCAAATCCCCCGGCGGCCTGACCGACAACAACCCCCTCGACCCCCTCACCTCCCTGGCCAAAGGCTGTGCCGACGCCGCCGCCTGGATCGTCAACAAGCTGTCCGACGCCGTGCAGGCGACCTCGCAGGTCGACTTCACGAACAGCGCCTTCCTGAAGCAGTACGCCGTCGTCTTCGCCGCTTCGACCGTGCTGACGCTCGTACTGTGGCTGCTCGCCGTCGCCAAGCGCGCCGTACGCGGCGTCCGGCTGACGGAGGCGATCAGCGAGGCGATCGGGTTCCTGTGGCTGACCGTGCTGGCCTCGGCGTTCACGCCGCTGATCCTGTACACCGTCGTCTCCGCGACCGACGGCATCACCGAGATCATCGCGAAGGGCACCGGTGCGCAGACCGACACGTTCTTCGGGGCGTTCGCGGCGGCGCTGAAGAAGGACTCGGACATCGGCGGCGGCCCGATCATGCTGATCGTGGTGTCGCTCGTCTCGGTGCTGGCGGCCGGTGTGCTCTGGCTGGAGCTGGTGATCCGGGCGGCGCTGCTGTATGTGGGCGCGCTGCTCGGTACGGTCGTCTACGCGGGCCTGGTCGACAAGAACATGTGGGGGCACGTCCGCCGCTGGGCGGGCATCATGATCGCCGTGATCATGGTCAAACCGGTCATCGTGATCGTCCTGGGCATCGCCGGCGCGCTGACCACCGGCGATGGGCCGAACGCCATCTCGGCCGTCGTCTCCGGTCTCGCGATCATCCTGCTGGCCATCTTCGCCAGCGCCGTGATCTACCGTTTCGTTCCCGGTTTCGGCGACGAGCTGGTCTCGGCGCGTACGAACAAGAAGCAGGCCACCGAGGGCTCGCAGGCCGCCGCCGTGATCTCCTCGCCCGCCGCGCTGGTGTCCCAGGGCATCAAGACGCACAGCTCCCGCAGGTCCGGCGGGGGCGGTGGCCAGGAGCAGGGTGGCGGGCAGGCCCGGCCCGCCGACGCGGTGTCCGGCGGCGTCGCCGCCCACGGCAGCCGTGGCGGCGCCTCCGGCGGCCGCGTCCCGGCCCCCGCCTCCCCGGGCTCCCGTTCGCATCCGTCCCCCGGTCCGAGCGGCGGCTCGTCCGGCAGCACCCGCACCGGCAAGACTCCTGGAGGTGACGGGCGTTGACGACCCAGTCCCACCCGATCGCGCCCCGCCGCACGTACCTGATCGGCCGCGCCCGCCCGAACGCGATCGTCGGCAAGAACCGCGAGACCGGTGAGATCGCGCTGATCATCGCGGGCGCGTTCGTCGGCATGGTGTGCGGCCTGCTGGTGCCGGTGCTGTCGCTGCGGATCGTCACCCTGACCGGTTTCCCGCTGCTGGCGATCGCCGCGGTCTACTTCCCGTACCGCGGCCGTACGTTCTACAAGTGGTTCGAGATCAACCGCAGCTACCGGCGTACGGTCCGCCAGGGCACGACGTACCGCTCCGGAGCCGCCGAGGCCGGTGTCCGCCTGGACGGCCGGGAGGTGGAGGTCGGCCCGCCGCCCGGCATCGGCCGCATCAACTGGCTGTCCGCGCCGTTCGGCCCGGACGAGATCGCCGTCCTGCTGCATGCCGACCGCCGTACGGTCACCGCCGCCATCGAGATCGAGGGCCCGGGCGTCGGCCTGCGGGACAGTGAGGACCAGGAGGCGCTGGTCGAGCGGTTCGGCACGCTGCTCAAGCACGTCGCCAACGGGGACGGCTTCGTCACCCGCCTGCAGATGCTGGCCCGTACGCTCCCCGCCGACCCCGACGCGCACGCCAAGGACGTCGCCCAGCGCGGCAACCCGGACTCCCCCGACTGGCTCCAGGACTCCTACGACCAGCTCCAGTCCATGGTCTCCACCTCCTCAGAGCAGCACCGCGCCTACCTCGTCGCCTGCATGCACTACACCCGTGAACTGGCCGCCGAGGCGCACACCATGGCGCGCGCCGCGCACCTGCACAACGGCGGGCTGATCCGCAAGAAGCTGGACCGGGACGCGGGTCTGGCCGTCGTCATGGCGCGCGAGCTGACCGACATCTGCGCCCGGCTGGCCGAGGCCGACATCCGCGTACGGCAGCCTCTCGGGCAGAGCCGGCTGTCCTCCCTGGTGCACTCCATGTACGACCCGGACCATCCCATCGACCACATCCAGGCGATGACCAAGCGCAACGCCTGGCCGGCCGAGCTGGACGCGATGGAGCCGACGTACCTCCAGGCCAAGACCCGCGAGTCGGCGACCCGCGCGCCGTGGTGCCACGCCACGGCATGGATCAAGGAGTGGCCGCTGACCCCGGTCGGCGTCAACTTCCTGGCACCGTTGCTTGTGCACACGCCCGACGTCATCCGTACGGTGGCGGTCTGCATGGACCTGGAGCCCACCGAGATCGCGATCGAGCGGATGCTGACGGAGAAGACCAACGACGACGCGGAGGCCAGCCGGGCCGCCAAGATGAACCGGGTGGTCGACCCGCGCGACGTGGCCCACCACGGCCGCGTCGACCAGCGCGGCGAGGACCTGGCCTCGGGCGCGGCGGGCGTCAACCTCGTCGGCTACATCACCGTCTCCGCCCGCTCCCCGGAGGCGCTGGCCCGCGACAAGCGGACCATCCGCGCCTCGGCGGGCAAGAGTTACCTCAAACTGGAGTGGTGCGACCGGGAACACCACCGGGCCTTCGTCAACACGCTGCCGTTCGCGACCGGGATCCGCCGCTAAGCCGCTGGGAGGCGCGTACGTCATGGCCATGCTCGATCCGCTCGCAGCGCTCACCGAGGCGTTCACCAGCTTCCTGTTCGGGAAGGTGGAGACGACGCGGCTTCCGGTACGGACCTCCACCGGCCAGGCCCAGGCCGTCTACCTGCCGACCGCCGCACCGGGCCTGGGCGACTCCGGCGTGATCATCGGCCGCGAGGTCTACAGCGGCAAGGGCTACATCTACGACCCCTTCCAGCTGTACGGCCAGCAGCTCCCGGCCCCCCACTGGCTCGTCCTCGGCGAGTCCGGCAACGGCAAGTCGGCGCTGGAGAAGACGTACGTGCTGCGCCAGCTGCGCTTCCGCGACCGGCAGGTCGTCGTCCTGGACGCACAGGGCGAGGACGGCGTCGGCGAGTGGAACCTGATCGCCGAGCAGCTCGGCATCACCCCCATCCGCCTGGACCCCACCGCCGCCCTCAACGGCGGCATCCGCCTCAACCCCCTCGACCCGTCGATCACCACGACCGGCCAGCTCGCCCTGCTCCGCACGATCATCGAGGTCGCCATGGGCCGCGGCCTGGACGAGCGCTCCGGCTTCGCCCTCAAGGTCGCCCACGCGTACGTCAACGAGACGATCACCAACCGCCAGCCGGTCCTCACCGACATCGTCGAGCAGCTCCGCCACCCCGAGAAGGAATCAGCGGAGGCCATGAACGTCGACATAGACGACGTACGGGCCTGGGGCCTGGACGTGGCCCTGGTCCTCGACCGGCTGGTCGACGGCGACCTGCGCGGCATGTTCGACGGCCCGACCACCGCCGGCATCGACCTCGACGCGCCACTGATCGTCTTCGACCTCTCGCACATCGACCGCAACTCGATCGCGATGCCGATCCTGATGGCCATCGTCGGCGTGTGGCTGGAGCACACGTGGATCCGCCCGGACAGGAAGAAACGGATCTTCCTCGTCGAAGAAGCCTGGCACATCATCAACTCCCCCTTCGTCGCCCAGCTCTTCCAGCGGCTGCTGAAGTTCGGCCGGCGCCTCGGCCTGTCCTTCGTCGCCGTCGTCCACCACCTCAGCGACGTGGTGGACGGCGCGGCCGCCAAGGAAGCCGCGGCGATCCTGAAAATGGCCTCCACCCGCACGATCTACGCACAGAAGACCGACGAGGCCCGGGCCACCGGCGCGGTCCTCGGCCTGCCGCGCTGGGCGGTCGAGATCATCCCGACGCTCACGCCCGGCATCGCGGTGTGGGACGTCAACGGCAACGTCCAGGTCGTCAAACACCTGATCACCGAGGCGGAACGGCCGCTGGTCTACACCGACCGGGCGATGACCGAGAGCTCCGCCACGATGATGACGAACGAAGCGCTCGCGATCGGCCGCGCGGCCGACGCGGAGGCCGAACGGCAGGCCGAAGAGCTGGCGATGCAGCGGCAGTTCCGGGACGAGTCGAGCGAGACGGTGGCGTGACACGGGGACACGGGGACGGGTACGGCGGTACGGGCGCCCCTGGTGGCCGGGGCGGTCCGGGAGGCATGGGAGGGCCGAGCGGCGGCCGGGGACGGGGCGTCCCCGACTCCCTCCTGATAGGCGTACTCGCCTTCCTCCTCGGCCTCACCGTCCTGGCCTGGACGGCGACCGGCCTGGCCGGCCTCTTCACCCACGGCGCCTGGCCGGACGGCGTGACCTTCACCCGTACGCCACTGGCCCTGCGCAGCCTGATAGCCGCCCCGCACGACCTCACGGCCGCCTGGCCCGACACCCCGGCCGCGCAGCTCTCCGGGTACGGGCTGTTCTGGGGCATCCTCATCAGCGAACTGCTGGTGCTCGTCGTCCTGACGGTCTTCGCCATGGGGACGATCGCCCGCTATCGGGTGGTGCGGGCGAACCGACGGGCCGGGGCCGGAGTCCCCGGGTGGAACGAAGGCGCCGCACAGGGCGGGACGACACCCACAGACGCCCCCGAGACGGCTGCCGCACCTCCGGCAGCAGCACCTACGCCGCCCCCAGCGCCCGCCCCGGCAGCACCCACGACCGCCTCAGCACCCCCAGCGTCCCCCCCGGTTGCACCCGCGACCGCCTCAGCAGCGCCGCCGCCCGCAACGCCCACAGTCGCCCCCAGCGCCCCCGGCTACGTTCCCGGCCCTGCGCACGGCCTCACCCCCGACCTCACGCCCCCCACCCCCGACACCGCCCTCACCCCGGCCGTGCACTACGGCACCGACCGCCGCCAGGCCGGCGCGCTCGCCGCGGCCGCCATCACCGCGGCCGAGGGCCCTCTCGTCGTCGCCACCACCGACCCCGCCCTCTGGGCCGACACCAAGGACGGCCGCGCCAAGCTGGGCCCGCTCGTGACGTACGACCCGCAGCACCTTCTGGACACCCCGGCCCGTATGCGCTGGTCACCGACGTCGGGCTGCGAGGACATCGGGACCGCCGCGGCCCGCGCGGCAGCGCTCCTCACCCCCGTACGCCCCTCCGGCGCGCTGGACTCCGCGGTGGCCGACGCCGCGACGACGCTGCTGCGCTGCTGGCTGCACGCCGCCGCGGTGGACGGCCGGCCCTTCCGCCAGCTGCACCGCTGGGCGCACACCAAGGGCGCCGCACATGAGCCCGTACGCATCCTGCGGACGAACCAGAAGGCGTCGCCGGGCCAGGCGGGCGAGCTGGAGTCCGTACTGACCGCGCACGCGGAACGCCGCGAGATGGCCCAGGAGTTGGTCTCCCGCACCCTGGCGTCGCTCTCCTCGATCCACATCCGGGACGCCTGCAATCCGGCTCGATCCGATGCCCTCCTTCTCGAATCTTTCATCGACGAAGGGGGAACGCTCTACGTGGTAGGGGAATCCATCGAGGATCCGCGCACCACTCCGGGCGCGATGCCGCTGCTCATCGCGCTCCTCTCCAACGTGGTCGAGCGCGGCCGCCGCATGGCCGAACGGTCATCCGCCGGTCGGCTCGACCCACCACTCACCCTCGTCCTGGACGACATCGCGGCGCTGGCCCCGTTCCCCGCCCTGCCCGGCCTCCTGGAAACCGGCCGCGTACAGGGGCTGTTGACGCTGGCCACACTGCGCTCCCAGGAGCAGGCCCGCGCCCGCTGGCCGCACACACCGCTTCCGGCCTGACCGGCGCCCGCTACGCGCGTTCCAGCGCCATCTCGCGCTCGATGGCGGTCTCGTCCTTGGGGTCGGCCATCGTCCGGCCGGTCTCGACGAAGCCCAGCGACCGGTAGAGCGCCATCGCGCGCTCGTTCTCCTCGTGCACCCAGAGCCGTACGCGCGCCACCGCCGGCTCGGTACGGCTCCACGCCCATTCCACGGCCGCCGCGAACAGCTCGCGCACCAGCCCCGTACCGCGGTGCTCCGGACGGACGTACACGCCCACGACGTGCGCCCACGGCTCCTCGCCGTCCCGCTCCTCCGCACCCTCCCGCTCGACGAGCACGACGACCATGCCGCCCCAACTGCCGTCGGGCGCCTCGCCGATGAACGTCAGCGGATCCCGGTCCTCATCGCTCCGTGCCGCCCGCCGCTGCCACACCTCGTCCGGGTACGCCGCGACCTTCTCGAAGGACTCGTTGAAGGCGATACGCGCGACCGGATCGGCCAGCGCCGCCAGCCGGAGCTCCCTGAGCCGCTGCCATTCGTCCGCCTTCACCGGCCTGACCAGATACCCCATCGGCCCAGCATCCCAGCAGTCCGTCCCCCTGGCCACACGTCATTCACCTTTCCCACCCCTCACCCTGTTATTAGGCTAGCCTCACCTAACTAACACTGCGTCCGTTGCGGAGGCACCACCGTGTCCGAGCCCCCCGGCCCCACCGCCGTCTCTCCCCACAAGCCCACGGCCTCGCCCTCTCCACCCTGCAGCGGGCTCCGCACCCTCCGCCTGGCCGGCGTCGCCGGGATCGCGGCCTCCGTGGCCTGGCTCGTCGGCGACATCCTGCTGCTCGGGAAGCCCATGGGGACGGCGGGCCAGTACCCGATCCTGTCCGCGTACGACGGCATGGCCCGCGACTCCCTGGCCGCGATGCTGCCCGCCTCCACCACCCGCCTCGCCTGGGGCGCGCTGCTCGGCGTCCTGACCGGGCCGCTCTACCTCCTCGCCTGCCGCCACTTCCGCCAGGCCCTCACCCCGCAGCCCCGCCGGCTCGCCCTGCCGCCCTGCCTCCTCCTGACAGCCGGTTACGCGCTCGCCCCCTTCGCCCACGGCTCGTTCTTCTACTGGGGCCAGGCCGCGAAGGCGGTCCACGAGTCCGGCGCCGGCTCCGACGCACTGACCACCCTTCCGGGTGACCTCGCCACCGTGCTCTTCATCCCGTACGCCGTACTCCTGGCGCTCTGGATCGTCGGTTCCGTCTGGATGGGCGTCCTCGTCCTCCGCGGCGGCACCGCCTTGCCCCGCTGGATGTGCGTCGCGAATCCCCTGGTCTGCACCCTCCTCGGGGCCGCCGTCACCAAGCTCTGGCCCGGCGCCATCGGTACGGCCCTCCAGGGGGCCGCCCTGAGCGTCGCCAACCTGATCCTCTTCTCCCTCACCACCCTGGCGTTCTGGAAGAAGACCGACTGACCGCCCTCGGCAGAACTCCGAATTCACCGGGAACGCAAAAAAGCTCCGGTCCCTGAACCATCAAGGTTCAGAGACCGGAGCTGAAAAATTGTTCGGCGGCGTCCTACTCTCCCACAGGGTCCCCCCTGCAGTACCATCGGCGCTGAAAGGCTTAGCTTCCGGGTTCGAAATGTAACCGGGCGTTT